>NZ_JAYLVN010000003.1:0-57623 GCF_046156345.1 Variovorax sp. H27-G14
AGCAGCACCGGCAACGCCAGCAGCAACACCAGCGCCAGTCGCAGCAGCAACACCGGCGCCGGTGCCAGCAACACCAGCGGCAGCATCGGCAACGCCAGCGCCAGTCGCAGCAGCAGCGCCAGTCGCAGCAGCAACGCCAGCGCCAGTCGCAGCAGCAACGCCAGCGCCAGTCGCAGCAGCAACGCCAGCGCCAGTCGCAGCAGCAACGCCGGCGCCAGTCGCAGCAGCGACACCAGTGCCAGTCGCAGCAGCAACACCAGTGGCAGTCGCAGCAGCAACGCCAGCGCCAGTCGCAGCAGCAACGCCAGCGCCAGTCGCAGCAGCAACGCCAGCGCCAGTCGCAGCAGCAACGCCGGCGCCAGTCGCAGCAGCAACACCAGTGGCAGTCGCAGCAGCAACTCCAGCGCCAGTCGCAGCAGCAACACCAGTGCCAGTCGCAGCAGCAACGCCAGTGCCAGTCGCAGCAGCAACGCCAGCGCCAGTCGCAGCAGCAACACCAGCGCCAGCCGCAGCAGCAACGCCAGCAGCAGCACCGGCGGCAACGCCAGTGCCGGCCGTAGTAGCAACGCCAGCGCCAGCCGTAGCACCGGCAACGCCGGCAGCAAGACCAGTGCCGGCCGTGGTAGCAACGCCAGCGCCAGCCGTAGCAGCAGCAACGCCAGCCGCAGCAGCACCGGCAGCAGCAGCACCGGCAGCCGCAGCAGCACCGGCAGCAGCAGCAGCACCGGCAGCAGCCGCAGCACCGGCAGCGCCAGCCGCAGCACCAGACACGCCCGCACCTTCAACGCCTGCCGAACCTCCCGCACCTCCAGCACAGCAGATCCCCCCGCCCGTCCAGATCCCCACCTACCGTGCCGAAGTGCCGCTGTTCGCGGCACTGCCCGCGCAGTTGCGTCAGGCCGACCTTGCGATGCTGGGCAGCGTGCACCAGCGCACGGGCGGCGACGCCGATGGCTCCGGCCTTGCCGCCGCAGCGCAAGGCCGCGAGCGCAGCGCATGGGGTCGGGTCATTCGCACCGGCCTGCGCATCGGCCAGGAAGGCACCGTCAGCCCGACGAGCAGCGGGCAGCTCAGCGGCTTTCAGGCCGGCACCGATCTGTGGCGCGCTTCGCAATGGCGCGCGGGCGTGTACGTCGGCCAGTTGCAAGGCGACGCCAAGGTCAGTGGTTTTGCCCGCGGCGTGGCCGATCTGCATGTGGGCGGCAACGACCTGAAAAGCCAGCACCTGGGGCTGTACGCCACCTACGCGAACAGCACCGGCTTCTACGCCGATGCCGTGCTGCAGACGGGTCGTTACAGCTACACGGTGGCGCCCCTTCAGTGCGCCGGGCTGTCCGGCAAGGGCCATGGCTGGCTGGCCTCGCTGGAGGTGGGGCAGTCAGTCGACTTGGGGTTGGGCGGCTGGACGCTGGAGCCGCAACTGCAGCTCGTTCGCCAGAGCCAGCGTCTGGGCGAAACGACGATTCCGGGCGCCACGGTGCAGCAGGCCACCGACAACGGCTGGCGGCTGCGTGCAGGGCTGACGGTGAAGGGCGAGATCGACACCGGCGCAGGCAGCCTGCGCCCGTATGCGCGGCTCAACCTGCACCGCGCGCCGCAGGGCCGCGACGTGACGCGCTTTGTGAGTGCGGCGGGCTCCACCGACATCGTGACGCGCACCGGCGCCACGGCGACCGAGATCGCGGTCGGTGCCGTGCTGCAACTGAGCCCGACCACGAGCCTCTATGGCGAGCTGGGCACGCTGCTGGCCTCGGGTGCGGACAAGCGAGTGAAGGGCGGCAGCAGCGTGCAGGGCACCGCTGGTGTGCGTGTGCGCTGGTAAGAACGGCCACGCTGCCCACGCAGCAATGACCAATCCAGCCCATGCAGCAAAGGCCATGCGGCCCATGCAGCCGCCGGTTCTTGCTTGCCGCTTCGCTTACTTGCGACCGGGCGCCGCTCGGTCGCGAATGGCGCTCTGCAGGGCGCGCTGCCCGGCGGACAGCGCCAGCTCGTAGCTGTCCGCCGCGTCGTAGGCTTTGCCGAGCACGCGCGGGTGCGCACCCTGGTCGTCGGTTTCGAGCAGCTGCCAGACGTATGCACCCGGCAGCGGCTCCTGAATGGTCAGTTCGATGGGGTGGGTCATGCCCGCACCTTGGCCCCATCGGCGCGCCTTGTCCATAGGCCATTGGCGATGGCGGGCGCGCAGACGTTACCGGGCGTGAGCGCATCGCCTGTGCTGGCTTGCCTCCTTGCCTTCTTGCCTCCTTCCTGATGCGTCCATTTCTTTTTTCCTACGCCATCGTGTGCCGCAAGCCGACCGCATTGCGCTTGCGCGCGCGCTAGCCTGAGGCCACATGCACAAAACAAAAGGAGCCTCCCGATGATTCGCCGACCCCGGCAAGGCAACGAAGACACGGCCCAGCTGGCGACCCAGCTGGGCTGCACGCTGGTGGAGGCCGTGCCGCGTCACGGGCATGCGCGGCCCGCGCTGGTGGGCTGCGACCCGGAGCTGTCGCAGCGCATGCGGGCGCTGGGCGCGCGGTGGGATTCGTTCAACAACGCACTGGCCTTCGCGGGCTGGCCCGCGCTGCAGGCCGCGCTGCGCTATGTGGTGGACCAGCGGGGCGGTGACCCGGTAGCGCGCTGCGCGTCGAACGCCGGCCCGCAGCTTCGGGACGATTGACTTGCAGGGATCGGCTGGCATTCAGCGCCTCGCGCTGTTCGTCTCGCACACAACGCCTTGCGCTGTTCGCCTGCTCAATCGCCGACGCGCAACATCGTCCTGCGCTCACACGCGGCGGCCGTCGACGCTCGCACATTGGCACCCATGCAAGCACCCCAAGGACCCGACGCCATGCCAACCACGACCCCAGCCAACACCCCCATCACCCCTATCACCCCTATCACCCCCGCATTCGACGCCCACACCGTCGACTTCACCCACGACGGACACCAGTTCCTCTGCCGCGCCGAGCGGCTCGACGACGAGACCTACCGCCCCGTCGTCACCCTGCGCGCGGCCTCCGCGGAACAGGCCGATGTGCAGTTGCCCATCGACACCGAAACCGCCGCCTACGCCACCGAGGCCGAAGCTCTGCGCCATGCGCAGCAGCAGGCCATGCGCTGGATGCGCGACCACCCGGGTTCCTAGAACGACCTGAAACTGGACCGGCCTGGAACGTCCCTGCCTTAGAACGGCGGCAACACCACCGGGCGCCAACTGCGCCGCCATGCCTTGGGCGCCGCGCAGCCGTCGCTTATCTTCTGCGTGCCGCCCACGCCGGTCAAAAAGCCGCTCTGTCCGGTGCACTCTGTTTCGGGCTTCAGGTCTGGCCGGCCTTCGTTGGACTGGCCGATCATGTTGCGCGAGCTCACGCTGCCGCGCGTGAAGCCACCGGACGGAATGGCGACGATCGAGTAGCTGTCGGCGGTGCCGTTGCCGTCGACGTCGAACGCGTACTTGTTCTTTCCGGTGAGCGCGTCCAGCGCATACACGATGTTGGGCAGGCTGCTCGTGGGCGTGCAGGACTCGATGCTCAGGTTCTTGTCCTCCGGCAGAAAGGAGGTCACCTGCACGTTGCTGCCCATGTTGGACAGGTCGCCCACCACCCGCTCGCCGTGGGGCATGGCGCCCTCTTGCGCGATGGTGCCCAGCTGCATCAGCCAGCCCTTCTTTTTCTTCCAGTCCACCGGATTCGAGCTGACCTGATAGAAGTGTTTGCCGGCCTCTTCGCCCTTGCCCGCCTTTTTCGACGTCAGGTCGATGGTCTGCTCCACCAGGTCCTGCAGCCCGACCTGCTCGGCGCCGTCCTTGTCGTTGCCGCCGATGGGCGTCTTGTCCCAGATGCCGTAGATGGCCTGGGCGGTGGCGGGCTTGGCCAGGTCGTCTTCGTCCAGCAGCATGCCGGTGGCCACCACCACCATGGCGCCGCACTGCGAGGTGGTGCTGTAGTTGCAGCTGCTGGCGTCGCCCGGGTGAACCTGCCAGGCGGGCGCGGCGTAGATGGGCTGCGCCTTTCCGCCCTGGGTGGTGAACAGCGGCCTGCCATAGGACACCGCCAGGCGCGCGCTGCGCAGGTCGAAGCGCCACAGGTTGCCGTTGGCATCGCCCGCATAGGCCGCCACCACCTTGAGTGTGCTGTCGCGCACCGCGACCACGCCGCCCAGGCCGCGGTTGCTGCGCTTGGGCACGGCGGCAGGGGCGACGGGGGTGGCCGAGGTGGCTGAGCCGTCCGCCGGCACCACGGGTGCCGCGGCATCGTTGCCGTACGCCTCCGGCAGCGCGATGAACGCCTTGAGCTTGCCCGTCAGCGCTTCCACCACGTACAGGCCCACCTTCTTGCCCGCGCCGCCGTAGTGGCCGCTGCCCGTCAGCATGACCCAGGTGCCGTCGTCCAGCTGACCGGCCGCGGGGTTGTTGGTGATGTGGGCCATGTCGGCGTAGCCGGCGGTCTTGGTGTCCACCTCCCAGAGAAAGTGGTCCTTGGTCGGTATGCGGTCGGCCGTGCCCAGGGGCGACTCCAGCCCGTACATGAAGCGACCGCCGCGCCCGCCCGTGCCCATCATCAGTTGGCGCCAGGCCGCCTCGCCGCCCGCGGGCGTCTGGCCCTTGGCGTCGTACACGTCGTGCGTCACCAGCGGCCCGTCCAGCGTGTAGCGAAAGTGAAAGCTCGAGGCCGCCATGTCGATCTGCGCGGCCATGGCCCCCTTGGGCATGAAGGCGGCCAGCTCCTCGCCTGCGGCCACCCCGGGCAGCACCGTGTCGGTCTTGGCCGCGTTCAGCACATGCACCTTGCCGTTGTTGGTGGCGGCAAAGATGGTGGACGGCAGCGTCCGCTTGGCCGTGCGGTAGGCCTTGTAGCTGGTGCGCCCGTCGACCGTGCCGAGCACGTCGTAGCCCATGTCGACGCGCGCGCCCACAAACACCGGCGACGAGTTCACCGAGGCGCCCACGGGCTGCTTGCGCAGGCGGTAGGTGGTGCCGTTCTTGTCGGTCTGCGGGTCTTCGCCCAGCAGGTAGCGAACGAATTCGGTGCCCTTCGGCTGCAGCGCGTCGGCGTTCAGCAGTTTCTGCAGGTCTTCCGGCAGGCTGTCCAGCGTGGTGCTGTAGCTCAGGCGCTTGCGCAGGGCCGGGGCGGCGCTGGGCTTGTCGGCGTCGTAGCCCGACAGCGCAAAGATCTGCCGCTCGGCCACCGCCGGCATGCGGGCGTTGGCCGACCACACCGGGGTCGGCTTGCCGGAGGCATCCACGCGCAGGTAGCCGCCGCTGGCGTTCAACTGAAACGCCTTGATGTCGCCGCTGTTGTCGGAGGTCTGGTATTCGGTCGTGTACTTGAACTGGTTGTCGAGCGTCTGAAACTCGCTGCTGCTGCCCGACACCGCCACGCCCGCGTCGTTGCCGCTGCCCACCATGCTGCTGAGCGCGTTGTCCATCGCCTTGCGCACGTCGTCGCCCGAATACACGCTGTAGGCGCGGCCGCCGCCGGTGAAGCCGGCACGGATGAAGTCATCCACGCGCAGGGAGCGGTCACCATCCTTCACGTTCAGGTCGACGCTCGTGCTTCTGCCCGCCCATGCGGGTTTCACGAGCGACGACGTGGGGACGCCCGCGAGCCAGTCGTTGTTGTATTTGTTGATCTGAGCCCACTTCAACCCTCCGTTAACGCCTTGGTCGCCCGACGGCGTCAGGCCCCAGCCAATGACGAACGTCGTCATGTTCTGCCAGAACGTGGGGTTGTGTTGAGCCCCGATGGGCGGCACGTTGTTGGGCAGGCTGGAAAAGTCCTTGTGCCAGAAAAAATGGGCCGTCAAATCGGCGAACCCGTTGCTGCTGATGCCCCCGTCGCCGTAGGGAATGTAGAGATTGCGGGCGGTCAACCGGGTGGCCAGTGCTGCACTGTCGAATTCCGCTGCGCCGTTGGGGTCGTACCGCAGTTTGGCCGCATTGCCGCCGGGCTTGCCTTCGAAGATGTCGCCTTGGCGGCTCGCGTATTTTCTGACCCCTGTTTTTGCTTCGGACCAGGCACCGTCCGATAACACGATGGCGTACGAGCGCCTGCAGCTCAAATCGTCAACGCTGTTTTCGGCGTCGGTTTTGGTGGGGTCGTTTTTCCAGGGGTTGCCGTAGGTCGCCCTGACGGCGCGGCTGTCCGCATAGGTCGATGCGCCGGCGTAATAGTCGGCCACCAGAGCCAGTGCGTAATGGCTGGGTGTGCCGTCAATTGGAATGACGCCGTAGAGCCAGTCGTAGAACTGGGTTTTCCAATTGTTGCCGCCGGCGTCGTCCCTGAAATAACGAACGCCGCGCTGGATCGATTTGGCCTCGCCATAGTCTGCTTTGCTTTTGATTTGGTTGTATTGCGAATAGCCGACCCGGAATTTGTTGTCGTAATTCTGCATGGCACGCCCCACGGAGGTGGCGACGGCGCGCGCCCGAGTGCGGTACCACTCATACCAGTTCAGCACATTTTTAAGTTCCTGGGCTTTGGTGCAGGTCGTCGCGTTTTTGCCGCAATCGGTGCGAGTGTGGCCTATAGGCAAGACGACTGTTTCGTTTCCCGCCGGAAAATTCAGATCGACGACTGTTCTATTGGCCGAAGTCGAACAATCATTGTTTTTGCATTGAACGTAGGTGAATTTTTTATCGCCGGGCACACTGTTTGTTGTGTACTCGGTGTATTTGGGTGCGTAGGGTTCTTCTTGGATGTTGTAATCGGTGCCGTCCGCGGAATAGTAAAAAGGTTTCGACGACTGGTTGTCCACAAAAGTGAGCGGATTTTCTTTTGGCTTGCCATTGGCATCGATTCTTGGCAAATAGGTCATCGACGGGTTGTAGTACTGCGTATTGATTGCGCTGGAGCGCATCGCATACCAGCCGTATTTATTGTTGTTTGCGCAAGATTCGCCGTTCGGGCAACTGTCTGAAACCGAATAGCCTTCCTGATATTCGAAGCCCATCGATCCCGAGTTGTCCAGCACGAACATCAAATTGGGCTTGGCGCCCGGCACGGCGCTGTACAGCGGCGACTGGCTGGGCGTGCTGGCGGCGAGCACGGTGCCCGCGCAGAGCAGGGCGGCGCCCCAGGCCAGCGCCAGGCGGGTAAAGGCGTGCAGCAGGTGGGCGCGCGCGCGCGGCTTGGGCAGCGCGAGACGGTGAGAGATGGCTTGCATGCGGTCTTCCCTGGGGGTGCGGTGTGTGTGTGGGGCTCGGTGCTTCTCGTCGGGCCTGTTTGCGCAGGCTGCTGCCGCTACTTCCAGCAATCCGCGGCCGTCACGCCCACGGTCGTGCTGGCGATGCTTCGGGTGCCGAGGCTGTTAAGCACCAGCGTGCCGCACTTGTCGTCGCTCATGCTGCCGGCGGGCGTGGCCTTCAGTGTGAAGCTGGGCGGCTTGTCGCGCGCGAAGACCGCCACGGTGTAGTTGCTGGCCGTGCCCGTGCTGGGCGACTTGCGCAGCGTGGCGGGCAGGATGCTCACGCTGTTGGCGCCACTCGTCTTTTGCTCGGCTTCGACGCTCACAGTGCCCGCGGCGGTGGTGTAGCGGTCGTTGGCCGAGTAGTAGCGCTGCATGAACTGGGCGGCCTCCATCAGCACGGCCTGGGCCTCGGCGCGCTTGGCGCGGCGCACATGCTCCCGGTAGTTGGGCAGCGCGATCGCCGCGAGGATGGCGATGATCGCAACGACGACCATCATTTCGATCAGCGTGAAGCCGCGGCCGGGGCTGCTTGTGTGGCTTGCGCTGCCAGGGTGGCCTGCATGGGAGGGGCGGTGTGTCATGGCGGTGGCTCGCGTGTGCATTCGGCGGGGGTGGGTCAGGTGCCGGGCGTCAGCACGGACTGCATCCATGCCTCCGCGCCCTGGGTGGACTTGCCGGTGTCGGCGTTGAAATTGGCGTCGTTGGCAAAGCCGCGCGCGGTGATCAGGTAGCCGGTCAGCGCCGGCATGGCGGTGCTTGCGATCTTCTGGATCAGGCAGCGCGGCGCTTCCTTCAACTGCGAGAGGTCGCCCGTGCTGATGCCGGTTTTCCTGAAATAGCTTTCGGGCACTTCGATGACGTTGGTGCCCTTCCAGCTGCCAGCGCTGCGCCAGGCCGCGCTGGTGTCGGCTTCCGATGCGACGGCGGGGCTCGCGATGATCCTTTCGCGCATGCCGGTGCTGCTGAACTCGGTGTAGTCCTTGTCGGCTGCGTCGGACATGGCGACCTGCTCGCAGAAGCGCAGCGCGGTCTCAGCCGCTTCACGTGCCACTTCGGCCGAGCGCACGCCGTTGATGCTGCGCTCGCTCTGGGTGGCATTGCGAATGGCGAAGGTGCCCAGCAGCGACATCACCACGATCAGCACCAGGGTGATGAGGAGCACCACGCCGCGTTGCCGGATGGAGCGGCGCAAGGAGTGGCGAAAGGGGGCGCGCAGGGCGCGTGGCACTGTGTTCATTGAACGATCACGCGGTTTCTCAGCAGCACGGTGGTGACGTAGCTGCGGCGCAGGTAGCCGCCGGTGCCGGTCTGGTCGACGTTGCTGCAGTCTTTGTACAAAGCGCCGCCCGCGGGCGCGTCTTTCAGGGGCTGGTCGCTTCGCATCACCAGGCACACGCGCACGCTCAGCACGCGCGCCCAGCGGTCTTCGGTGAGGTCGGGCAACACGGCGGTGCTGGGCTCCGCGTCGAGTTGGGTGGCGGTGAGGTACTTGACGATTTGGTGGCGCATCGGGTCGTAGGCGGCGGCCAGTTCGGCGCTGGGGCGGCTGGCCACGCCGTAGAGGATCTGCATGCTCTCCACGTTGGACAGCAGCGGCTGCGAATCACCGATGGCGTTGCCCGCGGTTTTCTTCTCCGACCCCCGGCAAGACAGCATCGGCAGCGTGCCGGCGTCGGTGATTGCATAGCGGTTGTCGGCCAGTGCGTAGCGCGGGGCCGTCACCGTGGGCGGCGGCGACGCTTGCGAGTCGCTCACGGGGCTGATGGCGTTGCCCACGCAGTTGGTCGGCAGGGGCGTGGTGCCTGCGGTGGGCATGGTGTTGTCCACTGTGGCCTCGTAGCGGATGGCGATGGCGTCGCTGCCTGCCCCTTTTGTGCACGTGAGGCGGTCGAAGGCAAGGCTGGCATCGACAAACCCGCCGTCGCAACCGCGCACCGCGGGGCCGGCGTAGTTGTTCATTACCGTGGCGCCGTTGGCCGGAACCACCTGCCGCGAGTAGCCCGCCTGCTTGAGCTGCTGCTGCACCAGGTTGAGGGCCAGGATGGCGTCTTCGTTCATCTGCGTTTCCAGCTGCGACGCCAGGCTGCCGCGGCTGGACCCGGCATACATGGCCATGCCGGCCGCCAGAATCAGCAGCCCTATGGCCAGGGAGATCATCAACTCGATGAGGGTGAAGCCGCGCACCGGGCGGTGCAGGCGCGGCGCCACGCGCGGTGCGGCCCTCACAGCGTGACCCTGAAGTACATGCAGTTCACCAGGGCCAGGTCAGCCGTCGAAATGCTGGCTTCCTTGGGGCAGGGTTTCTGCAGCTGAAAGCCATCGGCTTCCTGAATGGCGCTCCATATCAGCCAGATGTTCAGCACGCGCGTGCCCGGCAGCCCGGGCACGTCCGCAGGCGCAGGTATCGACTCCGCGGTGACATAGGCCGTGCCGCCCGGCAGCCGGTTGGCCACGTTGGTGAGCCACTGCAACTGGTCGTAGCTTGCGATGGCCGGGCCGCAGTCGTTGACGCGGCTGGGCAGTGGTTTGACCTCGCAATCTGCGACCGCGGTGGTCGGGTCCGTGGTGGCGGCGGTACGCGAACTGGCCGCGTAGGCCGTGGTGTAGGCGTAGCTCGCAAACCCCGCGGTGTTGGCGCGCGCGCGCTCCGCGTAGTCGCCCACCAGGCTCAGGCCGGCGGCCCGCATGCGAGAAAACTGGTTGTAGCGCGCGGCCGAGGAGGTCAGCGCCGCCATGCCGAACAGCCCGACGGCCAATACGACGATGGCCACCATCACCTCTATCAGGGTGGCGCCGCGCTGTGTGTGTTGAAGTTTCATGGCGATGTCATTTCTCGCCGTCGACGCACGCGGTTGCATCCGCCACGGCGCGCACGCGCCCGGGCTTGGTGATGCACAGCGCCTTGCGCGCCCACGGCGTGGCGCTGGCGCTGGAAAAGCCCGTGGCGTCGATGTCGACGGCGGTGGCCGTGGCGTTCAGCAGGCCGCTGGGGAGCATCGCGAAGCGCGCCGCGCTGCTCAGGCGGATGCTTGCGATGCCGGGGGGTGCTTGCTGGCGCAGCAGCAGCTCGTCTTCGGCCGCGTCGTAGCTGAAGTCCGCGTCGCGGTCGTTGTTGACGAACACGATCCACCCGCCGGCGAACGCGCCGGTGTTTGCCGCGGGCAGGCAGCTGGTGGACGTGGCTGACGCCACCGGGCACACGACGGCCGGCCGCCCCCGGGCAATGGCCTCGGTGCGTGCGATGCGCAGCGACCCGGTCAGCGCATTGGCGGCATTGGAAACGCGCCAGCGGGCCATGAAAGTCGACATCGACGGTGCGGCAATGCCGACCAGGATGGCCAGCACGGCGAGCGTGACCAGCAATTCAATGGCGGTGAGGCCGCTTTGGCGGTGTGCCGGGGCCAATCGGATTCGACTCGAAGCCCGGCGAGACAGGAATGACCGGCGTGACCGGAAAAATGCGCCAGAAATCGGGTATCTGTCACGCCTTGCCGAGGCCGATTGGATTTGCACTTTTGAATTATTGTGTCTTGAAGTGCGGCAAATAGTATTCGGCAGAGACGCAGGAAAAGCGCCGCTTATCGCTTCAAAAACACCATTGGGCAGACGGCGTGGCCTATTATTCTTTGAAGAATTTTGAGGTTTTCGGTCACTACATAGCCCGTGGAAGCCAAACCTCAAAGCCCCAATAAGAGCCAGCCCCCGATCCGATTGCAAAGAAATTAACCCATTTGGATTAATACCATCGCATCAAACCCAATTCACCGTAAATAAGTGCGAATAAATTCCTTGAAATAAGCCCCATCTCTTTCATAATCCGCGCTCCCGCGGTTTGCGTTTTGTCACAAATGTGCCGCGAGTTGACAACTATCAGGGAGCTTGAGAGCAATGAATCGGCATTTGCACCGCGTGGTCTTCAACGCGGCCAGGGGCGTGCGCATGGTGGTCCAGGAGACCGCCGCCAGCACCGGCAAGGGAGCGAGCAGGGCGACTGCCGTGAGTGCAATGACAGTCGCAGGATTGCTGCTGGCCGCCGCGGCGCAGGCGCAGATCGTGGGTGCGCCGAACGTGCCCGGCAACCTGCGCCCGACCGTGCTGGTGGTGCCCAATGGCGTGCCGCTGGTGAACATTCAAACGCCTTCTGCCGCGGGCGTTTCGCGCAACGTCTACAACCAGCTCAATGTGGGCGCCAACGGCGCCATCCTGAACAACAGCCGCACCAACGTGCAGACGCAGCTGGGCGGCTTCGTGCAGGGCAATCCGTTCCTGGCGGGCGGGCCGGCGCGAATCATCCTGAACGAGGTGAACGGCGGCTCCCCGAGCCAGCTGCGCGGGTACATCGAAGTAGGCGGCCAGCGCGCCGAAGTGATCATCGCCAACCCGGCCGGCATCAGCGTGGACGGCGGGCAAGCAGTTTTGCAATTCGGCGGACGCTCTCAAATCGGCACCTTTGTTGAGGGGAATATCTACAGAGTGCTTGAGCTTCAAGTGGGCATGTACATTTCTCCAGCCGATTTCGCAGCGAGAGCTCCAAACAGCATTTCGGTAGATGTCGCCCGAAAGGCACTCGCTGATATGGGAATGCCTCTTCCTGTATCTCTTTCAACTCGAGCGGATCGAAATTATTTTCTAGCGGCTGCCCCGCGCATGACTCCAGAGCAAATTGCAGAATTTCTAAGTCGAGTGAAATAATGCAGGTTGAAATGAAAAAACATCCAGACATTTATGTGTACGGAATCATAGATGGGAAAATTTTAGGAATTCATCTTTTTTACAGCGACACTGATCTCTGCGTGGGAGACACGTTTACGATCTGTTATGAAATAAAGCAGCAAACACACGAGGAAATCATGGGCGGAGGAACTCCCGACTACACGCCTTTGAATGCAAGGCCAGTGAATTTAAAATTGGAAAAAATGGAGGAGAAAATGGGTGAGCGCGCCATTGACGTAGATTGCTTGTCAGCTGCGTCGGGCCGCTATGCAGTGCTACACCTTAGTGGCGAGGGCTTGGAATTCGTAAAGAATGGATGCTGTTTGCGAGTCGGTGCGTCATGATATTGAGGTGAGAGGTTATCTTTTTCCCTGGCTTTTCGCATTTGTCTCTTTAGAAAATGACTCGGAAAAATTGCTTTGCCAGTTTCAGGTCCTAAAATAAAAAACTGTTTTGACCAAACGCATCATTCTGATTGCCGCCGCCGCGTTGAGCGCCTGCGTCGCCCGCACGCAATACCGGGCCTCGGGTGACGGAGGCAACACCTTCGGCTATGCCAGCAGCAAGCTGTCCGATCAGCTCTAGCTAGTTCTTCCATGAAACCAAACACCGATCCTCCTGGAACTCCTTTTAGCTTCGATGGCGTAGCTACTTGGCTGTGTCCGAGTCTGTGGGACGAAACAAAAAAAGTCCCGTTTCGTGGCGCGCTGTTCATTCTTTCTTATAGCGTATCGACAATCTTTTTCTTTTCGCTAGTAATAGATCCAGTTGGACTGATTGTTTCTATTCCATTGGCAATGATCTTTGCGACAGCGCTCCTTTCAGGGGCTGGCTTCCGAGCGTTAATGGGGCTGCTTTCGTGGTGGCAGTTCAAGCGAAAACTTTCAAACTCAAGATAACCGTCACTGCTGCCATGTGGCTCGAACGTGAACAATACCAAGGCAAGCATTTGTTCGATACCACGGGATGACCTATCCACTACGCTATAGCTCCGACAATCCCCAATATGTTCCCTGCGCCAACACGAATTGCTTGGTCTACGGTGCGAATTGGAACCCCAACAATCCGATTAACCAGGCGCAGGGTGAACAAGGGCGCAGCGCAGTCGGAGCTGTGGTGCTGATCGTTGGCGCTCCGATTGCAACTGCTTTTGTGGCACCTGCCTTAACGGGCATGGTGGTGACTGCTCAAACTGTCCCACTGAGCATGGAGTAGCCAACGACCTGCGTCATCAGTGGAATTTCAGGAGCATTTGGCGCAACCGTTAAATTCAGTGCGAACGCTGCGGCCGGGATGACCAATCCATGGATACCAAATCTTTAAAGCCCCATTAGAATCCAAATGAAACCAAACGGAAATCCGCCTGGATTTATTTTTAATTTCGACGCAGTTGCGCTTTTTCTTTGCCCAAACCTTTGGAATGAAGACGTTGCTCTTCAGTACAGATGGATTTTTTCTTGCTGTGCTACACCGCAGCCGCACTGCTATTTATGTCTATCATAATTTTCCCAATATCCATCTTTTTTGATCGACCTTTGGCTTTGGGTTTGAGAATAATATTCTTAATTGGAGTTCCTGCTGGGGTAGCGATGGGATATTTTGACTGGCGCGACTTTCAGCGCACAAGCCAAAGGCTTTAAAGCCATCCCAGCTCACACTGACGAACTCGCCGAACAAGGGCACGTCATGAAAGGCTTCTTCCATTGCCGGATCGCTCAGGGTGAACCATTGCTGCATGAAATGGACGCGCAGCATGGTCTCCACCGCGAAGGGCGGGCGGCCCTTCTCGCCTTCGGGCGCGTACGGCGCCACCAGGTCGGCCAACGCAGGCTCGGCTCTGTTCTTATTTATGAAGGCAGTGTTGGCACTTTGACTAAACTGAAAAATGCCTCAAATGCAGATAATTGCGAAGCAGCAGTAAAGGGCGACCCGCGGTCGCGGAGATCTAGTCCGGTTATTGCAGTGCAAGTTCTAGAAGGAACGAATCCAGCTCAACCTCTGCAACTGCGAGGAAGTCAATGCTTGGTGTCAAAAAAATGGGAAAATTCTGATCCCAATGCAACCATTTCCAATCAAGGAAAATAATGTCGAGTGACTATTATTTGTACGGGCGAGATACATCGGAATTAATTCATCTAGATCAGGGGCGTGGTGCTGACTGGATGGATTGGAGTGTCGAGCAATTTGGTGGGCCAGTGATTTTGCTGTATCTCTTGAGGCCAGGTGAAAAATTTAAAATTTCCTACCTGTATTCTGAGCATCTAAAGCTCTTGTATTCCCGATTTGCAGAGGCAAATCCGCTGGGGGTCGAAATTGGAAAAAATAGTTGGTACGAAAGAAAATATCCTCTTGTCGATTTTCCAGAAAATGAGGGGAAGGGAAAAATTGCTGAAAAGCCATGCGTTATTTTATCAATGACTGATGAGGATGCGGGATATCCGCATCTCAAGAAATATTTGCCCGAAATATTTGATGAAGAAGTAGTCGCGAAAATGACGGTTGATCCATGGCTGGATGTGCACCTGCTAGGAGAGGCGATAAGCAAAGGAATTATCAAGGAAAATCCTGTTTGCAGTCCTAGATGGACATCGGATTGGCTAAATTATTGTGACAACTTGAGGCGTTAGCGTTTTCCCATATGGGGCAATTTTGCGTGACACTGTAGTTAAGAAAAATTCCGGGAGAAAGCAATTTCGACCTCGCGAGCAATCCTGACCCCTCCGAAAAAAATGGACGGCACGTATTGAGCAACGGCTCTGATCCTGCAAAAATTTCGGCCCAAAAAGGGAGTGCGCAGGGTATTTATCTCGAAGCGGCGGATCAGCGACCCTACCTGGCCGATTCAGTTTCAGGACAATTTACAAATGCATCGTGTGCGTCTGCAGCATGCAAGATGGCCCGAAAACTAAACGTGCCCGAGTCATTCATTCGCTCACAAATGGCCGAGAATGCTGCGAACCAAGGCACACCCGTCTCAATAGCTGCGATTCCGGAAACCTTGAAGGATTTTGGATTCAAAGGGTCGGCCACGTACGTTTCGCAAGGTGCCACCGTCGAATCGATTGATTTGGCGACGAAGAACGGAAATTCTGCGATTGTCAGTGTATGGACAGGCTCCGATAATTCTCATGCAATCGTTGTCGACAAGATCGTTGGTGGCCGCGCGTTTATTCGTGACCCCTCCCCTGTGGGACGAGGGTCTAGTTACACAATTTCCGTGGCGGACTTGCAAAAAAGAATGTCCAGCAGAGCTGTGTATTTATTTTCCGAACAGTGAGTTCAAGATATTCGATGAATAAATACTGCGATATTTTTTTACCCGATCAGATTAAGGGCGCACTCTTGCTTTTGAGTATGTCTCCAGATATAAAGAAATTGAGAATTAACAAGGATGCAGAGTACTCTGGTTTTTTGGGACTTAGGCTACCCAGACTGCAAGGTGTGGCGTTGGTCGTAGAGCTAAGGAGGAGCGGGGTTTCATCTTTTAATGTTCCTGTTGAATATAGGGATGGAAAATTATTGACTGAAGAGGAAATTTTAAAAAAAGCTCAAAGCTATATTTCGCAAGAAAGTTCGATTTGGGTGCTGGAAAGAGCGAAAGCTACGTTTCATCCGATGGTGATCGACTTAATGACCGACGATGAGAAATATCACCTTGGCGGGGAAGGGGGCGGGGTCCTTGTTATTGATAGGCTAAACGGCCACGCGTGGACTGAAAATGAGATGGTGAATTATTTGTATGGTTACAACAACATATTGTAAGTAGTATTAAATGGTGCGACTGAATATGTGTTCGACATGAGTCGATCAGCACAAGATTACCGATGAAATCCTAGTGGGCTTCAAATAATACGGCAATCAAATAAACGGATTTTTAAATGACGGCAGGCCGAAGTTACAGCTTAAAACCCAATGATTGGTTCAAAGACTTTGCAGCTTGGTGTGCCAGCAAGCAAAACTCCCACTCAATGAATTGAGATCGACAGGAAAATTTCCCCGGCGCAAAAAATATTGAGATCGTCACAACTGAAATATAACGATGAGCTTCATCGATGTGCCAGTTGGACCAGAAGCAATGCGACATCGAATCCGCCAAGATTCCTGCCGGGCTTGGGCTGGCATTGGTGGGCGGTCCTGCGGGCGCTTACTTGTTGAGTAGTCGGCCTGCTATCGCTGCTGCTGCATAAATGTCGATTGCGGCCTGCAGTGCGAATCCAAGACTTTGCGCGAACCAGGCCGGATTGGTGGTGACCGATATGATCGGGGCGTCCGCAGCACGGCCAATGGCCCGAAACGGCCAGTAAATGGCCGCAGCAGACTGGGCGTCAACGCAAAAAAACCGTGAGCGCATTCGTCATTTCGTATCGCAGTCAGTTCACGAGCGCACAGCGCTTGGGATTGCGTTGCGCAGAGCATCCTAAGCAAACTTCGCTTATTAGTAGGTGAATTTTGAACATCAGAGAAATAGAAATCCGCATCGCCAAATCAGTGATCGCTTCTCTCGTTTTGCCAAGCAAGATATTTGAAGATGGATTTGATGATTTTCTTTTTTTTGACGCGGATCTCTCCTCGGATTGCGAATTTCTTGAGGAAATTGAACGTGCCTATAAATTGGCATTTCAGGAAATTGACGCTGGTGTTATTTTCTTGTACGCCTCCAATTTTGCATCTTTAGCAAATATTGAAAGACAAGCATCGTGGGCGCCTGGCATTGGAAAGATGAGATCTGCAATGGAAGCAGGCAATCTCCACGGAGGAGTAATCTTGGCAGACGAGAATTTGTCATGGATTGCCGTCCAATTCAGTCCGGTAGAACTTGGAGTTCTTGCGGTGAATTTAAAAAAGAAAAACGCTTTTAAATTTATTCGGCAATTGGATAGAAATTGGTTTTTTTCTATTTCTGATGCAACAGCAGCGGTGATAGATGTTGACTTGCCGCTCAATAGAGCGCTGGGTAGTGTGTTCTTGGAACAACTCGTGGCCAATTACAGCACCAGCAATGCCGGTTAGGTAGCGAGAATTCTTGAACTGGGCCACGAAACGTGAATTAGTCATATAGGTTTTGTCTTGAGAACTACGATTCAGCGACGCAGTCAACGTGAACGTCAGCACCGGGCGCTCGCCCCGCTACCCTGCTTACAAGGGGCGCGGCGTGTTGGACTTCGCGGGGCGGCAGACGCAGAGATGGCAGAGATATCCCGGACCAAGGCCTACAAGCCTGATGTGCTGATCCAGATCGTTCACAACCCCAAGGACAGTGGCCGATTCTGAAAGCCACGACGTTCGATAGAAAAAATGAGAATGAAACTGTCACACCCTTTCCCACGAACCGCCGCTGCCCTCGCGGTGATCGCCAGCGTGTTCCTGTCTGGTTGCGCCACCAAGCTATCTCAGCCCATCACCGGCTACACCTGCTGCAACCTGCGCCCCGACTACGGTTGGGTCTCCAGCGCCAACTTGCTGGGAGGCCCCATCGTGCCTGTCGGCGAGCCCGTGGTGCTCGACACCATGAAGCGCGACCGCTACGCCTACGGGACCATTGGCGGTGACTACGTTTCGCTGCGCGACGACACCGCCCGGAGCAAGGAAGACATGCTGCGCTGGACGCGGCAGATCGTTGTTCCAACGGACCCAAGGCTGACGCTTGCAACCTGGGGTCCCGAGGTGCAGAAGGCTGTGTACGCTGCCAAGGCCGCGGTCGGCATGACCCGGCCCCAAGTGCTGATGTCGCTCAGCTATCCGTCGCGCAACGACACCAAGGACCTGAACGCCAACACGTGGCGGTACTGGACGACCCAGGAAGACGAACCGGTAGACATCCTCTTCGGCGCCGACGGCACCGTGAGCGGCTTTTCCGGTAAGCCGTCGGCGATCCGTACGGTCGAGTTCAGGCGCTGACCATGATCCGTCCTATCGGCGTGCCTCGGCGCACGCGCTTGGTCGTGGCCGCAGCCCTTGTCGTCTCTCCGCTGCTGGCGGTCGCCCATCATCGAGCAGCAGCGCCAGCAGGAGCGCGAACGCGCGCTGCGCGAGCAGAACGAACGCACTGTTGACCAGCGCCCGCAGGCGGCGCCACCAGCGCCGGTCCAGCGCATCCCTGAATCCGAGTCGCCATGCTTTCGCACCGACAGGGTGCTGCTGGTCGGCGAACAATCTGAGTCCTTCCAGTGGGCCGTGGCCGATCGCGTTCTGCGGCGAGCACCTGAAGCCTTGGTACCGTGCTGATCCAGATCGAGCGCAACCTCAAGAACCGCGGAAAGCGCTCTGGCGCTCCAAACAATGCATCGGGCCTCACGCCCTGTTCAAATTTTTCTTCAAAGGCGAGTCGATCTCCAAGGCGGACTTTGCCGATCGACTGATGCAGCGCATCCGCGCGCTGGATGGCACGCTGCTCGTTCATCACGACGCAGCAAGCTTCGCACTCAGGATCGGTGGCAACGCGCCGGGCACGCTGTATCTCGACAGCTTGTGCAAGGACTACCTGCACGCCTCGCAAGAAGACAGGGAGGCTGTCTTGCGCCGGCAGGCGACGGTGAGCGTAGCGCCCGCCGCGCCGCTGCCGTCGGAAGGCTACGAGACGAACATCCGCCCGTATCTGAGACCGATCATTCGCAGCCGGGCCTACGCGGCCTTCTTGCCAAATGACGCACCTGACGATGGCACGCAAGAACGCGATGCAGCCGCTTCGGTTCTCGACTTGCCTTTCAGGCCACTGGGCGATGACCGAGGCATCTACCTTGCCTTCGACCGCGAAGAAACGCTGTCCCACGTGGGTGTCGGTTCGCTCCAGGCGTGGGGCGTCGATTTCGATCGAGCGCTGTCCGATGCTGTGGCAAACCTGCGCGTTGCAAGCCTGCCGGCTTGGGAGCCGATGGAAGGCGGGTTCTTCCGCGCAGCGTGGCAAGATTCCTATGGTTGCTCTCGGCTTCTGCTGCCTGAGATGTTCGCGGACCTGGGGCTTGCGGGGCGGCCGGTGGCGGTCGCATCTGCACGCGAAGATCTGTTCGTGGCCGATGAGCACAACCCGGTGGCTCAGCGCGCCATGCTTCAGCATGCGCGGGCTCGCCTGGAGGAGAACAACCGCTGGACCGCGGGAAGCCTTCTCGTGCTGCACCAGGGCACCGCCTGGACGGCGTTCCGGTCGGCCGATTCAGCGGTGCGCCAAGCCGAAGTCAACCTGCGCAACGTCGTGCTTCATCGCGAGTACGACAGCCAGAAGAAAGCCTTGGACCGCGTTCATGCGCGCACGCAAGCCAACCCCGTCTGGACAGAGCCTTTTCTTGCAAGTGAAACGGCGCAAGGTGACGTGTTCAGCGCGTGCCGGTATTGCCAGGCTGCCGGCGAGGCACTGCTGCCTGAGGTGGACAAGTTGTTCTTCTTCGAATGCGACGCCCGCGGCGCGTTGATGCAGTCGCCGCTGGCCGTGGTGCCATGGGAGGTCGCGCAGGCCATCGTCGGGACGCTGATGGCCAAGGTGGACACGTACCCGCCGCGCTACCTCGTCAAGCAATTTCCAGACGCCGAAATGTGCGAGCGTCTGCGCGCCGCATCGGTTTTTCCGGCTCACATGGCCGCACGGCAGGAACTGTCCGCGCGCTGAAGGCGTCAGCAACCAGCGGCTGTTGACGGGGGTGGGGACGGGTTCATGCGATGTCCCCATGCACCAGCCTCTCGAATACATCCACCGTCCCCATCTGCCCCCCCTTCAGCATGATCTCCATGCCATCGAGCGTCGCGTTGTCGCTGTGCACGCGGCACAGCGACGCGCCGGCGCCCATGTCGGCCACATAGGACAGCCCCCACGCATCGAGCGCCTGCACGGCGTGGCTCGATGTGTCTCCGCCCGCGATGCCGACGCGTTTCAGCGGCGTGGTGGCCAGCACCTTCGCCAGCAGATCGCCGCCCGCACGTGCCAGCGCTTGCGCATCGAGCCCGCGGGGTGAGGGTGTGGCTGAAAGCGAAGCTGAAGGCACGGCTGAATGCGAAACATGCGGCTCACGCGTGCAAGCCAGCACGTTGTGCCCGCGTTGCAGGCTGTGCGAGATCGCATCGGCGTGGCTCGCCAATGCCGCCGCGTCGCGCTGCGCGAGTTTGTCGGCGTCGAGCCACACGATGTCGAACGACGGCGACGCAGCCACCTGCCGCGCGGTCACGGGTGACAGGCTGCCTGCCAGCACCAGCACAGGGCCTTGCGCAGGCGTGACGCGTGCCTGCGCCATGGTGCGTGCGGTGGGGGCACCCCCGCGTTCCTCGCGCTGTGCAGGCATCGCCATCGCCAGCGCATCGACCACGCTGCTGGGCCCCACCGCCAGCAAGGTCGCGTTGCGCGCGCGCGCCCACAGCACATGGCCGATGGCCGCAAGCTGTGCTGCGTCCGCCACGTCGAACAGCACCGCGTCCGCCGGCGGCGTGTTCAGGGCCTGGCGCAGCGCGGTGTCGAGCGCGTCGCTGCCGCGGGCCGCCGCGGTGAAGGGCACGGCGCACACGTCCTTCAGGCCCTGTTTGGACAGGTGCAGCCGCAGGTCGGCCTCGTCCATCGGCGTGACGGGGTGGCGGCTCATGGTCGGGTGGCGGTCGATGCGAAACACCTCGCCGCCGCTGCCGGCCGCCGCGAACAGGTTGCCGAACAGGCAGTAGCGGCCCAGGTTGGGTTGGCCGCCGACGATGGCGGTCCACGGTTGCTCGACCGCCGCGCGCAGCACGCGCACGGCCGCGCCGATGGAGCCGATGTGCGGCGCGCTGTCGAAGGTGGAGCAGGTCTTGTAGTGCAGCACGCGCGCACCCAGCGAACGGAAGAGAGTGGCCACCGGGCGCAGCTCGGCCTGCATTTGCTCGGGCGTCATGGCGCGCGCGGCGCCTGCGATGCCGAGCACGTCCAGGGCGCACGCATGCTCGAGCCGTGCGGCATCGGGCGTTTTCAGGAACAGCAGCGCGCGCAAGCCGGCGCGTGCTGCCGTGCCCAGGGTGTCGGTGGCGCCGGTGAAATCGTCGCCGTAGTAGACGACCGCCGGGCGCGGGCTCATGGCTTGCCGAAGAAGGCGAGGGCGCGGGCCAGCGCGGGTTGGTCCCTTGCGGCTTCTGCCAGCGGCACGCCGGCGCGCGCGGCCGACCAGGCCTGGCGGATGCTGGTGACGCCCGCCGCCGCGCCGTCGGGGTGCGCGAGGATGCCGCCGCCCGCCATGAAGAGCAGGTCGTCGCTGCCGATGGCCTTCCATGTCGCGGGCACGGTGCCGGCCCACTGGCCTGAAGAAAACGCCGGCATCACGCGGTCGTCCACGGCATCCGTCAGCGGCGTGTAGCAGTCTTGTGCGGACTCGATCACTTCGCTGTCGGGCTGCGAGAACTTGCCCTGCAGTCCGTGCACATGCATGTGGTCCACACCCGCAAGGCGCCACAGCGTTTGGTAGGCCTGGAACGAGATGCCCAGCAGCGGGTGGCGCGACAGCGCGCCGTAGCCGTTGCGGTGCCCGTGCAGCGCCAGCCCGGTGTGCCGGCGCAGCGTCTGCATGCCGGAGTGGCCGCACCAGTTCAGGCTGGCCATCACGCAGGAGCCGCCTTCGCGCTCGACCAGGTCGGCGTGCCGCTTCATGGCGTCGGTTTCGTCGGTGATGTTGAACGCCACCATCACGTGCTTGCCGGTGCGCTGCTGGTGGGCGCGCACGACCGCCATCACGGCCGGCACGCGTTCGGCCAGCGGGGCGTGCGCGGGGTCGGCGCACACCTCGTCGTCCTTGATGAAGTCGACGCCCGCGGCGCACAGGCGCGCCACCAGTTCGGCGGTCTCTGCCGCCGAGAGGCCGACGTTCGGTTTGATGATGGTGCCGACCAGCGCGCCGCTGGCCACGCCGGTCGCGCGGCGCGTGCCTTCGATGCCCACGCGCGGCAGCTCGAACTGCGCGCGGTAAGCGGCAGGCACGTGCAGCGATTCGAGCCGCAGGCCGGTCACCTCGCCCAGGTCGTACAGGTTGCCCGACACGGTGGCTGCCAGCGTCGGCAGGTTCGCGCCGATGTTCGCTACAGGAAACGCGATGTCTACATGCGCGCGGCGCCATGGCCCTTGCGTTCCTTTGCGCTCCAGCAGCGCATTGGGCAGCGACGGCGTGCTGGCCGGGGCCAGCTCGGTGATCGCCTCCACGGTGGCGCGCGCCCGTGCGCGCAGCGCATCGGTTTCGCCTTCCACGCGCGTGAAGGTGCCGCACGATTGTTCGCCCGCCATCACCTCCGCCACGGCGGCCAGGTCGTGCGGCGTCTCGATGAGGTAGCGCGCGCGAATGCGCTCGGGCGCCATGCTGCTCACAGCTTGCTCAGGTCTGGGAAGGGCCGCACCGGCTCGCTGCCGTCCCAGCCTTCGGAGGCGCTGCGAATCAGGTCGAACATCTTGCCCTTGGGGCCGGCCACTTCGGACAGCTCGATGACGGTGCCGGGGTGGTACTCGGTGTCGAAGTAGATGAAGCGCCCGCGCTCGCCCACTTCGCCGCTCATCACGGGCTTGAAGCCCTGCCTGGTGAGGCGTGCCAGGTCGGCGTCGTAGTCGGCGGTCCAGTAAGCCACGTGCTGCAGCCCGGTGCGCCCGGCCTGCAGAAAGTCGCGGTACATGGAGGGCACGTCGTTGCGGGTCTGAATGAGCTCGACCTGCACGTAGCCCGAGTTGGCCAGCGCCACTGAGTTGTGCGGCTCGTGCGCCTGGCCGTTGTAGCGGTAGTTCTTGATGGGCACCTTGGGGTTGTAGAACCAGGGGCCCACGCCCAGCTTGGTGCTCCAGTAGTCCATGGCGGCTTCGATGTCGTGCACGACATAGCCCAGTTGGCGGATCTCGCCGAGGAATCGACTCATTGCTGTTGGCTCCGTGGATGTGAGTGTGTTGTTGTGTTCAGAATTTCAGGAAGCCGGTCGAGAACCACGGAAACGCGGCCACGATCACCAGGCCCACCAGCATCGCGCCGATGTAGCCCCAGATGTGCTTGATGCCTTCGTCGGGGTTGACCTTGCTCACCGCGCACGCGCCGTAGTAGCCCACGCCAAAGGGCGGCGCGAACAGGCCGATGCCCATCGAAAAGATGACGACGATGGCGTAGTGCACCTCGTGCACGCCCGCGGCCTTGGCAATGGGAAACAGCAGCGGCCCGAACAGCACGATGGCCGGAATGCCCTCCAGCACGCTGCCCAGCACGATGAAGGCCACGACCGACACCGCCAGAAAACCGTAGGCCCCGCCGGGCAGCGAGCCCATTGCGCGCGCCAGGTCTTGAGAGAAGCCCGACTGCGTGAGCCCCCAGGCCATGGCCGTGGCGCAGCCCACGATGAAGATGATGGCGCCCGACAGCGAAGCGGTGTCGATCAGCATCGGCTTGAGCCGCTTCCAGTCGAACTGCCGGTACACCACCAGGCCCACGATGGCCGAGTACACGATGCCGATGGTCGACACCTCGGTGGCCGTGGCCACGCCTTCGACCACCGCGGCGCGAATGACGAAGGGCAGCAGCACCGCGGGCAGCGCGACCATCAGCAGCTTGCCGATTTCTCGCTTGCTGTAGCGCTGCACGCCGCTCAGGTCTTCGCGGCGGTAGCGCCACCACACCACCACGCACAGCGCGGCGCCCAGCACCACGGCGGGCAGCAGGCCGCCGGTGAACAGCGCGGCAATCGAAATGCCGGTGACCGAGCCGATGGTGATGAGCACGATCGACGGCGGAATGGTCTCGGTCTGCGCGCCGGTGGCCGACAGCAGCGCGACCAGGTCGCCGGGCTTGGCGCCGCGCTTCACCATCTCGGGAAACAGCACGGGCGCAATGGCCGCCATGTCGGCAATCTTGGAGCCCGAGATGCCCGACACCAGGTACATGGCGCCGATGAGCACATACGACAGCCCGCCGCGCACGTGGCCCAAGAGGCTGGCCAGAAACTGGATCATGGCGCGCGCCATGCCGGTCATTTCGATGAGCGCGCCCAGAAAGATGAACAGCGGCACCGCCAGCAGAATCAGGTGCGACATGCCTTCGTCGAGCCGCCCGACCATCACCAGCATGGGCGTGCGCGTGGTGAGCGCCAGGTAGCCGAAGGTGGCCAGCGCAAACGAGAACGCAATGGGCACGCCCGACAGCACCGTGGCCGCCACCACCACCACGAAGAAGATCACCAGGTTGAACTTGCCCAGCGTGGCAAAGAGCGGCGCCGCAAGCCAGAAGGCGCCGACCAGCGCGGCCATGCCCAGCACCGCAATGGCAATCTGCCGGCCGCTGCACACGCGCAGCAGCCGCAGCAGGGCCATCGCCAGCATGATGCCGATGCCCGCCGGAATGGCCGCGGCGCGCCATGCGTTGCTGATTTCCAGCGCGGGCGTGACGATGAAGGATTCTTCATGCGCGTAGTCGATGGACGGCCACACGATCAGCACCAGAAACGCGATGGACGCGGCAATGGCAAAGGCGTCGAGCAGCGCGCGGGTGTGGGGCTGCACCTTCTGCAGCAGCGCGGTCATGCGCATGTGCTCGCCGCGGCGCAGCGCCACCACGGCGCCCAGCATCGACAGCCACAGAAAGAGAATGGACGCGAGTTCGTCCGACCACACCAGCGGCGCATGGAACACATAGCGCGACACCACGCCCGCGAACAGCACGCAGATTTCCGCCAGCACCAGCAGCGCGGCCACGGCCTCCACGGCGCCGCCGATGAGGCGGTCCGCGCGCCCAGCCAGTGCGCTCAGCGGGTTGGCCGCGGGGCCGGTTCCAGCCCCCGCGAAGCCCGCCGCCTCGAAAGTGGATTCATGCGCCATGGGTGATCAGGCCAGCTTGCCGACCGCGCCTTCGAGCAGCGCCCAGGCCTCGGGGCCGAAGCGGCCCTTCCATTCGCCATAGAAGCCCGACTCGCGCAGCTTGGCCCGGAAGCTGTCGGCCGTGGGGCGGTTGATGGTGAGGCCCTTGGCCTGCAGGTCGCCCACCACGGAGTCGTTGAGCTTCTTGATGTCTTCGCGCTGCTGCATGCCGGCCTCGTTGATGGCACGCGCCACGATGGTCTTCAGGTCGTCGGGCAATGCGTCCCACGCGCGGCCGTTGGCCACGAACCAGTAGCCGTCCCAGATGTGGTTGGTGAGCGAGCAGAACTTCTGCACCTCGAACAGCTTGGCCACCTGGATGATGGGGAGCGGGTTTTCCTGCGCGTCGACAATTTTGGTTTGCAGCGCGGAGTACACCTCGCTGAACTGCAGGCTGGCGGGCGCGGCGCCCAGGCCCTTGAACATGGAGATCGACAGCGGGCTCACGGGCACGCGGATCTTCAGGCCGTCCATGTCCTTGGCGTTGGCCACGGCGGCCTTGCTGCTGGTGGTCTGGCGAAAGCCGTTGTCCCACATCTTCTCGAAGGCGTACAGGCGCGACTTGGCAATGGCACCGCGCACATGCGCGCCCACCTTGCCGTCCATGGCGGCCCACACCTGGGCGTAGTCGTTGAACGCAAAGCCCACGGCATTGATGGCGGCCACCGGCACCAGCGTGGCAATGACCAGCGCGGAGGGCGTGAAGAACTCGATGCCGCCGGAGCGCACCTGCGCGAGCATGTCGGTGTCGCCGCCGAGCTGGTTGTTGGGGAAGATCTTGATTTCGACCCGGCCCTTGGATTCCTTGGCGATGCGGTCGGCCGCCTCCTGCGCGCGCACGTTCAGCGGATGGCTCAGCGGCAGGTTGTTGCCGTACTTGTACGAGAACTCGGCCGCGCGCGCGATGCGCGGCACGGCCGACACAATGCCGGCGGCGGGGAGGGCGGAAAGCGTGCGCAGGGCACTGCGGCGGGTCAGCGAGGTCATGTGTGTGTTGTCTCCGTGCGTCTTGTGAACTTGGCGATGTGAATGATGCAATCTGATGCACCATTCCATTCGACTCAAAGCGAAGATAAAAGCCTGCATGATCCGGGTCAAACTTCTGGCTGATGGTTTTTGATGTATGCGGGAAAACCCTTCACTGCTTTCTTCGCCCGTCGCGGGGCCTTCCGGGGCGCGTGCCGACGCACCTGATTTGCGGCGTGCCCGCGTGGTCGACATCGCGCGCGCCGCGCAGGTGTCCACCGCCACGGTCGACCGCGTGCTCAACCGCCGCCCCGGCGTGCGCGACGCCACGGTGCAGCGCGTGCTCAAGGCCGCAAGCGAGCTCGACTACCTGCCGGGGCCGGAGCTGTATGCGGCGCTCACGCCGCCGCCGTTGCGGCTGGTGTTCCTGTTGCCGGCCGGCACCAACCGCTTCATTCGCATGCTGGGCGACATGGTGGGTTACGCGCAGGAGCACTGGGCGCCGTTCAATGTGCAGTGCCGCACGGTGTTCATCGAGAGCTTCAATCCGCAGGAGCTGGCCGACGCGTTGCGCCGCCACGGCCAGCGCTGCGACGGCATCGCGATGATGGCGCTGGAGCATCCCGCGGTGCGCGAGGCGGTGGCCGCGTTGGCGGCACGTGGGCTGCCGGTGGTGACGCTGATTTCCGATCTGTCGAACTCGGAGCGCGCGGCCTTCGTGGGGCTGGACAACCGCGCGGCGGGGCGCACGGCGGGTTACCTGATCGGGCGCTTCATTGGGGCGCGTGCCGCCAAGGTGGCGTTGATTGCGGGGAGCCTGAGCTACAAGGCGCACGAGGAGCGCGAGGCGGGGTTTCTGCATGTCATCGAGGAGATGTTTCCGCGGCTCGAAGTGGTGGGCCTGCGCGAAGGGCAGGACGACGCGGGCAAGAACCACCGGCAGACGCGCGCGCTGCTGGAGCAGTACCCGGCGCTGGGCGGCATCTACAACATTGGCGGTGCGTCGGACGGCGTGGCGCGTGCGTTGAAGGAGGCGGGGCGCGAGCAGAAGGTGGTGTTCATCGGGCATGGCCTGACGCCGGACACGCGCGCGCTGCTGATCGACGGGAGCATGGACGCGGTGATTACGCAAAGCCCGCATACGACGCTGATGAGTTGCGTGCGGATCTTCACAAATCTGCGGGACAAGCGGGAGGTGTTGAGTGGGGTGGAGACGACGCGGAGTCAGGTGATTTTTCGGGAGAACTTGCCTTAGGTTTTTTTTCTTGCTCCCTCCCCTCCCGGGGGAGGGCTGGGGTGGGGGCATCGGCCTCTGAAAAAGCGCAGCGCCTGATCGAAGACCTGCCCCCATCCCAACCTTCCCCCGGGAGGGGAAGGAGCAAGACAAACGCGTCGGCGTTTCGGTCTTGCTCCCTCTCCCCCTGGGGAGAGGGCTGGGGTGAGGGTGTCGGCAATGGCAATGAGCGCGGAGATGCGAACGCCGCTGCCCTCACCCTGGCCCTCTCCCGCAAGCGGGAGAGGGGACAACACGGGATGTCCACGGGCTCCGCTGTCTTGCTCCCTCTCCCCCTGGGGAGAGGGCTGGGGTGAGGGCATCGGCTTCCACCTCACCACCACCTCACCAGCCCGACTGACCGCCTACCCCGGCATCGTCATCCGCTGCAGCAACGGCTGCCGCGCCAACACCGCATCGCGCGGCCCATGGTCCAGCACGCGGCCGGCTTCCATCAGCACCACGGTGTCGAAGCGCTCCAGCAGGCTGAGCCGGTGGATCGATGCGATCACGCAGGCGTCCGGAAAAGCCTCCGCAATGCGCGCCAGCACACGCGCCTCCGTCCCCGCGTCCAGCGCACTCGTGGGCTCGTCGAGCAGCAGCAAGGAGCTGCCCTGCGCCGCCAGCACGCCGCGCGCCAGGCACAGCCGCTGGCGCTGGCCGCCGGACAAATTGAAGCCGCGCTCCGTCACCGCGGTGTCCAGGTCGCCATGGTTGGCTTTCAGCACCTCGTCGAAGGTGCTGGTGCGCAGCGCCGCCAGCAGCAGGGCGTCGTCGCGCGGCTGGCCGAAGGCGAGGTTCTCGCGGATGCTGGCCTCGAAGAGTTCGGTCTCCTGCGGGATCAGCGTGGCCAGGCGGCGCAGTTGGGTCCAGTCCATCGGCTGACCGTCGAACAGCAGGGTGCCGCCGGTCGGCGGATACAGCCCCGCCAGCACGCGCAGCAGCGTGCTCTTGCCGCCACCGCTCGGGCCGACCAGCGCCACGCGCATGCCGCGGCGCAGCGTGAGCGCCACGTCGTGCAGGCCGCTGCGCACCGGCTCGGTCGCACCGACTTCAGGCACCGCGCCGCGCGCCGCATAGCGCCATTGCAGGCCCTGAATTTCAAGCTGCTGCCACTCGGCATCGGCCACGATGCGCTCGCGCTCGGGCACCTGCTCGGGCGGCGTGGCCAGCACGTCGCCGGAGGGCGCCTGCCAGATGGGCTCGGCGCTGCTGTAGTCGGTGTGCATGCGCGCAAAAAAACTGAAGTTGGCCGCCACCGAAGTGACGACGCCCGCGGCCTGCTGCGCGTATTGATAAATCATGAACACCGCGCCCAGCATCACCGCCTGGCCCGGCGCGCGCGCCTGCCACACATAGACCACCACCAGGCCCCAGGTCAGCGCCAGCCCCATCAGGTCGACCGCGAACCACTTGCCTTCGTTCAGCACCACGGTGCGCTTCAGCGGCAAGGAAATGGCCGCCATGCGACGGCGCAGCAACAGCCGCGACGCGCCCTGCAGGCGCAGGCCGATCACGGTCGACGCATTGCCCAGAAAGTCGAGCAGCGCGGCCACGTAGCGGCGGTCGGCGTCGTTCTCGGCGCGCGCCAGCTTCATCAGCGCGCGGTCGATGCGCACGATGACCAGGCCAATCAGCACATAGCCCGCCAGCGCGGTCACGCCGCTGGTGCGCGACAGCAGCGCCAGTGCCACCAGCGGCCCGACGAAGTTGACAGCGTTGGTGAGCCAGATGAACTGGTTCTGCGCAAAGTCGGACAGCGCGCGGCTGGCCTGGTGCACCCGGTGCTGCAGCTCGCCCGAGTGGTGGCCGTCGTGCCAGGCCAGCGGGGCGGAAGCGATGCGCGCGTACAGCTCGTCGGCCAGCCGCTCGCGCACCTTCATGCCCACGTTGCGCTCCAGAATGCGGCCCGGCCCGTGCAGCACCCAGGCGCCCACGTACACGCCGGCCAGCGTTGCAATCCAGCGGCCGGCGCCGGCCAGGTCGCTGCGCTGCAGCGAGTTGATGGCCTGGCCGGCCAGGTAGGGCAGCACCAGGCGAATGAGCTGCGACGAAGCCAGCAGCGCGGTCGCGCCCAGCAACTGGCCGCGCGCGCCTTCGGCGAAGTGCCACAGCGCCACGTAGAGCTGGCGAATGGCGTTGCCGGGAGTGAGCGGTTTGAGGGCTTTGTCGGGCTTGTCTGTGGGGGGTTGGTCTGCATGCGTGTGTCAGCCCGCTTTGCGGAAGGTGAGGTTGATGCGCGTCGCGCCCAGTTGCGAGGCAAGCGGATGCGGCTGGTCTTTCAGCGGCAGCACGCCGTGAAAGCGCAACCGGTCCGGCCCGCCCCACACGACCACGTCGCCATGCACCAGCGGCACGCGCGCGGGCTTGTCGGTGCGCGCCAAGCCGCCGAACAAGAACGTGGCCGGCATGCCGAGCGACACCGACACGATGGGCGCGCCGTGGTCGCGCTCGTCCTTGTCCTGGTGCAACGACAGCCGCGCGCCGGGCGCGTAGCGGTTGACCAGGCAGGCGTCGGGCGCGAAGCCGCTGACCCCGCTGAAGCCGGCCGCCGCCGCGGCCTCGCGCGCCAGTCGCATGAACGGGTCCGGCATGGGCGGCCAGGGCAGGCCGCTCGCGGGGTCGGTGGCGCTGTAGCGGTAGCCGTGGCGGTCGCTGGTCCAGCCCAGCGCGCCGCAGTTGGTGAGCGCCACGGACATGGTGAAGCCGCCCGGGGTGACGAGGTGGCGGAACGGCGCGCGCGCGGTCAGTGCCTCGATGGCCGGCAGCAGTTCGTCAACAAAGGGCAGGGCGAAACCCGGCAGCATGCAGGCACCGGGGCCGAGCGCTTCGCGGGCCTTGCGCGGCTCTGGGGGCGGGTCGTCGAACAGGGCAAGGGTCATGCGGAACATTGTGACCAGCCTCGCATGCGGGCTTTTTCCGCTGGTTGAAAGCCTTCGCCTGACGCGGTCGAGAGTAGTGCTTAGGGTTTAGATTCTTGGAGCTGCGGAACAAAAGGGTTATGGTGTATTCACCATGGACAGCACCCGGCTCCCCCTCAGCGTTCCAGAAGGCTGGACGGGGTGGATCGAGCTGTTGCGCACGCCCAGCGGCACCTACGCCGGCATTTGCGAGTTGAGCCTGCGCGGCATTCCGCGCTGCGCCCTGGTGATCACCCAGCAGCTTTCATGGGACGCCGCGGTGGAACGCGCCACGCTGCGGGCCGACCACTTCGTGCGGCAATGGGGGCCGGCGCGGCCGCACTGAAGCCGGTGCGGTAACGCGGCACAGCGGTAACGCGGCAAAGCGGCAACGCTGCGAGATGGCCCACGCAAGCCCGTGGTAGAAACCGCGAGCCTCGCGCCCCGTTCGCCAACCCCACGTTCCGACCTCCGCCCTGTTCCATGCCGCATTCCCGCCACCGGGCCACCGACCAACCGCCCGCCCGCTGGCTGGCGTGGCTGCTGCTCGGCATCGCTGCCTTGTGCGTGGCAGGTTGCGCGGGCCTGCCGACCGACGTGCAACGCACGCCCTCGGTCGCCATCACGAACGGCGCGGACACCCCGCTGGGCCGTCTCGTGAAGGCCGCGGCCCCGCCCGGCGAACCCCTCAGCGGCTTCAGGCTGCTGCCCATGCCGCAGTTCTCGCTGCATGCGCGCATAGAGCTCGCGCGCCGCGCGCAGCGCTCCATCGACGTGCAGTACTACCTGGTGCAGAACGACGAAACCGGCCGCTACCTGCTGCGCGCCCTGCGCGACGCGGCCGACCGCGGCGTGCGCGTGCGGCTGCTGGTGGACGACCTGTACACGGCCGGCGCCGACCCGCTGTTCACCAGCTTTGCCGCGCACCCCAACGTGGAGGTGCGGCTGTTCAACCCGTTTCCGGCCGGGCGCGACCGACTGGGCACGCGCTGGGCCTGGTCGATTCTGGACTTCGACCGCGTGCACCGCCGCATGCACAACAAGCTCTACGTGGTGGACGACAGCATTGCGGTGATGGGCGGGCGCAACATCGCCAACGAGTACTTTCTGCGCGACGGCGGCTCCAACTTCATCGACATCGACACGCTGGTGGCCGGGGCGGTGGTGCCCCGGCTGTCGTCGCTGTTCGACATGTACTGGAACAGCCCGTATGTGTACCCCATCGGCGCGCTGGTGCCCGCCACCGGAGAAAGCCCGCAGCAGCTGCGCGCGCGTTTCGACCGCCTGACCACGGGGCCCGATCAGTTGCACCCCGAGGCGCTGGATTCCACCGACCTGCTGGGCAACAACCCGCTGGCCAAGGACCTGGACGCGGGCGTGCTGACCCTGGCCTGGGCGCGTGCGGAGGCCTATGCGGATGCACCGGCCAAGGCCCTGGGCGCCAATGACGCGGCGCGCGGCCCGCCGGCCGACGAGGCCACAGACAGCGTGCTCTACAACGTGCGCCGCTACCTGCGCGGCGCCGAGAACGAGATCCTGCAGACCACGCCGTATCTGATTCCGGGGCGCGGCGGCATGGAGACCATTCGCCTGGTGCGCGGCAACGGCGTGAGTTACAGCATCGTCACCAACTCGCTGGCGGCCACCGACGAGTCGCTGGTGCACATCGGCTACCGCCGCTACCGCGCGGAGATGCTGCGCCTGGGCATAGAGCTGTACGAGCTGAGCCCTAAGCGGGTGGAGCAGACCCAGCGCTTCGGCATGTACGGCTCGGCCAGCGGGCGGCTGCATGGCAAGTCGGCGGTGATAGACCGGCGCATCGTGTTCATCGGCTCGATGAACTTCGACCCGCGCTCCATGCTGCACAACACCGAGATCGGCATCTTCATCTTCAGCCCGCAGATTGCGCAGCAGCTCACCAGCCTGATCGGCTTCATTCGGCTGGACGGTGCCTACCAGCTGCAGCTGGGGGCGGGCGGCGCCATCGAATGGGTCAGCCCGGCCGCGGGCGACGGCGCCGACACCCTGCTTCACCAGGAGCCCGAAACCGGCTTCTGGGCGCGCTGGCGGCTGAACCTGCTGGCGCCGCTGGTGCCTGAAAGCCTGCTCTGACACAGCCCCGCGCCACGCCGCACCACACGCTGCCTGTAAGCACAAAGGCATAAGCGCGGGCGGCACGCATCCTCAAAACAGAGGATGGCGAGGCGAAGGCGTAAGCAGAAGAATCGCAACGCTCGTGTAACGAGTTGATTCATTTGCTGACACTTCAATTCCAGACCTCCATCACCACACCTTCCGCAACCCCGGCTGTTCTTCATCCGTTCTTCAAGACGACGCGGTGCGCCTTTGCCGCGGCGCTCCTGGTCTCGCTGGCCGCGTGCGGAGGCGGTGGGGGCGGCGGAGGTGGCGGGTTTGCCGGCTTCCCGGCCGCGGGTGGGGGTACCACCCCGCCGCCGGCCGTCGACCCGGCACCCCCGGTGGTGTCGATGACGTTCTCCGGCACGGCCGCCGCCGGCCTGCCGCTGTCGGGCAGCGTCACAGTGAAAGACGCCAAGGGCGCGACCAAGACCGTGCCGCTGAACGGCGGCAACTACACGGTCGACGTGACCGGCATGACCGCGCCTTTCGTCTTCCGCGCCGAAGGCAACGTGGGCGGGGAGCATGTGGTGATTCACTCGGCCGCAACCGCCGCCGATGCCAACGGCACCATCAACATCACGCCGCTGACCGACCTGGTGGTGGCCAACATTGCGGGCCGGCTGGCCGCGCAGTACTTCGACGGCGGCGAGTTCGCCTCGCTCACGCCCGACGACCTGAAGGCCGAGTCCGACGCGCTGAAGGCCAAGCTGCTGCCCGTGCTGCTGGCGCTGGGCGTGGACAGCAGCATCGACCTGCTGCGCACCGCATTCACGCCGCTTTCCAGCGCGCTGGACAAGGCGCTCGACGTGCTGCGCGTGAGCGTGGACCCGGCCACCAACGTGGCGACCATCACCAACATCGTCACGCAGCAGCAGATCACCGACGACCTGGCCGTGAAGGCCGCGCAAGACGCCGGCACCACGCCGCTGAGCGGCGACGGCCTGGCCACCGCCGCGGACGACATCACGCTGATCCGCAAGGTGCTGAGCGACTTCGTGGGCAAGTTCGCCAACGGCCTGCCGGCGTCGGGCGAACTGCTGCCGCTGATGACGGACGGCGGCAACGCTGTCACCGGAACCTACGGTTTCAGGTCGTCCGACCTCAACGCCGCGCAGTTCGCCGGCGAAGCAGCGAGCGATCCCAACCTGGTGGGCGCGAGCTTCAGCGACGTGGTGATCAACCGCATCAACTACACCATCGACGCGAACAACACGAGCCCGCGCGCCTATGTGGAGTTCACCCACCGCGACAAGAACGGCGTGGCGTTCAGCAACAACCAGAGCATGCAGATCGTGAAGGGCACCGACGGCGTGTGGCGCCTGCGCGGCGATGGGCGCGTGTTCGACCTGAACCCGCAGATCCAGGCGAGCAAGGACAAGAACTCGGGCTGCGTGAGCACCGCGCTGCAGTTCACCATCCAAGACCTGAACACCACCAACAGCAGCAACGCGGCGTCGGTCGTGGTCACGGGTCCGGGCCTGCCGACCGCTGGCATTCGCCATCTGCGTCCTTCGGGCGGCGGCATCTGGTCGCTGGAATCCACGCCGGGCAACAACTTCTACTACCTGGCCTCCAACTGCGTCGGACTGCCCAACGCCGGCCTGAGCGACACCGCCATCGCGGCGCTTCCCGCCAAGCCCGAGTACACCTTCACGGCGTACCAGGCCGACGGCACCACGGTGGCCAAGTTCAGCGGCTTCGACATCGTCTACAAGCACAGCTTCCACGCCCGGCCGATGACGCTGGCCGAGGCGGTGGCGGCCAGCTACCCGAGCTTCACCACGACGCCGGCGCTGGCCGACTACGCAGGCAATGCAGACTTTGCCGTCAGCGCCACGGGTCTGAACCCCGGCTTTTCGGCGGAGTTCTTCCTGCAGCTGACGGCCAGCCCCTCGGCCACCACGAACGACCAGGCCGACGTGGCACCGTCGGCCGCGGGCGCCGCGTCGAAGACCTTCAACCTGCCTTCGCAGGGCCCGACGAATGCGAAGTACCTGTTCGTTGCCACGCGCGACGCCAACTGGCGCGCGCTGACGCTGCACGATCAGAACTGAGCGGCTGGAACTGGGCGGTCGGACCTGACCGCTTCGTGCAAGCCCACGAACAAAAGCCCCCGAAAGGGGGCTTTTTGCATGGCGCCGCAGGGCACCGAATGGCTTGGGGGGCCAGGCCTACTGCTGCAGCAGCCCGTTGAGGTAGGGCTCCGGGTTCACGGCGTTGCCGTTCTTGCGGATCTCGAAGCGCAGCTTCACGCGGTCGGTGTTGCTCTTGCCCATTTCGCCGATCTTCTCGCCCTGGCGCACTACCTGGTTTTCTTTCACGCTAATGGTCTGCAGGTGCGCGTAAGCGGTGAGATAGGTCTCGTTGTGCTTCACGATGATCATGTTGCCGTAGGCCGGCAGTTCGCCGCCCACGTACACGATGCGCCCGTCGGCCGACGACACGACCGGGTCGCCCAGGTTGCCGGCAATGTCGATGCCCTTGATGCGCACGCCGTCGAAGCGCGCAATGGTGGCCCCGCTGGCGGGGCGCACGAACATCGCCGCCGGTCGCTGCACCTGGGGTGCAACTGCGGGGGCGGTGCGTGGCGTGTTGAGGTCGGTGGTCGTGCAGGCCGCGAGGCCCGCGAGAACCAGCGCCAGGGCGGCGCTACGGGAAACAAGATTCTGAAGGTGCATGGCGCTGTGTTGGAACGGGTTCGTTGCGGAGGGTTCCTGCTGTCTGGCGAGCCGGGGCTGACCCTGGCCGGCCGTGGCTCGCCCGGGAGGCCGAGCGGGCGATGCTAGCAAACTGCCGCGCCGAAGCCGCGCAAAAGAGCAACCGGCTGTGAAGGGGGCATTCGCGCAGCGACGGCCCCGGGGGCGCCCCCTACTTCAGCGGAATCGGCGTGCCGCGGTCGATGGCCACCGCGGTGATGCTGTTCTTGGGCGAGCCGTCGATCAGCAGGTCGGAGTAGGTCAGGTACACCAGCGTGTTGCGCTTGGGGTCGACCATGCGCACCACGCGCAGGCGCTTGAAAAGAATGGACAGCCGCTCGCTGTACACCTCTTCGCGCTTGGGCAGCGGCTGCGTCACCGTCACCGGGCCGACCTGGCGGCAGGCGATGGAGGCCTCGGCCTTGTCCTCGGCCAAGCCCACCGCGCCCTTGATGCCGCCAGTCTTGGCGCGCGACACGTAGCAGGTCACGCCGGTGACCTTGGGGTCGTCGTAGGCCTCCACCACGATCTTGTGGTCGGGGCCGATGAGCTTGAAGGCGGTGTCCACGTCGCCCACCACCTCGGCGTGCGCTGAGGCGGCAATGGCAAGGCTGAGGCCGAAACCGAGGAGGGCGCAGGGCAGGGCGGAGCGGTGTGTCATGAGAAGCTGGGAAATCAAACGATGTCGATGGTGTGCACGCGGTCGAAACTGCCGCGGCGCCGGTCGTCGAAATAGTGCTCGAGCGTTTCGCGCACCGTTCTGAAAGCAATCTCGTCCCAGGGAATTTCTTCCTCTGTGAAGAGCCTGGCCTCGATGGTCTCGTGGCCGGGGTTGAAGGTGTCATTCAGCAGCCGGGCGCGGTAGAACAGGTGCACCTGGCCCACGCGCACCACGCTGATGATGGAGAACAGGCCCTCCATCACGTAGTTGGCGCCGGCCTCCTCGTCGGTCTCGCGGGCCGCGCCCTGGGCGGTGCTTTCTTCCAGCTCCATGAAGCCGGCCGGCAGCGTCCACTTGCCCCAGCGCGGCTCGATGTTGCGCTTGCACAGCAACACCTTGTCGCCCAGAACCGGAATGGTGCCCACCACGTTCAGCGGGTTCTCGTAGTGGATGGTGTGGCAGGCCGGGCAGACGGCGCGCTGCTTGGTGTCGCCGTCGTCCGGCACGCGGTAGACCACCGCGGTGCCGCAGTTCTTGCAGTGCTTGATAGGTACGCGCAAAAGCATGGAGCCGACTGCCTGTTTCAGATGACCTTGACGGCCGGTTGGGGCGGGCCTGCGGCCTCGCCCTGATTTTGAGCTATTGCCCGTTACTGATAGGTCATGGTGAAGGTCGCCAAGGCCACGACCGTGCCAGGTGTCACCGTGCCGGTCCTTACATATTCTGCCGTGAGGGGAATATTGATTGCGCCACCCTGCGCGCTCAACGTGCCCACCTTGAACTGGTTGGGGTTGCGGGCGACCGGGCTGTCGGGGCCATAAAGCACCAGACCTTTTGTGTTGCTTATTTGTACGGCCACGCCGGTGGCAGACGAACTGTTGGCCAGCGAGAGGGTCGACGTTCGGTTGCCCGGCGTTGTCGCGTCCGTCAAGGTGGTCCCGACGTTGACCGGTGGGCCCGCCGGACACTGCAGAACGATGTTGAAAGGCGTCGAGCCGGCCACCGACCCCACCGCCGGCAGCGCACTGGGCGAGATGGGCTTCAGGTCGACGCTGACGTTCTGGGTTGAGCAGGTCGGCACGACCATCGTGGCGGTGAGCGAGGCGATCATGCTCTGAGGGCCTAAAGTGCCGTTGTCCGTAAAGTCATGACTTGCGAGTCTCAACAACGGGCCCATCGTCAACGAGCCGCTGCCTGTGGTCACCGCGGTCTTCATCAACTGGTATTTCAAGGTCAGCGTCTTCATGGTGGTCGCGCTGCTCGTGGGGAAGTGTAAGATGGTGTAACCGGTATTATTTGGGGTGCTCAATACTCCTGTCTCGCTGCCATCGACGTTTTGCACCGTAACGTAGAGTGCGACGCCCGGAATGGGCGTTGCCCAGTACTGATTGCTGCTGGAATCTGCCTGCAAGCCTGGAGCGGAATAGGAATGTATTTCGTAGGCATGCCCGTTGGCGTTGGTGGTGGAACTCGCAGGCGGGCAGCTGACGTTCAAGAGAGCAGAGACCTGACTGATGGAGGAGGGGACAGCCTTGTCGCGCGCGATGTTGACGATTCCAAAGTTCACCCCCGCCGTGAGAGCCGGGCCGGAGAAGGTGCAGTCGCCGCCGGCGGAGGCCGGCGCGGCAGCCGCGCCCAAGGCAACGAGCGCCAGAAGCTGCAGCACGCTCGACACGCCTGAGCGGCGCCGGGGATGGTCGGTGTCCGGGTTCATCTGTCGCTCTTTTCGGCCGGGCCGTGCGTCGATCGGCTCGACGTTGCCGGTCAAGGGAACCGAAACGAGGGCGGGCGGGGCGAAGACAAATGCGGAAGCCATGGGGGCGTGAACTTTTTCGAGCGAAATCTGAGGGGAGGGGGCCACGCTCAGTGTGCCAGAGCCATTGGTTAAGAATTGATGCCTCGCGCGCTCTCAACGTTTCCCAACATGCCCCTCCGAATCAGCAAAGCCGGCAAAGCCAACGCCCTCAACGAACTTGGCCGCCAGCGCGACGACGACGGCGACCAGGACGGCGCCCTGGTGGCCTACGCCCAGGCCAGCGCCGTGCACCCGCACTGGGCCTCGCCCTGGTACAACGCCGGCCTCATTCACAAGTACCGCGGCGAATGGGCCGCCTCGCTTCAGGCCAATGACCGCGCCGTGGCGTGCGACCCGGGCAACCGGGGCGCCATCTGGAACCTGGGCATTGCGGCCACCGCGCTGGGCGACTGGGTCACGGCGCGGCGCGCATGGCGGCAGTACGGCATCGACTTGCCGCACGGCGAAGGGCCGGTCGACTACTTCGTGGGCCTCACGCCCATTCGCGTGCACGGCGACGAGGGCACGGAGGTGGTGTGGGCCGACCGCATCGACCCCGCGCGCGCCATTTTGCGCAACGTGCCGACACCGGCGTGCGGCCACCGCTACGGTGACCTCGTGCTGCACGATGGCGCACCCAATGGCTACCGGCTGCGCGGTGAGCGCGAGGTGGCCGTGTTCGACGCGCTGGAGCTGATTGCGCCCTCCGACTACGCCACTTACGAGGTGTCGGTCGACAACGCCACGCAGGCGCAGATCGACACGCTCATCGAGCGCTTCAAGGCCGCCGACGCCGTCGCCGAGAACTGGACCGCCAGCATGGAGGTGCTGTGCCGCGCCTGCTCCGAAGGCCGCCCGCATGCCGAGGGCGGCCACCACCACGGCCCCGACGAAGCGCCCGCCGCGCTGGGCCCGTGGCGCCTGGGCATCGCGTCGCGCGACGAGGCGATGGTGCAGCGCGTGCTCGACGAGTGGCGCGCCGACGTGTCCCCGAAGGCCTCGCTGCACGACCTGCGCTGCGTGCTGCAGGCGGCCCCCCGTTGCTGAACCCGCTCCGACCCCCGCGGCCGCGGCGCAAGCACGGCGGCGCTATCCTTGGAAAATCATGAAGCTGCATAACTACTTTCGCTCCTCCTCCTCGTTCCGCGTGCGCATTGCCCTGAACCTGAAGGGCCTCGACTACGAGTACATCCCCGTGCACATTGCGCGCGGCGAACACCGCACCGGCCCTTACTCGGCCATCTCCGCCGACATGCTGGTGCCGCTGCTCGAAGACGAGGGCGAGCGCTTCTCGCAGTCGCTGGCCATCATGGAATACCTCGACGAGACGCACCCCGAGCCGGCGCTGCTGCCGAGCAACCCCGTGGGCCGCGCCCATGTGCGCGCGCTGGCCGAGTCCATTGCCTGCGAGATCCATCCGCTGAACAACCTGCGCGTGCTCAAGTACCTGGTGAAAGAGTTGAAGCTCGACGACGAGGCCAAGAACGCGTGGTACCGCCACTGGGTGCGCGACGGCATGCTGGCCTTCGAGCGCCAACTGGCGCAGCACCCCGCGGGCAGGTTCTGCTATGGCGACACGCCCACGCTGGCCGACTGCTGCCTGGTGCCGCAAATTTTCAACGGCCGCCGCTTCGACTGCGACTTCAGCGACCTGCCGCGCAGCATGGCCGCCTTCGAGGCCTGCATGGAGCTCGACGCCTTCCAGCGCGCGCAGCCCTCGCAGTCGCCCGACGCCGAGGCCTGATCGAGCGTGAGCGCAATGAACGCGCGCTGGCTTGTGCCCGACTGGCCCGCGCCGTCCAACGTGCGGGCCGTGTGCACCACGCGCGACGGCGGCGTGTCGCTGGCGCGCTATGAAAGCCTGAACCTCGGCGACCATGTGGGCGACGAGCCCGCGCATGTCGCCGAAAACCGCAAGCGCTTGCACGCGGCCATCGGCGCGCAGCCGGTGTTTCTGCAGCAGGTGCATGGCACCGGCGTGGTGGTGCTCGATGACGCGAAAGACCCGGTGCGCGACGGCACCGCGGCCGATGCCTGCACCGCCACCACCGTGGGCCTGGCCTGCACGATCATGGTGGCCGATTGCCTGCCGGTGCTCTTCACCGACGAAGCCGGCCACCGCGTGGCCGCCGCGCATGCGGGCTGGCGGGGGCTGGCGGGCGGAGTGCTGGAGCAGACCGCCAAGGCCTTCGATGCGCGCGGCGCGGCGAAGGTGATGGCGTGGGTAGGGCCGTGCATCGGCCCCGGGGCCTTCGAGGTCGGCCCCGAGGTCAAGGCCGCGTTCGAAGCGCATGCGGCCGAGGCTGCCGCGTGCTTCCGGCCCGCGGCGGCGCCCGGCAAGTGGCTGGCCGACCTGCCCGCGCTGGCACGCCAGCGTTTGCGCGCGGCTGGCATCGGGGCGGTCTACGGCAACGACGGCAGCGACGGGTGGTGCACCGTTGCCAACCCGTCACGGTTCTTTTCGCACCGGCGCGACGGCGTCAGCGGGCGCTTCGCTTCGCTGATCTGGAAGGTCTGAGGCAGGGGGCACCGCAGTTGATGTGGGCGCCGTGGCTGCCGCTTTCTGCGCGGCGGCTTGCCGTGCGGCCTCTTGTGCTTCGGCCTCGCGCTGCTTGAGCGCGCGGCGCCGGCCGGGGGTACCCATCAGGTAAACCACCAGTGCCATCGGCACCAATCCGTACAAAAGAAATGTGAAGATGGCGCCCAGCACCGTGCCCGTGGTGTTGGTGGCTTCGGCCACGGCCATCATCACGACCACATACAGCCAACCGATGACGATGAGATGGACAAACACGAGAAGTTTCAGTTGGTAAGTGAAAGGGCGGGGCGGTGGGGGCAAGGCGTTGTGAGGGCCCTGTGAATGCAGGATACTCAAAAGACGCCAGCCATCCGTATCGATTCAGGTGAGGACCAGGAGACATGATGAAGCAACCCACGGGGGCCGATGCGTTCGCGCCCTTCCAGCAGGCACTGACCGAGGGATGGAGCAAGGCGGTGGCGTCGTTCCAGCAGTCGGCCGCGCAGGGGGCTTCGGCCTTCAGTCCCGGTGGCACACCGCTCTGGCAGATGCCGCAGATGCCGCAGATGCCACAGATGCCGAACATGCCGCAGATGCCTGACATGGCCAACGGCATGAAGATGCCCGAGCTGCCCAAGTTCTCCATTGCACCCGAGAAGCTGCAAGCCATTCAGCAGCAGTACCTGGCCAACGCCACCGAACTCTGGCGCCAGGGCTTCAACGCCAAGCCCGAAGGCGACAAGCGCTTTGCCGGCGATGCCTGGGGCAGCAACCCGCTATCCGCTTTTTCCGCCGCCGTTTACCTGCTGAACGCGCGCACCTTGCTCAGCATGGCCGAGTCCGTCGACGGCGACGAAAAGACCCGCGCGCGGCTGCGCTTTGCGGTGGAGCAATGGATGGCCGCCTCGTCGCCCAGCAACTCCCTCGCGCTCAATGTCGATGCGCAGAAGAAGGCCATCGACACGCAGGGCGAGAGCATTGCGCGCGGCATCCAGAACCTGCTGCACGACGTGAAGCAGGGCCACGTCAGCATGACCGACGAAAGCGCGTTCGAGGTGGGCCGCAACGTGGCCACCACCGAAGGCGCCGTGGTGTTCGAGAACGACTACTTCCAGCTGCTCGAATACAAGCCGCTCACCGCCAAGGTGTACGAGCGGCCGTTCCTGCTGGTGCCGCCGTGCATCAACAAGTTCTACATCCTCGACCTGCAGCCCGAGAACTCGCTCATTCGCTATGCGAACGAGCAGGGCCACCGCGTGTTCGTGGTGAGCTGGCGCAACCCCGACGCCTCGATGGAAAAGGCCACCTGGGACGACTACATCGAGAACGCCGCCATCAAGGCGATCCACACGGTGCAAGAGGTCACGGGTAGCAAGCAGATCAACACGCTGGGCTTTTGCGTGGGCGGCACCATCCTGAGCACCGCGCTGGCCGTGCTTGCGGCGCGCGGCGAAAAGCCGGCCGCATCGGTCACGCTGCTGACCACCTTTCTTGACTTCAGCGACACCGGCATTCTGGACATTTTTGTCGACGAGCCGATGGTGGCCTACCGCGAAATGCAGCTCGGCAAGGGCGGCCTGTTGCCCGGCGGCGACCTGGCCTCGACCTTCAGCATGCTGCGGCCCAACGACCTGGTGTGGAACTACGTGGTGGGCAACTACCTGAAGGGCGAAACACCGCCGCCGTTCGACCTGCTGTACTGGAACAGCGACGCCACCAACCTGCCGGGCCCGTTCTACACCTGGTACCTGCGCAACACCTACTTCGAGAACAAGCTGGCCCAGCCCAATGCGCTCACCGTGTGCGGCGCGCAGGTCGACCTGGGCCGCATCGACATTCCGGCCTACATCTACGGCTCGCGCGAAGACCACATCGTGCCGATTGGCGGCGCGTATGCGTCCACGCAATTGCTGCCGGGCAAGAAGCGCTTCGTGATGGGCGCGTCGGGCCACATTGCCGGCGTGATCAATCCGCCGGTGAAGAAAAAGCGCAGCCACTGGGTGCGCGACGACGGCAAGTTTCCGAAGACGCAGCCCGAATGGCTGAGTGGCGCGCAGGAGCAGCCGGGCAGCTGGTGGACCGACTGGGCCCAGTGGCTCAAGGGCCACGCGGGCAAGCAGGTTGCCGCGCCCAGGGACTACGGCAACGGCAAGGCTTACAAGGCCATCGAGCCTGCACCGGGCCGCTACGTCAAGGCCCGCGCCTGAGCGCCTGAGCGCCTGACATCCAGAACACCTCGATTTCAAATTACTTCAACGGAGAATCTCATGGAAGACATCGTCATCGTTTCGGCAGCACGCACGGCGGTCGGCAAGTTTGGCGGCGCGCTCGCCGGCATTGCGGCCACCGAGCTGGGCGCCATCGTCATCAAGGAAGTGATTGCGCGTGCCAACCTCACGGCCGACCAGATCGGCGAGGCCATCATGGGCCAGGTGCTGGCGGCCGGTGCCGGGCAGAACCCCGCGCGCCAGGCATGGCTGAAGGGCGGCGGCGCCAAGGAAACGCCGGCGCTCACCATCAACGCCGTGTGCGGCTCCGGCCTGAAGGCCGTGATGCTGGCCGCGCAGGCCGTGGCCACCGGTGACAGCGAAATCGTCATTGCCGGCGGGCAGGAGAACATGAGCATGGCGCCGCACGTGCTGCCCAACTCGCGCAACGGCCAGCGCATGGGCGACTGGAAAATGGTCGACACCATGATCGTGGACGGCCTGTGGGACGTCTACAACCAGTACCACATGGGCATCACCGCCGAGAACGTGGCCAAGAAGTTCGGCATTGACCGCGCCTCGCAGGACGAGCTGGCGCTGGGCAGCCAGACCAAGGCCGCCGCCGCGCAGGACGCCGGCAAGTTCAAGGACGAAATCGTCGGCGTGAGCATCCCGCAGAAGAAAGGCGATGCGCTCGTGTTCGACCAGGACGAGTTCATCAACCGCAAGACCAGCGCCGAAGTGCTGGCCGGCCTGCGCCCCGCTTTCGACAAGGCCGGCGGCGTGACCGCGGGCAATGCATCGGGCCTGAACGACGGCGCCGCCGCCGTGATGGTGATGACGGCCAAGAAGGCCGCCGCGCTCGGCCTGAAGCCGCTGGGCCGCATTGCCAGCTACGCCACCGCCGGGCTGGACCCGGCCATCATGGGCATGGGCCCGGTGCCCGCGTCGACCAAGGCGCTGCAGCGCGCCGGCTGGAAGGCCGCCGACCTCGATCTGCTGGAAATCAACGAAGCCTTTGCGGCACAGGCTTGCGCCGTGAACCGCGAAATGGGCTGGGACGTGAACAAGGTGAACGTGAACGGCGGCGCCATTGCCATCGGCCACCCGATCGGCGCGTCGGGCTGCCGCATTCTGGTGACGCTGCTGCATGAAATGCAACGCCAGAACGCCAAGAAGGGCATTGCCTCGCTGTGCATCGGCGGCGGCATGGGCGTGGCGCTGACCATCGAACGTTGATAGCAGGGCGCCCGCGCCCGGGGTTGTCGCCGCTCAGCGCGACATCGACGGGCGCAGCGCCATCGCCGCGCGCCAGCGCAGCAACTCGGGGTGCTGCTCCCCGGGCTTGACCCGCACCACGCGGGCAAAGTCCACCGCCACCACGGCGGTGATGTCGGCCAGGCTGAACTGGTCGGCGGCAATGAAGTCGCGGCCGGCCAGCCGCGCATTCAAGGTCTCGAAGAAATGCTGTACGCGTGCCTGGCCGCGCTGTGCCAGCTCGGGAATCTGCGCGTAATTCACGGGCCCCGGCAGCGCCCGGTCGGCCATGGCCGGCGAGCCGTTGCGCAGCGTCTCGGCAATGGCCAGCAGTCCTTCGAATTCGATGCGCCAGTTCCAGCTGGCAATCTCGGCCTTTTCGTGCGGCGTGCGGCCCATCAGCGCGGGCTCCGGGTAGCGGGCCTCCAGGTAGGCCGCAATGGCGGCGTTGTCGGCGAGCAGCGCGCCTTCTTCTGTGCGCAGCGCGGGCACCGTGCATTGCGGGTTGATGTCGCGGTAGGCGGCGCCCAGTTGCTCACCACGGGCCAGGTCGACCTGCACCGTGTCGTGGGCAATGCCCTTCTCGGCAAGCAGGATGCGCGCACGGCGCGGGCTTGGCGCGGTGGCGCAGTCGTAGAGAATGATCATCGTCTGTTCAACTCCTGGAACACATTGCATGAATGGCACGACCGGCTACACGCCGCCCACCGTCTGGTCCTGGAACAAGGACAGCGGCGGGCGCTTCGCGAACATCAACCGCCCGATTGCGGGTGCCACCCAGGAGAAAGACCTGCCGGTGGGCAAGCACCCGCTGCAACTCTATTCGCTGGCCACGCCCAATGGCGTGAAAGTGACGGTCATGCTCGAAGAATTGCTGGCGCTGGGCCACACCTGCGCCGAGTACGACGCCTGGCTCATTCGCATCAACGAGGGCGACCAGTTCGGCAGCGGCTTTGTGGCGGTGAACCCCAATTCCAAGATTCCGGCGCTGCTCGACCGCAGCGAGGCCACGCCGGTGCGCGTGTTCGAGTCGGGTGCCATCCTGCAGTATCTGGCCGAGAAGTTCGGCGGCGCCTTCCTGCCGACCGAGCGCGCGGCGCGTGCGGAGTGCCTGTCGTGGCTGTTCTGGCAGATGGGCAGTGCCCCGTATCTCGGCGGCGGCTTCGGCCACTTCTATGCCTACGCGCCCACCAAGATCGAATACGCCATCGACCGCTTCGCGATGGAGGCCAAGCGCCAGCTCGACGTGCTCGACCGCCGCCTGGCCGAAAGCCGCTACCTGGGCGGGAACGAATACACCATCGCCGACATGGCCGTGTGGCCCTGGTACGGCACGCTCGCCAAGGGGCAGCTGTACGAGGCGGGCGAGTTCCTGTCGGTGGGCGAGTACAAGAACGTGCTGCGCTGGACCGACGAGATCGCCCAGCGCCCGGCGGTGCAGCGCGGGCGCATGGTCAACCGCACCTGGGGCCAGCCGGCCAGCCAGTTGCCCGAGCGGCACGACGCTGGCGACTTCGACACGCGCACGCAAGACAAGCTCGACACCCAAGCCTGAAACCCCGACACCGCCACCCGGAGACACCCATGAGCGACAAGATCCTGGTCTTCTACGGCTCGTACCGTTCCGACCGCATGGGCGTGCGCCTGGCGGACTACATCGTGGCCGGCCTGGGTGCGCGCGGCGCCACGGCGGAGTTCATCGATGCCAAGGCGGTCGACCTGCCGATGCTCGACCGCATGTACAAGGAGTACCCCAAGGGCAGCGCGCCTCCCGCCATGGAGGCGCTGGCCGAGAAGATCCGCACGGCGGACGCCTTCATCTTCGTCACCGGCGAATACAACTGGGGCCCGCAGCCGGGCCTGAAGAACCTCACCGACCACTTTCTGGAAGAGTGGTTCTGGCGGCCCGCGGCGGTGGCCAGCTATTCAGCGGGGCGCTTCTCGGGTGTGCGATCGGGCACGGTGTGGCATTCGATCCTGTCGGAGATGGGCATGGTCGTGGTGTCGAGCACGCTGGCCGTAGGCCCCATCTCGCAGACGCTGGATGCCGACGGCAAGCCGACCGGCAGCGCGGGCGAAGCGCTCGACCACGCGTTCGGCCGCTTCGCCGACGACCTGGCCTGGTGGACCGAGGCGGCACGCGCCCAGCGGGCGCGCAAGGGACCGCCTTACTAGGCCCATGGTGTAGGTCGTTGGTTTGCGTGGCAGGGGCCCGCAAACGGCCCTCCGCGCATCTTGTTCACCGCTCAAAATTTGAGCAATGTGTAGAAAGCCTATATAAAACAACGACTTGCAATCGTTTTACAAGGCTGCACATCAGTTGTCCCCAAAGTTGTGCACAGAAAATGGGGACGGCTTGGTGAAAACCGGTCTGTCAAGCCCGAATGGGCAGGTCAAGCCCTAAAAAATACCCCAAACCTAGGGTTTCACCTGATTCGACCCGCGCCAGGGCCTTGAAACTTGTTCACTGCTCAAATTTGAGGCAATGTGTGGAATCCCTTTATAAAACAAGCACTTGCGTTGGTTTTACAAGGCTCCGCCTAAGTTGCCCCCAAAGTTGTGCACAGAAAATGGGGACTACATCGGGTTGTCAACATTTGGGCTGTCCGAAGCCTTTTGCGGGCTGTAGTGCGTGCACAAGGTGTCGACCAGCGCCTGCGCATAGATCGGCAACGCCGCGCGGTCGCGCACCAGCAGATAGCGCTCGCGCACGCACCAGGCGTCGCTGAGCGCGATCAGCGCGAGCTGCATGCTCTGCTGGTTGCGCCGCGCCGCTGACTCCGGCACCACGCCAATGCCCACGCCGCTGCCGATCATTCGGCACATGGCGTCGAAGCTGCCGAGCTGAATGCGCAGCTTCTGCCGCTTGCCCAGGTTGTCGGTGATCTGCGCCAGAAAGGCCTGCAGCGTGCTGCCTTGCTGCATGCCGATGGCGTCTTCCTCCAGCGTCTCGGCGAATGAGATGGTGCGGCGCCTGGCAAAGCGGTGCTTGCGCGCCGTGACCAGCACCAGCCGGTCGGTGCTGAAGTGAATCGCCTCCAGCCCCAGCGTGTCGACCTGGCCCGCGACGATGCCGATGTCGGCGCGCCCGTCGCGCACACCACGTGGAATCTGAGCGTTCGGTTTTTCCTGAAGGTCGACGTTGATGCGCGGGTTGCGCGCCAAAAAGCCCGGAAGTATTTCGGGCAAGAAGTCGGTCACCGCCGTGGTGTTGGCAAACACCCGCAGGTGGCCGCGCAGGCCGCCGCCGTACTCCAGCAGGTCGGCGCGCAGCTGCTCCGTCTGGCGCAGCACCAGGCGCGCGTGGTGCAAAAAGGCTTCGCCCGGCGGCAGCAGCCGCACGCCGCGGGCCTCGCGCTGCAGCAGCTGCAGGCCGGCCTGCGCCTCCAGCGCCTTGATGCGCGCACTGGCCGCTGCCAGTGACAAGTGCTGGCGCTCGGCCGCCCGCGTGAGGTTGCCGAGTTCGGCCGCGGCAACGAAGAGCCGCAGGTCGGTCAGGTCGAAAAGCATCGGGCGATGGTAGGGCCGGGGTAAGCACCAGCCTTCGGAATTGCAGAAGGCTGGCTTTTGAAATGGCAGATTGCGCGCGCGCCAAGGGCCGCCGACCATGCGGCCATGCAGACGACCACGACTCCCCCTCACGTTCCCCTGATCGACGCCGACGCGCTCGCGCAGTTGCAGGCCTGGCAAGGCCGCAGCGAAACGCTGGCCGACGACATCACCGCCGCGCCCGTGCGCGCGCTCTCCGCCACGCTCGACCGCGACGACCCGCTGCCGCAGGCCGGCACGCACCTGCCCGCGCTGTGGCACTGGCTGTACTTTTTGCCGCACCACCGGCAGTCGGACATCGGCGAAGACGGCCACGCCAGGCGCGGCGGCTTCCTGCCACCCGTGCCGTTGCCGCGCCGCATGTGGGCTGGCGGGCGGCTCGCTTGGGAGGCGGGCAACCCGCTGCGGGTGGGCGACACGGTGGCGCGCACGTCGACCATCGTGTCGGTGACGCACAAGGCCGGGCGCACCGGCGAGCTGGTGTTCGTGCTGGTGCGGCACGAGGTGCGCAACCAACACGGCCTGGCGCTGACCGAGGAGCACGACATCGTTTACCGCGCTGCCGCCGCACCCGAAGAGAAGGCACCGCCACCCACCCCCGCGCCTGCTGCGATGCCTGGTGACGCCGCCTTCAGCCGCGACGTCGCACCCGACGACGTGCTGCTGTTTCGCTACTCCGCGCTCACCTTCAACGGCCACCGCATCCACTACGACCGCCGCTATGTGACGCAGGTCGAGGGCTATCCAGGCTTGATCGTGCACGGCCCGCTCATCGCGACGCTGCTGGTCGATTTGCTGCGCCGACAGGTGCCCGGTGCGCAGCTGGCGCGCTTCGAGTTCCGCGCTGTGCGCCCGACCTTCGACACGGCCCCGTTCCGAGTGCACGGCAAGCCGACTGAAAGCAGCGCCGGTGGCAGCAAAACCTTCAGCCTGTGGGCCGAAGACGCCGACGGCTGGCTCACGATGCAGGCCACGGCCGTGCTCGCCTGATTGCGGAGACCACCCCCATGACAAGACCCCTGGACGGCATCACCGTCATATCGCTCGAACACGCCATTGCCGCGCCGTTCTGCACCCGCCAGCTCGCCGACCTGGGCGCGCGCGTCATCAAGGTGGAGCGCCCCGACGTGGGCGACTTTGCGCGCGCCTATGACGCCCGCGTGGGCGGCGAGGCCTCGCACTTCGTGTGGGTCAACCGCTCCAAGGAAAGCCTCACGCTCGACCTGAAGCAACCCGCCGCGCTGGCCGTGCTGCAAGAGCTGCTGGCCGATGCCGACGTGCTGGTGCAGAACCTCGCACCCGGCGCCGCCGCGCGCATGGGCCTGGGCGCCGAGGTGCTGCAGGCGAAGCACCCGCGGCTCATCGTGTGCGACATCTCGGGCTACGGCGACGACGGCCCCTACCGCGACAAGAAGGCCTACGACCTGTTGATACAGAGCGAGGCGGGCTTTCTGTCGGTCACGGGCACGCCAAGCGACCCATGCAAGTCGGGCAACTCCATCGCCGACATTGCGGCCGGCATGTACGCGTACACCGGCATCCTGGCCGCGCTGCTGCAGCGCGGCAAGACGGGCAAGGGCTCGCACATCGACGTGTCCATGCTCGAGTCGCTCGCCGAGTGGATGGGCTACCCGATGTACTACGCCTACGAAGGCGCGCCGCCGCCGCCGCGCAGCGCCGCCTCGCACGCCACCATCTACCCCTACGGCCCGTTCCCCGCGGGCGACGGCGGCACGGTGATGCTCGGCCTGCAGAACGAGCGCGAATGGCGCGCGTTCTGCGACAAGGTGCTGCTGCAGCCGGGGCTTGCGAGCGACGCGCGCTTCGACAGCAACGCGCGGCGCAACGACAACCGCGAGGCGCTGCGCGCGCTCATCGTGGAGACCTTCGGCGCGCTGAGCACGGCCCAGGTGCTTGAGCGGCTCGACACGGCGCAGATTGCCAACGCCCGCATGAACGACATGGCCGGCCTGTGGGCGCACCCGCAACTGCAGGCGCGCGACCGATGGCGGCAGGTGGGCTCGCCGGCCGGCGACATTCCGGCCTTGCTGCCGGCCGGTCGGCAGAGCGCCTTCGACTACCGCATGGACCCGGTGCCGGCGGTGGGCGAGCACACCGACGCCATCCTGCGCAGCCTGGGCCGCAACGACGCCGACATTGCGGTGCTGCGCGAGGCGAAGGCGGTATGAGCGGCGCGCCGCTGGTCCCCCTGTCATTGGCTCGCGCCTTTCTGTTCGTGCCCGGCGACCGGCCAGAGCGCCATGCGCGTGCGCTGGCCACTGGCGCGGGCGGCGTGATCGTCGACCTCGAAGACGCCGTCGCGCCCGAGCGCAAGGCCGCGGCGCGCGAGCAGCTCGCGGCCTCGTTCGCCGCGCTGCAGCCCGCGCAACGGGCACGGCTGCTGGTGCGCGTCAATGCCGCGGGCACGCCGTGGCATGACGACGATTGCGCACAGGTCGGCGCTTTGGTGGCGCAGGGCCTGATCGCCGGCGTGGTGCTGCCCAAGGCCGAGCGCGCGGCCGACTTGTCGGGGCTCGCGCAAGCCATCGGCCCGCAAGGCGTGCTGGTGCCGCTGATCGAATCGGCCGCGGGCCTTGCGGCGGTCAACGAGTTGGCGGCTGCGCCGCAGGTGCTTCGGCTGGCGTTCGGCAACCTCGACTTTCAGGCCGACCTGGGCCTGGCCTGCGACGCCGACGAGGCCGAGCTGGTGCCGGTGCGGCTCGCGCTGCTGCTGGCCTCGCGCCGCGCGGGCCTGCCCGCACCCATCGACGGTGTGACGCCCGACTGGCGCAACGCCGCTCGCCTGGCTGCCGACACGGCGCGCGCGCGGCGCGGCGGCTTCGGCGCCAAGCTGTGCATCCACCCCGACCAGGTGGCGCCGGTGCAGACCGGGCTCGGCCCCACCGCGCAAGAGCTGACGTGGGCGCGCCGCGTGGTCGATGCCGTGCAGGCCGCGGGCGGCGGTGTCGTCAGCCTCGACGGCCGCATGGTCGACGCGCCCGTGGTTCGGCTGGCCGAACGCCTGCTCGCGCACGCTTGAGCCAACCCAAAAAACAACCCCAAAGGAGACAACGAAGTGACCTCAACCCAGCCCCGTGAATCGTGGAAATTCAAGGCCTTGCTCGCGGCCTCGGCGGCCGCCTGCCTGCTCGCCTTTCAATCGCCGGCCGCCGCACAGGCTGCGTGGCCCGACAAGCCCATCGTCATGGTCGTGCCGTATTCCGCCGGCGGCCCGACCGACGTGGTGGCGCGCATGCTGGCCATTCCCATGGGCAAGTCGCTGGGGCAGACGGTGATCGTGGAGAACACCGTGGGCGCGGGCGGCACCATTGCGCCGGCGCGCGTGGCCCGCGCGGCGCCCAACGGCTACACCATCCTCATTCACCACATGGGCATGGCCACAGCGCCCGCGCTCTACAAGAAGCTCAACTACGACCCGCTGAAAGACTTCGAGTACATCGGCCAGGTGCTGGACGTGCCGATGACGCTGCTGTCGCGCAAGGACTTTCCCGCCAACAACTACCCGGAACTGCTGGCCTACGTGAAGGCCAACAAGGACAAAGTGACGCTGGCCAATGCGGGCGTGGGCGCGGTGTCGCAGCTGTGCGGCCTCTTGTTCATGAACCAGGTCGGCGTGCAGCTCACGACCGTGCCGTACAAGGGCGCGGGCCCGGCGCTGAACGACCTCATGGGCGGGCAGGTCGACCTGCTGTGCGACCAGACCACGCAGACCGCGCCCGTCATCAAGGACGGCAACCGCGTGAAGGTGTTCGGCGTGACCACGCCCAGGCGGCTGGCCAGCATGCCCAACATTCCCACGCTGGACGAGCAGGGCCTGAAAGGCTTCGACGTGCGCGTGTGGCACGGCGTGTATGCGCCCAAGGGCACGCCGCCCGCCGTGGTCGAGAAGCTCAACGTGGCCCTGCGCGCGGCGCTGCAGGACGACATGGTGAAGACCCGCCTGGCCGAGCTCAGCTCCGAAATCGTGCCGCTGGACAAGCAGACGCCGGAGAGCCTGCGCACGCACCTGGCGGCGGAGGTGGAGAAGTGGGGCAAGGTGATTCGCGCCGCGGGGGTGCAGGCGGACTGACGGCCGGGCAATGGCAAGTCGCATGCAAAGCCCGGAACGATGAGAGGACGTGTGCCTTACCCGGCGCCAGGCACCGTCAGCAGGGACTGGATGGTTCGATGCAGCGTCTGGGCATCGACGGGCTTGTGAAGCAGCGGCCAACCCGCGGCGCGCGCCCTGTGCAGCGCATCGGACGAAGTCTCGCCGGTAATGAAGAGCACCGGAAAATTGCCGTGGATCTCGTGCATGCGCGCGACCAATGCAAAGCCGTGCTCGTGGCCACGAAGCCGCAGGTCGGCAATCAAGAGGTCCGGGCACCCCAGCTCGCTGAACAGCGCCGCCGTGCCGGCGATGTCTTCGGCGGAATGGACCTCGAAGTTCCAGCTGTTCATCAGCACGGTCATGCTTCGCACGATGCTGGACTCGTCGTCGACCAGGTAGATCCTTTGCCGCGCGGCCACCTTGTCCAGGGGCGCAAAGGCCACCGCAGGCGCGTCGGTCACGTCGGTCGCGGCGGCCAAAGGCGGCGTGGCGCTGACACCTGGCACGCGCACCTCGAAACGGCTCCCCTCGCCCAGGCGGGAGTCGACCGAGATGCGCGCGCCGATCAACGACACCAGCCGCTCGACAATCGCCAGCCCGAGCCCAACGCCCTGGCTGGGGTCCCGCCCTTTGTTTCCGAGCTGATAGAACTCCTCGAAGATGCGTTCGTGCTCCTCGGCGTCGATGCCCTCGCCGGTGTCCTCGACCGTCAGGGTGGCGGTCTGGCCATCGTGCCGCAGGCGCACGATCAATCCACCCCGCCTGGTGTACTTGATTGCGTTTTCGATCAGGTTGCGCGCAATGCGCACCAGGGCCATCGGGTCGCCGTCGAGCGTGGTGCTGCGCAGGTCGCGCACAAGGAACAGGCCCTTGTCGGCCGCGGCGCTTTCGAACTCGGTGCACACGCCTGCAAGCAGCGCGTCCAGCGCGAAGCGCTGCCGATTGGGCACATAGTGGCTTGAGGAGAGCTGCGAAAGGTCGAGCAGCCCGTGCAGCAGCGCTCCCAGCGAACGCACGATCTGGTCGATGTGGTTGGCAACCTCGCCCAGCGTCGCGGGCGTGGGGTTGGCTACCAGAATGGCGCTGTAGATCGACAGGGCGTGCAGGGGTTGGCGCAGGTCGTGGCTTGCTGCGGCAAGCACGCGGGTTCTGGCCAGCGCCGCGGCTTCGGCCCGCGCAGCCGCGGCGTTGACCTCCGCGTTGCTGCGCTCCAGGTCGCGCACCACCTGATCGCGCTCGCGCCGGATAGCGATCGACCGTGCCAGCAGTTTTTCACTCTCGTTGGTCGCGAACAGCAGCGCCAGTATGTAGGCGATCGTCGTGACTATCGACGCCAGCAGATGCTGTGGATGCAGCACGACCCAGGTGGCGCTCGTGGGAATGAGAATGGCCGCGCCGTAGAGGCCCGCCATGTACCGCGGCGCAATCGAAACGGCGAGCCCGAGGGCCGGAAACGCCACCAGCATGAATGTCAGAAAGGTCTGGTTCAACGCGTCGAGGTAAGGCGTGAACAAGGGCGCCATGACGCCGGCTTCAAGGCCCGCCAGAATCGCCAGCAGCAACTGCTGCAGCAGTGCCTTGGAGGGATCGATGCGGGTCAGCCGCCGCAGCAGCCAGACAGCATGGGCGGCCCGCCCGAATTCGATGCAGACGACCGCGGCCGCCCACAGCAGAAATATCTTCATCGGCACCTGCGGCAGCAGCACGAACACCGAGCCACCGATCAGCAACAAGTGCGCGAACGGCATTCGCAGCATGATGCGCGCGTGCAATTCGATGAACTCGCGCTGCATCTCCTGCCGCAACACGGCTTGGGTGGTCAGGTCGTGCGCGGTCTTCACGGTCTGGCCGGGTGTTCAGACCGACTGCGACAAGCTCAGCAACCCGAGCCGGCTTGCGGTGATCACGGCCTCCGTGCGGTTGTGCACCTGCAGCGCCTCGAACAGCCCGCTGATGTATTCCTTCACCGTGTACTCGGAGAGAAACAGTTCGCGCGCGATCGACTTGGTGGGCAAGGCACGGGCCAAGCCGCGCAGTACATCGATCTGCCGTGGGCTGAGCGACGGGCGGTTGACGGTCGCGGTGGTGTGCATGACTTCCTCGGGCAAGTAGATCTGGCCCGTGAGCACCTTTTCGAGTGCCATCCGCAGGGTCTCGGGCGGCATGCTCTTGGGCACGAAGCTCATGGCGCCGGCCTCGATGCACATGCGCACGGTGGCCATGTCGTTGGCGGCCGATACGATCACCACGACGACATCCGGCGCAATGGCCTTGAAGCGCTTGAGCGAATCCAGCCCATGTTCTGGGCCGAGCGACAGATCCAGCAGGCAGACCGCGAGGTCGGGGTGCGCGGCGACAACGGCGGTCGCCTCGGCCGCCGTGGCCGCTTCATAGATCGAAGCGTTGCCGCCCATGCTCACAAGCAGAAGCCGCAAACCCGCGCGAAAAAGTGCGTGGTCGTCCACGACAAGAATCTTCATCTGGTAACTCTCCCTGCCCTTGGTCAATATTGTTTGTGGCCGCATTCTTACATCGGCCAATGCCGCCGCTGTAAGCCGCAACGGCGCGTCCTCGAACCCCCTCTGCAGGTCGCTCAGCAGGCCGGTGGTCAAGTGGGGGGCCAACGGATGGAGAGAAGTCATGTGTATGGCCTTTCGTGGGGCAAACGGACGCGACCGGCGCAAGCGTGGGTCGCCAGTATGCGGACGAATACCAGTGCGACATAACCCCGCAGACGAGGGGATGCCCCGAGCGGGTGAAAGAACTACCGTTCGATGCGTTCTTTCATCACGCCTCTATGCCGAAGAGCACCACCATGAACCTGAAACCTCTTCACCAACTGCTCAGGGTGAGCTCTCACCTCCTTGATCAGGCGGCCAGCGATGTCCGTGATACGGACTTGGCGCCGGTGTCGGAGCTCATCGAAAAAATCGGTCGTGCGCTGTTCGAGATCATCGAGGTTCAGCTCCAGATCTACGAAGTGCAGCCGGAGCTGCGGCCAAAGTCGCTGAAGGCGTCGTCCGCGGAATGCGATGCCTGCCAGGTTTTGACGCAATTCGTGATCGAGGCACTGGAGCTCGAGGACGCGGGCAAGACGGCCGCCGCCGTGGCGGTGTACGAGGAATTCATCGGCATCTCGCTCTCGTTTGCGCACCGCGAGTTCGCCAGGGCGCAAGTGCGTCGGCTGTCGCCGCCCGAAGTCTCGGCGCATTGACAAAGGGGCGCCAGCTTTGTCGACGCCAGCATGCGCAGGCGCCTTCTCGCAAAAAGCAAAGTTTCATGAATAAACGTTATCGATTTATCTGGAACGAATCGTTCGGTGAGCTGCATTCGGTGCATTCCATGCGCTCGCAATTGCTCGCATTCATCTAAAAATTCAACCGCACAGGAAAGCAATGAACACCTCATATCGAAGCATCTGGAGCGAGGCCCTGGGTGCCTGGGTTGCAGTCAGCGAACTCGCAAAAAGCAAAGGCAAGGCAAGCAAGGGCGCCGCGGGCGGGCGGCTGCTGAAATGGAGTTTGCTTTCAGCGTCGTTGGCCGGTGCGTTTGGTTTGCTCGGCTCGGCCGCCCATGCGCAGAGTTTGAGCTGCATGACGGTTGGCGCGGCGTTCTCTTGCCAGCCCACGACCCAGGCTGGCCTGACATTGATCGCCAATCCGGAAAGAGCCGGAGCCGGCGAATTCCTGACCTTGCGTGGCGGCGGCGCAGGCCAACCGATTCGCAACTATTTCGTCGGCAACGCCGACATCGCCGACGCCGCGAACATCACGCTGGGCGATGCGCTCGCCAAAAACTCCACCACCACAATTCTTGCCAATCGCTTCCAGGTGGGCAACAGCACGACCAGCGCGTCGGGAGAGGGCAGCACGGCCATTGGCATCAATGCCCGAGCGGCCGACTTTGACACCGTGGCGATGGGCAGCAATGCCAACGCGCTGGCCCCTGCGTCCATTGCCATCGGCAGCGGCGCAACAGCCAAGGCCACAGGAACAGCCAAGGGCGCAGGATTTGCGGGTATTGCCATCGGCAGCAAAGCCGGCGTCGACGGCGACAACAGCGTGGCGATCGGCTCCAACGCTCGCGCCAATGGTCCGGGGGCCTTGGCGTTCGGCAGCAACGCCAACGCGGCCTTCGCCAACGACGCGGCATTCGGCACGGGCGCGCTGGCCGTCGGCAGTGTGGAGGGGACGGGGCCTTCGACGGCATTCGGCAATGCCGCCAAGGCCACGGCCCCCGCGTCCCTTGCTATCGGTGGGACTGCGGAGGCTTCGGCCCGGAACGCTGCAGCGTTCGGCTACAGCGCAAATGCGTCAGGGATAAATGCCCTGGCCCTTGGCACGGTTTCGAACGCCAAGGGAGACCGCAGCGTGGCCATTGGCTCGGGCGCCAACGCAAGTGGCGATTTTTCCGTGGCCATCGGCCGCGCGGCGATTGCGTCCGGGTCTTCATCCCTGGCCATTGGCAACGACGGTGCCGGGGCGGAGGGGCTGTCGGCCAATGCGATCGCCATCGGGGGGCGGGCCATCGTTGCCGCGGATGCGACGTCCGGCATTGCCATCGGCCGCGGTGCCGTGGTGAATGGCGCGTTCGGTATCGCCCAGGGCGACGGCGCCACCGCGTCCAATGCCAACGACGTGGCACTGGGCGCACGCTCGGCAACCGCGGCGCCCAACACCGGCACCACCGCTCTTTATGGCGGCACGGCCCAGGGCATTGCCAAGGCGGCATCGGGCGTGGTGTCGGTCGGCAGTGCGGGCAACGAAAGGCAGATTCAGAACGTGGCGGCGGGCGTCATCTCTCCGACCAGCACCGACGCCATCAATGGCTCGCAGCTCAACTCGGTTGCCACGGGCGTCAACGCGCTCGGCACCTCGACTGCTGCCGGCCTGGGCGGCGGCAGCACGTACAGCAATGCGACGGGTGTGGTCTCGGCGCCGGCGTACAAGGTTGGGGGCGCTTCTTTCGCCAACGTGGGCGGTGCACTGGGCGCGTTGGACGCGGTGGCCAGCAAGGGCTGGGACCTGAGTGCCAACGGTGGGGTTGTGCAAAACATCGCGCCGGGCGGCAAGGTGGACTTCATCAATGGCAGCAACACGAGCGTCACACGCAGCAACAGCCAGATCAAGGTGGACGTGTCGACGACACCGGTGTTCACCTCGGTGACCACCAGCGCAGGCACCCCAGGGGCCGCTGGTGCGCCGGGCAGCCCCAGCACGACGCTGGACGGCACAGGCCTGACGGTCAAGGACCTGAACGGCAAGGCGGGTCCGAGCGTGACGGCCCAAGGCATCGACGGTGGCCTTAAGACCATCACCCGCGTGGGCAAGGGCACGCAGGACACCGATGCGGCGAACATCGGCCAGCTCAACGACGTCGGCAAGGCGGCCAACAACGCGGTGCAGTACGACCCGAAGAAGACGGGCGAGACACAGCCAAGCGGCGCAACGCTTGGGGGCCTGGACAAGGACGGCAAGCCGCTGGTCGCGGACGGCGTGACGCTGGGCAACGTGAGGGACGGCAACGTGGCTGCTGGCTCGAAGGATGCAGTCAACGGCGGCCAGCTCAACACGACGAACCAGAACGTCACCAACCTGGGCAATAGCATCCGCAATGCGACGTTGGGCCCGGTGCAGGCCGTGCCAAACAAGGCGGGCCAGTTGACGCTGGTGGCGCCGGGGGCCACGGGCGCCGCGCCTGGTGCCGCACAAGTGCTGGGCAACGTGGCAGCCGGCGAGGCACCGAACGATGCGGTCAATCGCGATCAACTCGACACGGTGAGCGCTACGGCCAACAAGGGCTGGGACCTGAGCGCCAACGGCGTGAACGCTCTGCAGATCGCACCAGGCGGAACGGTCGACTTCGTCAACGGCAGCAACACGAGCGTGACACGCACGAGCAACAAGATCCGCGTGGACGTGTCGAAGACACCTGCCTTCGATTCGGTGAGCGTGGGTTCGGGCGCGCCGGGCACCGTCGGTGCACTGGGCAGCCCGCGTACGACGCTGGACGGCAACGGCCTGACGACCCGTGGCGCCGATGGTGTGGCCGGTCCGAGCGTGACGGCCCAAGGCATCGACGGTGGCCTTAAGACCATCACCCGCGTGGGCAAGGGCACGCAGGACACCGATGCGGCGAACATCGGCCAGCTCAACGACGTCGGCAAGGCGGCCAACAACGCGGTGCAGTACGACCCGAAGAAGACGGGCGAGACCCAGCCAAGCGGCGCAACGCTTGGGGGCCTGGACAAGGACGGCAAGCCGCTGGTCGCGGACGGCGTGACGCTGGGCAACGTGAAGGACGGCAACGTGGCCGCGGGCTCGAAGGACGCGGTCAACGGCGGCCAACTGAACACCACCAACCAGAACGTCACCAATCTGGGCGAAAGCATCCGCAATGCGACGTTGGGCCCGGTGCAGGCCGTGCCAAACAAGGCGGGTCAGTTGACGCTGGTGGCGCCGAACGGCACGGGCGCTGCACCCGGTGCCGCACAAGTTCTGGGCAACGTGGCAGCCGGCAAGGCGCCGACCGACGCGGCCAATGTCGGTCAACTCGATGCGCTGGCCGGCAGCGCGGTGCAGTACGACAGGAACGCGGACGGTACGCCGGGCAAGAACGGTGTGACGTTGGGCGGTCGCAATGCCGACGGCACAGCGGCCACGTTGCCGGTGAAGGTGGGCAATATTGCCAATGGCGAGGCACCGAACGACGCGGTCAATCGCGGTCAACTCGACACGGTGAGCGCGACGGCCAACAAGGGTTGGAGCCTGAGTGCCAACGGGGGCGGTGTGCAGAACATCGCGCCGGGCGGTGCGGTGGACTTCGTCAATGGCAGCAACACGAGCGTGACA
>NZ_JAYLVN010000003.1:57721-755148 GCF_046156345.1 Variovorax sp. H27-G14
CGCGTGGACGTGTCGAAGACACCTGCCTTCGATTCAGTGAGCGTGGGTTCGGGCGCGCCAGGCACCGTCGGTGCACTAGGCAGCCCGCGTACGACGCTGGACGGCAACGGCCTGACGACCCGAGGCGCCGACGGTGTTGCCGGTCCGAGCGTGATGGCCGAACGCATCGACGGCGGCGGCAAGACCATCACCGGCGTGGGTGCGGGCACGCAGGCCACCGATGCTGCGAACATGACGCAGCTCGGCGCCGTAGCCGACAACGCGGTGCAGTACAACAAGAAAGCTGATGGCACGCCGGACAAGGGCAGCGTCACCTTGGGTGGCGCCGGCACGAATGGCGCGCCGCTGGTCGCGGATGGCGTGACGCTGGGCAACGTGAAGGACGGCAATGTGGCTGCGGGCTCCAAGGACGCAGTCAACGGCGGCCAACTGAACACGACGAACCAGAACGTGACCAACCTGGGCAATAGCATCCGCAGTGCGACCTTGGGCCCGGTGCAGGCTGTGCCAAACAAGGAGGGTCAGTTGACGCTGGTGGCGCCGGGGGCCACGGGCGCTGCAGCCGGTACGGCACAGGTGCTGGGCAACGTGGCGGCCGGCAAGGCGCCGACCGACGCGGCCAATGTCGGTCAACTCGATGCACTGGCCGGAAGCGCGGTGCAGTACGACAGGAACGCGGACGGTACGCCGGGCAAGAACGGTGTGACGTTGGGCGGTCGCAATGCCGACGGCACAGCGGCCACGTTGCCGGTGAAGGTGGGCAACATTGCCAACGGCGAGGCACCGAACGACGCGGTCAATCGCAGTCAACTCGACACGGTGAGCGCGACGGCCAACAAGGGTTGGAGCCTGAGTGCCAACGGGGGCGGTGTGCAGAACATCGCGCCGGGCGGTGCGGTGGACTTCGTCAATGGCAGCAACACGAGCGTGACACGCACGAGCAACCAGATCCGCGTGGACGTGTCGAAGACACCTGCCTTCGATTCAGTGAGCGTGGGTTCGGGCGCGCCAGGCACCGTCGGTGCACTAGGCAGCCCGCGTACGACGCTGGACGGCAACGGCCTGACGACCCGAGGCGCTGATGGTGTGGCGGGTCCGAGCGTCACGGCTAGAGGCATCGATGCTGGCGAGAAGGCCATCACCGGCGTGGGTGCGGGCACGCAGGCCACCGATGCCGCGAACATGAAGCAGCTCGGCGCCGTAGCCGACAACGCGGTGCAGTACAACAAGAAAGCTGATGGCACGCCGGACAAGGGCAGCGTCACCTTGGGTGGCGCCGGCACGAATGGCGCGCCGCTGGTCGCGGACGGCGTGACGCTGGGCAACGTGAACGACGGCACTCTGGCTGCTGGCTCGAAGGATGCGGTCAACGGCGGCCAACTGAACACGACGAACCAGAACGTCACCAACCTGGGTGACGGCATCCGCAATGCGACCTTGGGCCCGGTGCAGGCCGTGCCGGGCAAAACGGGGCAGATGACACTGGTGGCGCCGGGGGCCACAGGCGCTGCGCCTGGCGCTTCACAGGTGCTGGGCAACGTCGCCAACGGCACGGCACCGAACGATGCGGTCAATCGCGGTCAACTCGATGTGCTGAGCACTACGGCCAACAAGGGTTGGAACCTGAGTGCCAACGGTGGGGCGGTGCAGAACATCGCGCCTGGCGGCGCAGTCGACTTCATCAACGGCAGCAACACAACCGTGACGCGCACCAACAACCAGATCCTTGTGGACGTGTCGAAGACGCCGTCCTTCGATTCGGTGAGCGTGGGTTCTGGCACCCCAGGCACCGTCGGTGCACCGGGCAGCCCGCGCACGACACTGGACGGCAATGGCCTGACGACCCGAGGCGCCGATGGTGTGGCGGGTCCGAGTGTGACGGCTGAACACATCGACGGTGGCCTTAAGACCATCACCGGCGTGGGCAAGGGCACGCAGGACACCGATGCGGCGAACATCGGCCAGCTCAACGACGTCGGCAAGGCGGCCAACAACGCGGTGCAGTACGACCCGAAGAAGACGGGCGAGACCCAGCCAAGCAGCGCAACGCTTGGCGGCCTGGACAAGGACGGCAAGCCGCTGGTCGCGGATGGCGTGACGCTGGGCAACGTGAAGGACGGCACTCTGGCTGCTGGCTCGAAGGATGCAGTCAACGGCGGACAACTCAATACGACGAACCAGAACGTCACCACCCTGGGTGACGGCATCCGCAGCGCGACGCTGGGTCCGGTGCAGGCCGTGCCGGGCAAGGCAGGCCAGATGACGCTGGTGGCGCCGGGCAACACGGGCGCTGCGCCCGGTGCCGCACAGGTGCTTGGCAACGTGGCAGCCGGCGAGGCACCCAGCGACGCGGTCAATCGCGGCCAGCTCGATGCGGTGAGCACCACGGCCAACAAGGGTTGGAACCTGAGTGCCAACGGCGTGAACGCTCTGCAAATCGCTCCAGGTGGAGCGGTCGATTTCGTCAACGGCAGCAACACGAGCGTGATACGCACGAGCAACCAGATCCGCGTGGACGTGTCGAAGACACCTGCCTTCGATTCGGTGAGCGTGGGCGCAGGCGCGCCCGGTACCGTCGGTGCACTAGGCAGCCCGCGTACGACGCTGGACGGCAACGGCCTGACGACCCGAGGCGCTGATGGTGTGGCGGGTCCGAGTGTGACGGCTGAACACATCGACGGTGGGCTTAAGACGATCACCGGCGTGGCAGCGGGCGTGAACGCCACCGACGCCGCGAACATGAAGCAGCTCGGCGACGTCGGCAAGGTAGCCGACAACGCGGTGCAGTACAACAAGAAAGCCGACGGCACGCCGGACAAAGGCAATGTCACATTGGGTGGCGCCGGCACGAATGGCGCGCCGCTGGTCGCGGACGGCGTGACGCTGGGCAACGTGAAGGACGGCACTCTGGCTGCGGGCTCGAAGGACGCAGTCAACGGGGGCCAGCTCAACACGACGAACCAGAACGTCACCAACCTGGGGGACAGCATCCGCAACGCGACGCTGGGCCCGGTGCAGGCCGTGCCGGGCAAGGCAGGCCAGATGACGCTGGTGGCGCCGAACGGCACGGGCGCTGCGCCCGGTGCCGCACAGGTGCTGGGCAACGTGGCGGCCGGCAAGGCGCCGACCGACGCGGCCAATGTCGGTCAACTCGATGCACTGGCCGGCAGCGCGGTGCAGTACGACAGGAACGCGGACGGTACGCCGGGCAAGAACGGTGTGACGCTGGGCGGTCGCAATGCCGACGGCACACCGGCCACGGTTCCGGTGAAGGTGGGCAACATTGCCAACGGCGAGGCACCGAACGACGCGGTCAATCGCGGTCAACTCGACACGGTGAGCGCTACGGCCAACAAGGGTTGGAGCCTGAGCGCCAATGGCGTGGACGCTCTGAAAATCGCCCCCGGCGGCGCAGTCGACTTTGTCAATGGCAGCAACACGAGCGTCACACGTACAGACAACCAGATCCGCGTGGACGTTTCGAAGACGCCTGCATTCGATTCGGTGAGCGTGGGCGCAGGCGCGCCGGGTACCGTCGGTGCACTGGGCAGCCCGCGCACGACGCTGGACGGCAATGGTCTGACGACCCGAGGCGCCGACGGTGTGGCCGGTCCGAGCGTGACGGCCGAACGTATCGACGGTGGCGGCAAGGCCATCGCCAACGTGGCCCCCGGTGTGAACGCCACCGATGCCGCGAACATGAAGCAACTCGGCGACGTAGCCGACAACGCGGTGCAGTACAACAAGAAGGCCGACGGTACGCCGGACAAGAGCAACGTCACATTGGGTGGCGCCAGCGCGAACGGCGCGCCGCTGGTCGTTGACGGCGTGACGCTGGGCAACGTGAAGGACGGCAACGTGGCTGCGGGCTCGAAGGACGCAGTCAACGGCGGCCAGCTCAGCACCACTAACCAGAACGTCACCAACCTGGGTGACGGGATCCGCAATGCGACGCTGGGCCCGGTGCAGGCCGTGCCGGGCAAAACGGGGCAAATGACACTGGTGGCGACGGGTGCCACAGGCGCTGCGCCTGGCGCTTCACAGGTGCTGGGCAACGTTGCCAACGGCACGGCACCGAATGATGCGGTCAATCGCGGCCAACTCGATGTGCTGAGCACTACGGCGAACAAGGGCTGGGACCTGAGTGCCAACGGTGGGGCCGTGCAGAACATTGCGCCGGGAGGCAAAGTGGACTTCATCAACGGCAGCAACACAACGGTCACACGCACCGACAACCAGATCCGTGTGGACGTGTCGAAGACACCTGCCTTCGATTCAGTGAGCGTGGGTTCGGGCGCGCCAGGCACCGTCGGTGCACCAGGCAGCCCTCGCACGACACTGGACGGTACTGGCCTGACGACCCGAGGCGCGGACGGTGTAGCCGGTCCGAGCGTGACCGCTACAGGCATCGATGCTGCCGGCAAGCCCCTCACCAACGTGGGCAAGGGCACGCAGGACACCGACGCGGCGAACATCGGCCAGCTCAACGACGTCGGCAAGGCGGCCAAAAATGCGGTGCAGTACGACCCGAAGAAGACGGGCGAGACCCAGCCAAGCAGCGCAACGCTTGGCGGGCTGGACAAGGACAGCAAGCCGTTGGTCACGGACGGCGTGTCGCTCGGCAACGTGAAGGACGGCACTCTGGCTGCTGGCTCGAAGGACGCAGTCAACGGCGGCCAACTGAACACGACGAACCAGAACGTCACCACCCTGGGCGACAGCATCCGCAACGCGACGCTCGGCCCGGTGCAGGCCGTGCCGGGCAAGGCAGGCCAGATGACGCTGGTGGCGCCGGGCAACACGGGCGCTGCGCCCGGTGCCGCACAGGTGCTTGGCAACGTGGCAGCCGGCGAGGCACCCAGCGACGCGGTCAATCGCGGTCAACTCGACACGGTGAGCGCTACGGCCAACAAGGGCTGGAACCTGAGCGCCAACGGCGTGAACGCTCTGCAAATCGCACCAGGTGGAGCGGTCGATTTCGTCAACGGCAGCAACACGAGCGTCACACGCACGAGCAACCAGATCCGCGTGGACGTGTCGAAGGCGCCAGTGTTCGACTCGGTGAGCGTGGGTTCGGGCACCCCAGGCACAGTCGGCGCACCGGGCGCACTGGGCGCCCCGCGAACGACGCTGGACGGCAACGGCCTGACGACCCGAGGCGCTGACGGCGTGGCCGGTCCGAGCGTGACCACCGCAGGCATCGATGCAGGCGGCAAGGCCCTCACAAACGTGGGCCCCGGCGTGAAAAGCACCGACGCAGCGAGCATGAAGCAGCTCGAAGACGTCGGCAAGGTCGCCGACAACGCGGTGCAGTACGACAAGAAAGCCGACGGCACGCCGGACAAGAGCGGCATCAAGTTGGGCGGCCTCGACAAGGACGGCAACCCCGTGGCGCCGGACGGCGTGAAGTTGGGCAACGTGAAGGACGGGCTGCTGGAAGCGGGCTCCAGGGACGCAGTCAATGGCGGCCAGCTGAACACCACCAACCAGAACGTCACCGACCTGGGCAACAGCATGCGCAATGCGACCCTGGGCCCGGTGCAGGCCGTGCCGGGCAAGGCAGGCCAGTTGACGCTGGTGGCGCCGGGCAACACGGGCGCTGCGCCCGGTGCCGCACAGGTGCTGGGCAACGTGGCAGCCGGCGAGGCACCCAGCGACGCGGTCAATCGCGGTCAACTCGATGCGGTGAGCGCCACGGCCAGCAAGGGCTGGGACCTGAGCGTCAACGCAGAAGCGACGCCGCAGAAAATCGCACCTGGCGGCAAGGTCGACTTCATCGACGGCAGCAACACGACGGTGAAGCGCACCGGCAACCAGATCCAGGTGGACGTGTCGAAGACACCGACCTTCGATTCGGTGACCACGGGCGCAACGACGATGGCCGACAAGGGCGTGACGGTCAAGGGCGCGGACGGCAGTGCAGGCACCCTCGGCAGCAACGGACTGACGACGACCGGCGCGGACGGCAAGGCAGGCCCGAGCGTGACCACCGCAGGCATCGATGCAGGCGGCAAGGCCCTCACCAACGTGGGCCCCGGCGTCAAAGGCACCGACGCAGCGAGCATGAAGCAGCTCGAAGACGTCGGCAAGGTCGCCGACAACGCGGTGCAGTACGACAAGAAGGCCGACGGCACGCCGGACAAGAGCGGCATCAAGTTGGGCGGCCTCGACAAGGACGGCAACCCCGTGGCCCCGGAGGGCGTGAAGCTGGGCAACGTGAAGGACGGCAGTGTGGCCGCGGGCTCGAAGGATGCGGTCAACGGCGGCCAGCTTTCGGGCCTGGGCAACGGCCTTGCCGGCGTGCTCGGCGGCACCTATGCCGGCGGCGTTTACCAGGGCCCGACCTTCACCACCATCGGTGGCCCGGCCACGACGGTGCAGGGCGCGCTCACCAACCCGGGCAACGCGGTCAACAACGGCACCGCCGGCCCGGTGCAAACCACCGGCACGGCGAACCAGTTGGCGCTGGTCGAGGCCGGCAAGACGGGTGCCGCGCCCGGCGCTGCGCAAAAGTTGACCAACCTGGCCCCGGGCTCCGTGGCCAAGGACAGCAAGGACGCAGTGAACGGCGGCCAGCTCTTCGACGTGCAAAAGGATGTCGGCAACGCCATCAAGTACGACGGCACCGACAAGGCCCAGGCCACGCTCGGCGGCCCGGCGTCCACCGACGGCGGCAAGAGCCGCGGCACCAGGCTCGGCAATCTGGCGCAGGGCAGGCTCGGCGCGGATTCGACGGACGCGGTCAACGGCGCCCAGCTCGACGCGACCAACAAGGCGGTGGCGAGCAACGCGGCCAACACCTCGGCCTACCTTGGCGGCGGGGCCGATGTCGTGGCCGGCAAGGCACCTGTGTACACGGTGCAGGGCAGCACCTTCAACAACGTGGGAGGCGCCCTGGGCGCGGTCGACAAGAAGCTGGTTAGCCTAGACGGCGCGGTCGACGCCGTGAAGGCCGTTGCGCAGAACTCGGTGCAGTACGACAGCGCGGACAAGGGCCGCGTCACCATGGGCGGCGCAACGTCCACCGACGGCGGCAAGACCCACGGCACGAAGATCGGCAACGTGGCGCAGGGCAGCGTGTCGGCCACCTCGACCGATGCCGTCAACGGCGCGCAGCTCGACACGGCGAACAAGGCGGCCTCCGCCGCGTTGGGCGGCGGCGCGGACTTGGGCACCGGCAAGGGGCCGAGCTACACGGTGGGAGGCAACGCCTTCAGCAACGTGGGCGGTGCGCTGTCGGCCGTCGACGGCAACCTGAGCACGCTCAACCAGGCGATCGGCGGCAAGGGCATCAAGTATTTCCGCGCCAACTCCGAACGGCCCGACGCGACAGCAAGCGGCAAGGATGCCGTTGCCATCGGGCCCGACGCGGTGGCCAGCGGCACCCACGCCATTGCCATCGGCAGGGGCGCCCTGGCCACGGGTTCGCAAGCCATTGGTGCCGACGCGCGGGCCGGTGGCGGTGGTGCGGCGTTGGGCGACGGTGCGGATGCCGGCGGCACGCCGCTGAGTGCCGCGCCCGAAATTTCCCGGGGCACCGCGATCGGTTTCAACGCAGTCGTGAAGCACACAGGGGGCGTTGCCTTGGGCACGGACTCGGTCGCATCCACGGCGGCAGGCGTGGCGGGCTACGTGCCACCCGGCGCCGGCCAGTCGCAAGCAGCGGCCATCGCGGCGACGAACAGCACGCGCGCGGCGGTGTCGGTCGGCGATGCGGCCAACGGCCAGCTCCGCCAGATCACCGGTGTGGCGGCGGGCACGGCGGACAGCGACGCGGCCAACGTGGCGCAGCTGAAGGCGTCCGCTGGCGCGGTGAAGGCCGCCAGCGTGCAGTACGCGACCAACCCCGACGGGTCGCTCAACCACAACCAGATCATTCTGGGCAACGACCAGGCGCCGGACGGCACGCGCATTTCCAACGTGGCGCCAGGTGTGCAGGGCACCGACGCGGTGAACATGAACCAGCTAGGGGCGTCCACCGCGGCCAACGCGGCCTACACCGACGCGCGCGTCAACCAGTTGGGGCAGGCGTTGCGGGGCGTGGCCAAGCGGGCCTATTCCGGCACGGCGTCGGCAATGGCGATGGAAAGCGCGCCGTATGTGCCGGGCAAGCTGACCTACGCGGCAGGCATGGGCATCTACAGCGGCGAGTCGGCTGTGGGCGTGTCGCTGCGCAAGACGGCGGAGAACGGGCGCTGGAGCGTCACGGGCGGCGTGTCCGCGGCCTCGGCCGGAACGGTGGGCGTGCGTGTAGGCATCAGCGGGGTGTGGGAGTGAACGGTGGCAGTGCGGCAGCACTGGCGGCACTGGAGCGGCCGGCGCGACACGCGACAGGCGGCAAGTCAGGCCACCCATCATGCAGAGGTGTCTTGAGCCCGCAGCGTCTCTTCGAACAGCGCGAGCAACTGGCGCGCGAACAGGTCCATGTTGCGGGGCCGGTCGGTGCCGCCGTTCTCGATGGTGCGGCTGACCGTTGCTGCGCCCACGATGGCCAGGCACACATGGCCCGGCGCGTCGCCGTACGGGCTGCCCGCCGGCCCGGCCGCGCCGCTTTCGCTGATGCCCCAGGTGGTGTGGTGGGTGTCGCGCACCCGGCCCGCGACCAGGCGGGCGTAAGGCTCGGTTTCCCCGCGCATGCCGGTCATGTCCTCGGCGGTCAGGCCCAGCAGGGCGCGGCCGGCGCGGCGCGAATACACGACCGCGCCACCCCGAAAGTAGGCCGACGCACCCGGCACGGCGAGCAGCGCGGCCGAGACCAGCCCGCCGGCCGACGACTCGACCACCGACACGGTCTGCCCGCGTGCGCGCAGCGTTTCGCCCACGCGCGCGGCAAGAACAGCCAGGGAGTCGGGAAGGGAGTCGGGCAAAGAAGTGGGGTTCATGGCTTGTTCATGGCGTCTTGGAAACAGATTGGCCCGGCCGCTTCACATAGGCCGGCGCGCGCTCGTGGCTCGCGGTGCTGCCATAGACCGTGTCGGCCGGGTAGTACTCGGATTGCAGTTGCACCTTGGCCGCGGCTTCCTCGCCGGCGGTGTGGGCAATGAAGGCCAGCATCAGGTCGGTGCCGGCAGACACCCCGGCGGACGTCCACACATGGCCGTCTTGCACAAAGCGCTGCTCGACCACATTCACGTCGCCCAGCGCGCGCAGCCGGTCGAGCGACGCCCAGTGCGTGGTGGCCGTGCGGCCGGAGAGCAGGCCGGCCGCATGCAGCACGAAGGCACCGGTGCATACAGACAGCAGCGCCTTGCAGCCGGGCGCCCGCTCGGCCAGAAAGCGCGTCATGGCGGGGTTGTCGACCTCGCGGCGGGTGCCCATGCCGCCGGGCACGAGCAGGTAGTCCAGCGGCGGGCATTGCGCAAACGACACATGCGGGTTGACCGACATGCCCTTGGCGCACACCACCGGCTCGGGCTTTTCCGCCACCAGGAGGCAATGCGCCGGGCCGCCGGCCAATTTGCTCCACATGGTCAGCATTTCCCAGGGGCCGACGAAGTCGAGTTCCTCCACCTCGGGGAAGAGGACGATGCCGAAATTCATACTTTTGAACTCCTCTGTGGGGAAGGCCCCGCAGGGGCACGGGGAGACTGGGGCAGGTGCGAGGATAGGGCCTGCCCGCGAACGGCGCTGCGCCTCGTCGAACCCCGGTTCGTGACAGCTGGTTGCAAGCTTGGCTCAGTGTTTTCCTCAGAGGGGCATGGCTTGAAACTCGCTAGAGTGAAGGCGGCCGTTCAGGCTTTTGCTACGTACACATCAAGGAAATCTTATGAGCAAGAAAGTTGCATATGTCACCGGGGGCATGGGTGGCATCGGAACAGCCATCTGCCAGCGTCTGCACAAGGACGGGTTCACTGTGATTGCCGGTTGCGGTCCTACCCGCGACCACGCCAAATGGCTGGCCGAACAGAAAGCCGAAGGTTTCGAGTTCCACGCGTCGGTCGGCAATGTCGGCGACTGGCAGTCCACCGTCGAGGCCTTCTCCGCTGCCAAGGCAGCGCACGGCGCCATCGACGTGCTGGTCAACAACGCGGGCATCACGCGCGACCGCATGTTTTTGAAGATGACGCCCGAGGACTGGAGCGCCGTCATCGAGACCAACCTCAACAGCATGTTCAACGTCACCAAGCAGGTGGTGGGCGACATGGTTGAAAAGGGCTGGGGCCGCATCATCAACATCAGCTCGGTGAACGGCGCCAAGGGCCAGGCCGGGCAGACCAACTACTCCGCGGCCAAGGCCGGCATGCACGGCTTCACCATGGCATTGGCCCAGGAGCTGGCGGCCAAGGGCGTGACGGTGAACACCGTGAGCCCGGGCTACATCGGCACGGACATGGTCAAGGCCATCCGCCAGGAAGTGCTCGACAAGATCGTGGCCACCATTCCGGTCAAGCGCCTGGGCGAGCCGAGCGAAATTGCCTCGATCATCGCGTGGCTCGCCACCGACGAAGGCGGCTACAGCACGGGGGCCGACTTTTCGGTCAACGGCGGCCTGCACATGCACTGAGCATGCTGACGCTCACCTGAAGAACAACCCGCCTCGGCGGGTTTTTTTGTTCACGGAATGTGGCTTTCACGAATGGAAAACGGCCCACACGCTCCCTACAGTTTTTGAACCCCCCCGGAGGCATCCATGGAAAACACAACAAGTACACCTGCCAAAAAGCTCCCGATCTATCGTTCCCTGTATGTGCAGGTGATCACCGCCGTGATCATCGGCGTGCTGCTGGGCCATTTCTACCCGGCGGCGGGTGAGGCCATGAAGCCCTTGGGCGACGGCTTCATCAAGCTGATCAAGATGATCATTGCGCCCATCATCTTCTGCACGGTGGTGGTGGGCATTGCCGGCATGGAGGACATGAAGAAGGTCGGCAAGACCGGCGGCCTGGCGCTGCTGTATTTCGAGGTGGTCAGCAGCATTGCGCTGTTGGTGGGCCTGGTGCTGGTGAACGTGCTGCAACCCGGCGCGGGCATGAACATCGACCCGGCCACGCTGGACACCAAGGCCATTGCCTCGTACACCGGCCCGGGCAAGATGACCGGCACGGTCGACTTCATTCTGAACATCATTCCCAGCACGCTGGTCGACGCCTTTGCCAAGGGCGAGATCTTGCAGGTGCTGTTGATTGCGGTGCTGTTCGGCTTTGCGCTGCACCGTTTCGGTGGCCGCGGCACGCTGGTGTTCGACGTGATCGAGAAGGGCTCGCATGTGCTCTTCGGCATCGTCAACTACATCATGAAGCTGGCCCCCATCGGTGCCTTTGGCGCGATGGCTTTCACCATCGGCAAGTACGGGCTGGGCAGCCTGTTTTCGCTCGGCAAGCTGATGGGCACGTTCTACCTGACCTGCCTGCTGTTCATCTTCGTGGTGCTGGGGCTCATTGCGCGCTTTCACGGGTTCAGCATCTGGAAGTTCATCAAGTACATCAAGGAGGAGCTGTTGATCGTGCTGGGCACGTCGTCCAGCGAGTCGGTGCTGCCGCGCATGATGGAAAAAATGGAGAACCTGGGCGCCAACAAGACCTGCGTGGGCCTGGTGATTCCAACGGGCTACTCGTTCAACCTGGACGGCACTTCGATCTATCTGACGATGGCGGCGGTGTTCATCGCACAGGCGACCAACACGCACATGACGCTGGTGCAGGAGATCACGTTGCTGGCGGTGCTGTTGCTCACCTCGAAGGGGGCGGCGGGTGTGACGGGCAGCGGGTTCATCGTGTTGGCGGCCACGCTGTCGGCGGTGGGGCATGTGCCGGTGGCGGGGCTGGCGTTGATTCTGGGTATCGACCGGTTCATGTCGGAAGCACGTGCGTTGACCAACCTGATCGGCAACGGTGTGGCAACCATCGTGGTGGCCAAGTGGACCAACGAGCTCGACGAGGTTCGGCTGCAGGCTGCGCTGAACAACGAGACGTGGGTGGAGGCGCAGGAGCCCGAGGCTATTGAGGTTGCTCGTACCAGCAAGATGTCTGGGTAAGAAGGCAGTCCAGGGCGGCGCTCACGAGGGCGGGGTACCTTGCTCCGCGAATGTCCCCCGGCCTGCGGCCTCCTCCTTTATTTCGCTGCGCAAGGCACCCCACCCTCGTGAGCGTTATCAGGAGCAGTCGTTGATCAGCGGAACACCAGCGGCGCGTCCACGGGCACAGGGCGTCGGGTGCTCCCCGCAGCGAAATAAAGGAGGAGGGGCGAAGCCCCGGGGGACATTCGCGGAGGGGAGTACCCGGCGGCCTGTGCACGCGCCCTGAACAAGAGCGCAAACCAAGAGCCCCGAACAAAGACCCCTGAACAAAGAGCCGTAAATCGTCGGCCAAAGATTGGCCGGCTGACACGAAGGGACAGACATCGTTCCTGCAAAATGCAACGATGCCCCACAGCGTTTCCCTCATCAACACGATTGCCGCCGGCCTGGGGCTGGCCCTCGTGTTCGGGTTCCTGGCGGCCAAACTTCGACTACCAGCCCTCGTCGGCTACCTGCTCGCCGGCGTCATCATCGGCCCCTTCACACCCGGCTTTGTGGCCGACGCCAGCATCGCCGCACAGCTTGCCGAAATCGGCGTCATGCTGCTCATGTTTGGCGTGGGCCTGCATTTTTCACTGGACGACCTGCTCGCAGTGCGCAAGATCGCACTCCCCGGCGCCCTCGCTCAAATCGCCGTCGCCACCCTGCTAGGCGGCGGCCTCGCCATGTGGTGGGGCTGGAGCCCCGGCGCGGCGCTGGTGTTCGGGCTCGCGCTGTCCGTGGCCAGCACCGTCGTGCTTCTGCGCGCCCTCGAAAGCCTGGGCATTCTCGACTCCTTCACCGGCCGCATCGCCATCGGCTGGCTCGTCGTCGAAGACCTTGCCATGGTGCTTGTGCTCGTGCTCATGCCACCCCTGGCCAGCACGCTAGGCGGCCACAACACCCAAGCCGGCCCGGCCGATCCGCTGTGGCAAACCCTGGGCCTCACGCTGCTGCAGGTCGGCGGCTTCGTGGCGCTCATGCTGGTCGTGGGACGGCGCGTGTTCCCGTGGATCCTCTGGCAGGTCACGCGCACCGGCTCGCGCGAACTGTTCACCCTGTGCGTGGTGGCCGCGGCCGTGAGCATCGCCTTTGCGTCGGCCGCACTGTTCGGCGTGTCGTTTGCACTGGGCGCCTTCTTTGCCGGCATGGTCATGCGCGAGTCCGAGTTCAGCCACCGCGCCGCACAAGAGTCGCTGCCGCTGCGCGACGCTTTTGCGGTGCTGTTCTTCGTGTCGGTCGGCATGCTGTTCGACCCGTCGGTGCTCATCGAGCGGCCGCTGCAGGTGCTGGCGGTGGTGCTGGTCATCGTGCTGGGCAAGTCGATTGCGGCCTGCGCGCTGGTGCTGGTGTTTCGCTACCCGCTGGGCACGGCGCTCACGGTCAGCGCCAGCCTGGCGCAGATCGGGGAGTTCTCGTTCATCCTGGCCGGGCTGGGCGTGTCGCTGGGCCTGCTGCCGGTGGAAGGGCAGAGCCTGGTGCTGGCGGGCGCGCTCATCTCCATTGCCACCAACCCGCTGTGGTTCAGCCTGATCGTGCCGATGCAGAAATGGCTGCACGCCCATTCATCTTTTGCGCGCGGGCTGGAATCGCGTGACGACCCATTGGCCGAGCTGCCGACGACCACGGAGGCTAAATACCTCTCACGCCAGGTGGTGCTGGTGGGCTACGGCCGCGTCGGGCGGCGCATTGCGCAGGAGCTCGATGCGCACGACATTCCGTATGTGGTGGCCGACCAGAACCGCGAGCTGGTCGAGAAGCTGCGCGAAGCCGGCACGCCTGCCGTGTGGGGCGATGCGGCCGACCCGGCCGTGCTGATTCAGGCGCACATTGCGCGCGCCCGTGTGCTGGTGGTGGCCACGCCCGACGCGCTGAACGTGCGCCAGATGATGGAAACCGCGCGCACGCTGAACCCCAACATCCAGACCGTGATTCGCAGCCACAACGAACAAGAAGCACGCCTGCTCACGCAGGAAACCTCGGCCACCGTGTTCCTCGGCGAGCATGAACTTGCTCAGGCCATGGCGCGCGACGTGGTGCAGCGCGCCGTGTCGATTGCCGTGCCGGCCTGAAAAAAGACCAGAGCCCGCGCGGCTCTGCAATGTCAGAGGTCTTCGATCACCAGCGCGCGGTAGCGCTGCGCAATGGAATAGGGCACCGTGCGCACAGCCACCATCAGGCGTTCAGCTGCGTCGCTGTCGTCGGTCTTCACCAGAAGCGCGGTGTGGCCTTCCTGTGCGAGCTTGGTGTAGGCCCGCACAGTCGCGCCTTCGGTGCCGGCGGAGGGCAGCGGGTCGTCCGCGGCCTCCACCGTGGGCGCGATCTGCGAGAGCACGGCCTCTGGCGGAATCAGAAAGATGTCGTCGCCGCTCATGCCCTCGTCGATCAGGCGCTGGCCCACGCGGGTTGCGTCATGCGCATTCGCGAACAGCACCATCGAGTAGCCGGTCGGGTAGAACGCGCCGCCCAGGGTCGCGCGCATGCTGGGGTCGAGACTGAAAGGTTTCATGCTGCCTCCATATGTTGGGCAAACCGTAGGTCTTGCGCGGGGCCTGCCATGTAGGAGAAGCCCTGGGCTGTCAACCGGACCTTTGCGCCACCCATTGACTGTGGAGCCCCCTCGCTTAAAGCCCATGCCTTCTTCCCGGAACATCGCACTCACGGTCCACGAACTGGAACCGGGCGAGTTCTACTGGGTGGTGATGGAGGCGGTCGACAGCGGCGCGGCGCCGGGCGAAGCCCCCCATGTGTACGTGCCCATCGACTCCGCGCTCGAGGCCTATGCCAATTACTCGAACGCCCTGGTGGCCGGCGTGGCCGTGATGCGGCGCATGCTCGGTTCCGGCCCCAGCTCGGGCCCCGGCGCTGGCCCCGGCTCGGGCCTCGGCTCCCTATAATCCCGCCCGTCTGGCGCGCCGATGTTCATCGGCTGCGCCAGACACCACGGTTCGAAGGTGCCCCGCACGCCATATGACATGGCCCAGGGGTTAAACGGGAAGCAGGTGCGCCGCGTCGTCAGTGACGCGTCAAAGCCTGCGCTGCCCCCGCAACGGTCAGCGGATCTGGAAACCCTCTCGCGCGAGCCTTCTGTTGAAAGGCATCGCCAGCCACTGTGCCTGGGCATGGGAAGGCGAGGGTTTCGGTCGCGGTGTGCATGCTTCATGCAGCACACCACGGCGCTCCGCGAGCCCGGATACCGGCCTTCGCAACCGCCTTCGGACGCAGCGGGAGTGCGCGTTCGGGCCTGCCGCCTCGCGCTCTTGCGCGCACCGTGGCAGTCCCTTCGCCTCTCCCTTCGCGTCCTTCATCGGTCAGGAACCTGCGGGGACGCGGGCCGCAGCAGAGGTCACATGGGTCGAACAACACGGGCGCCACGCCGCACGGCTTTGGGGTGCGCGGCCGCCTCGAAGGGGCTTGCGCAAGCCAGCCCATGAACCAACAATCAACTTTCGCACCTCGGTGCAATTCAGGAGGTGCGCGATGCACATCGAACCCGGTCTTGTCGACGGATCCAAGATTTTTCTCAGCTACGCCACGGCGGCCGCTGCACTCGCATACACCGGCAAGGTGGCCTTCGACACCCTCATGAAGGACGGGCCCGCCGCCCTGGTGCTGCGCTCGGCCATTGCCATGGCGCTGGTGTTCTGCTTCTTCGAGCTGCTGCCGCACCACCCGGTGGGCGTGTCCGAGGTGCACCTGATTCTGGGCACCACGCTGCTGCTGGTGTTCGGGCTGGCGCCCGCGGCCATCGGGCTGGCGGGCGGCCTGCTCATTCAAGGCCTGTTCTTCGAGCCGCAAGATCTGCCGCAGTTCGGCATGAACGTCACCACCTTGCTGGTGCCGCTGTTCGCCACGGCCGCGCTGGCGCGCCGGATCATTCCGCAGAACGTGGCCTATGTGGACCTGAGCTACCAGCAGGCCTTCAAGCTGTCGGTGGCCTACCAGGGCGGCATTGTGGTGTGGGTCGGCTTCTGGGCGCTCTACGGGCGCGGCACGGGGCTGGAGAACCTGAGCCAGATCGCCAGCTTCGGCGCCGCCTACATGACGGTCGTGCTGGTCGAGCCGCTGGTCGACTTGGGCGTGCTGGCCGCGGCCAAGGGCTGGCGCCGGCTGCAGGGCTCGGTTTTTGTCGAGCACCGCTTGTACGGCGGCGTCTGAGCCCGGCTTCGTCTCTGTTGCCTTCTTGCCGCGGTCCCGGGCACGTCTGGGGACTGCGGCGCATCCTCTGGAAAATTCGAAGCTGGCGTGCCGCTGGGCGCCTGCTTCGCGTTGACCCCTCGCTTTGCTGGCTTCTTGCCATCTGTTCGCCCTCGGCGCCTGAAAGAACATTCCCATGACCCCCACAAGCAACGCCAAGATTCCCGTCACCATCGTCACGGGCTTTCTCGGCAGCGGCAAGACCACGCTGCTGCGCCACATCCTCGGCAACGCAGAGGGCCGCCGCATCGCGGTGATCGTCAACGAGTTCGGCGAGCTTGGCATCGACGGCGAAATTCTTCGCGGCTGCGGCATCGGCTGCGACGACGACGGCAACGAGCGCGCAGGTGCCCTGTACGAGCTGGCCAACGGCTGCGTGTGCTGCACCGTGCAGGAAGAGTTCTTGCCCGTGATGCTGCAGCTGGCCGAACGGCGCGGCGACATCGACGCGGTGCTCATCGAAACCTCGGGCCTCGCGCTGCCCAAGCCGCTGGTGCAGGCCTTTCAGTGGCCGGACATTGCCAACATCTTCACCGTCGATTCGGTGGTCACCGTGGTCGATGGCCCGGCTGCCGCATCGGGCCAGTTCGCCGCCAACCCCGCGGCCGTGGACGAAGCCCGCCGCGCCGACCCCAACCTCGACCACGAGTCGCCGCTGCACGAGCTGTTCGAAGACCAGCTCTCCGCCGCCGACCTGGTGGTGCTCAACAAGACCGACCTGATGGACGACGCCGCGCGCGCGCAAGTGGAGGCGCTGGTGCGCGAAGAGCTGCCGCCCGAGGTGAAGATCGTTGCCGCCACCCAAGGCAAGCTGCCGCTCGCGCTGCTGCTGGGCCAGGGCCGCGCGGCCGAGGCCAGCATTCACCTGCGCGAGAGCCACCACGACCATGAAGAGGACCACGACCACGACGAGTTCGACTCGCTCGTCATCGAGCTGCCGCCCGTGGATCGCGACAGCCTGCTGGCCGTGCTGGCCAGGCTGGTCGAGCAGCACACCATCTACCGCGTGAAGGGCTTCGTCGCCATTCCGGGCAAGCCGATGCGCCTGCTGGTGCAAGGCGTGGGCCGTCGCTTCGACCACCACTTCGACCGCCGCTGGCGCGACGGCGAGGCACAGCGCACGCGGCTCGTGTTCATCGGCGAAGACCTGGACGAGGGCGCGCTGCGCAAGGCGCTGCAAGAGGCGAGCGCGGTCGCAGCTGCATGACAGCCCTGCAGCTCGACAGCCTGACCGCCTGACCCCATGCACCTGCTGAGCACCCAGCCCGGCCGCTTCGTCGAAGACGACAGCGTGGTCACCCGGCTCGACCAGACGCCGGGCGACATCGTGGTGCTCAGCTCGGCCGACACCACGCTCGCGCTGCTGGCCGCGGCGCGCACGTCGCTGGCGGCCACCGACCCCGGCTACCCTTCACTGCGGCTGGCCAACCTGATGTACCTGCGCCAGCCGGCCTCGCTCGACCTGTACATCGACGAGGTGCTGCAGCATGCGCGCGTGGTGGTGGTCGACCACTTGGGGGCGGAGTCGGCCTGGGCCTATGGGCTGCAGCAGCTGGAGAAGCTCGCCAAGCGCAAGGGCCAGCAGCTCGCCATGTTCTCGGGCGACCTGCAGGAAGACGAAGACCTGCTCGCGCGCGGCACCGTGCCGCGCGACGTGAGCCGCCAACTGTGGCAGTACTCGCGCAGCGGCGGTGCGGCCAATGCGATGCAGTTTCTGCGCGCGGTGGCCTTCCACGGCCTGGGCCACGGCCCGGCGCCGCTGCCGCCGCGCAGCCTGCCGCAGGTGGCGCTGCATGTGCCTGCGCACATGTCGGGCGGAATGAATGCCGCGCACTCCGTGGCGGGCATCGACGACCTGCGCGCCGGCTGGCACGACGGCGCCCCCGTGGTGGCGCTGGTGTTCTACCGCTCGCACCTGCAGTCGGGCAACACCGTGGCCTTCGACGCGATGGCCGAGGCGCTGAGCGCGCAAGGGCTCAACCCGCTGCCCGTGGCGCTCGATTCGCTCAAAGACCCGCTGTGCCTTGCAACCTTTCGTGCGCTGTGCAGCGAGCACGACGTGCAACTGGTGCTCAACACCACCGCCTTCGCGGCACTGGGGCAGGGCGCGCAGAACGCAGAAGGCGAAGCCATCGCACTCGCGGGCGATGCGCCTGTGCTGCAGGTGATCGTGAGCGGCGGCAACCGCGAAGACTGGCTGGCCGACAGCCAGGGCCTGCGCCCGCGCGACATCGCCATGCAGATCGCGCTGCCCGAGATGGACGGGCGCATCATCACGCGCGCCGTGAGCTTCAAGGGCCTGTCGCACCGCTGCGAACTCACGCAGACCGAGGTGGTCAACTACCAGCCCGAGCCCGACCGCGTGGCCTTCGTGGCCGAGCTGGCCCGGCGCTGGTGCCGCTTGCGCAGCCTGGGCGCGGCCGACAAGCGCATCGCGCTGATCCTGGCCAACTACCCGGGCAGCGAAGGCCGCATCGGCAGCGGCGTGGGGCTGGACACGCCGGCCTCGGTCATCGGCATCCTGCGCGCGATGCAGGCAGAGGGCTATGGGTTGGGTGACGCGGCTGCTGTGCCGCAAGACGGCGACGCGCTCATGCGCAAGCTGCAGGAAGGCATTGCCAATGACCCCGCGCAGTGGGCATCGCGGCCCGCGTGGCAGAGCTACACGCTCGCCGGCTACCGCGCGCGCCTGGCGGCCTTGCCCCAGGGCATGGCCGACGCCATCGACGCCCGATGGGGCACGCCCGAGCAAGACCCGATGGTGCGCCAGGGCCGCTTCATGATCGCCGGGTTGCGGCTGGGCCACGTGTTCGTCGGCATCCAGCCCGCGCGTTCTCTTGCTGCACAAGGCACGGCCGATTACGCGAGCTATCACGACGCCGAACTGGTGCCGCCGCACAGCTACCTCGCGTTCTATTTCTGGCTGCGCGACGTGTTCGCCATCGACGCGGTGGTGCATGTCGGCAAGCACGGCAACCTCGAGTGGCTGCCGGGCAAGAGCCTGGCGCTGTCGCAGACCTGCTGGCCCGACGCCGTCCTGGGGCCGCTGCCCAACGTGTACCCCTTCATCGTCAACGACCCGGGCGAGGGCGCGCAGGCCAAGCGGCGCACGCAGGCGGTCATCATCGACCACCTGATGCCGCCGCTCACCCGCGCGGAAAACCACGGCCCCCTGCAAGACCTGGAGCGCCAGGTCGACGAGTACTACGACGCGCTGCTGGTCGATGCGCGACGCGCCAAGGTGCTGCGCGCGCAGATCCTCACTTCCGTGCGCGCACAGCACCTGGTCGAAGAGCTGGGCATGCCCGGCGCGGAAGACGACGCCGTGCTCGCGCGCGTGGACGCCTACCTGTGCGAGCTGAAGGAAACGCAGATTCGCGACGGCCTGCATGTGTTCGGCGCGTCGCCGCAGCAGCGCCTCAGGCGCGACACGCTGCTGGCGCTCGCACGCTACCCCGCGCTGGACGGCACTGGCGACAACGCCGGCCTGCTCGGCGCACTCGCCAAAGACCTGCTGCCCGGTGAAGCCTTCGACCCGCTGGACATCGACGCCGCCAAGCCCTGGCAGGGCGCGCGCCCCGCGCTGCTGCAAGCCGTGAGCACCGACCCCTGGCGCCACCACGGCGACACGCGCGAGCGGCTGGAGCTGCTGGCCCAGCAACTGCTGGAAGGCTCGCTCGAAGGCTCGTTTGAAGAACGCGCCTGCCCTGCAGACCTGCCGCACACCGCCGCCGTCATGCGCCGCATCGCGCAAAGCCTTGCACCCGCGCTCGACGCCTGCGGCCCGCAAGAAATGCTTCAGCTGATGCGCGCCCTGCAAGGCCGCTTCGTGCCGCCCGGCCCCAGCGGCTCGCCCTCGCGCGGCCGGCCCGACGTGCTGCCGACCGGGCGCAACTTCTACGCGGTCGACACGCGCGCCATTCCCACGCCCACCGCCTGGATGCTGGGCCTGAAGTCGGCCGCGCAGTTGGTCGAACGCCACATGCAGGAGCATGGCGACTACCCCGTGGCCATGGGCCTGTCTGTGTGGGGCACGGCCACCATGCGCACCGGCGGTGACGATCTGGCGCAGGCCTTCGCGCTCATCGGCGTGCGGCCCAAGTGGGCGCCGGGCAGCCAGCGCGTGGTCGACTTCGAGGTGCTGCCCACGGTCGGCATCGGGCGTCCGCGCATCGACGTCACGCTGCGCATTTCGGGCTTCTTCAGAGACGCTTTCCCCAACGCGGTGCAGATGTTCGACGCCGCCGTGCAGGCCGTGGCCGCGCAGGAAGACGAAGACGCAGAGCGCAACCCGATTCGCGCGCGCATCCTGCGCGAAGCCGCGGCATTGGAGGCGCAGGGCACCGCGCCCGAGGCGGCGCGCCTGCAGGCCGGCTGGCGCGTGTTCGGCTCGGCTCCCGGCAGCTACGGCTCCGGCCTGCAGCCGCTGTTCGACCAGGGCGACTGGCAGACCGACGACGACCTGTCGAACGCCTACGTCGGCGGCAGCGCCCATGCCTACGGCCAGGGCAGCGACGGCGTGCCGGCGGCAGACGCGCTGGTGCGCCGCCTGCGCGCCATGAACGTCGTCATGCAGAACCAGGACAGCCGCGAGCACGACCTGCTCGACTCCAACGACTACTACCAGTTCCAGGGCGGCATGGCCGCCGCCGTGCGCCACCTGAGCGGGCAGCAGCCGGCCATGTACCACGGCGACCACGGCAACCCGCAGGCACCGCGCGTGCGCACGCTGAAAGAAGAAATCAGCCGTGTCATTCGCTCGCGCGTGGTCAACCCGAAATGGATTGCCGGCGTGAAGCGCCACGGCTACAAGGGCGCCTTCGAGATGGCCGCCACGGTCGACTATTTGTTCGGCTTCGACGCCACCGCGCGCGTGGTCGGCGACCACCAGTACGCCATGGTGGCCGATGCCTACGTGCTCGACGCAGCCACCCGCGACTTCGTGCAACAGCACAACCCGCGCGCGCTGCACGACATGCTCAGCCGCCTGCTCGAAGCCATGCAGCGTGGCCTGTGGCAAGCGCCCGGCGACTACAAAGATCAATTGGAAAACCTGCTGCTCGACCAGGAGCAGCGGATGGAAGGAAGCCAGCGATGACCTCAGCCGCCCCCATGCCGGTGCCGTTCCCTTTTGCGGCCATTGCGGGCCAGCCCCTGCTGCGCCAGGCGCTGCTGCTGGCCGCGGTCGACCCCGCGCTGGGCGGCGTGCTCATCGAAGGCCCGCGCGGCACCGCCAAGACCACCGCCGCGCGCGCGTTGGCCGAGCTGCTGCCCGGCGCGCCCTTCGTCACGCTGCCGCTGGGCGCCAGCCTTGAAAGCCTGGTCGGCACGCTCGACCTGGGCCAGGCGCTGGCCGGCCATGCGCTGAAGTTCGCGCCCGGCCTGCTGGCGCGCGCGCACGGCGGCGTGCTGTACGTGGACGAAATCAACCTCCTGCCCGACGCGCTGATCGACTCATTGCTCGACGCGGCCGCCAGCGGCGTGAACGTGGTGGAGCGCGACGGCATCTCGCACCGGCATGCAGCGCGCTTTGTGCTGGTGGGCACCATGAACCCGGAGGAGGGCACGCTGCGCCCGCAACTGCTCGACCGCTTCGGCCTGTGCGTGCAGCTGCGCAACATCGAGAACGCGGCCGAGCGGCAAGCGATCGTGCGGGCGCGGTTGGCCTTCGATGCCGATCCGCAGGGCTTTCGCGAGAGGCACGCGCAGGAAGAGGCGGCGCTGGCCGCTGCGTTGGTTCGTGCGCGCGCGTTGGTGACCGATGCGTCGGCGCTGCCGTATGGCGATGCGGTGCACGAGGCGGTCAGCGCGCTGTGCATTGCGGCCGGTGTCGACGGGCTGCGCGCCGACCTCGTCATGTTGCGTTCCGCGCGTGGGCTTGCGGCATGGGATGGCGCGGCGGAGATCACCGGCGACCATGTGCGTCGCGTGGCCGAAGCCGTGCTGCTGCACCGTCGCAAGCCCGAGGCCGCAGGCGCACCGCCGGCCACGCCGCCTGCGCCCGCAAGCCGGCCGCCCCAGAGCGATGCGGCCGCACCTGCGAGCAGCCAGAACACCGGCGACAGAAAGGACAGCAAGGGCAGCAAGGGCGACGACAACGACTGGGGCGCCATGCCCCCCGAGCCCGTCGGCATCGAGCGTGTGAAGCCTTTGCGCCCGCTGCTCTCGCCCCAGCAGTCCGCCTCAAAAAAAGTCTGAGCCTTCGGAACACCGCACCCGCTGGCGCGCGCCAGGGTGACCGAAGGCAGGGTTCGCAAAGGGACGCGTGGCACGGCCCCGCCACGCAGGGCACGGCCTTCGACTGGCCACGCACCTTCGCGGCCCGTGGTGCCGCGCCCTTGCGTGCCGAGCACCTGCGCCACCGCCCGCAGCAGTCGCGCAGCGGCGCGTTGCACTGCTTCCTGCTCGACTGCTCGGCCTCGATGCGCAACGACGGCAACCTCGCGCGCGCCAAGGGCCTGCTGCTTGCGTTGATGCAAGAGGCCTACCAGCGCCGCGACCATGTCGCGCTGCTGTGCTTTGCCGGCGAGGTGGTCGAGCTGCGCCTGCCGCCGCGCCGCGCCAGCGCCTGGAACGACGACTGGGTCGCGCCCATCGCGGCCGGTGGCGGCACGCCGTTGGCGCTGGGCGTGCAGCGCGCCGATCAGTTGCTGGCCAAGAGCGAGTCACGCCAGCGCTGGCTGTGGCTGCTGACCGACGGGCGCAGCAGCGAAAACCCCGCGCGGCCCGACGCGGCCGATGTGGCCTGCGTGGTCGACTTCGAGGCGGCGCGCGTGCCGCTGCATCGCGCGAGGCGGCTTGCCGAGCGGTGGGATGCGCGGTATCTGGTGGCGGAGGCTGCGGGCTGAGCCCGCGATAGCTGCCTGCGCTACCGGAATTTCGGGTCGCTGGCTTTTCCCGAAATTGAAAATTTCACTGAAATGCCCTGTTTCAGCGTTTGCTGAAAACCGCTATTTTGGTGAAATTCTCTTGAGCATTTCGTTGGCCAATGGGAGGCGGCGATGCGTCGATAGGCATCTGTTTTGATTGGCTCCGCCCGGGCCGCCGCAGTGTCAATGCCGACTTCAGCGGGCAAGTTCGGTTACCGTGCCGCATGCTTTTGAAACCCTGCTTCCTGGCCCTTGCCTTGACCCTGGCCACGCCCGCCTTCGCACAGCCTGCGCCATCCGTTCAGCCGTTGGGCGCCGAAGACTGCAAGGCACAGCAAGCCGTGCTGGAGCGGGACATGGAGCTGGCCCGCTCCAGGGGCCAGATGCTGCGCCGCCGCGAGCTGGCCGACACCTTGAGCGCGCTGCAGGCGCAATGCAAATTGCCGGCCGCGCCGCAGAGCCGGCAGGCCCGCATCGACAGGTTGGAGCAGGACATTCGCCTGCTGCGCTCGGAGCTCGATCAGGCCGAGGCGCAACTGCGCAGCCTGCGCAACCAAGCGCCGTGACTGCTAGGACTGCCATCACTGCCGTGACGGGCATGCACGCGACGCTCGCGATACCCGCGATACCTGCGGCCCGGCTGCCTCAAAGCGTCGGCTGTTCAGTGGCCTCCGCCACCGTGTCCGGCGGTGCCAGCATCGTCCCCCGGCAGCTTGGCGCGCCGCAATGGCAGGGGTACTTCGACGGCGGCGAGCCGTCGTCCGCGGTGAGCGAATAGTCGATGAACAGCTCGTCGCCCGCGTCCACCGCCACCAGCGTCTGAAACTTCAGCACCAGTTCGCCGCTTTCGTCGTATTCCTCCACCGCCTCGCAGTTGGGTTCGCACGAATGGTTCAGGTGGCGCGTGGCGTTGCCGCCCTTGGCGCCGTCGATGGTTTCCTGGTTGGTCAGCGTGAACAGGTAGGTGAGCTGGTCGTCCCAGGCCTTGGTGGCGATCTCGGCCTTGCTGTAGCGGCGGCCCTCGTACAGGCCCAGAAAGGCTTCGCCCGGCAGGTCGCGGGTGGCGAAGGCGCCCAGGCCGTGCACGCCGCTGGGGCCCACCCGAATGAAAGGGGTGGACGAGGTTTGCTTGCGGTGCTTCATGGGGAAAAAGAAAAAACGGTGGGGGCTTGGGCCTGGGCCTGGGCTTGGTCGTGTGCGTGCGCGTCTGTCTGCACTGTCAACGCCATTTCGACCTGGCGAATGACCGTGGCCGCACCGCGCGCAAAGGCCGCGCGGCACAGCGCGCTGTCTGGCGGCTCGTCGACCAGCCGCCAGCGCACGCCGGGGTGCGCGAGCGCGAGCATGTCCAGCAACTGGTGGGCTGCGTCGTTGTCGATGGCGGCGGCGTCCAGCAGCACGCCCTGCGGGTCTTGCGAGCGGGGCAGCACGGCGTAGGCACGCGTGGCGGCGCCTTGCCGCACACCGAGTGCCACGGCGCCTTCACGCTCGACGGCGTCTTGCACGGTCGGCAGCTCGCGGCGCCAGGTGGGGCGGCACAGCGCGCTGCAGGCCGCGTGCACGGCGGCCAGCGCGGCGGTGTCGAGGACATGGGCCGGAACATGAGCTGAAAAAAACGCGCGTGCTTCGGCGCCCCATTCCAGCACCTCGAGCATGCGCAGTTCGGTAAAGCCCGCTTGCCGGTACAGCGCGCGGGCGGGGTTCTGCTCGATCACTTCGAGCAAGGCCTGCCCGATGCGGGCCTGCGACAACGCGGCGATCTGCGCGCCGATCAGCTGCCCGGCCAAACCCTGCCGCCGATGCGAGCCGCCAATGCCAAAGCCCGCGAGGTACGCACGCTCCCCACGCCGCCCGACCAGCGATATGCCGCAGGCCGCGCCGTCGGCAACCATCACGCGCGACAGCGCCAGATCGACGTTGCCGCGCCGCAGGTGCCGTGCAAAGCGCTGCTCGTCGAACGCGATCGGCACGAAGTAGCCCTCGTAGGCGCGGTTCCACAGGGCCGTGAGTTCGGCGGCGCCAAAGTCCGACGCGGGAGCCACCGTCACGTTGCGCAGACTGCTCATGCCACCGGCAGCGTCACCAGGAACCGCGTTCCTTCGCTCGCGCAGGAGGTCACTTGCAGCGTGCCGCCGTGCCCGGCCACGATTTCCGACGCGATGTACAGGCCCAGCCCCAGGCCACCACCGGGCTTGCTGTGGGCGGGGCGCCAGTAGGGCTGAAAGATCTTGGGCAGGTCGTCGGGCGGAATCGGCGTGCCGCCATTGGTTACCGACAGCAGCAGGTGGTCGCCCTCGATGGCCGCGCGCACGGCAATGGGCCGGTCGGGCGCGCCGTGCGCGACCGCATTGCCGAGCAGGTTGGACAGCACCTGCTGAATGCGCCCCTGGTCGCAGCGCACCGCGCCGTTGATGGCAATGCTGGCGCGAACGTCGAGCAGCGGGTTGGCCGCGCGCACTTCCTCCACCACGTCCATCAGCCCCGAGGCCAGAAAGTCGGCCTCGCGAATGCTTAGGCCCACGCCCGAGCCAAGCCGCGTGCGCGCAAAGTCGAGCACGTCGTCGATCAGCGCCGACATGCGCCGCGTGCTGGCCTTCAGCCGGGTGCCCAGCTTCACCAGGTCGGGCTCCGACTGGCGGCGCACCAGCAGCTCGGCCGTGGCGCTCACCGCCGACAGCGGGTTGCGCAGGTCGTGCCCCAGCACGGCAATGAACTCCTCGCGCAGCTCGGCCGTGGCGCGCTCCGACTGCAGGGCCGATTCGGTGCGCTCCTGGCGCTCTTCGTTTTCCAGCTGGCGCGCAATGAGGTCCGCAAAGGCGGTGAACATGGCCACCACCCGCGGGTCTGACACCACGGCCGGGCGCGGGTCGATGGCGCACAGGTTGCCGAAGTAGTCGCCATTGGTGTGAATGATGGGCACCGAGATGTAGCTCTCGATGTTGTACATGCGCGGCGTGTGGTGGTTGAAGTACACCGGGTCGGTGCTGGCCCGGTCGATCACCACCGGCTGGCGGGCCATGCGCGACTCGCTGCACAGCGTGGTGTTCACCTCCAGCTGGCCGCCGGGCAGGAGCCCGAAGGCGATGGTGTCTTCCACCGCGCAGGCGGTCCAGGTGCCGTTGGTGACGCGGGCCACGGCGGCAAAGCCCATGCCCGTGTTCTGGCAGATCACCTTGAGCAGCGCGGGCACCGCGCTGATGCGGCCAATGGCGGCCACGTCTCGCGCAATGGCCTCGGCGGAGTCGATGGCATCAACGGTAGCCACGGGTGCGACGGGCGCGACGGGCGAGACGGGCGAGAGGTTCGCGAGGGGGTTGTCAGGGCTGGGAGTCAAAGTAGGCGAATGGTACGACAGGGCTTTTAAATTGTGTCGCGGCGGGTCAGCGCACGGTCAGGCCGCAATCAAGCGCCGAGGGCTCACGGGGGCAGGCCCCACGCGGTCAGGGCTTCGGCTCGCCCAGCGAGGCCAGGCAGCCCACGATGGCGTCGGCCGCCTCGTCCAGCCGGGGGCCGGGCCGCATCATCAAGTCGAAGCGGGCCGCGGCAAAGCTGCAGACCCGCCCGCGCTGAATGGCCGACATGGCCGACCAGCCGGGGCGCGTGGCCATGGCCGATATTTCTCCCAGCGCCGACACCATCAGCACGTCGGGGTTGGCGCGTACCACAAATTCAGGGCTCATCTTGGGAAAGGGCCCGAGCGTGCCCGGCACCGCATTGCCCAGGCCGAGCCGGGCCAGGGTTTCGCCGATGAAGGAGCTCTCGCTGGCCGCCGCCATGCCGCCGTGCACTTCGAAGTACACCCTCCGACCCTGCCAGCCGGCCGGCACGCGGGCGCGGGCGGCGTCCAGCCCCGCGTCGAGCTTGCGCCAGAAGGCCTCGCCCGCGCCGGGGCGGCCGGTGGCGCGGGCCACGGTTTCCATCACGCGGCGCATGTCGGCATGGGTCTTGGCGTCCAGCGCCAGCACCTTGATGCCCAGGCGCTCCAGCGGCTCGGCCGCGCGGCTGCGCGGGCGCAGCAGCACCAGGTCGGGCTTGAGCGCCACGATGCGTTCGATGTTCGCGTCGTCGATGCCGCCCACCTGCGGCAGGCCCTTCACCGACGCCGGCCAGTTGGCGTGCCGGTCGATGCCCACCAGCCGGTCGCAGGCGTCCAGCGCGCAGACGGTTTCCGTCAGCGAGGGCATCAGCGATACGATGCGCCGCGCCGGCGCCTGCAACTCGACCGTGGTGCCGCGGTCGTCGTCCAGCCGAATGCCCGGCGCTGCATGGGCCGGGTGGGCCGCCGCGCCGAACCCCAGCGCCACGAACGCGGCCGCCTTGGCGATCCGGCGGGCGGTGGCCGAAAGCGGCTGGTGCCAGAGCGTGGCGGGGTCAGGCAGGGCGGTGGAGTTCATTAAAGGGGCAGCAGAAAAAAGCGCCCGCTATTGTCGCGGCGTCTGCATGCGCACCAGGCGCGCCGCTTCTTCCATGCGCGCGTCTTCCACCTCGCGCAGCACATTGCCCAGGTCGACCGGACCGGTCTCGCGCACGAAGGTGCCCGTGAGCTCGGTTTCCGGCCGCAGCAGGCCGCGCTCGTACAGCTGCCAGATCTCGTCGCCGTAGTGCGTGCGCAGCAGGCCGGGCTCGTACTGGCCGAAGAAGTTGCGCAGGTTTTCCACGTCGCGCAGCAGCATGCGCTTGGCGTGGTTGTTGCCCGCCGCGTCCACCGCCTGCGGCAGGTCGATGATGACCGGGCCGTCTTCGGCCAGCAGCACGTTGAACTCCGACAAGTCGCCGTGCACCACGCCCGCGCACAGCATGCGCATCACCTCGCGCAGCAGGCTGGCGTGGTGGCGCGTGGCGTCTTCGGGGGAAAAGGCCACGTCGTTCAGGCGCGGGGCCGCGTCGCCGTTGGCGTCGGTCACCAGGTCCATCAGCAGCACGCCTTCCAGAAAGTTGTGCGGCGTGGGCACCCGCACGCCGGCGGCGGCCAGGCGGTACAGCGCATCGACCTCGGCGCTTTGCCAGATGGCCTCTGTCACCTGGCGGCCGAACTTGGTGCCCTTGGCCATGGCGCGCGCCTCGCGCGTGTTCTTCACGCGGCGGTTTTCGGTGTAGTCCACGGCTTGGCGAAAGCTGCGCTTGTCTGCCTCCTTGTAGACCTTGGCGCAGCGGGTTTCGTCGCCGCAGCGCACCACGTACACCATGGCCTCCTTGCCGCTCATGAGCTGGCGCACCACGGTGTCGATCAGGCCCTCGTCTATCAATGCCTGCAGTCTGGGGGGTGCTTTCATGGCCTTTCCTCCTGTGTTTCCTGTTGTGATGCCAAGGTGCGTGTCGAGACAAACGCCCTCAGGCTTTCAATGCCGATCTGGTACTGCCCATCATGCCTGTGCGGCGCAAAGCCCAGCCGCCGGTTGATGGCCAGCATGGGGGCATTCACCTCCGCGTTGTGGGTGACGGCCAGCGCTACCTGCGGGTGGCGCTCGCGCACCAGCTGCAGCATCGCCGCCTTCACGCCCTTGGCCAGGCCCTTGCCGCGCCAGCCCCGCGCCACCGCCGTCAGCCGCTGGTGCATGCGGTCCGGAAAGCGCGGGCTCCAGCTGGCGTCGCACACAGCGGCCACCTCGGCTCCGTTCAGCAGCAGCACCAGAAAGTGGTCGCCGCCGCGCTGGTCCATGTCGGCGTACCAGGGGCCGAAGCCTTCCAGGTCGAAGCGCATCGGCGGTCGCTCCAGCTGGGTGGTGGGGGCGTCGTTCAGCAGCACCGACAGCGGCGCCATCAACGCAGCCAGCCGCTCCAGCGGCACCCGGCCCACATGCACTTCGGCGTGCAGACCGTGCGCGGGCGCGAAGCCTTCGCTGCGCCAGCGGGCCAGCATTGGCCAGTCGAGCCCGGCAAAGGCCATGCGGTTTTCCACGGTGCGGTGCTTTTCCACCGCGCCGATGGCCTGCAGAAACGCATGGCCTTCGGGCAGGTGCGCGCCGATGGTCGCGACCGACTTGCCATGCGCTTCCATGAGCGCCAGCAACCCCTGCAGCAGCGTGCTGGCCACACCACGGCGCCTGTGCGCTTGCAGCACGCCGCCCCAGGCGTCGATGAAGGGCGCGAAGGCCGCGTGGTCGGGCGTGCCTTCGCGCCTGAAGCTCGCGTTCAGGCTGCCGATGAACTCGCCTTGCGCGTTCACGGCCAGCATGCGGTGCATGTCGTAAAGCGGGCTGGGCTGCAGCACGTTGTGCCGGGTGTCGGCGTCGCTGAGCATGGGCTCGCCAGGCTGGTCCTCGGCGATGCGTTGGCGCCAGTAGGCGAGAACGCGCTCCCAGTCGGCCTCGGATGCGTGCTGGGGATCGAAAACATTGGTGACGGTATGCCGCAAATGCGCGGCACGGGTTTCAAACATGGTGGGCCTTGGCTCGACAAATGAACGGGGCGCTGCGGGCACGGGCGTGCGGGCAACGGCGTTTTTTGAAGGGAAGCGGCTTGGGGGCGAGGCGGCCGAAGCGACCGCGCGGGGCAGGCTGACGACGCGGTGAACGCGTGAGCTAAGTGCTCGGTGTCAGATCAGATCAGATCAAATCAGCTAGCCAGAACGCCCGACAAACCGCACATGGGTAGTGGCTTCATTGCAGTGTCTTCCATGGCGCACCTCCGCTTTATGTGTGGTTGTCGAAGGGCGAATGTAGCGGGCTTGCCCGGCGCTGTGAAGTGCGTTGTGCAGTGCGCTGTGGTTTTGGCGCAAGCGCTTGTGAGGCATGTGTAGCATTCCTTGCCCGCCTCTACGCAAGCGCCACGCGGCCGAGCGTGGAAGTCTTTCTTGGTCTTGCCTCACATCCCACATGCCCCCCATGGAACAGATCCCCCAGTCGAGCTTTCTCTACTTCACCGGCCAGGGCTCCGACAAGGTCTACCAGGTGCACCTGCGCCAGAAAGACGAAGGCTGGGTGGTCGACTACGGCAACGGCCGGCGCGGCGGCACGCTGGCCACCGGCACCAAGACCAGCAGCCCGCTCGCCTACGAGGCCGCGCTGAAAATCTACGACAAGGTAGTCAAAGAAAAGACCACCAAGGGCTACACGCCCGACCAGTCCGGTGCGCTCTACACATCGACCGACCTGGCCGGCCGCATCAGCGGCGAGCTGCCGCAACTGCCCACGCTCATCCTCGAAGAGCAGGTGGCCCGCTACTTCGACGACCCCGCCTGGGGCCTGCAGGAAAAGGCCGATGGAGAAAACCGCCTGCTGCTCATCGAAGCCGACACCGTGCGCGGCACCAACCGCCGCGGCCTGTTCGTCGACATTCCGCAAGCCTGGGTGGGCGGCGCCCACCTGCCCGCGGGCCGCACCGTGGTCGCCGGCGAGCACGTGGGCGACGCCTTCATGGCCTTCGACCTGCTGGAGCGCGACGGCCAAGACCTGCGCGGCGCGCCGTTCATCGAACGCTTCACCCACCTGCGAGAGGTGGCCGCGCCGGTGCCGTGGATGACCGTGCTGGAACTCGAACTCAGCGCCGAAGCCAAGCGCGCCCGCGCCGCCCAACTGCTGGCCGCGCACGGCGAAGGCTACGTGCTGAAGGCGCTGCAGGCGCCCTTCAGCGCGGGCCGCAGCACCACCAGCCTGAAGTTCAAGTTCAACCAGAGCGCCACCTGCGAGGTGATGCGCGTCAACGCGCAGCGCTCGGTGGCCGTGGGCCTGCGCGACGAGGCGGGCGTGCTGACAGACCTGGGCAACGTGACCGTGCCGCCCAACGAGGCACTGCCCGCCGTGGGCACGCTGGTCGAGGTGCGCTACCTGTACCGCTATGCGGGCGGCAAGTTCGAGCAGCCCGTGTACAAGGGCCAGCGGCCGGACATGGCGCCCGCGGACGCCGTGCTGTCGCAGGTCACGCGCATCAAGGACCGCAGCGCGGCGATGGACGACGACGCGGCGTAGCAGGCGAGGGTGTGACGCACTGACCCGTACGCGTCATTGAGTCATTACGGCACTGCGCAACCATGGTCCAGTCGCACGCCCCGTTCTTGGTGCTTACCGCGCGTTCATCCCCCGCCTAAGCTGCCCTGCATGAAAACATTGCAGAGCGAACGATGAGCCAGAGCGTATTTTTGGCCGGTGCCACCGGCGCGGTAGGCACCGCATTGATCCCCTTGCTGATCGGCGCCGGCTACACCGTGCACGGCAGCACCCGGCGCGCCGACCGCACGGCCGCGCTGCAGGCGAAAGGCGTGCACCCCGTGGTCGTCGATGTGTTCGATGCCGACGCCTTGCGCGCGGCGCTGGTGCGCATCGCACCGTGGGCCGTGGTGCACCAGCTGACAGACCTGCCCAAAGACCTCGACCCCGCACGCATGGCCGAGGCCGCCGCCCTCAACGCCCGCGTGCGCACCCAGGGCACGCGCAACCTGGTGGCCGCCGCGCAGGCCGCGGGCGCCGAGCGCATGGTGGCGCAGAGCATTGCGTGGGCCTACGCGCCCGGCCCCAAGCCCTTCACCGAAGACCAGCCGCTGGACGTGAACGCTGTCGGTGAGCAAGGCACACGCGGCGTGAGCGTGGGCGGCGTGGTGGCGCTGGAGCAGGCCGTGCTGGGCGCGCAGGGCCTTGTGGGCACCGTGCTGCGCTACGGCCAGCTCTACGGCCCGGGCACATCGACCGCCGAGCCCAAGGGCGCGATGCCGCTGCATGTGGAAGCGGCGGCGCGAGCGGCATTGTTGGCGCTGCGGCATTCGACAGGCGGCGTCTTCAACATCGCGGAAGGCGATGCGCAAGTCAGCACCGACAAGGCCCGGCGCGCCTGGGGTTGGGCTGCCGACGCACAACAGCGCTGAAGCACTGCCGCAGCGCCCCAGCCGCAGCCGCGGGCCGTCAGGCGAATGCGCGAAGGGCCCGCCCGCGCATCACTTCCAGAATTGCCAGCGCGGCTTCTTGGGCGCAGCCTGCACTGGCGCTTCTTGCGCCGCAGCCGGCGTCAACGTGCCGGTGACTTTCGACATGCGACCGAGCGCGTCGAAGTTGATCTCGATGTGGCCTTCACCCGCGCGCGTGGCGCGAATGCCGCCCGACTCGGTCGCCGTCGCGTCCAACCCTTGCTGCTGAAAAAAGCTGGTGACCAACCGGCGATGGTCCACCTCGAACTGCGACACCACTTCCATCAGCACCGTGTTCACGCGCGCCAGCGGCACGGGCGCCAGCACCTGCGCGGGCGCGTCTTCGAGCAGCATGAACAGCGCGCCGCCGTCATAGGGCGCGCGGTAGAAGCAGCGCCCGCCCTCCAGACCGCTGCAGGTGATCGCGATCATGTGGTCGGTCACGTCGCCCAGCTGCACCGACGCCTCGGTGAAAGCGCCAATGCCCTGCGCCTCCCCAAGCTGCTGAATGCGCAAGGCCGCCTGCGTGTGCTGCGGTGGAATGTCGCTCTGCGCATTGGCCCAGATCCACAGCCAGGTGCCGGGCTCGAAGGCGTGCGAGCCGAGCAGTTGAACGCGATATTCCTGGTCGTCGCCGAAGCGCAGCAGGCCCTTCTGAACGTCTAGGCTCCAGGCCCGCTCACCAATGACATCGCCCAAGGCCATCTGCCGGGCGAAGGAGGAGGCTGCGTGGTCGGCGAAGTGGTCTTGGAATGTGGGCATGGGGTTTCGGTTGTTGGAGTTGGTTGTTGCGCGGCGCTGCGTGGTGCTGCGTAGTGCGACTTGGTGCGACTTGGTGTGTGTGGCGCGATGGGGTTGGCGGTGGCCTACCGCACCCTGTCGCCGTCGCGCACCGACTCGACCGCGCCGTTGAAGACCCGCACGATACCCAGAAAGTTGCCCTCGCCGCGGTAGTACGTCCAGTCTTCCATCGGCACGCACTGCTGCGTAACCACCTGCTGCGGCTGGCCGCCGGGGTACTGCGAGGGAATCCACACGACCTGCGGGCGCGGCACGCACACGAACTCACGCGACACCGGCTCGCCGCATTTCTGGACGAGGGAGAACCTGGAGTCACCCACGCTGGAGAGGCGGCCGCCGCAGCTCAGGGATTGGGCTGAGGCTGTGGTTAGGCAGGTGAGGGTGGCAAGGAGGAAGAGGGTGCTTGCGGGGAGGGTGGGCATGGGGTGGGTTTGCTGAGGGATCGGCGCGGACTTTAGCGGGGTGCTTTTGCGCGGGGGGGTGAATTGCTTGGCTTTCATGGGTTGTATCGCGCGTGGATACGTTTCTATTGCGCAGACGGTCATCCATGTCGACCCCCACGCTCAAATTGCGCGGGGTAATGCGATTCTTCGATTCTTCGAAGCAACATCTCGCCTGCACGGCTAGTCTCACATCTTTAACTTGTCCTTCTCTGCTCTTGTATCTTCCCCGTCTGCTTGTTGTCGCCACATGTCTGCTATAGCGGTCAAAAGGGTCGACGTCCTCGGAAATTGATTCGTACTTCCAGCCCAATCTTGGTATTGGTTTGAAAGCTTGCGTTCTTGTGCTCCACCCTCATTAATGGCTTTGCCATATACGCCACGCTTGTTAAAGCATTCGGTGCTAATACCATGTTCGATGTCGTTGGAAGCAAGCTCCTCGATGACCATACAGATTGCTGAAGGAGGCCAGAAAAATTCGTCTGGATCGATTGGCGCGTGTGCGAGTACATGCCCAATGTAAATATCAGCAACCTGTGTCAGATCTTTTTCCTTCGCCAACTCACGAGCTTTGGTCACCCAAGTAAATAGCAAAGTGCTGCTGATCCTCCCATTATCGAGTCCAGGTACCATTTTGAAAGCTGACAAAAGATCGTATGAGGTGCTGGCCTTGGCTTTCTCTTCGAGACTAACTTCGTCCTTTTCAATTGAATTCTTCCCTTTGAATACATGCGATAAGACTTCAATAAAAAGCGTGGGGTCTTTGGCCATCATTCCTATGATGGTCAGCGGTTCTTTCTCGTAATGCAGCGCAGGAAGGTAGGCATATTCAAGTTTTGCAATGGCGAGCTCGTTCGCATCGTCTCGCTTTCGCATCTCAGCAAGCGCGCTAGAAACATAGTAAGAGAGCATGTTGCCCATCCGACTGACGGCAGTGGGTGCTTGTTTAATTCCGATTGTCAGGAGGCTTTCGATTAGATCTGTTGGCAAATCCTTTAGCCGCAGGTGTGCAAGCCCGAGCGCTTCAAGGTCACGGCCTTGCTGCCTGAGCTGACCAATAGCGAAAATTAGCTGCTCGACAGTGCCCCGTATGGGCAGAGCGCTTATCTGTCGCCAGTACTCTCCGCGTACTTCCTCACCCAAGCTCTCAACGAAAGACCATGTTGTCTCGTCAAGAGGCCATCCAAGTAGCAATTGAGCCTTGATGGCAGGGTCATGAACGGCTTGGAGGGCGCGTTGTTCAAAGATTTCCTTCCACTGATTGCCAAACTTATCGGCTCCGACTGCGGAAACGAAGTAGGCTAAATCTCGGGGCGCTGATGGATCTAAGGCAGAAGCAAGGAGTTCAAAAAGTTGCTCAGAAGATATTGATGTGTTGCGCAGTGCGGGACCGATCAAATTGGGAAGTCTGACCATTTTCGCTAGCCGCAGAATTCCATGCACTCCATCTCTGTCTAATACGCGTTGCAAAACCGCCGCGCGCAACTGATCCGGGTCTTCAGAAGGGGCAGAGTCTGGCAAATACTTCCCGATATGAGGTAACCAGTCATCGAACACTTGCCGGTCTTCGACAATCGGATCGGCAGGCCGATGGCGGTCAATGATTGAAGCGATGAATTCTCGCTCTTCCTGTTGAATTGCCCAATCGGCGTCTGAAAAAAATTCGTGGCGTGAAGACTCATTCCTAAGTTCGTGCCAAACTTTGCTTCCATCTGGCGTTTGATGAGAGGCTAAGTATTGGTCGACATACTCAAGCACAGCCGAGCGGCTATTGGATTGGAATGCTGACATGGCTTTCACTAGCGCAATGATCCGCTCTTCGTTATCCGCAGCCATAGTCAAAGCTCGTTTGACGACGGCCGCTTGGAAGTCCCAAACCAGCCCGAATGTCAGTATCTCCGGATTTTTCGGCTCGACATCTCGCAGCCTCGGCCGCTGAGTTGGGGAAGAAGAGTCGTGGATTCGTGGAAGTAATTTCATCAGCAATTGCCACCCAATGGTTCGACTTACTTTGATAATCGATTCCAGGCAAGCAAGCCGCTGTGCAAGCGGAGCGTAAGTGTTCGGTGACCAACTCAACAGAATTGAGCGCAAGCTGTTTATAGGGCGATTGCTGAGATTTGACTCCGGATCGGGATCAATTTCAGCAAGCTTTGCAAGTGCTAATACGGTTCTATTGAGGTGTTTAGGGTCCCAAGCCAACACTTCAAGCGCCCAGAGTAATTCGACATGTGGGCTTGAGCGTTTGAAAAAACCATCATCTTTCGAAACAAAAAAAGTCTTGATCTCACCACGGTCGCCCTCGAGCATAGACTCGAGGGCCGTCAAAAAAGGGTTGGGTGCGGCCTCAGCAAACAGAACTGTCTGATCTCCTAAGCGACTTAAAGACTGATGACTCTTACCCCAGTCAGGTAGCGCAGTAACAATCTCGTCGACGTATTGTTGTGCTGTTCCACCATTGACATGCAGGTTCGCAAGACTATGCATCGCGGCAATGATTACTAGCGTCAGAGCCAGCCCGTCGCGTAGCCATTTGCTGTAGTCGGCGGGCGGCACATAACTCAAACTGAACTGTTGATCGCGTGATGGTTGAGTCGGTGCGTGTGTAAAGACTTTCAAGATGGCGGCGCGGAGCCGTTCCAAATCGGTATCTGTGATTTGTTGCCCGTAGAAATGGAAGGCGTCGACGGGGGCTCGTACCTGCCAGACATCAGCTACCTTATCAATTGGACGATCAGACATCGCAATCGTCGTCATCAAGACACTTTCTAAATGAGCGTAATCTTGAAATCCACCCAGCACTTTTAAAATTTCGCGATCCAGTTGCACGTTGGAGGACCAGCCTCCGGCTAGAAATGCTGGCTTCAACGCAACCGCATGCTGAAACCATTCGGGCTGAGGAACTGGGCCAGTTGGAATAAGCCGTTTTAAGATAGTGAGGCTTCTGCCGCATCGCTGCGCTAACTCGTATCCGGCGTCGCGTTCAAGTCCCATTGACATAAATCCTTCAGCCATGCCCGTAGCGGTCGGACGCTGAAGAAGCTTGTGTTTTCTTGCCTGTGCCCCTGTTGCTGCGGACAGCGTTGCGCCTCTTTCGGCGAGTACACCGGCTAGTGGCTCTGCGCCGTTCGCTGCAAGGAAAATGAGTCCTGAACGCGTGCTTAAGAATCGGGCAGCACTTTCCGTTCGAACGATCAGCGTTTTGGATTCAAGCGCACGGCGTTGCTCTGTTTCGGAATTCCGAATCGCAGCAACTGCAAAGGCAATCACCTCTTCTGATGTTTCTGCACCAATTAGAATTGATTGCGCTGGTCCCTTCAGTGTATCTACAAGTTCAGTTGCGAACTCCTGGCGATCGCCAATGACCAATTTCTCAGTGACCCTCGGCTTAAACTGGAGGCTGAATTCCTCCCAAAATTCATCAGTACTTAGGGCCCCTTCTTGGGGCGCAGAGCGCAAGACATCTCTGGCATATCGCGCGGCGACTGCAGGGTTTTGATCAAGCCAATGGACAAGGCTGACTGCATCGACGTATTTCACGTTTTTCCACTTTCCCTCCGCTTTTCGCTCGTCTTCCCATTCTGTAAGCTTTGATCGGGGTGTGTCCCAAAAATCCAGATTTACAAGCACTAATGCGTTTTCAGCCATTACTTCGGCGCCCGTCGAACCGGTTCGTTTCTTGTAGTCTGCCGATGCCTTTGCCGCGCCTGCGCCTGAACCGAATTCCCATTTGGATTTGCCGGCTGGAACTAGTCCTACAGCTTCCGCCGTTTCCAGATCTCCGTCCCAGCCCCGAAGCTGACCTACGTCTCCGCCAGGAAATCTAAATCGACTCGCGTCCGATATCGTTGCGCGAATAAGATCTGCGACCATATCTATCAACAACGCACGGGCATCAGTACGGGCCGCCCATATTGCGAGGCCTTTTTCGTCGATCCATTGCATTTTCTATTCCTTTGGCGGTTTGGCGTCGTTGCTAAGCTACGACGCACTCGACAGCAATTGTCAGGTATTTGGTCGCGCAGTGGTTTGCTTAGAAAAAAGCGTCTAGCCTAGCATTTGGCCTAATGGCTGATGACAACTTTCGCTGCAGGCCAACATCCGCAAAGAAGCTCTGCAGCCCATTTCGAAAACCATCGGTCTTCGAATTGCTGATGCGCGGCAGCTCGTTGCCGTCTGAACCAGTACTCCAGTGTCATGAATGCAGACGTCGCGCTGAGCGTCTAGCCTGCAGCATTTGACGCTCAAGGCGGGGCTGCGACTTCCACAGCCCGCCAGATCAGCCGCTAGCCGCTAGCCGCCAGTCTCAGGCACGTCTTTCCGCCCCTTCTCCATCACCTGAAACACCTCCCCAGCCTTCCGCGCCATCTCAGCCGCCAGCCAAAGCACGTTGTCGAGATGCCGAGGCCCGTCCCCCGTGTGCCAGTCGATGCATTCCCCATAGCAGATCCACAGCAGCGATTCCAGGTGGGTCAGGGTGGTTTCGAGCAGGTCCGCCGGGTCTTGGGCGGGCTCGTCGGAGGAATTTCGGGGCGAGGGGGCCCCGGCTATAGTCTTGGTAGCCATTTTTGTGCGGTCCTTTGTAGGTAGTTGCACTTCTTTGGTTAGACGGTCGGGGTGCTCTAACACCCCGGCCGTCGCCTTCTGATACCTCGCATTTGCATCGTTGCTTTCGCACCGACAACCCGCCGCGAGGCAGGCAGTTCTTCATTCAGTTCATCGGGTGGTTGTGTGTCGCGCCTTCCGTGTGCCCTTGGTGGGGCTTTGAGTGACAGGGGCATTCACTGTAGATAAGAGCGCGTGCCGCAGGGGCGCCCCGCGCAGCACGCAATCGCGATTCGCGCCAACAAATACAGCTTCGGCTGCATGACGTAGTCCGCAGCTCGACGCCAAGGAAACCCATCGTGTCCACGCCCTTGCCCATCTCCCGTTTGCCAGCGCTTCGCGGCGCGTTGCTTGCGCTGGGCGCGGCGGTGCTCTTCGGCATCAGCACGCCCTTCGTTCAACGCGCGGGCGTGGGCGTCGGCCCGTTCACCACGGCCGCGCTGCTGTACGCGGGCGCGGCCTTGCTCGGCGCGCTGCTGCGCAAGCCGCCCGAACGCGAGGCCGCGCTGCGCCGTGGGGACGCGCCTCGGCTGGCGCTGATGGCGCTGTTCGGCGCGGTCATCGGCCCCGTCGCATTGGCCTGGGGGTTGCAGCGCACCAGCGGCACCAGCGCGTCGCTCATGCTGGCGCTGGAGGCCTTGTTCACCGTGGTGCTGGCGCGGGTGCTCTACGGCGAAACGATGGACAAGCGCGTGTGGTGCGCGATGGTGCTGCTGATGGTGGGCGGGCTGACGCTGATCGTGGACACGGGCGGAACAGGTCCTGCAGCAGGCGCGGGAGCAGCCGCAGGCACCGGCGCACTGTTCGGCCTGCTCGCCGTGTTGGCGGCCACGGCCGCCTGGGGCGTGGACAACACCTTGTCCCGCGCGCTGGCGGAGCGCGACCCCGCGCAGGTGGTGCTCGGCAAATCGGCGTTGGGCGCGAGCGCGGCTGCGGTCATCGGCTGGGCTGCGGGCGAGCCCTTGCCGCACTTGCTTGCGGCTGCGGCGCTTGTCGGCATCGGTGCTTGCGGCTACGGGCTCAGCCTGCGGCTGTATCTGTTGGCGCAGCGCGCATTCGGGGCGGCGCGGACGGGCTCGGTGTTCGCGTTTGCGCCGTTCATTGGCGCGGCGGTGGCCATTGCGTTGGGCGAGCGTGCGTTGAGCGTCGGAATGATGGCGGGCGCGGCGCTGATGCTGGCGGGCGTCGCCCTGCATCTGGCGGAAGCACACGAGCACGCGCACGACCACGAGCCCGTGGACCACGAACACGCACACAGCCATGGCGACGGCCACCACACGCACACGCATGCGCAGATGCCGGTGGGCGAGCACAGCCACCCGCATCGCCATGCGCCGATGCGCCACGCGCATTCGCACGTGCCAGACGTGCACCACATGCACCCGCATTAGGGGCGGGGCGCAGCAAGGCTTGCGGGGCTGGTGCTTGCGGGCTGCAGGCGCTGTGTTGCGTGGTGGTCAGTGCCAGGTAAGCACAAGGCAGGGACACTGTTGCTCCAGGCCACTCTTGCCGTTGTCAGGAGGTCAGATGAAAAGCGCCACACCTCGTTTGCCACTGGTTGCCATCGCCGGCATCGGCGTTGCGCTTCTCACGCAAGTGCCCTTCGCACATGCGCAGCCGCAGACGCCTTCAAGCGGCAAGGGCTCGACCACCGCAGCACTCGGCAGCATCGACCTGGCAACTGAATTCGATGGCGGCGTCGGGCGCGAGCTTCGCGCAAGGCTCGTCACCATCGAGCCGGGCGGCCACACCGCCTTTCACAGCCACAAGGACCGCCCGACGTTGGAATACGTCGTGCAAGGCGAGGTGGTGGAGATTCGCAACGGCGTCGAAATTCCGCACCGCCAAGGCGACATGGTGCGCGCCACGCAAGACGTGTCGCATTGGTGGGAGAACCGGGGCACGGTTCCGGTGGTGTTGCTGCCTGTGGATGTGTTCAGGCCCTGAGCGCGTGGGGCTTGGGGCTGTCGTCAGTGCGGGCCAGTGGCATTGCACGAACGGTCGAGTGCAAGGCTCAAGCGCGGTCGAAGAAAACCCCTACGCACAGCGCCACGCCCACGACATACAGCAGCCAGGTCTGCGCCACCGCGTAGGGGTAGAGCATCAACGCAACCCCCAGCCATTTGCTGCGCCTGCGCCCTGCGCGCTTGGCATAGCGGTACACCCCAATGCCGATGAGGCCGAACAGCACGACCCCGACGATGTAGGCCGGACTCGGCAGCGTGAGGCCAAGTGACTGCAGTGTCTGCAAGCTGTCCATGCGTGTGTCACCAAAGAGGAAAGGTACTGCCCTGAGTGTGCGTGGCCCCGCGTCGGCCACGCGGCGTCATTTCAAAAAAGAGCACTCCGGCTGAACAAAGAAAAACCCGCCGTAGCGGGTCAAGGACAGCCCCCGAGGAGGGAGGAGGAGAAGAACAAAAGCGGGCTGCCGAGGAGCAGTGTCTGGCGCGCAGCTTAGGCGAGGCTTAAACGCGCGCTCGCCGCACCCGAGCGAATAGCAACCAGCGCACGCCGTTTGCGCGCACACTCCTCGCGCTGCCCGGCTGTAGTCTCGCTGAGACAAGAGGTTCAGTGAGCTCCCCGGACGGAGCTGCAATGACAACCGAGCCAGACCTTTTCGAGCTGCTGTACGTCAGCTGCATTGCCCCTTCAACCGACGTCAGGGCGGTCGGGCAAATTGCCCGCGACGCACGCGCGAGCAACGCCATGAACGGCATCACCGGCCTGCTGGTGTTCGACGGTCAGCGGTTTGCGCAGCACCTGGAGGGCTATGCCCACGTGGTACGCCAGCTCTTCGAGCGCATCGAGGCAGACTCGCGCCACATGCAGGTGCAACTTCTTCAGCAGTGCGCGAGCACGCAGCGAAAGTTTCAGCGCTTCAGCATGGGCTACGCCAGCCTGGGCGACGTGGAGCCGCTGCAGTCCCTGGAGCTGCAAGAGGGGGAGGGCGCGCGACGGGCGTTTGCTGAAATGCTGCCGCTGATCGACATGGAGCCCTGATTTGATGGAGGAGGAGCCATGAAAAAAATACGTCTGAACGACGAGCAATGGACAAAGCTGCTGGCCCTGCCGGTGATGCCGATCCGCACGCGAGAAAACGGCGCAACGCCGGATGCGCCGCGCACGTCGAGCCGCATGAGCTCGCATGGCCTGGTGGCCGCCGATGCAGACGGGCGCGAGTACATCACCGACCAGGGCGTGCATCGCTTGAGTCAGGGCCGATGAGGCAGCCCACGCCCTGCCACCGCCATGCCCGTCAGTGCCGCAGGTGCTTGGCCCATTTGAACGGCGCGGCCAGTCTGGACACGCCGGAGTAAAGCAGCTCGTCGTGCGTGCGCGGGTTGGAGGTCGACAGCGCGCGCATGAACTTGATCTTCATGCCGTCCGACAGCGCCGACTCCCCCGGCGCGCGCGGGCTCAGGCCCAGCTTGCGCATGCAGTAGTTCGCCTGGTACACGTGCCCGCGCTCTTCCATGTCCGGCATGGCGTAGTACAGCGACAGGCTGACCGACACGTTGTTGCTGTTCTGAATGCGGTGCGGTGCAAGCGGCGGGTGGTGCACGCCGATGCCGGGCGCCAGCCGCCAACTGCTGCTGGCGCTCTCCAGCTCGTCGCGGTAGATGCCGGCGACCGGGTTGTGTCGGTAGAAGTCTTCAATCTCCGGCGCGGTGAGCGTGCCGAACGCACGCGGGTACAGCCACACGTCTTTCTCGCCCTGCACCTGCATGAGAAAGTTGGTCTCGTGGTCGAAGTGGTAGGGCACCGACAGCTCCGGCGCACTCAAAAAAACCGACATGCTGCCCCACGTCATCTGGCTGCGCACGGGGCGGTGAATGATGTCTTCGACGTCGGCCAGCAGCAGATCGAAAAGCTCGCCGTAGGCCGGGTCCATTTCGTCGATGTAGTGCAGCGCCACCCATTGGCCGTTGTCTGCAATCTGCTCGATGCTGTCTCGGAACCGGGCCTTGAGCGTGGACACGGGCAGCTTCAGGTCGGCTCCCTTGAAGTAGCGCTTGTAGTGGTCGCGGTCGAACGCGCGCTCCGACAGTTGGGCCAGGCGCTCGACAGACAGCAGCGGGTTGTCGGCCAGTGAGTGATGGAACGCGAAGGGCTGTTCGTTGATTTGCAACCAGGTCTGGGGGTCGTCCTGCTGGATGAGACCGGACGCGTGGTGTTGCCCCACATGACGGCCGCGCAGATGAGGAATCATGACTGTCTCCGTCTTTGTAATGGGTATGTGGCGCAGGCTAGTCTTTGCAGCACAGGCGTCTATCACCCAATCTACATGGCGGGATGCAACAGTTGCAACAGTCGAGCCGGCGCTTGTGGTTTGCAAGTCCGGCGCTGTCCCGTTGTCCTGCTGTCTTGCAGTTACAGCGGCGGCTTTTGCGCGTTGTCGCTCGCAGGCACTGCCTGCAATGCTGAACGCGCGCGCTCGGTCAGCGGCACGCTGCTCGGCAGCAGGGCCAGTGCCTGCGCGCCACGGGCCGCCGTGCCCACGTTGACCGCAAAGGTCAGGGGTGTGTCGCGGAACGCGAAGATCAGGTTGAAGGTGCCGTAGGCCTCGCGCACATCGACCTCGCGGATGTCCGTAAAAGGCCGCTGCTGCGCGCGGATCACGCGGTAGGCCAGTTGCCCGCTTTCGATGCGGAACACGGGGTTCAGGCTGTTGTTTGCCAACGCGACCCACGGCAGCCCGCGCAAGCCGGTGAACGTCGCCAGGGCGCGCACCTCGCCGTTCTTGATGTCGGCAAGGCCAGCGCCAGCGCCCGCCGCGGCGCGTGCCCTGGTCTTGCGCTTCGTCTTCCAGATCCAGTAGATGAACCAGATCGACAGCGCCTGTGCGCCGATGACCACGGCGGCCAGAAAAGTGCCCATTGCATCGACTTCCAAAATGCGTCCTCCGCTACCCGTTGTTGCTGTTGCTGCTGTTGTTGTCCGCATCCCAGCACTCGGCCAGAAAATCGATCATCGCGCGCACCGCCGGTGACACCGGCTGAACCGGCGGGCACACCGCATACACCCCGGTCGAGCGGCCACTCCATTGCGGCAACACACGCACCAGCGAGCCGTCACGCAAGGCCGATGCCGCATTCACGGAAGAGAGAAACGCGATGCCCATGCCGGCCAGCGCAAACGAGCGAATGGCATCGCCGTTGTCGGCACGCATGCGCCCCTGCGGTCGCCACGCGCAGTCTTTGCCCGGCCCTTTCAGGCGCCACAGTTCGCCGTCGCGGTTGACGCTCAGCACCAGGCACTGGTGGCCGCGCAGGTCGTCGACTTCTTGCGGTGTGCCGTGCTGCGCCAGGTAGTGCGGGGAGGCCACCAGCAAGCGCTTGTTGTCGAGCAGCCGGCGCGCGACCAGGGAGGAGTCGTCCAGCTTGCCGATGCGTATGGCCAGGCCGATGCCTTCGGCCACGATGTCGACATAGCGGTCGGTCAGCACAAGGTCGAGCTCCAGTTCCGGATGTCGCTGCGCAAAAGCCGGCAGAAAGGGCACGACGTGCGACCGCCCGAAAGACACCGGCGCGCTCAGCCTCAGTTGGCCGCGCGGCTGGCCCTGCCCGTCGCGCGCCTGTTCGAACGCATGTGCCAGGGCAGCAAGGGCCGCCTGGCTGTCGGCGAAGAAGCGCTTGCCGGCGTCGGTCAGCGACATGGCCCGCGTGGTGCGATGCAGCAGCGGCGTGCCGATGTCTTGCTCCAGCGCCTTCACCAGCCGGCTGATGGAAGAGGGCGTTACCTGCAGCTGTGCCGCCGCACGGGCAAAGCTGTTGTGCTCGACGACCTTCACGAAGGCGCGGACCAGGTGCAGGGGTGGGTCTTCCATTGGTGCCGTGACGGAATGAGTGAATTGAAACTGTAGGGATTATCGCAAGCGGTCGCTAGAAATAGCATGGCCTGTTCCCTTCTTTTGCCAAGCCTTGCCGATGTCACTTTCACTCGCTCATGCTGATCTGCCTCAGCCCCTGGGCCACTACGCGCCGGCCGTCGTTCATGCCGGCCTTGTCCACGTCTCCGGCACGCTGCCGCTCCCGGCGGCGCCCACCGACGCCTTCGCCGTGCAGATGACGCAGCTGCTGGTCAATTGCGACGCGGTCTTGCGCCATGCCGGCAGCAGCCGCAGCCAGGTGCTGTCGCTGACGCTGTACCTCACGGACCTCGACCGCTGGGATGAAGCCGACGCCATGCTGGCCGCGTTCTTCGGCGCGCACCGCCCGGCCCGCACCGTCATTGGCGTGGCGCAGATCCGCAAGCAGTTCGCGGTGCAGGCGAGCCTTGTCGCGGCGCAAGGGGCGCAGGCATGAAGACACCGCAGCTGTTTCATGTGGACGCGTTCACGCGCGTGGCGTTTCGCGGCAATTCGGCCGGCGTCGTGCTCGATGCCGATGGCATGAGCCCCGCGCAGATGCAGGCGCTGGCCCGCGAGCTGAAGCATTCGGAGACCGCCTTTGTGCTGGCACCCGAAGACGCGAGCCACGAGGTGCGCATCCGCTATTTCACGCCGACCACCGAGGTGCCCATCTGCGGCCACGCGACCATCGCCGCGCACTACGCGCGCGCCTTGGCACTGGGCCTCGGGGAGACGGAGCTGCGTCAGAAGACCGGCGCCGGCATTCAGTCGATTCGCATCGAGCGCGCACACGGCGACTACAGGGTCGTGATGCGCCAAGGCGCCATCGAGTTCGGCGCCCCCTTCGCGTCGGACTTGCGCCACGAGATTGCCCATGCGCTGGGCATGACCGCGCACGACTTGCTGCCCGGTGCGCCGCTGCAGGTCGTGTCGACCGGGCATTCGAAAGTGATGGTGCCCATGCAGTCGGTGAACACGCTCGATGCGCTGGCGCCGAACCACGAGGCACTGACCGCGCTGAGCGCGCGCATTGGCTGCAACGGCTACTTTCCGTTCGTCATCGACCCCGTGGAACGTGCAACCTGCGGACGCATGTTTGCGCCGGCCATCGGCATTCCCGAAGACCCGGTCACCGGCAATGCCAACGGCCCGTTGGGTGCCTACCTGGTGCGGCACCGGCTGATGCCGCACGACGGCCGCTGCCTTGCGTTCACCGGCCACCAGGGCAGGGCCATCGGCCGCGACGGAGAGGTTCATGTCGAGGTAACGGTACATGAGGGCGAGCCTGTGCAGGTGACGATCAAGGGCGATGCGGTGCTGCTGTTTTCCGCGCCTCTGCGGCTCTGACTGGCTTGCCTGACGGTGCCCGTTGCAGCCAGTGCGCGGTCATTGCGGGTTTGTCATCCGGCTGACAGGCAACGGGGAGATGGGGTTTCTAGAGTGCGATGCATGAAACACGCACCCGCCCGACCCCTGCGCACCTTCACTTTCTGCACGCTGCTCGCGGCAGCCGCGACCGGCGCCGCCGCATCGGGCTCGCATGCCGACGCCATCGGCCAGCCCGGCGTGGCGGCCAAGGCGACGCGCACCGTTCAGGTCGACATGACCGACGCCATGCGCTTCACGCCTGCCGACGTTCAGGTGAAGCAGGGCGAGACGGTTCGGTTCGTCGTCAAGAATTCAGGCCAGCTCAAGCACGAGCTGGTGCTGGGCACCGCGCAAGACCTGAAAGCGCACTACGAGGCGATGAAGAAGCACCCCGAGATGGAGCACGCCGAGCCCAACATGGTGACGCTGGCGCCGGGCAAGACCGGCGAGGTCGTCTGGCAGTTCACCAAGGCCGGCAAGGTCGATTTCGGCTGCCTGCAGCCGGGGCATTACGACGCGGGCATGAAGGGCGCTGTGACCGTGGCTGCGTTGCCCGTGTCACGCGAAGTCAACCGCCGATAGGCGAGCACAGCTCCACCAGCGTGCCGTCGGGGCAGCGCACATAAGACACCACCTGGCCCCACGGCTTGGTGGTGGGCGGCGTGAGTTCGGTGGCGCCCGCCGCCACGGCGCGCGCATGCGCGGCCGGCACGTCGGTGGTCACGAAGCCCAGTTCCATGCCCAGCGGCTTGACCGATTCGGACGCGGCCACGTGGCCCTGCGCAAAGTTGGATTCGGCCAACTCGTGCGCGGCAAAGGCGAGGGTGGTTTCACCGGTCACCAGTTCGCCGTAAGTGCCGGACTCGTGAAGAAACTTGGTGGCAAAGCCGAAGGCCTGCTCGAAGAATTGCAGGGACTGGGCCACGCTGGGAACGTAGGCGATGGTGTAGCCGAACTTCATGGTCGATGTGCGATGTGTAGAGAAGCGTTGAAAGGTGCAGGGGCGCAGGCCCGGCGGAATCGCACTCTACCCATCAACGCGCCGGCGCCGCGCGATGCACCCGCTGGCGCGAAGCCCATCGCTTGCATCGGCCCCTTCAGGCGTACCGGTGAACGCCCACGTCAATGCCCTTGCACCGCCGAATGACCTCGGCAAAGTAGGGCTCGAACACCTGGTTGGCCACCTCCCACCGGCCGTGTTCTTCCAGGTATGCGGGCAGCAACTCGTTCAGCTCGGCCCACACTTCATGCTCACGCGCCGTGGTGAGCTGGCCGTCGCACACCACGATGTGCCCGCCCACCAGCACCAGGTCAATCGCGCTGCCGTTCTCGCAATAGGCCAGCTGCTTCACGATGTCGTTTCTCGGGCGAAAGTTGTCGTTGTTCAGGTCGAGCAGCACCAGGTCGGCGGCCTTGCCCACTTCGATGGAGCCCGTGATGTCGTCGAGCATGGCGGTGCGCGCGCCGGCCAGCGTGGCCATCTTCAGCACCTCGAAGGCGCTGAGCCATTGCGTGGGCTCGCTGCCGTTCACGTTGTGCATGAGCGCGGCAAAGCGCATCAGGTCGAACACGCGCGCGCTGTCGTTCGAAGAAAGGCCGTCGGTGCCCAGGCCAATGGCCACGCCCGCGTTCAGCAGCTTGCGCACCGGCGCCAGGCCCGAGCCCAGCTTCAGGTTGCTCAGCGGGTTGTGCACCACCGAGCAGGCGGCCTCGCCCATGCGTGCGATGTCTGCGTCGGTGAGCCAGATGGCGTGCGCCAGCGTGGTGTGCCGGTCGAGCGTGCCGATGTCGTGCATGTGCGCCAGCAACGTCTTGCCGTAGAACATCTGGCCGGCCACGGCCTGCACCTTGGTTTCGAGCAGGTGGGTGTGCAGCGGCACGCCGTGCCGCACGGCCAGCGCATGGCAGGCCTGCAGCATGTCGGTGGTGCAACGCTGCGGGGCTGACGGCGTGATGGCAAAGCGCAGGCGGCCTTCGGCCTGGCCGTGGAAGCGGCGGAAAGCCTCTTCGCAATAAGCGGTGTAGTCGGCCGCGGTGGTGGGCGCGCCAAACTTCAGCTGGGCGCCCAGGTGCGCGGGAAACACCTCGTGGCCGAAGGGCGTGGAGTCGAGCACCGGGGTGTTCAGCACCGCGCTGGACACGTTCACGCGAATGCCCGCGTCGCGGTAGGCCTGAAACACGATGCCCAGCCGGTCGATGCTGTGGGCCATGGGGTCGAAGAAGTCGTCGCACAGCGTGGTCACGCCGTTTTTCAGCGACTGCATGGCCAGCAGTTGGGTGCGCAGGTACAGCAGCCGGTCGGAGATGGGGCTGCCCGACAGGTAGGTGTAGGCATACAGCAGCCAGGTTTCCAGCGGCATCTGCTCGTAGCGGCCCTTGAAGAAGGTTTCGCTCGAATGGGTGTGCGCGTTGACGAGGCCGGGCATCAGCAATTTGCCGCGCGCGTCGATCACGTCGCACGCGGCGGGCCGGGCCAAGTCAAGACCGATGGCGGCAATCTTGCCGTCTTGCAGCAGCACGTCGGCACGCACCGGGCAATGGCCCTGCGGGCCGCCAACGGCCAGCACTTCGGCGCCTTGAATCAGGAGGGCGGTGGGCATCGTGGACATGGTGGACATGCTCAGTCGCGCATTTCCGCCGTGCCGCGAATGGAGCCCAGCCCGCCGCGCAGCTTGGTGCTGAGCCACACGCCGAAGATGGTGGCCAGGTAGGGCAGGGCCTGCAGCAGGTCGTTGGAAATGGCGCCGCCGTACACCAGCTGCGCGCGAATGCCCAGCGCCGACACCACCGCGAAGAACAGCGCGGCGGCCGTGGCACCCAGCGCGCTGCCGGCACCGAAGATCACCGCGGCAAAGGCCATGAAGCCGCGGCCCGCGGTCATGTTCTGCGAAAAGATCTGCAGGCTGCCACCGGCCAGCTCGGCACCGCCAATGGCGCACAGCACGCCGCCCAGCGCCAGGGCCAGCAGCCGCATGCGGCTGGGGTTGACGCCCACGCTGCGCGCGGCGAACGGGTGCTCGCCGGAAGCCGACAGGCGCAGGCCCAGCCGCGTGCGCTCCAGCAGCAGCCACACCAGCCACACGGCCACGGGCATGAACAGCACGAACACAGAAAGGCCGCCCAGGGCTCCCAGATCGGCGCTGAAGAAACTGCCGAGCTTGGGAATGCCGAAGGGCGCGGTCACGGTGGCCTCGCTGTCGTACAGCGCCTGAATGGCGAGCGACGTGCCGCCCAGGCCCAGCCCGGTAAGCCCCAGGCCCGCAATGATCGGGTTGGCCTTGAGCTTTTCCACCACGTACCACAGCAGTGCCGACGCGGCCACGCACAGCGCGGCGGCAATCAGCATGGCCTGCACGAAGGAGCCGGTCTGCACGATGCCCACGATCAGCGCGCAGCTGCCGATGATCATCAGCCCCTCCAGGCCCAGGTTCCAGATGCCCGCGCGCTGCGCCAGCACGCCCGCCAGCGTGACGTACACCAGCGGCGTGCCGGAGATGAGGATGGATACCAGCGTGTCGGTCATGCGGGCTTTCGGGTAAGGAGCTTGTCGAGCCACTTGGCGCGCGACGTGATGAAGAGCGCGATGGTCGCGTTGATGACCTCGATGGCCGCCGCCGGCATGCCGACCATCACCGGCAGGTACAGCGCGGCCGACGCCAGCGCGCCAAAGAACAGGGCCGACACGGCCGTGCCCACGATGGACAGTTGCGCCACCAGCGCAATCAGAATGGCCGTGAAGCCGTGCGCGGGCAAGAAGCCGCTGGCCAGCCGGCCGTTGGGCCCCAGCAGCTCGATGCTGCCGGCCAGCCCCGCCAGCGCGCCGCTCACCAAGAAGCTGAACAACCCGATGCGACCGACCCGCGCGCCTTGCCACGCCACCATCGTCGGGTTGCGCCCCGCCAGGTTGGCCACGATGCCCAGCGCCGTGCGGTTGGCCAGCAGCCACGACAGCACCAGCACCGCCAGCGTGAGCGCGCAGATGAGCGGCGACACGCCCAGCGAATCGGAGATGCGGTAGGCGTCCGCAATGGGCCGGCTCGACGCCTGCTGGCCGGAGCCAGACGGGTCTTTGAGCGGGCCGGAGGTGACGTACACCAGCAGCAGGCCCGCGAGAAAGTTGCCCATCAGCGTGGTGATGACCTCGTCGGTGCCCGAGCGCAGCCGCAGCAGCCCCGGCCACATGGCCCACAGCGCGCCGCCCACCATGCCGGCCAGCAGGCAGCCCGACACCACGACCCATGCGGGCGCGCCGCCCAGCCATTCGGCGGTGAACGCGGCAAGAATGGAGCCGACATAGAACTGCCCCTGCGCGCCGATGTTGAAGAAGCCGGCACGAAACGCGATGGCCACGCCCGTGGCGGTAATGAACAGCGGCATGGCCCAGCGCAGGCCCTGGTGCAGCGCGCCGTCGCGCAAAAAGGCGCCGTCCAGAATGCCGGTGAACAGCTCGCCCACCGCCAGCCCGGCGCCCTGGAACGCCAGCGCGCACAGCACCAGCGCCAGGCACACGTACAGAACGACGCGAAGCACGGGAAGCACGGGCAACATGCGCGCCGGGGAAAAAATGCGGCCCATCATGCGTGCGCTCCCACCATCGCCTGGCCCACTTCGCGCAGGTCGTACGGCGCGCCGTAGTCGCCCACCACCTGCCCGCGCAGCATCACCAGCACGCGGTCGCTGATGTCGAAGAGTTCGTCCAGGTCCGAAGAAATCAGAATGATGGCGGCGCCCCGGTCGCGCGCTTCGCGCAGCGCCTTCCACACATAGGCGGTGGCACCGATGTCGAGCCCGCGCGTGGGTTGCGCCGCAATGATGAGTCGCGCGCTGGCGTCCACCTCGCGCGCGAAGATCACCTTCTGCGCATTGCCACCCGAGAGCGACCCGGCCGGTTGCCCGCAGTGGGCATAGCGCACGTCCCATTGCGCCAGCGCGGTGTCGCACGCGGCTTGCAGCCTGGACGGTCGCACGAACGCGAGCAGGCCGCCTTGCAGCAGCCGGCCCATCGACCAGTTCTCCCACAGGCTGCTGTTGAGCGAGAGGCCTTCCACGTTGCGCTCGAACGGGATGATGCGCAGGCCCGCCGCGCGACGCGTGGCCAGGTCGCTGTGGGTCACGTCGCGCCCGGCCAGTTCGATGCTGCCGCTGGCGGTCTGTGCCAGTGCGGCAATGGCGCGCACCAGCGTGCGCTGGCCGTTGCCCTCGACACCCGCGATGCCGATGATTTCTCCGGCGCGAATGTTCAGGCTCACGTCTGCCAGCGCGGCGCCTTCGGCGTCGGGCTTGGTGGACAGGTTTTGCAGCTGCAGCACGGTGGGTGCCGCCAGGTCGCGACGCGATGGTGCGGTGTGTGAGGTGGTTGCGCTGTTGGGCGCAGGCGCCTTGGCGTCGCCCATGATCCATTGGCTCAGCTTGGCGGCGCTGGTGCTGCCGCATGGCACGGGGCCGGTCACGTGCTCGCCGCGGCGCAGCACGCTCACGGTGTCGGCGATGGCCATCATTTCGCGGATCTTGTGCAGGATGAGCACGACCGTCACGCCGCGCTTTTTCAATATGCGGATGCGCTCGAACAAGGTCTCCACGCCGGCCGGTGCCAGCACGGCGGTGGGCTCGTCGAGGATGAGCACCTTGGCGTCGGTGACCAGCGCGCGCGCAATCTCGATGCCCTGTTGCGTTTCGATCGGCAGGTTGCGAATGACCTCGCGCGGGCTCACCGACAGGCCCAGCCCGTCCAGGTGCGCCTGCCAGCGCTTGTGCAGCTGGCCCGAGGTGAAGATGCCGCGGTGCCGCTCGGAGCCGAACTCCATGGCCTGCGCCACGGTGAACGAGGCCGGCAGCGCAAAGCTCTGGTGCACCAGCTCCACGCCGGCCGCGCGCGCGGCGTTCACGTGGCCGGTGCGAATTTCATGCGCACCGATGTGCACGCGCCCGTGCGTGGGCTTGACCAGGCCCGAGCACACGCGGGCAAAAGTGGTCTTGCCCGCGCCGTTCTGGCCGACCACGGCATGAATGCGCCCTTCCTCGAAAGCGATGGACACGTTCGACAGCGCTTTCACGCTGTCGTATTGCACGGTGACACCGTCCAGCACCAGCGCGGGGCGCGCCGGGTGGGTCTCGCTGTTCGGGGAACTGGGGTTCATGTCTGCAAGGAGAGAGTCAGAGCGTCGAAAAAATCGGCAAGGTCAGAGCACGGTGTTGAACGCCACCTTGAGCGAGCCGTTCAAGATGGCGGCCTGCGCGGTGCGAATTTCGGCCATGGTCTGCTCGGCCTTGGCGGCCACGGCCTTGTCGCCTTCCTTCTGGAACACGGGCGACAGCTCCAGGCCCACCACGCCGGTGCCCAGCCCGGTGTTCAGGTGCGCGCCGCCCTTGCCGGTCTTCAAGATCTTGGAGGCCTCGTCGTACAGCGACTTGCCGAAGTGCAGGCTCACGATGGAAATGAGCGACTTGGGGCCCTGCGGGTACTGCGCCGGGTCGAGGCAGCTCACCAGCCGGCCGGGCTTGTCGTTGGCCGCGGCAATGATGCCCGCGTCGGTGGCGGCTGCATCGGTCTGAATGAAGTCGATGCCGCCGTTGAACATTTGCGTGGCAATTTCGCGGCCCTTCACTGGGTCCTGGAACGAGCCCGCGAACGCGACCGTGACGGTGGCGTTCTTGCGCACCGACAGCACGCCGGCCTTGAAGGCGTTGTAGTCCGCGTTGAGCGGCGGAATCGACATGCCGCCAATGAAGCCGATCTTGCCCGTGGTCGACATGCGGCCCGCGAAGATGCCGGCCAGGTAGGTGCCCAGGTAGTAGTCGTAGGACACGGTGGTCACGTTGGGCAGTACGGGCTTCATCTCGTCGCCGAACAGCTGCAGCCACTGCGTCTTCGGGTACTTGGGCGCCAGCGCCTTGAAGGGCTCGCTCACCTCGTTGAAGGTCGACACGATCACGGCCGCGCCGGCGTCGGCCAGCGTGCGAAAAATGGTTTCGTAGGTCGACGGGTCTTTGGCGTAGATGGCGCGGGTCTGCATGCCCGTTTCCTTGCCCAGCAGCTTGAGCCGCGCAATCATCGCGTCGACCGCGCTGGCGTCGCCCGCGGCCTGCGTGTGCACCAGCGCGATGAGCCCGCCCTTGGCGTTGGCAATCAACGGATACAGGGCGCTCGCCATGGCGACGCCGCCCAGGCCGGCCGCGGCCTTGAGGAGCTGCCGGCGGGGCGTCTTGGCGCTGGAGGATGCGTGGTGTGTCATGCGGATATCTCTGGGGTTGAGGAAGGAAGAACGGACGACGGAAGGAACTCGGGAAAGAACGTGAGAAGAACTCAAGGCGTGGGCGAGCTGGGCGCGGGGTTCATGATCATCACGTCCTGGCTCTGGATCGCGTCCAGCGCCCACACGCTCTTGATGAACGACTGCCACGCGGGGTCGGCATACATGGCGGCGCGGCGCGCCTCGCGGTCGGCCAGGCTGTCGTAGGCCCACATCAGCACCGAGGTGTGCAGCCGGCCGATCTCCGATATGTACAGGCCCACGAACTTGTTCAGGTGGCGCTGCTGCACCGGCAGGCCTTCGCGCTCGTACTTGTCGCGCCACTGGTCGATGGTGCCGGGGCGAAAGGTGTAGAGGCGGTGTTCGATGATCATGAAGTGCTCCTTGGCATGCGGATACGGCTGCGGTTTACTGGCCGGCCAGAATGAATTCAGCGCACTTCTCGCCGATCATGATGGCCGGTGCATTGGTGTTGCCGCTGGAGATGACCGGCATGATGGAAGCGTCGGCCACGCGCAGGTTGGCAATGCCGTGCACCTTCAGGCGGTGGTCCACCACGGCCATGTCGTCCAGGCCCATCTTGCAGGTGCCCACCGGGTGAAAGGTGGTCATGGCGGTGGCGCGCAGCCAGGCCACGAGGTCTTCGTCGCTCTGCTTCTCCAGGCCGGGTGCCAGCTCCTTGCCGCGGTAGGCGTCGAACGCGGGCTGCGCAATGACCTGGCGCGTGGCGCGAATGGCGTCCACCATGGTCTGGCGGTCGAAGTCGGTGTGCAGGTAGTTGGGCCGAATGAGCGGTGCGTCGTCGGGCCGGCCGGAGCGCAGGCTGATGCGGCCCTTGCTGCTCGGGTTCACCGGGCCCACGCGCAGCGTGAAACCGTGCTTGGCCTCTACGGTGGATTTCTTGAACGGGTTGGGAAAGTACAGGTTCGCCGTTTTCTCCAGCGCGGGCATGAAGTGCAGTTGCACGTCGGGGTGCGCAAGCTCCGGCCGGGTCTTGATGAAGGCGCCGGCCTCGTACGGAAAGGTGGTGGTGATGCCTTCGCCGAACAGCATGCCGCGCACCACGGAGAACGCGATCTTGTCGGCGCGCAGGTCCTTGTAGAGCGTGACGGGCTGCTTGCACTCGTACGACATCACGCAGTCCACATGGTCCTGCAGGTTGCCGCCCACGCCGGGCAGGTCTTTGAGGACGGCAATGTCGTGCTTGGCCAGTTCTTCCTGCGGGCCGATGCCCGAGAGCATCAGCAGGTGCGGCGAGCCGACGACGCCGGCGCAAAGAATCACCTCCTTGTGGGCGCGCACGGTCTTCAACTGGCCCAGCACTTCGTAGGCCACGCCCACGGCGCGGTTCTTTTCGACCAGCACCTTGTGCGTGAGCGCGCGGGTCACTACCTTGAGGTTGCTGCGCTTCAGCGCCGGGCGCAGGAACGCGAAGGACGTGGACCAGCGCTTGCCCTGCTTGATGGTGAAGTCGTAGCGGCCAAAGCCGAGCTGGCTTGCGCCGTTGAAGTCGTCGTTCAGCGGGTAGCCGGCCTGCTGGCCCGCGAGGCAGAACACGTCGAGCAGCGCGTTCCAGCCGCGCGCGCGGCACACGGTGAGCTCGCCCTTGGTGTTGTGGAACACGCCTTCGCGCTGAATGTGGCCTTCGGAACGCTTGAAGGCAGGCAGCACGTCTTTGTAAGACCAGCCCAGGTTGCCCATGGCGGCCCAGCCGTCGTAGTCCTGCTTGCCACCGCGCACGTAGATCATGCCGTTGATGGTCGACGTGCCGCCCAGCACCTTGCCGCGCGGCCAATAGATCTTGCGGCCGTTGAGGTTGGGCTCCGGCTCCGAGTGAAAGTGCCAGTTGTAGATGCCCGACTGAAACAGCTTGCCCATGAGCATCGGCAGGCGAAAGAGGGGGTTCGAATCTTTGCCGCCGGCCTCCAGCAGCAGCACGCGCGTGGCGGGGCGGGCGCTGAGCCGGGCGGCCAGCGCGCAGCCCGCGGAGCCGGCGCCCACCACGATGTAGTCGTAGTCGTTCCTGTCGGCGTTGTCGCTGTCGCTGCTTTTGTAGTTGTGGTTTTGGTTCATGGGGTCACCGGGTCTCACCAGGGAATGGGGTCGCAGGCCATCTCGGCGAGATGGGCGTTGCACAGCGCGAAGGGGTTGGGCAGGCCCAGCACGGCGTCTGCATAGGCAGGGTGCTCGCGCAGCAGGCAGGCGACGTGGCCGTGCCGGCCTTGCGCAATGCCCGCGGCCTGCAACGCCTCGGCCGCGGAGGCGCCGAAGCCCATGAACACCACCGGCTCACCGCGCTGCAACAGGTGCGACAGCACCGCCGCAATGAGCGGCTTCCACAGCACCAGGTGGCCGTGCGACTGGTGCGGGTCGATCGCCACCTGAAAGCGGCTGAGCGTGAAGGAGGTGTTGAGCAGCAGCACACCGCTGTCGGCCCAGCGGTCGCACAGCGTGGCGGGTGTCTCGAAGGGCAGCACGCCCGATTCGATGTCTTGCAGCGTGCGCGGCCAGTTGGCAAAGCTGCCGCCGTAGCCCGCGTTTCCGGTGCGTGCCTCGGCCAGCATCTGCACCCAGGCGCGGATGCTCTTGGTGAACATCTTGTCGAGCTCGCGCCACTGCGCTACGTTGCCCACCTCGAAGGCGCGGCCGGTGGCAATGTCGATCGACGGATACGGGTCTTGCCCCAGCACCACGCATCGCACGCCCGCGGGCATCACGCTGTCGAAGGCCTTGAGCATGTGCGCGCCGTGGGGCATGCCTGCCAGCTGGCGGCCCTTGCGCGCCGGAAAAATCGGCTCCCATGCGTGCAGATCGAGCGCGGGGTCGATGCCCGCGAAGTCGAGCGCCACATCGCCCAGCGCGGCCCGCCATGCGGGGGGCAGGTCGTTTGGCCAGTCGGCCAGAGTTTCTTGCAGGGCGGTGCGCAGGGCGGTGCACAGGGCTTGGGGCATCGGGCTCCATTCAAACTTAAAAAAGCTGACCAGTTCGTCAGGAAATTCTAAGGAATAAATTGACGAGTTGGTCAGAATTTTTTTGGTGCTTGCCCGTGCGCCATTTCGGGGCGCACCTAAAATTTGCGTTCTGTCACCAGTGACATCCATTGCCCATGCGCGACACATCAACTCCCCGACCTTCCAGACTTCCCAAACCGGAAACCCCAGCGGACAGGGAGATCCGGGCGGCCAACAAGCGCAAGATATTGAAGGCCGCGAGCGAGGTGTTCGCCGCCAAGGGCTTCGACGGCGCCCGCATTGCAGAGATCGCCACCGTGGCGGAGCTGCCCAAGGCCAACGTCTACTACTACTACGCCACCAAGGAAGAGCTGTACAGCGCCACCTTCGCGCCGCTGCTGGAAGAGTGGGACAGCGCACTGCGCATCCTGAAGGCCGACACCGAGCCCGCCGTGGCACTGCGTGCCTACGTGCAAGCCAAGCTCAAGCTCGGGCGCAAGAACCCGCTGGAGGCGCGCCTGTTCGCCAACGAGGTGGTGCGCGGCGGCACCTTTCTTTCGGCCGCCGACCGGGCCCACATTGCCAAGAGCACGGCGGCCAGCATCGAGGTGTTCGAGGCCTGGATGGCGGCCAAGAAAATTCGCACCATCGACCCCCGGCACTTTCTGTTCATGCTCTGGGCCGCAACCCAGTTCTATGCCGACTACGAACCCATCGTCAACGCCGTGCTGCAGGTGAAGAAGCTCACCGCGGCGCACTACGACCAGGCGCTCGAAAGCATCGTGTCGACGGTGCTCGGCGGCGTGCTGCTGGACTGACGACGCACTGATTGCGCACTGACGGTCCCTATAATTCCGCCCCTTTGCGCAGCAGTTCTTCCTGGGGACGTGCTGCCGCGCAATTCAACGGTTCGAAGGTGCCCCCGCCAGCCACATGGCCACGGGGGTTAAACGGGAAGCAGGTGCGCCGCGTCGCTCAGACATGGCAATGCCTGCGCTGCCCCCGCAACGGTAAGCGGATCTGGAACCCCCTGTGTGCATGCCTGCATGGCATGCGCAGCCACTGCGCCTTCGGGCGTGGGAAGGCAGGGTGTTCCGCCTGGGTGTGCGCTGCAAAAAAGCATGCGACACCCTGGCAATTCGCAAGCCCGGATACCGGCCTTCGCAATCGCCTTCGGACGCTGCGGGAGTGCGTTTGTCCGGGTCGGCAGGTGCCGCGTGCCTTTGTGCGTGCGCGCTTTTGCCGATGTCGTGCAGGTGTTTTTTCTTTGGCGTTCGCTTCTGTGAAACGGTCCGCGGGCGTGCGGGCCACAAGGAACAACGCGTGCGCGATCACCTCGGCCTTCAGGCCCTCTCCGGCCCCCACACCTCCCTCATCGGCGCGAGCCTGCTGCTGGCGCTCTCCGGCGCCTCCGCGCAGGAAACGAAGGCCGCCGATGCGCTGCCCACGCTCACGGTCAACGAGAAAAAAACCATCTCCACCGCCACCCGGCTAGAAGCCGATCCGCTGCGCATTCCGTTCACCACCTACTCGGTAGAGCGCGCGCAAATGGACGCCATGGGCGCGGTCACGCTGGAAGACACCCTGCGCACCGTGCCGGGCCTGCAGTTCGGCACGCAGGGCAACTACTACACGCGCTTTGAAACGCGCGGCCTGCGCGACACGCAGGACGTGCTGGTGCTCATCGACGGCGTGCCGCTGCGCCAGTTGCAGGGCAATGCCGACATCACGCTCATCGCGCCCGACCTGGTGGACCGCATCGAGTTCATCAAGGGGCCGGCCTCGGCGCTGTACGGCAAGAACGCCATTGGCGGCGTGGCGCAGTTCTTCATGAAGCCCGAGCGCGCCGGCGGCAGCGTGAGCACCACGCTCGGCAGCTTCGGGCGCAAGGACGCGAGCGTGCGCTACCGCTGGGACTTCGAGCGCGGCAACCTGTACATCGGCGCGGCCAACAACGACTACAAGGGCTTTCAGCGCGACGCGGGCCGCGCGCAAACGGCGGCCGTGCTGGGCGGCGACTTTGCCGTCACCAACAGCTGGACCACGGGCTTTCAGATCTACGACTCGCACGTGCGCGGCGACCGTGGCTCCATCGTGCCGCTGCAGTACGGCAAGCCGATGTTCGCCATCACCTCGCGCGACAACTACGGCATACCTGATTCGTACGTGGTGGGCGACTACCAGTCGATCGCGTGGAAGAACAAGGTCGACTTTGGCGGCGGCTGGTCGCTCAACCACCTGAGCAGCTTCTCGCGCTACGACCGCTTCTTTGCCGGCGGCATCACCATCGTGCCGCCGCCCGCGGCGGTGAACAAGGGCTACTCCGAAAGCGACACCTCCGACCGCGGCGTGTTCCACGACGTGGCGCTGACCTGGCTCACCGGCGGCAAGCGCTGGAGCAACGAGCTGCAGGTGGGCGTGAACCTGGAGCGCGGCTGGCAGAACCTCGACTCGCCCACCTTCACCAACGCACCCACGTACCGCGGCCCGTTCTACAACGTGCCGGTGACCAACGTGCGCAACGACCCGCGCGGCATTCGCGGCGCCACCACGTTCTCGCGCTTCGACCAGGATGTGCGCAGCTTCTACCTGCAAGACCGCCTCGAGTGGGACGCCTTCGGCATCACCGCCGGCCTGCGCCACGACAAGTTCGAGCAGACGCTGGGCCGCTCCGGCACGCAAGTGATTTCCGCGCAGGAGGGCAGCCGCACCAGCCCGCGGCTGGGCGCCGACTGGGCCTTCTCGCGCAATGCAACTGCCACGCACGCGGTGTTCGCCAACTGGAGCGAAGGCTTCCGCCCGCAGGCCGTGGCGCTGAACACGCGCAACAACGTGGTGGTGCCCGACATTCTTCGTCCCGAGCTCACGCGCAGCAAAGAGGTGGGCGTGAAGGGCCGCGCGGCCAACGAGGCCTGGGCTTATCAGGTGAGCCTGTTCGAGGCCGAGAAGGTCGATGGCCAGCGCGCCTACCGCAGCGGGCCCGACTCGTTCGTGTTCAGCAACGCCACCTCGCGCGCCAAGGGCATCGAGTCTTCGGTGCAGCTGCAGCTGTCGCAGCACTGGAACGGCTACCTGCACTACACGTGGCAAGACGCGCGCCTGAAAGACTTTCAAACCTACACCGACAGCGGCGCGCGCAGCACCAACTTCGGCGGCTACCGGGTGCGCATGTCGGCGCACAACATCGCCGGTGCGGGCGTGACCTGGGCGCAGGGGCCGTGGTCGGTGACGGGCACGGCCAACTACGTGGGCAGCCGCTACCTGCGCGACAACGTGGTCAACCCGCAGAAGCTGCCGGGCTACCTGCTGGCCAATGTGGCGGTGAGCTACAAGGCCACGCCGCAGCTCACGCTGCAGGCCGGGGTGAACAACCTGACGAACAAGTACTACATCGGCGACGACCTCTCGGCGCAGGACGCCGGCAACGCCGGAGCACCGCGCACCTTCTTCGCGCGCGCCCGCTACACCTTCTGAGCGCGATGAAGCGGCGAACGATGCTGAGGGGAATGGCGCTGATGACGACCGGGTTAAGTGCTTCACTGGCGTTCGCCGCTGAAGGGTTCCCGCGTGAAGTGACCGATGCGATCGGCCGCCGCGTGCGCATCGCGGCGCCGCCGCAACGCATCGTCGTCGTGTTCCCCAGCAACGTGGAGCTGGCCTGGGCGCTGGGGCTGGAAGACCGCGTGGTCGCCATCGGCGGTCGCGTGCGCTGGCCCGAGTCGGCACGGGCCAAGCCCAGCATCGGCGGCGCGCTCGGCTACTCGGCAGAGGCCGTGGCCGCCTACCGGCCCGACCTGGTGGTGGTGACGCCATCGCACTACTCGGCATTGAGCCTGGTGGAGGCCTTCGAGCGGGTGCAGGTGCCGTCGGTGGTGCTGGCGCATCCTGATTTGCCTTCGCTGTTGCGCAACATCGATCTGCTGGGGCGCGCGACGGGCGCCGACGAAGCCGCGCGTGCCTTGCGCACCGGCATGGAAGGGCGCCTGCAGGCCATCGCAGGCAAGGTGGCCGTGTCGCCGCGACGCAGCGTGTACCTGGAAACGGCCGCTGCCGCGCGCGGCGCCTTCCAGACCATGGGCACGGGCCACTACGCCAACGACGCGCTGCAGTGGGCCGGCGGGCGTAACGTGTTCGCCGACCTGCAGGGCTCGCAGCAGGTGAGTGCCGAAGCCATCTTTGTGCGCGACCCCGACGTCATCATTTCGCTGCAGCAGGTGCCCAAAGACGCCGCGCTGATCGCCGAACGGCCGGGTTGGCACAGCCTGCGCGCGGTGAAGAGCGGGCGTGTGGTGGTGCTGGAGCGCAGCCACAAGCTGATACCTGGGCCGCGGCAGATCGAGGCGGTCGAGCAGTACGCGCGGGCGTTGCATCCGGAGCTGTTTGCATGAACGATAGAAAGCGCGTTTCAAACGTGACGTTGTGGCTGGTGCTGGGCCTTGCCGCAGTGATGGCCGTCACGCTGGCCTTGAGCATCGGCGCGGGCACGGTGTGGCCCACGCGCTGGTTTGCCAGCGGCTCGCTGGACGCGGAACTGGTGCGCGTGTGGCGCGCGCCGCGCGTGGCGGGCGCCTTCTTCGTGGGGGCCTGCCTGTCGCTGGCGGGGCTGGTGTTTCAGGGGGTGTTTCGCAATCCGCTGGCCGAGCCTTATCTGCTGGGCAGCGCGAGCGGCGCGGCCGTGGGCGCGGCCATTGCGTTGCTGCTGCCGGCCTTTTTGCCGCCCGCGTTCAGCCTGCCGTTGCTGGCCTTTTTGGGCGCGTGGGGCGCGAGCTGGCTGGTGCTGCTGGTCGGGCGGCTCGGCGGTGAATGGCAGGCCGGTCGCCTGCTGCTGGCCGGCGTGGCGCTGGCCGCCATTCTGGCGGCGCTGCGCAGCCTGATCCTCATGGTGTACGGGGACGAGTCGACCAACCTGCGCGCGGTCATCTCATGGCAACTGGGCGGCGTGCAAACGCCCACGCCCGGCGAGGTGGCGGTGCTGTTCGCGGTGCTGGCCGTGCTGGTGCTGCTGGTGCGCTCGCTGGCCTACGGGCTCGATGCGCTCGGCATGGGCGAAGACACCGCACACAGCATGGGCGTGCGCGTGCCGCGCTTTGCGGCATGGGCGGTGCTGGTGGCCTCGCTGGCGACCGCGCTGGCCGTGAGCTGGGGCGGGCTCATCGGCTTTGTGGGGCTCATCGTGCCGCACGTGCTGCGCTGGTGGATCGGCCCGCTGCATGCGCGCCTGGTGCCCGCCTGCGCGGTGGCCGGCGGCATCTTGATGGTGCTGGTCGACGGCGTGGCGCGTGCCGCGCTGGCGCCCAGCGAAATTCCAGCGGGCCTGCTCACGGCGCTGATCGGCGGGCCGTTCTTTCTGGCGCTGCTGCTGTGGAGGCGGGCATGAGCGATGCGCTGGCTTTTGAAGACGTCGGCGTATGTGTCGGGCGTCGCTTGCTGCTCGACGGTGTGAGCATGGCGGTGCCCGAGCGCGGCCTGCTCGGCATCGTCGGGCCTAACGGGTCGGGCAAGACCACGTTGCTGCGCGCGGCGCTGGGGCTGATGCCGCTGTCGGCCGGGCGCGTGCTGCTGCGCGGGCGCCCGTTGCAGCAATGGCCCGCGCGCGAGTTCGCGCGGCACATCGGCTATGTGGCGCAGCAGGGCGCGAGCCACTGGGACCTGAGCGTGACGGAACTGCTGAAGCTCAATGCGCCCGCGCTGTCACCCGCGCTGGTCGAACGCTGCGAGCTGGGGCCGTTGCTCACGCGCCGCTTCGCCACGCTCTCGGGCGGCGAGAAGGCGCGCGTGAGCGTGGCCCGCGCGCTGGCGCACAGCCCCGCGCTGCTGCTGGCCGACGAGCCCGCCGCGCACCTCGACATTCCGCACCACCACCGGCTGATGGCGCTGCTGCGCGAGACGGCAATGCAGCGCGCGGTGGTCGTGGTGCTGCACGACCTGCATGTGGCCAGCGCCTGGTGCGAGCGGCTGGCGCTGGTGTCGGGTGGGCGGCTGCTGGCGCATGGGGCGCCTGCCGAGGTGCTGACGCCTGCGCTGCTGTCGTCGGCCTATGGCGCGCCGATTGCATCGCATGACGTTGGCGCGCTGCGCTTCTTCACGGGTGTGCCTGGCCAAGGAACTCCGGCATGAACACGCCACTGCGCATCGACCTGGCGGGCTACTCGCGCGAAGCCACGCTCGGCGACCACCGCGCGTTTCTGGCCTTCTTCGCGCAGGCCGAGCGGCTGGGTTTCGACGGTGTGTGGTTCCATGAATTTCGGCTGTTGCAGGGCGGCGGGCCGTACCCGTCGCCGATGCTGCTGGCCGCCGCCTTGCTCGCACGCACCGAGCGGCTGCGCGTGGGCATCTCCGCGCTGGTGCTGCCGTTGCACCACCCGCTGCTGCTGGCCGAAGAGATTGCGCAGCTCGACGTGCAGAGCGAAGGGCGCATCGACATCGGCATCGGCCGGGGCACCGACCCATCGACCCTGCGCGCGCTGCAGATAGACCCCGCCACCACGCGCGAGCGCTTCGAGCGCGCCTGCCTGTTGCTGCGCGATGCCCTGAGTGGCAAGGCCGTGTCTTCCAACGATGGGCCTTGGCGTTTCGATGCGCAGACGGTGGGCCCGGCCTGCGTGCAGCGACCGCACCCGCCGCTGTACATCGCGGGCTCGACGGCACAGACGATGGGCTTTGCGGTGGCGCACGGGTTTCCGTTGCTGCTGAGCCTGGAGCCACCGGAGACGGCGCAGCTTGGGCACGTGGCGGCGGCGTTTGCTGAAAGCGATATTCAAGGGCAGGCGCGGATGCTGGCCGGCTCTTCGCTGTCGCGCCATGTCTGCATTGGCGCGACGCAGGCGGAAGCCTTGGCCCAGGCTGAGCGGCTGCTGCCGCTGCTGCATGCGCGCCGACTGCACTTCGCGCGGCTTCGCGGCGTGGCGCCCGATCAGTTGCCGGTGCTGGACGTGGCACGCGTGCTGCGCGAGCAGGTGGTGATGGGCGATCCGCAGGCGTGCGTGGCGCAGATCGGGCAACTGGTGGCGCGCACGGGTGTGCGGCAGTTGCGCTGCGTGTTCAATGGGAACGGCGCGCTGGCGCGGGAGGAGGCGCTGGTCGGCATGAGGCTGTTCGCGCAGGAAGCGATGCCGGCGTTGCGGCAGGGCGTGTGAGCCCGCGTGAGGCCGCGTGAGCACGCGCGAGGCATCGGGACGTAGCCGCAAGCCGCGCCATTGTTTCCATCACATGAACACCGCGGTTCTTTTTGCCTAGGGTTTTCACCAGGTTATCGGCGCAAACTTCATCCCATGGACCAGCCCTTCAGCTGATCCAGGCAAGAAAGAAACCGAAACCAATTGAAGGAAATCCAAATGACCGCCTCGAAGCTCCTCTCCGCCATCTCCCTCGCTCTGCTGGCCGCCGCTGGCGCCGCCCATGCCGAAAGCTATGACGGTGTGCATCAACTGACCTCGGCCACCAGCCGCGCCGACGTTTCCAGCCAGGCCGTGGTTGCCGCGCACAGCGCCAACCCCTACGCCGACGGCGCCAACCAAGGCCCGCTGCAACTGACCGCCTCGAACACCAGCCGCGCCGCCATCCGCGCCGAAGCCGTGGCCGCCGCGCACAGCGAGAACCCCTACGCCGAAGGCGTGACCTCCCGCGTGGCCCCGGTGCTGGCCAGCGGTGTGGACCGCTCCACCGTGCGCGCCGCGGCCCGTGCCGCAGCCCGCGGTGACGCGCTGCCGCTGTAATTGCAAAGGCCTCGCTGAATCTCTCGCAGTCGAGTTGAAAAGGCGAGACGCCACGCACAAAAGCCGGACCCCGCGAGAGCAGGGCCCGGCTTTTTCTTTGGCTGGGCTGGTGTGAGAAGGCCGCAGTGCGCCCGCTGAACCACTAAACCACGCGCTCTTCGATAGGCCCCACCCGGTCCGCATAGAACGCCACATGGTCCTTGATGGGCGCGACCGGGTCGTAGGGCGACTCATAGGTCCACACCGCGTTCTCCGAGCGCTCGCCGCCCGCGGGAATGCTGTAGTACGCGGCCTCGCCCTTGTACGGGCAGTAGGTGGCGTGCGCGCTGCGCTGCAGCAGCGACATGTTGACGTCCTTGCGCGGTATGTAGTGCACGGTGCCGAAGTGCGCCTCCCGCAAGGTCAGCGCATCGCGCGTGTCGGCGATGACGTGTCCGTCGACCGACACCACCACGCGAAGCGGGTTCTTCGCAATGGTGATCGGGTGTTCGGGGCCGGGGGTCTTGATGGTGCGTTCTGGCGTGGCGAACATGGGCAGCTCCTTCAATCGGGTCGTGATGACGCAAGAATCGGCGGACGCGCATCTTGCCGCGATGCCGCGCCAAATTGAAGCCCCCCGAAAATCTACCCATTGGCGACGTGGTCAAGGCTTCTGCGGCCTCTGCAAACAGCCGGCCTACAAAAACGCCTTTCGCGCGGCCGGTTCGACGGCAACCCGATAATTCCCGCCCGACCACCGGTCGCGCAAGTTACGCAACGTTTCGCCGCCCCGGAGCCGATCCACCCAAAAAGACCGCAGTGAAGAAGAACCCGCTCGCCACTTTCCTCACCGTGCTGTTCGCCGGGCTCGTGTCCCTGGGCGCCCAGGCTCAATCCCAGTCTCATTCCCTGGCTTCAGACTGGCCCACCAAACCCATACGCCTGATCGTTCCCGCATCCGCCGGCAGCTCGCTCGACCTCATCGCGCGCACCCTGGCCGACCGCCTGCGCGTGATGTGGAAGCAGCCCGTCATCGTCGAAACCAAGGCCGGCGGTGGCGGCCTCATCGGCATGGACGCGGTGGCCAAGGCGCCGCACGACGGTTACACGCTGGGCATCGGCTTCAACGGGCCGATCGCATTCGGCCCCTACCTGTACGCCCGCATGCCGTACGCGCCAGCACGCGACCTGCTCCCTATCGTGCTCACCACATCGCAGCCCAACGTGCTCGCGGTGCAGGCGAGCAACCCGGCCCACACGCTGGGCGAGTTCGTCGAATGGGCGAAGCAGCAGGGGGACCGGTTCAGCTATGCGTCGGTGGGGGCGGGCAGTTCGTCGCACCTAACGATGGAGCTGTTTCGCAGCGTGGCCCACATCGAGGCGGTGCACGTGCCGTATGCGGGCTCGCCGCCCGCGGGGCTGTCGCTGGCCGCGGGCGACACGCAGGCGCTGTTCTCGGTGGCACCCGCGCTGCTGCCGCTCATTCACGGACAGCGCGTGAGGCTCATCGCCGTTACCAGCGCCGAGCGCTCCGAGCTGATGAAAGACCTGCCTACGGTGGCCGAGTCGGGCTACCCCGGTTTCGAGTCGCTCGCGTGGAACGGTCTGTTCACCGCCAGCGGCACGCCGAGCGAGGTGGTGCGCCGCATCAACGCCGACGTCAACACCGTGCTGCAAGACCCGGCCGTGCGCGAGCTGCTGGCCGCCCAGGGGCTGGTGGTGGGCGGCGGCTCTTCGGAGGCGTTCAAGGCCTTCATCGACAGCGAAGGCCGCAAGTGGGGCGCGATCATTGCCAAGGTGGGCATTCGCCTCGATCAGTGACGGGCGAGAAGCAACGGCCCATGCGCTCTGGGAACACGCTTTCAAGACGCGGTTGAGCATTCAGTCACGAACGCCGTTTCTCCTTCACGCAGGCGCTCCATAAGATGGGGCGATGTCGTTCAACTCCTCCAATTCCCTTACTTCGTCGCAGTTCTTGAGTCGAACCTATCAGAGCATCGTGTTTGCTGGTGGCGGCAATCGTTGCTGGTGGCAAGGCGGTGTGCTCGAGGCCTTGTCGCAACGCCGTTGTTGGCAGCCGGCGAGGTTCATTGGCGCAAGTGCGGGCGCGAGCATTGCAACCGCTTTTGCGACAGGGCGCATCAAAGATTCCTTGGCCCAGGGGATGGTGCGATTCGATGCAATCGCCCGAAACGTCGAATGGCGCAACCTGCTCAAAGGGCAACGCCCCTTTGTGTTGTCGCATATTTTTCCGGAGTGGATCAACAGCTTTCTGGATGACAGCGATCTGGCGCGTTTGAAGCGGGCGCCGCTCAAGATTGAAGTGGCCATCACTCGCCCCATTTCCTTTCTCCCGGTCGCAGTTTCGACCGCGCTGGCGCTGGCGCTGTATTCGACAGAAAAGTTCTGGCTCAAAAGCTTTCATGCGCGACTGCCGCATCGGCTCGGGTTTCGCTCCGAGCAATTCGATCTGGCTCAGAGCGTCGATCTAAATGCTGCGCGCAATTTGCTGCTGGCGTCGGGAGCCGCCGTGCCCTTGACCCCTTCTTTTCAAATCGAGGGGCGCGCGGCACTGGACGGCGGCTTCTACGACAGCATGCCTTTGTCCACGTGCAGAACCCACGACCCCGGAACCCTTGTTTTGCTGACACGTCACCGCAGTGACTTGCCTCAAGTGTTCGAGCACGAGCAACGCGTGTACCTGCAACCCCTCAAGCCTGTTGCGGCAATCAACATGGATTGCACCAGTGGTCGCAATATCAAGTTGACTTATGACCAGGGATTGCGCGAGGCCGCCGATCTTGTGAATGGCAGGGCCTGAAGGTCCTTCATTGGACGCCGTCGCGTCGACTCCCGAAGCTCTTCATGCGCAATGCGTGTGCCATTTGGCGGGCTTCCTTGCTGTCGTGGGGAGTGGCTCGCAGGTCGAGACCATTGCGGCAAGCCCTTGCCGTGGCGACTTGCTTCAACGGTTCACCTGGCAGCGGGCTGCCAGGATGAAAAAACCGGGGTTGCCGGCTTCATCAAAAAAGACCGGGAGGAATCAAGTGAACGACGTCGCATTGCGCGTGGCCGCTTTCGGAGGCCTGCTGTTGCGGCAAGTCTGCACAGACGACGCAGCGCGGCTGCACCAACTGATCGCGCGCAACAAGGAGGGCCTGCTCTCCTCGATGCACTGGCCCCACCTCAGCCCAGCTTCAGTGACCCCAGCCGCGCGACGATCAGGTCGTGCAGCGTTTGCGCCGCCACCGACAGGCTGCCTTCGCGCCGCTGCACCAGATACAGCGTGCGCGTAAGGGCTGCCACCGGCAGCGGCCGTGTCACCAACGTTTCGCGCTGGAAGTGAAAGAGCGTCAGCGCCGGCACCACGCTGATGCCCAGCCCGGCCTCCACCAGCCCCATGACCGTGGCCAGATGCTCCACCTCGAACACCGCGTTCATGCGCAACGGATGCAGCGCCGCGTCTAGCGCCTGGCGCACGCTGCTGTTGCGCGCCATCTGAATGAAAGGGTAGGGCGCAAGCTTCTTCGCAGTGAGGCGCGGCTCGCGGGCCAGCGGATGGTCGGCGCGGCACACCAGGTGAAAGCGGTCGGTGCACAGCTTGCGTGCGCGCAGGTCGCTGTGTGCCGTGCCACCTGCGCCTGAGGCGGCAAGCGCAAAGTCGGCCTGGCCGCTGCGCACCAGCGCAATGCAGGCGTCCGACAGCGCATCGTCCAGGTCGATGCGAATGCCCGGCCAGGCCTGCATGAATTCGGCGAACACCGCCGGCAGCCAGCCCGCCGCGAGCGAAGGCAGGGCGGCCACGCGCACGCGTCCCTTGCGGCGCTCCACGTGGTCGGCCAGGTCGCCCATGGCGCTGGCCATGTCGTCGAGCAGCCGGCGCGCGGCGCCCTCGAACAGCGTGCCCTCCGGCGTGAGCTGCACGCTGCGCGTGTCGCGGTCGAACAGGCGCGTGCCGACGGCGTCTTCCAGCGTGCGAATGAGCGCGCTGAACGCGGGCTGCGACAGGTGGCTGGTCTGCGCCGCGCGCGTGAAGTTGCGGTGCTCGGCCAGCGCCAGAAAGGCGCGCAGCTGCCGGGTGGAGAGGTCGGGCGTCTTTCGCATGGATGGAACGGGAGGCGGCTATTTGAAAAGCAGATCAATCGATCCGAACTTTCTATTTTACGGATGACGGGCCGCTGCCTACAGTGCACGCCAATGAACTCCATTGAACCGCCCCGGCTGTTGATCGGTTGCGCCGCCGGCTTTTCGGGTGACCGCACCGACGCCGCCGGCCCCGTGGTCGACACGCTGATCGCGCGGCTGGCCAGCGGACCCGCGGGGCAACGCGCCTTCTTGATCTTCGAGACGCTGGCCGAGCGCACGCTGGCCCTGGCCCAGCTGCGCCGCCGCGCCAACCCCGAGGCCGGCTACGAGCCGCTGCTCGACGACATGCTGCGCCCGGTGCTCGCACGTTGCCTGGCGCACGGCATTCGCATCGTGAGCAACTTTGGCGCGGCCAACCCGCGCGCCGCCGCGCGGCACATCGCCCGCATGGCGCGCGAGCTGGGAACGAGCGCGCCGCGCATTGCGGTGGTAGAGGGCGACGACCTGTCCGGGCCCGAGTACCGCGCGCTGCTGAACGAAGCGCTGGGCGCGCAGATGGACGGCATTCGCATGGTCAGCGCCAACGCCTACATCGGCGCCGAGCCGATTGCCGCGGCGCTGGACGCGGGCGCGCAGATTGTGGTGTGCGGCCGCGTGGCCGACCCCTCTTTGACGGTCGGGCCCGCCATGTCGCACTTCGGCTGGCGCGCCGACGACTGGAACCGACTGGGCCGCGCCACCATGGCGGGCCATCTGCTCGAATGCGGCGCGCAGGTGTGCGGCGGCTACTTTGCCGACCCCGGCTACAAAGACGTGCCGGGGCTCGAGGCGGTGGGCTTCCCCATTGCGGAGATCGACGCCGACGGCCGCTGCACCATCGGCAAGGCCGACGCCACCGGAGGCCTGGTGACCGAGGCCACGGTGACGGAACAACTGCTCTACGAAGTGCACGACCCCGCCGCCTACCTGACGCCCGACGTCGTGGCCGACATTGCCGATGCCGAGGTGCGCGCCTTGCCCAGTGCCGAGGGTGCCGAGGGTGCCGACGGTGCCGACGGTGCCGACCGCGTCGAGCTTTCCGGCGTGCGCGGCCATGAACGCCCAAGCCGCTACAAGGTCAACGTGTGCCATGAAGGCGGTTGGCTCGCCGAAGGAGAAATCTCCTACGCCGGCCCGCGCGCCGAGGCCCGTGCCCGGCTTGCGGCCGACGTGCTGACGAAGCGCCTGCACGGCCTCACGCTGCGTGTGGACCTGATCGGCGCGCTGAGCATCCTGGGCGACGACGCCGGCCGCGCGCTGGCGGACACGCCAGACGCAGGGCTGCGCGACGTGCGCCTGCGCGTGGCCGCGACGCACACCGATCGCGCGCAGGCCGAGCGGCTCACGCGCGAAGTGATGGCGCTCTACACCTGCGGCCCTGCCGGTGGTGGCGGTGTGCGCACCGCGCTCACGCCGCGCCTGAACACGCTGTCGTGCCTGCTGCCGCGCGAGTCGGTGCCGGTGCGCTTCGAGCTGATGGATGCGGAGGACCTTGCATGACCACCACCGACATGATCGACGTGCCGCTCTATCGCGCCGCACACGGCCGCACCGGCGACAAGGGCGACCGCTCCAACATCAGCGTGATCGCCTGGCACCCCGACCTGTTCCCTTTGTTGCTCGACCAGCTCACGCCCGAGCGCGTGGCCGCGCAGTTTCGGCACCGCGCGCCCTCGCAGGTGCAGCGCTTCGTGCTGCCCAGGTTGCATGCGATGAACTTCGTGCTCGACGCGGTGCTCGACGGCGGCGTGAACGATGCGCTGAACCTCGATGCGCACGGCAAGGCGCTGTCCTTTCTGCTGCTCGACATGCCCGTTCGCGTGCCGCGCGCGCTCTTGCATTTGCTGGCCGGGCCGTAGCAGCGCCTTTTCAATTTCCCCTGACCCTTTCGCACTTCCCATTCGGAGACAAAACAATGAAACGATTTCCCCTCACCATGCTGACCGCCGCCCTGGCCCTGGCGCCGCTGCTGGGCCATGCACAGGCCTTTCCGGAAAAGTCGATCACCTTCGTCGTGCCCTTCGCGGCCGGCACCGCCACCGACCAGATTGCGCGCGCCATCGGCAACCAGATTGCCGCGGAGACCAAGCAGGCCGTCATCATCGACAACAAGGCCGGCGCCAGCGGCTTCATCGCCTCGCAGGCGGTGGCCAAGGCACCTGCCGATGGCTACACGGTGCTCATCACCACCAACACCACGCACGCGGCCAACGAGCACCTGTTCAAGAAGCTGCCGTACGACCCCGTGAAAGACTTCGCGCCCATCACCGCGCTGGGCAAGGGCGGGCAGATCATGGTGGTGAACCCCGCGTTCCCCGCCAAGAGCGTGGGCGAGTTCATTGCGCTGGCCAAGAAGGACCCGGGCAAGTACAGCTTTGGCAGCGGCAGTTCGTCCAGCCGCATGGCGGGCGAGCTGCTGCAGCAGATGGCCGACATCAAGCTGCTGCACGTGCCCTACAAGAGCAACACGCTGGCCGTGACCGACCTGCTGGGCAGCCAGATCAACATGATGATCACCGACACCGCCACCGGCCTGCCGCAGGTGAAGGGCGGCAAGCTGCGCGCGCTGGGCATCTCCAGCGCCGCGCGCTCGCCACTGGCGCCCGATGTGCCGACCATTTCCGAAGCTGGCGTGAAGGGCTATGAAATGGGCTACTGGTTCGCGGCCTACGCGCCCGCCAAGACACCGCCCGCCGTGGTCAAGCGCCTGAACGAGCTGCTGGTGAAGGCCGCGAAGAGCGAAGCCGCCAAGACGGCCTTCTACGAACCCACGGGCACCGAGGTGTTCACCAGCTCGCCCGAAGAGCTGGGCAAGTTTCAGACGGCCGAGTCGCAGAAGTGGGGCCGCATCGTGAAGGCTGCGGGCATCGAAGCGGAATAAGGCCTGAAGCGCATTAGCCGCGGCCTGCGGTCGGTGCGCTGTGCACCGCGAACCCTGCCTGCCCCGGCGCAATGTCGGGCCGCAGGGTGAGCGCGGGAATCTTGTAGTCGCCGGCGTTCTGGGGGCGGAAGGGAATGGGGTCGGCGGTGAACAGCATGTCCATCCGCTGGCCCAGTTCCTCGGTGATGCGCGCATACGCAGCGGCATCCACCTTGTGCGTGCGGTGCACCACATACGGCGGCAGCACGTCGAAGCCCGGGTAGTACAGGATGCCGTGCTGAATGGGAAACAGCAGGTCGTCCATCGGCCCGTTGATGCCGCGCGGCGCGTAGTGCGAGGCCCAGCCGCCGGTCGTCGTGACCACCATCGCGCGTTTGCCGGCCAGGGTGCCTTCGCCGAAGCGGTCGCCCCAATGCGTCTCTGAATGCTCGCCCACGCCGTAGGCGAAGCCGTACGCGTAGATGCGCTCGAACCAGCCCTTGAGGATGGCCGGCATCGAATACCACCACAGCGGAAACTGCACGATGACGGCGTCGGCCCACAGCAGCTTTTGCTGCTCGGCAGCGATGTCGGCGGTCTGCGTGCCGGCCTCGAAAGCCTTCAGCGATTCGAGCGAAGGGTCGAAGCGCACGGCGCTGTCGCGCGCGGGAAAGTCGTCGGCGTCGAGCGCAGGCTTCCAGCGCATGGCGTACAGGTCGGACGTGCGCACGGAGTGGCCCGAGGCCGCGAGGCGCTCGAGCATGAAGCGATGCAACGCGCCGTTGAGAGAGTCGGGTTCGGGATGGGCAAGGACCAGCAGGATGTTCACGGTTTTGCAGGGGTTCGAGTGAAGATGCCCGCAGGTTAGGCAGCGTGGCGATATATTGGAAATGAATAGATCGAATTCCAGCCATTGCCATGAACAATTTCAGCCGCCTCGACCTCAACCTGCTGGTGACGCTGGACACCCTGCTGACCGAGCGCAACGTGACCCGCGCCGCCGAGCGGTTGAACCTGTCTCAGCCTTCGGTCAGCGTGCAACTGGCCAAGCTGCGCGAGGTGTTCAACGACCCGCTGCTGGTGCCCGCGCAACGCGGCATGCGGCCCACCGCGCGCGCCGACGAACTGCGCGAGCCATTGCGCGAAGCGCTCGAAGGGCTGGGCCGCGCGGTCGCGCCATCGCGCCCCTTCGAGCCCGCGCAAGCGACCACCACATGGCGCGTGGCAGCGGCCGACTACGCCGAGTCAGCCATCCTGCTGCCCGCGCTCACCAGGCTGCGCACCGAGGCGCCGCACACGCGGCTGGCCGTGTTGGAGGCGGTGCCGTCGCGCATGGCGCGGCAACTGGAGCAGGGCGAGATCGATTTGTTCTTTCACACCAGCGTGGGTGCGCCGCCCGGCTTGCACCGTCGCGTGCTGTTCCATGAACGCTATGTGCTGGCCGGGCGGGCAGGGCACCCGCGCCTGAGGCGCCGGCCCACGCTTGCGCAGTTCTGCGCGTTGGAGCACGTGGTGGTGTCTCTGGGCGGCGGTGGCTTCGTCGGGCCGACGGACGAGGCGCTGGCAGCGAAGGGTTTGACGCGGCGCGTGGTGCTGTCGGTGCCGCACTTTCTTTTCATGATGTCGGTGCTGGCCACGACCGACATGGTGGCGATGCTGCCGGAGCGGCTGGCGCGCGGGGCGCCTGGGTTACGGGTGGTGGAAGCGCCGCTGGAGGTGCCGGGGTACGAGATGGCGATGCTGTGGCATGAGCGAAGGCATCGGGATGCGGGGCACCGGTGGGTGAGGGAGGTGATTGCCGGGAGTTTGTGAGGAGACCCGCATGAATGATCTTTTGCGGGGCCTGCTCGAACTGCATCGGACTGACGCAGGCTTGTGAGGTTCTGCGTTCACAGCGAAGACATGCGCGAGTCGATGCGGGCGCTTGCCGGGCTCGTGTGAACAGGTACTTGAGCATAGTCCGCAACGTAGATGCCGTCTTCGTCACGACGCACGAGGCCGCGGTTTTCGAACTCACGCATGGTCTTGTTCACGACCTCGCGCGACAAGCCCGAATAGGAGGCGATGACCGCTTGCGTGATGCGCTTGTCGTAGCAGCTCGCGCCGGCCGGTGCGAGGTCCGTCAACTGATGCAGGATGCGGCACACCAGATCCTGGGCCGACAGCGCTTGCACGTGTTGAAGGTGCAAGCGCAGCAGGTCCATGCGCTTCATCGCCAGTCCGAGCAGGCCCACCGCCACGCCGGGGTGGGTTGCGCACAGGTCGCGCATGACCGCGATGGGCACCAGGTAGACCGTGGAGGGCAGTGCCGCCACAACCGTTTGGACGGACATGTAGCGGTTGTAGCTGATTGGAACGTCGCACACGAATTCGTTCGGACGGAAGAACTCCGTCGTCACCTCCGAGCCGACGACACGGCCCGGAATGACCGCCCGCAACAGCCCGCTCCCAACGCAATACACCTGGTCCGTCGATTCGCCCGCGAGGAGGATCTGATCGTTTCGCTTGTAGAAGCGAAGGTGGCTCGCTTTGGCGAGCGCCGCACGCTGTGTTGCTGGCAGGCCAACCAGCAGTGGGTGGAAATACATGGCCCGATTGTTCACGCGTATTGGGGCCGAGGGAAGTGAACATATGCGCGTGACCACGTGGGACACCGCGCCCCACTGTGTGCTTGCGATCAAGTGTTGCGTCATCCCTGGAAATGGGGATGCCTTGCGAGCAATCGAAGTTGGAGCCGAAGGTCCGTCTTACGCCATGTGTTGACCCGCAAGAAAGCGAAGCACCACCAAGTTGAAAAGCGCCGGGTTGTCGCGATGCACGCCATGCCCCGCTGCCGGAACTTCGATCGTGCTTGCATGGGGCATCAGCCCCGCAAGCGCGCCGGATATCGCGCGGTGGATGGGTTGGGTTCGTTCGCCGCGCAGCAGCAACGTCGGAGTCTGGAGCGCGGCCAGCGCTTCGACGCTCAGCGCGGGATAGGGCTCGCTCGACAGGGCGAGCGCGCGCATCGCCTGCGCGTTGCGACGGCGGCCGGCCAGCCCGGCTTCTGACATCGCTTCCTTGCTGTCGCGCCCGTTGATTCCTCCGGTGAGGATGTCGATCGCATGGTCGATGTCGCCTGACGCAAACGCCGCGTCCGATGGTCGCAGCACCTCGCGCTCGAAGAGCTCGCGGGCCTCTCGTCCGCCGTGCACGCGGTCTGCGAACGGCAGCACGGGTGGCTCTGTCAACGCGAGGGCTCGCACTTTCTCCGGCCAGCGCAAGGCCAGCGCGAGTGCGGTGTACGCACCATACGACGTGCCTACCAACACCGCGGGTGTGGCATGAATGGCGTCCATCAAACCGGCAAGGTCGTGCGCCTCTTCAATGACCGAGTGCGTGGTGGAAGCCAGCAGGTTGCGGTTCGGTGAACTGAAGCGGCGGCTGTAGCTGATGCAGCGAAAGTGCGGCACAAACGCCTGCCATTGCGGCGCCCAAGACTGCCAATCGCCCATGCCGCCGTGCACGAAGATCAGCGGCGTGCCGGCGCCGGCCTCGACATAGTGGATTTCGATTCCGTTCCCGATGTCCTTCTCGATGTTGCTTGCGATGTCTATCCGGTTCAGCGGCAGCGATGTCAGGCTCAATTTCTACTCCGGCTTCACGTTGGCGAGCAGGGGGCGCACGCGCTCTTCTTCCTGCGCGAGGAATTTGCCGAAGGCAGCGGGCTCGGCAAAGTCGGCCACCACGCTGCCCGACTTGAATTCGGCTTCCCGGTAACTCGCACTGGCCATGATCTCGCGCACCGCGCTGCTCAGCCTGGCCACCACCGCGGGAGGCATGTGCGCAGGGCCTATCAGGCCGGTCCAAAGGTCGGCCTGCACGTTCTTGACGGTCTTGCCCTCGTTCACCGTCGGTATGTTGGCGGCCGTCGGGTCGCGGTGCATCGAGAGGATGCCAATGGCCTTGAGCTTGCCGTCGCGAATGAACGGCAGCGCGGAAGTGAGCGCGATGGTTCCAAGCTGCACCTGCCCCGCGACAAGGTCGTTCAGCAGCGGCGAGCCACCCTTGTAGACAACGTGGGTCATCTTGAAGCCGCCTGCGTTGGCCAGCATCGTGCCGCCGAAGGTCTGCATCGTGGCCGTGCCTGTGGCGCCGGACAACAGAGGTTCGCGGCTCTTGCGGCCCAGTTCGATCAGCTCGTCGACGTTGTTGGCGGCGAACCCCGGATGCGCGACCAGCACGGTCGAGTTGTTGGAGATCTTTGCAATGGGCGTGAAATCGCGTGCGGTGTAGCCCGCCTTCATCACGGGCGGCGCGACCACCAGTTCATTGACCGTGCCGATCATCAAGGTGTAGCCGTCAGGCTGCGTGCGCAGCATGCGCTTGCCTGCCACGGTGCCGGAGGCGCCGGCGACGTTGTCGACGATCACGCTCTGGCCCAGGCGCTTGCCAAGCTCCAGCGACAGCCCCCGCGCCACGCGGTCGACGGCGGCGCCGGGCGGGTAGGGAACGATCAGCGTGATGGGTTTGTCAGGGTAGATCTGCGCAAAGGCGGGCAAGACGCACGCGGCGGCGCAAGCCAGTAGCAGCGACGCCCGCAGGCGTTGTGCGTGTTTGAAGAGGGCCAAGTGAATGTCTCCGGTTCGATGTTTTGTCGTCCACCAGTTTGGTCGTTGGAGCGATAGACTTCCAATCGCTTTTTGCCATTCGATATCGGCATATTCAATACCCCTCAACGCATGACTTTGTCCGCCACCGTGCTGCGCAACCGCCTGCTGAGTCGCGCGCGTCTGCGCCATCTGGAAGTGTTTGTTCGCACCGCCGATCTGGGCTCCGTCAAGCGCGCTTCCGACGCGATAGGCATGGCGCAGCCGACCGCCACGCAGGCGCTGTCGGACCTTGAAGCGCTGCTTGGCAGTGCGTTGTTTCTGCGGCATTCGAAGGGCATGTCCGCCACGGCGCTGGGTGGCGCGCTGCTGCCGATGGCGCGGCGCATGCTGGCGCTGGTGGACGAAGCCGCCACGCAAACGGTGGCCATCACAAGCCGTGCCAGTTCGGTCGTTCGCGTGGCGGCCATTGCCGCAGGCATCAGCGGCCTGCTGGGAGACGCGTTGCCGGCGTTCGCCAGCACCCACCCTGACATCCTGGTGCAGTTGCAGGAGGCCGATGCGGGCAACCAGCCGTCGCTGCTGACCGCCGGCGAAGTCGACTGCTTCGTATGCCGCGCGCCAGAGGTGCTGCCGGAGGGGTGGGAGTTCATCGCTTTGCAGCAAGACCGCTTCGCCGTTGTCGCTGCGCCGGGCCATCCGCTGGCAAGGAAGAAAAAGCTGTCGCTGGCCCAGCTGGAGGCTGCGACCTGGCTCACAACGCCGGCGCCGGTGGCGGCTCGCCAAGCCTTCGATGAACTCTTCGCGGACTCCGCGCAGCCGCCGAAGACTTGCAATGTGCTGACCACGTCACCAACGATGGTCTGGGCGCTGCTTGCCAAGAAGGAATTGCTGGCGCTGCTGCCGTGCAGCGTGGTGCGGCATCTGCTGGATGGGGGGCATCTGGTGGAACTGCATTGGCATGCGCCCGCGGCATTCCGTGACATCGGCTTGCTGCTGCCGTTGCGTGAACGCAGCGGCGCGCTGGACCGCTTCGCGACATTCCTCACAGCGCGGTCGACGCCTCGCACCAGGCGGCCTGTGTCGTGAACTCCGGAGCAGCCTTGCGGAACCTTGTCCGCACGGCTGCTGCTGGCAAGTCGTGAGGCAGCAGAGCTGAATGCGCTGGCGGCATAGACCGTCCGTCGAATGCCCAACAGCCCGCGCCCGCCCTAGCATCCGAAACGTTGCCGCCCACCCCAACGTCTTCGATGAAAAAGCTCGCCTTCTTCGCTGCCACGGCCTTGCTTTGCTTTGGCGCACTCACGGCACCCGCCACCTTCGCTGCCGAACCCGCTAAAGACCACCCGCTCGTCGGCCGCTACGAAGGCGCCGTGCTCGACGGCTACAAGGCCGCCGCCTATGACGAGGTCGGCCTCATCAAGGAACCGTTTCAGAACTGGGCCGGCGGCAAGCCCGATCTGCTGCAGGTCGAGGGCAAGGTCACGCTCTACCTCTACAAGCTGCCCAAGGAGCGCTCGCTGCTCGAGGTGCAGCGCAACTACGAGTCCAGCCTGAAGGCCAAGGGCTTCGAGGTGCTGTTCACCTGCGGCACGGCCAACGCGTCTTGCTACAAGCCGCGGCCCAACAGCGTGGACACCAACACGCCGTACGACTTTGCGCTGGCCTTCGACAACCCCGAGTGGCCGCGCCTGGGCAGCCGTGGTGACTACGCGCGCAATTACTTTGCGGTGGGCGCGCGCTACCTGCTCGCCAAAAAGACCGGCCCCACCGGCACGGTGTACGCCAGCATCGCGCTGGCCGAGCACAACGCCGACGTGGGCAACCACGCCTTCGTGCGCGTGGTGGAAACGAAGGCGATGGAAGACAACAAGATCGTGTTCGTCGATGCTTCGGCCATGCAGAAGAGCCTGGCCGACACGGGCCGCGTGAACCTGTACGGCATCTTGTTCGACCTGGACAAGGACGTGATCAAGCCCGAGTCGCAACCCACGCTCGACGAAATGACCAAGCTGATGCGCAACAACCCGCCGCTCAAGCTGTCGGTGGTGGGGCACACCGACGCGCAGGGCGAGGCGCAGCACAACGACGATCTATCGAAGCGCCGCGCGCTGGCGGTGATTGCGGTGCTGGTGAAGGCGGGGGTGGACCCGCGCCGCTTCACCACGCGCGGTGCGGGCGCATCGCAGCCGGTGGCCCCCAACGACAACGAGGCGGGGCGGGCGAAGAACCGCCGGGTGGAGTTGGTGCGGCTCTGAGGTCTGTCTGACGCGGGCGCGTCAGCTGTGCAACACGGCGAAGCGCGTCGCCCAGTTGCCGGGTGCCGCGGCGACCAGCGCGTTCAGGTGCTGCTGCAGTCGCGCGGCCACGTCCTGCAGCGCTGCGCCGTCGGCCAGCGGCTGTTTGCCGGCGATCTGCGCGATCCACAGGTCGACGTCTTCAGGGCCGGCCGGGTCGGCCATGCGCCAGCCGCCCGCCGCGCCCAGCAGGTAGCGCAGGTGGTGCTCGATGCGAAAGCCCGGGTCGGGCGTGCCGTTGCGGCGCACGCGGTCGAGCCGGGCGAGGGTGGCGGCCAGCATCTGGCTGTTGAAGCGGCGGCCGTCGTCGTCGTTGCACAGCTCGGAGGTCTGTTGGGCCAGGCCGACCAGCCCATGCCAGTAGGCCTCGTCGTGCGTGCCGTCGCGCTGGGCCATGTGGCGGCTTGCAAAGCGCGCCATCAGTGCAGGGTCGTCGATGAGCGGGGACAGCACCAGGTCGCTGCGAAAGTCGAACCCGAAAAAGTACATGGTGCCGTCGATGGCCACGGCCTCGATGGCGCCCACGTGGCCGTTGCGCCCGGCCAGGGGAGGGGGCACCGCTGCTCCGTTCGGCACCGACCTCAAGGCCGCGGCTGTGGCCGCGGCACTGGTGCCGGCGGGCTGTGGCTTTTTCTTGAAGAAATCGAACATCCGAGGGGTCCTTGGGCATGGGCGCTTTTGCAGCGTTGGGCCATGCTGGCAGCTTCTTCAGATCAGCGGAACGCTGGTTTCCTTCAATACGCGTAGGACAAAGTGAGACTTGCTGTGGCGGATGCCGGGAATCTTGTACAGCTTTTCGCGCAGCAGCCGCTCGTAGTCGCGGGTGTCGCGCACGGCAATGCGAATGTAGTAGTCGTAGTCGCCGGAGACGAGGTAGGCCTCCTGGATCTCCGGAATGGTGGCCAGCGTGCGGCCGAAGTCGTACAGGGTTTCGTCGGTGTGGCTCTCCAGCGTGACCTGCACGATCACCGAGTCGTGGTAGCCGAGCTTGGCCGCGTCCACGTCGACCGTGTAGCGCTTGATGACGCCCGAGGCCTCCAGCTTCTTGATGCGCGTCCAGCAACTGGTGGGGGACAGTCCGACCTCGTTGCCGATGTCCTGCAGGGTCTTGCGCGAGTCGAGCAGCAGCACGCGCAGGATGGCCAGGTCAATCTTGTCGAAAGATCCTTCGTTGTCGCCGGGGATTTGCCGATTGATTTTCATGAATCGAGGCCGAATAGCCAAAAAAAAGAAGCATATTTTGCGCTGAAACCGGAAGAATTGACGGCATGCGACTGCTCGACCTACCCCTCACGAACACCCTGTCCCTCCACCACGAGGTCCACCCCGACGTGCCCGCCCGCATCCGCAACGGCGCCGAAGCCCTGCTCGACACGCTGGTCGCATGCGGCGTCGACACCATTTTTGGCTACCCCGGCGGCGCGGCATTGCCGCTGTACGACGCGCTGCACGGCGAGCCACGGCTGCGCCATGTGCTGGTGCGCCACGAGCAGGCGGCCGTGCATGCGGCCGAAGGCTATGCGCGCAGCACCGGGCGGGTGGGCGTGGTGCTGGTCACCTCGGGGCCGGGCGTGGGCAACACCATCACCGGGTTGCTGGATGCCATGAGCGACTCGGTGCCGGTGCTGTGCATCAGCGGGCAGGTGGCCACCGCGGTCATCGGCACGCAGGCTTTTCAGGAGAGCGACGCGCTGGGCATGTCGCGCTCGGTGACCAAGTGGAACAAGCAGGTGCGCTCGGCCGACGACGTGCCCGCGCTGGTGCGCCGCGCGCTGGAGATCGCCACCTCGGGCCGGCCCGGGCCGGTGCTGCTCGACGTGCCGAAGGACATTCAGCTCAACCGCCTGGGCCAGGCGAGCGAGCCCGCGCCGCTGCGCGCACTGCGCACCAGCCGCTCCGCACTGCCGCCCAAGGCCATGATGCAGCGCGCGGCCGATCTGCTGTCGACCGCGCGCCGCCCGGTGATCTATGGCGGCGGCGGGCTGGTCAACTCGGGCCCCGCTGCGTGCGAGGCTTTCACGAAGCTGGTGAACCTGCTGCATGCGCCGTGCACGCTCACGCTGATAGGGCTGGGCGCGTTCCCGGCGTCCGACCCCAAGTTCATCGGCATGCTCGGCATGCACGGCATGCTCGAAGCCAACTTGGCCATGCACGAGGCCGACCTGGTGGTGTGCATTGGCGCGCGCTTCGACGACCGCGTGACCGGCAAGCTCGACGAGTTCTGCCCGCATGCACGCAAGATCCACATCGACATCGACCCCGGCAGCATCAACAAGGTGGTGCAGGTCGACGTGCCGATGGTGGGCGACTGCGCGCTGATTCTCGAAGGCCTGCTGGCGCTGCTGCCCGCCGAGGGCTTTGCGCCCGAGCGGCTTGCGCCGTGGTGGGCGCGCATCGAACGCTGGCGTGCCGAAGACTGCCTGGCCTTCACGCCGCGCGAAGACGCGATCTTGCCGCAGCGACTGATGTCGTCGCTGCAGCGCGCCATTGGCGCGACCGGGCGCGACGCGATCGTGTCGACCGACGTGGGCCAGCACCAGATGTGGGCCGCGCAGTACCTGCGCTTCGACAGCCCGCGCCATTGGCTCACGTCCGGCGGGGCGGGCACGATGGGATACGGCCTGCCGGCGGCCATCGGCGCGCAGATCGGCCACCCCGATTCGCTGGCCGTGTGCGTGAGCGGTGATGCGTCGGTGCTCATGAACATCCAGGAGCTGTCGACGGCCGTGCAGCACCGCGTGCCGGTGAAGCTGGTGCTGTGCAACAACGGCTACATGGGCATGGTGCGCCAGTGGCAGGAACTGAACCACGGCAACCGCCTGAGCCACAGCTGGAACGAGGCGCTGCCCGATTTTGTGGCGCTGGCCAAGGCCTTCGGCTGGAGCGCGCGGCGGGTGACGGACCCGGCCGAGCTGGAAGAGGCGCTGGCCGAGTGCCTGGCCAGCGAGGGGCCGTTCTTTTTGAACGTGGAAGTGGCGGCGCAGGAGAACTGCTTTCCGATGATGCCGTCAGGGCACGGGCACCACAGGGTGATGCTGGCGAAGGACAGGTGGTACGAGGAGGCGTGATGTGTTGTTGCCTCTCCCTCTGGGAGAGCGAGCGATGCGGGGCCGAGGTCTACGAGTGCCCGTCCACCCGCATCTGGAACAAAAAATACGGCGGTATGCACGCGCCGTGCCCCTCGGGCTGCCCATCGGCCTGCGCGCAGATGTAGTCGTCGCGGCAGGCCTTCTCTGCCGAGCAGCTGCGCAGGTTGCCGGGCCGCGTGTGCTTGGCCAGGCAATCGCCGAAGGGCTTCTTCGCGGCCAGGCAGCTGTTGAAGTCGCTCAAGATCGCGATGCCGCCGCACGTGCCGTTCTTGTCTTTCGCGTCGCACGGGCCCGAACACATGCCGCCCGGAAAGCCGACCGACGTGGTCTCGCACACCGACGCCGCACCGTCGCAGGCGATGCGCGGCAGCTTCTGCGCGCGGTCGAGCCACGGGTTGGCAGAAGGTGTGATGCGCGTGGGTTCGCAGCGCGCGCCGACGATGGCTTTTTCTTGCACGGCGTCGGGTGCATCGTGTGCATCGGGTTCTGCCAGCGGCCGAAACGGATCGGGCCGTAGCGTCGACATTGCCGCCCGCACATAGGTGCCACGGCGCGCCAGTTCGTCCTGCACATGCGGTGAATGCGGCACCGCCAGCGCGTTGCCCGTGGTGAAGGTGCGCGAGGCACCACGCCGGTCGACGCCCAGCAAATGAAAGCCCGCGACCGCGCGGCTCTGGTGGCAGCCCGCGCAGCTCAGGTCGTCGAGCCGGCGCAGCACGGCCTGCGGTGACGTCAGCGTGCGGCTGCCTTCCACAGCCTTCCATTCACCGGGCGCGAAGACCTGCGCGAAGGGCTGGTTGGCCAGCCGCTCAAGGCCACGCGGCGCGACCGAGGTGGCTTCGGTCGCCAGGAACCTCTCCGGTATCTGCACGGTGGCTTCGTCGAGCGCACGCAAGTTGGCGGGCTGCTGCAGCCACTGCTGCAGCGCCTTGCGCAGCGGTGCGCTGGCCTTGAGCCTGGCGACGTCGGGCGTGTTCTCCAGCGGCGCCACGTCGAAGCGGCTGGCGCCCGCGTTCCAGCGGAAGGCCCGCAGCATGTACTCGGCATGGCCGCCCAGGTCGGGCCGAACGGCAGAGGGCCAGCGCACGCTCTGCAGATTGGTCGTGACCTGTGAGACGCGCGCGAGCGCGAGGCGTTGCGGCGCGAGCGGGCCGTTTGCAGACGTCAGCCAGCGGCCCAGTGCTTCGTCGCTCATCGAAGCCTGCGGCGGCTGCCAGCGCTTTGCCATGGTCGCGCAGCTGCCGTTGGGGTCCGGCGCATCGCCGCGCAGCTCGACGTTGACTGTCATCGGCAGGCGTGACTGCGTCGCGGCGGTGCGGTAGGCCAGGCGATACACCAGCCGGGTCTCGCCGCACGCATTATCTTGAAAGGGGCGCCGGTCCATGCGGTTGGCCACGCCCACCAGCTCGAACCAGGCATCGGGGCTTGCGAGCCAGCGCGCGTCGAACAGGCGGTGGGGGTACTTGGCGATGCCGACGCCGGCCTGCTTGTCGCGCCGCTGGACGCCGGCGAGGCTGGCAGCGATCGGCTCGGTGAGGGAGCGCCATGCGGGCGAGCGCGTCAGCGCCTGGTTGGTTGCCAGGCCGTCGCCGCCCGATGTTTCGCCAAACCAGCGCGCAAAGCCCGCGCCGGATTTTTCCGCGGTCTGCAAGGCGACGGGGGAGGTGACAAGCAGCACCGGCTCGGCGGCATGCGCGACCGTGGCAGCAAGGGTGAACGCCAGCGCGAAGCCGGCGGACAGGCAGTGGTTGAAAAAATGCACGCGGACGATTGTGCCGCCCACTCGCGCAGCCCTTGCTCGAAGCCCGCTGCCCTCGCTTTGTTCGAGCGGACCGCCGCAGACATTGCCGATCGATTTCTTTGGGATGCGCGCGGTCAGCAGCGAGGCAAGGGAATGACCTTATTGCGGCGTGACGGAATTATTTAACGCGATGCGAAGCGAAGTTTCGAACCTCCAAGAATCTAGGACCAGTCTTATGTGTCCTATGACCGAAAGTATCAAGAATGCCCCCAGCGCTTACATATGGCGCTCCCTTTTTTCAGAGGGGATCAGTAATTTTTTTTCCGGAGTTTCCATGTTTTCCAAGTCTCGTATTTTCGCGGCCGTACTGGTCGCTGCAGCCACTCAATCGGCTTTTGCTTCTGATGGCACCATCACCATCAATGGCCTTGTTACTGCCAACACCTGCCAGATCAACGGATCGACGGTGGGCAACGTGACCGTGACGCTGCCGGCCATCCAGGCGAGCGCATTGCCAGCGCTCAACGCAACCGCAGGCACCACGCCGTTCGCCCTCGTTCTCAGCGGTTGCACGGGCGCGTTGACCCGGGTGTCCGCCTATTTCGAAGCTGGCCCCACCGTGGATTTCGATACGGGCAATCTGAAGCTGGACACCGCTGCCGGCAGCGCTACCGGCGTCGAAATCAGCCTGCTGAACAGCGATGCCACCAAGATCCGCCTCGGCGGCGACGCGGCAAGTGCCAATGGCGCAACGCCTGTGACTATCGCGTCCGGTGGCGCCACCCTGCGTTACTTTGCGCAGTACGTGCGTACAGGCGCCGTGGGTCCCGGCACTGCCACCACGCGCGTGCTCTATTCGCTCAACTACCAGTAAGCGTTCTTCGGGGGCGGCGCGTCATGCGCCGGCCCCTTTTTGTTTCCGTTTCTCCAAGAGCAATGAATATCAAACACGCAAGCGCTAGAACCTGGATTGCCGTCGTCGCGGCAGTCATGCTGACGATGGCTCAGGCTCATGCGGGCATCGTCATCGGGGGCACGCGCGTGATCTACCCGGCCAGCGAATCAGAAGTCACGCTCAAGCTGTCCAACGAGGGCGACGAGCCCGCGCTGGTACAGACCTGGACCGACAAGGGCGACCCCGCCCTGAGGCCTGCCGAACAAGGTGCACCGTTTCTCGTGACGCCCCCCATGGCGCGCGTGGAACCCAAAAAAGCGCAGACCTTGCGCATCGTCTACACCGGCGAACCCTTGCCTCGCGAGCGCGAGTCGGTCTTCTGGCTCAACGTGCTCGAGGTTCCACCCAAGCCCGACGCCGACATCGCGGACATGAACAAGCTGCAGCTTGCCTTCCGTTCCCGAATCAAGCTTTTCTACCGGCCCACCGAACTCAAGGGCCGACCCATCGAAGCCCCCGCGGCAGTCACGTGGGGGCTCGACAGCCAGCAGGGCGAATTGCACCTGGAGGCCCACAACCCCACCGAGTACTACGTGACGTTCACTGCCATCGACGTTCACAACGCAACTGCCCAGGCGTCGTTCGACGAAGGCGTGATGATCGCCCCGGGCGAAACCCGCCGCCTGCCCTTGAAGGGCACCCTGACGGCCGCCGATGCATCCGTCAAGGTTCGCTACGAAGCGATCAATGACTACGGCGGTGTCATGCCCGGCGAGACCACGCTGCAGCAAGGCAAGCGCTAGCCCCACCTGGCCGGCACGCCGCCAGCTCTCCCCCCACTTCATCCCTTTGGTCTTTGCGGCGCTGTGCAACAGCGGCGGGGCCGGACTCGCTCGAAATCTGTGGCTCCCGTTATGAAAAATAGAAGAAAGCGTTCGCTTGCGTGCTTTACGGTGCATCCAAGCCGTGCGCTGGCACTGCTGGCCATCGTCGCCATCGAAGCTCACGCGGACGAAAGCGGTCGGGCGACCCAGGTCGCGCAGGTCCAGTTCAACGAACAGTTCCTGGCGCACAGCGGGCAGGCCATTGACCTGAGCCGCTACAGCAGGGGCAATCCGGTGATGCCAGGTGCGTACCGCGCGGACCTGTACGTCAACGAAGCGTGGCTGGGTCGTGGACAGGTTGTGCTCAGGCAGGTGGGCAGCGGCACCCACAACGTGGTGGTGTGCTTCGATCGCGAATTGCTCGAGCGCGTCGGGGTCGACGTGCAAAAGCTCAGTCCCGCGGCCAATGCGATGCTTGACGGCGCGTCGGGCACCGATGGCCGAGGCAGCAGCAAGACGCCGGCCTGCATTGCGCTCGAGCAGTTGGTGCCGGACGCCACCGCCTCTTTCGACATCGGCGAGCAGCGCCTGAACGTCAGCGTGCCGCAGGTTTCCTTGCGGCGCTCAGCGCGCGGCTATGTCGATCCGCGCTACTGGGACGACGGCGTGCCCGCCGCGCTGCTTCAGTACAACGCCAATTTCTTCCGGTCGAGCTCCCAAGGAGCGACCTTCAGCCAGGGCTACCTCGGCTTGACGGCGGGCCTGAACTTCGGCCCCTGGCGGCTGCGGCACAGCGGCAACCTGAGCAGCGCAAACTCCACCGGCACGCGCTACCAAGGCGTGCAAACGACGCTGCAGCGCTCCATCGAGTCACTGCGCAGCCAACTGGTGATTGGCGACGGCTTCACGTCCGGCTCGCTCTTCGACAGCTTCGGTTTTCGCGGCATCCAGCTCTCGACAGACGACCGCATGCTGCCGGAATCGCAGCGCGGTTTTGCGCCACGCGTGACGGGCATTGCACGCAGCAACGCGGTCGTGCGCATCAAGCAGAACGGGAACATCATTTATCAGTCCAATGTGGCGCCAGGTGCGTTCTCCATCGACGACCTGTACCCGACCGGCTATGGCGGCAACCTCGATGTGGAGGTGACCGAGTCCGACGGCAGCGTGCATGTTTCCAGCGTGCCGTATGCGGCGGCTGTGAATGCGCTGCGCCCGGGCATCACGCGCTACAGCGCAACGGTGGGCCGCTACCGCGATACGCAGGTAAGCGACACGTCGATGGTGGCGCAGGCCACGGTGCAGCATGGCCTCAATAACACCCTGACCGGCTATGGCGGCCTCACCGTTGCGCAAGGCTATGCGTCCGGGCTGATTGGCGCCGCGGTCAATACCGAGTGGGGCGCGATAGGCCTGGATGCCCAGCAATCGACGGCCCGCATTCCCCGCTCCGGCACAAGGTCGGGCCAGAGCGTGCGGCTGTCCTACACCAAGCTCATTGCACCGACCGACACCAACATCTCCGTTGCTGCCTTTCGCTATTCCAGCAGCGGCTACCTGAGCCTGCGCGATGCGATGACGCTGCGCGACGACGGCGACCGCATGGGTGGGATGGGGGGACGGCGCGGCTTCGCGCGAGACAGCTTTCTGCAGAACGGCCCGATGCGCGGGCGCCTGCAGCTGTCCATCAACCAGCAGTTGCCACGCGACTGGGGCTCGCTCTACGTGAGCGGCTCCACCCAGGACTATTGGAATCGCGACGGGCGGGACACCCAGTTTCAGCTGGGCTACAACACCCGTGTGGGGCGCGTGAACGTGGGCCTTTCGGTGTCGCGGCAGTTCGACGCCAGGTTCAAGCGCTGGGGCAATGTGGCAATGATCACGCTGGGCATTCCCCTGGAAATCGGTTCCCGTCAGGTTTACGCGTCGACCAATCTGCAGAGCGACATGAACGGCCGTTCCAGCGTGCAGCAGGCGGTGACGGGATCCGCGGGCGAAGACAGCGCCTTCAACTACGGCCTCAACGCGACGCAAGCCAACGGCGATCGGGCGGGGGCGCGGGCCAGCGCAGGCGCCAACCTGAGCTATGCCTCGCCGATGGCAGCGCTGACGGCCAGCGCGTCGGGTGGACCGCAGTCCTCGCAATTCAGCGCGGGCGTCTCGGGCGGCGTCGTTGCCTATGAGGGCGGCGTGATGCTCACGCCCATCATGGGCGACACAACGGCCGTGGTCGAAGCCGACAAGGCGGCCGGCGCCCGGGTGCTCAACGGCAGCGGTTTGCGGGTGGACCGATGGGGCCATGCCGTGGTGCCCAACCTGGTGCCGTTCTCGCGCAACGAGATCGAGCTCGATCCGAAGGGCTTGCCGTTGAGCGTCGAGCTGAAGACGAGCATGCAGCACGTCGCGCCGACCGCGGGCGCGGTGGTCAGGCTGAAGTTCGAGACCGCAGGGGGAGGGCGCGCAGTGCTGGTGCGTGCAATGCTGGCCGATGGCACGCCGGCCCCCTTCGGCGCGCAGGCCTTCGATGCTGCGGGTCAGAGCGTCGGCATCGTCGCGCAGTTCGGCCAGTTGCTGCTTCGCGGCGTGGAGCCCGGGCGCAACGCCTACCTGCTGAAGTGGGGTGAAGGCCCAGCGGAGCGGTGCAGGCTGGCGATTACACCTGCTTCTCAACCCGAGGCGGGTGCAGGCCACGCACTGACAACGATAGACGCTCTGTGCAGCCCTGTTGGTTCACAGGATTGATCAATGACGATGCGCACACGGTATTTCAGCGCTGTTCGATGGGCTGCGCGTTTCGGCGCCATGGGAATTGCGGCGCTGCTCTTTTGGTTGCCAGGAGATGCGTCGGCGCAAACGCTTCGTACTTGTACGGGCGGCGGTGCTCATACCTTGACGTTGCCAGCGCGTATTACGGTTCCCCGCAATGCACCGGTCGGAACCATGCTCGTGGCACCCGTTCTGGGGCCGCAGCTCTTGGACTTGTATCGATGCACCAATGCGACGTTGAAGAACTACAGCGGCGCGGCCAGGAAGTCTAATCTGACCGGAGCAGGACAGACCGTCAGCATCGTGCTCACCGGCCAAACCCTGAACATTCCGGTCTACGAGACGGGCGTGCCTGGCATCGGGATCGTCATCGCGGTCAGGAATATTGATACAGGCTGTGGCGTGGATTCTTGGTATGGCGTAAATAACGTGCCTGCCGCGTCGGTGTCAGGATGGCAGGTCTCTGCATGCAATGGCACTGCGCCGGGCGATACCGCCAACTCGGGTCTGCAATGGGCAGTGGGCCTGGTCAAAACGGCTGCGGTCGTGCAACCGGGCGTGATCGCCGGAATTCAGGTCATGCAACTGGCGCTGCTGGACAGCAACAACACCATTCAGCAAGGCGCCCTGTTGGGCTCTGTCAACATCAGTTCCGTCAACGTCGTGGTGCTGAGCTGCTCGACGCCCAACGTCACGGTTCCCATGGGGACCTATCTTGCAACGGCCTTCAAGGGCATCGGCTCCACCACCACGCCTGTTCCCTTTTCGGTGGCCATCAACAATTGCCCGGCGGGAATGAGCCGAATCGGCATTCAGCTGGTAGCGCCTTCGGGCTACATCGATCAGGCCGGCGGCGTCATCAACTTGAGCAGCAATTCAACCGCCAAGGGCATCGGCGTGAAGCTCACCCAGGCGCCCGGGGGTGCGGCAATGACGTTCGGCGCCCCAGGATATGTGGTACCTGGCTACAACACGCAGACGGCAAGCAGCTCTTTCACGATGACCTTCAATGCAGCGTACTACCAGACGGCAACCACCATTGGTGCTGGCACTGCAAATGCGTTGCTGGAGTTCACCATGAACTATCAGTAGAAACATGGTGCCCTGTCATAGGCCTTGACCGCATCGCGTGCCGGCAGCCTGTGCTGCGGCGCGCGCTCGAGCAACGGCTCAGGCGCGTGCGGCTGCCGCCATCTGCCGCCGCATCATCTCCGCGACCGCCACGCCTTGCGGATCTCCCAGCCGCTCCAGTGCGTCGATTACGCCGCGGCGGTCTTCCTCCGAACGGTCCTGGTTGAGCTTGTACTTGCCTTCGAGCAGCCGCACAGGAATTTCCACCGCCGCGATCATGTCCAGCCGCGGCGCGACAAAGTCGAAGGGCATGGCGTCGTAGTCCCAGCTGCCGCCGAACTCGTCGCGAAGCGGCGCGTCGTACTGGGCGACCGTGCGGCGCAGCACGGCGTGCACGGCCATGCGCTCTTCGATGACGCGGGGCGCGCCGCGTGCATGGATGGCGATGTAGTTCCAGGTTGGAAAGGTGCTTTGCTTCACGTACCAACTGGGCGTGACGAAGGCATGCGGCCCCTGGAAGATGACGAGCGCCTCGCCGCCCGCACGCAGGTCGTCGAACTGCGGGTTCTTATTCGACAGGTGCGTGGTCAGCAGGCCGGGGCCATCGTGCTGCGCGTCGAGCAGAAAGGGCAGGTGCGTGGCGTTGACGCCGGCAGGGCCGACGGTGATGAGCGTCGCAAAGCTCCATGCACGCATGCCGGCGTGCAGCGTGGCGAGGTCGGCTTCTAGGTAGGGCTTGGGCGTGTACACGGTTGGGTGTCGGGGCGGGCGGTGTATGGGGGCGTATGGGACTGTGTACGTGGCCGTGTCAGCGCGCGGCCAGCGTGCGCAGCCAGCGCACCGAATCGTCGAACGCGCGGCCCGCCACGTCGGCGACCGACACGGCTTCCAGAAAGCCATGGATGGTGCCGGGGTACAGCGTGTCGGTCACCGCCACGCCGGCACTGCGCAGCGCGCCTGCCATCAACACGTTGTCGTCGTACAGCGGATCGCACTCGGTGACGACCATGCACGCGGGCGGCAGGCCTTCGAGCCTGGCCTTGAGACTGTGCACGCGCGGGTCGGCGGCATCCCCGGGGTTGCGAAGGTACAGGCCGTAGAACCACACCATCATGTGCAGCGACAGGCCGTACTCGCCCGCGCCATAGCGCACCACCGATTCGCGGTACAGCTCCGTGCTGTAGGCGCCGTAGTTCAGCAGCATGCCCAGCGGCAGCGCATCACCGGCGTCGCGCAGCACCAGGCAGGCGCCGACCGACAGGTTGGCACCGGCCGAGTCGCCGCCGATGAAGAGCTGCGCGGGGTCGATGTCGAGCGCGGGGGCATGGGTTTGCAGCCAGCGCATCAGGTCCACGCATTCGTCGTGCGGTTGCGGAAACCGCGCCTCCGGTGCGCGCGTGTAGTCGATGCCGATCACGGCAATGCCCGCGCGGCCCGCGTACTCGCGCATCACGCGGTCGTGGGTGTCGAGGCTGAACAGCACGAAGCCGCCGCCGTGGATGTAGACCAGTGCGCCTTGCAGCGCACGCTGCGCGGGGTAGTGCACGCGGATGCGCACGCTGCCGTGGCGCGTGGGCACATGGTGCTCGACGGTGCGGGCCATTTGGGGGCCGCCTTGCGTCCAGGGGGCGCGCACCTTCTCGGCATTGGCGCGGCCTTTGGTGATGGAGATGGTGTGGCGCTTCGGGTAGCGCGCGCCTTCGGCACCCATGAGGCGCATGAACTCGACGATCTGCGCGTCGAGCGGCGGCGGTGCGCAAGGGTGCTGCCAGCTGTAGGGCGTGGGCGATGTCACGCGACGGCTTTCTCGGGAACAGGCGCGGGGGCCGCGTCGGATGTGGCAAGGGCGGCCAGCGGTCGCGGCGTGGCCGCGAGCAGGGCCTGCGTGTAGGCATGGCGCGGGTCGTCGAACACCGCGTCGCGTGGGCCTTGCTCCACGATGCGCCCGCGCTCCATCACGATGACGCGGTCGGCAATCTGCTCGACGGCCGCAAGGTCGTGGCTGATGAAGAGGCAGGCAAAGCCGTGGTGCGCCTGCAGGCTCTGGAACAGGCGCAGCACCTGCGCCTGGATGGTCATGTCCAGCGCGGACACGGGCTCGTCGGCCACCACGAAGGCGGGGCGCCGCACCAGCGCGCGGGCAATGGCCACGCGCTGGCGTTGGCCGCCTGACAGCTCATGCGGGTAGCGCGCGCCCAGGCCGTCCAGGCCCACCTCGTCCAGCGTTTCATGCACGCGCTGCAGCCGTGCCGCGGCGTTGAGCGAGGGCAGGTGGCGCAGCGGCTCGGCCACGATGTCGTGCACGCGCATGCGCGGGTCGAGCGAGGAGAACGGGTCTTGAAACACCAGCTGGCAGGCCAGGCGAAAGCGGTGCAGCGCGGCACGGTCGGCGGTGCGCACATCGTCTCCGCGAAACAGGATCTGCCCGCTCTGCGACGGCGCCAGGCGCAGGATGGCGCGCCCCAGCGTGGTCTTGCCCGAGCCGCTGCCGCCCACCAGCGCGACCATCTCGCCGGGGTGGATGTCGAGGTCGAGCGTGTCGATCACGCGCTGCGGCGCATGGCGCTTGAACAGGCCGGCGCGCGCGCCGGGGTAGCTCACGCACAGGCCGCGCACCTGCACCAGGGGCTGCTGCTTCTGCGTGGCGCTGTCGGTCTTGGCCGGCTGGCGGCGCGGCAGCGCGTCGACCAGCTTGCGGGTGTAGGCCTGCCGGGGCGCAACCAGAATGGCGGGCACGTCGCCGGTTTCCACCAGCTGGCCCTTTTCCAGCACGATGGCGCGCTGCGCATAGCGCCCCACCAGCCCGAGGTTGTGCGTGATCAGCAGCACGGCCGTGCCGTTGTCGCGCGCCAGGCCCACCATCAGGTCGAGCACTTCGCGCTGGCTCAGCGTGTCGAGCGCGGTGGTCGGCTCGTCGGCAATCAGCAGGCGCGGTTTCAGCAGCATCACGCTGGCCAGCATGATGCGCTGGCGCATGCCGCCCGAGAATTCGTGCGGGTAGGCGTGCATGCAGCGCTCGGGGTCGGCAATCTGCACGCGGCGCAGCATGTCGAGAATGCGCGCGCTGATTTCCGCAGCCGAGAGCCTGGTGTGCATGCGCAAGCCTTCGGCCATCTGCGCGCCGATGCGGTGCACCGGGTTGAGCGAGACCATCGGCTCCTGGAACACCATGCCGATGCCCGGGCCGCGAATGGGGCGCATCGCCTTCGTGTCGCGGCTGCTCAGGTCTTCGCCGTCGAAAAGAATGCGCCCGCCGGTTTGCGAAATGCCCGGCGGCAGCAGCTGCAGGATGGCGCGCGCGGCCATGGTCTTGCCGCTGCCCGATTCGCCTACCACCGCGAGGAACTCGCCGGGCTTCACGTCGAAGGACAGGTCGTGCACCAGCGGTTGCGTGCCATGACGCAGCTCGATCTTCAGGTGCTCGACCGACAACACAGGGGGGGTTGAAAGCGTGTTCATCATTTCTCCGTGCGTGGGTCGAGCCGGTCGCGCAGCGATTCGCCCAGCAGGTTGATGCCCAGCAGCGTGAGCGCAATGCACAGGCCCGGCACCACGCACAGCCACACGGCCGAGGCCATGTAGGGCCGCGCGCTGGCGAGCATGTTGCCCCAGGTGGGCGCAGGCGGCGGCACGCCCAGGCCAAGAAAGCTCAGCGCGCTTTCAGACAGCAGCACCCAGCCGAACATGCTGGTGGCCAGCACGGCCACCGGCGCCACGCAGTTGGGCAGGATGTGGCGCCACATGGTGTAGACCTCGCTGTTGCCGATCATGCGGGAGGCCTCCACGTACTCGCGCTCGCGCAGCGACAGCACGGTGCCGCGCACCACGCGCACCACCGAAGGCGCATACGCCAGGCTCAGCGCCAGCACGATGCCCCATTTGTTGGCGCCGACGATCACCATCACGCCCAGCGCCAGCAGCAGGCCCGGAAAGGCCAGCAGCGTGTCGTTGAAGGCCATCAGCACACGGTCGGTCCAGCCGCGCACGAAGCCGGCCACCACGCCGACCACCAGGCCGATGCCGGTGGCCAGGGTCACGGTGAGCAGCGCCACCAGGCAGCTGGTGGCCGCACCTTGCATGGCGCGGCTGGCGACGTCGCGGCCGAACTCGTCGGTGCCGAGCCAGTGCGCCAGGGAGGGCGGCTGCAGCTTGGCGCGCAGATCGATGCCCAGCGGGTTGTAGGGCGTCCACAAGGCCGCAAGCACGGCCAGGACCAGCAGCACCGCAATGAGCACGCCGCCGACAAGGGTATGGGTCTTGAGCTTTTTCACTGCACCGAGACCCGGGGGTCGAAGAGGGGGTAGCACATGTCGACGACCAGGTTGATCACCACGTAGATGCAGGCCGTGAACAACAGGCAGCCCTGCAGCACCGGGTAGTCGCGCGCAAAGATCGAATCGATCATCAGGCGGCCCAGGCCGGGCAGGGTGAACACGGTTTCCAGCACCGCGATGCCGCTCAGCAGATGGCCCAGGATGAGGCCGATCATGGTGAGCGTGGGGTTGAAGGCATTGGGCAGCACGTGGCGGCGCAGCACCTGCGACTCGGGCACGCCCTTGGCGCGCGCATGCGTCACGTATTCCAGCCGCAGGATCTCGATGGTGCTGGCGCGCGACATGCGCGTGAGCACGCCGGTTTCGACCAGCAGCAGTGTGACGATCGGCAGGATGACGTACATCACGCCCTGCGAAAAGTTCTCCGACATGGGCACGTAGCCCACCACCGGCAACCAGCCCAGGTACTGGCCGAAGAACATCAGTAGCAGCAGGCCGAGCCAGAAGCTGGGCACCGACAGCATGAGCGTGGCCGCGCCGATGATGGCCAGGTCGGTCGGCTTGTCCTTGCGCCAGGCGGCGATGAGGCCGGCCGGCACGGCCACCAGCGAGGCCAGCGCCACCGCGACCAGCACGATGACCGCGCTCACATGAAAGCGCTCCCAAATGAGCGGCAGCACCGGCAGGCCGTTGGTGGTCGAGACCCCCAGGTCGCCGGTGAGCGCATGGCGCAGCCACACGAAGTACTGCACGGGCAGGGGTTGGTCCAGCCCCATCTGGTGGCGCATGAGGGTGAGCTGCGCGGGGTCGGCGCCTTCGCCCAGCATCAGCAGCACCGGGTCGCCCGGAATGAGCCGCATCAGGGCGAAGACCGCGATGGAGACGAGCAGCAGCGTCGGGACGGTCATGGCGATCCGACGCAGGAGATAGGCGAGCATGAAGGGCGGGGCCTCTGTTGCAGGGGTGCTTGGCGGGGGGGCGGGGAGTCTGGGGGGCGTCAGCCGCCGGCGGCGGCCAGCCGCACGTTCCAGAAGCGCGGCTTGGCCGGTGCCCAGCCCTTGAAGCCGACCACGCTCTTGCGCATGGCGGTGGCGTCGCTGGCGTTGAACAGCACGATCATCGGCACGTCCTGCAGCATCTGCTTGTGCATTTCGTCGAACAGCACCTGGCGGCGTGCCTTGTCGCGCGACACCATCGATTCGGTGAGGCGGCTCTGTGCATACGCGCTGTCCCAGGCCTTGCGCGGCTGGGTGGCCTTGTCGCCGGTCACCATCTCGTAGTTGAGCGAGGGGTCGATGCGCGCCGAGTAGATGAACGCCATGCTCTGGTACTGGCCCTTGGTGTAGCGGTCGAGCTGGGTGGCCCAGTCGAGCACTTCCAGCTCCACGTTGATGCCGGCCTCCGAGGCCATGGCCTGCACCAGCACGGCGGCCGAGTAGAGCGCCTCGTAGCGCTTGTTGGCAATCATGCGGATCGGCTGGCCGCGGTAGCCGGCCTCGGCCAGCAGCTTCTTGGCGGCCGGCAGGTCGCGCTTGAAGCCGCCGCCCTGCACCGCGTCGTAGTAGGGGCTGGACGAGGGCACGACCGAGTTGTTGACGGGCGAGAGGCCCTCGGTCACGGTGCGTGCGATGTCGGGCGTGTCCAGCGACAGCGCCAGCGCGCGCCGAATGCGCACGTCCTTCAGCACCGGGTCGTTGGTCTGCAGCAGCAAGGCCACCATGGTCATCACGGGCGTGGTGTCGACCAGCACGTCGGTGCGCTTGCGCATCTCGATGACATCTGACGGGCTGGGGCTCACGAAGGCGTCGATGCCGCCGCTGTACAGCGCGGCCTTGGCGGCGGCCGAGTCGGGAATGACGACGAAGCGCAGGTTTTCCACCTCGGCCTTCTTGCCGCCGGTGAGGCCGTCGCGTGGCTCGGCGCGCGAGGTGTAGCCGTCGAAGCGGGTGAGTTCGATGTACTGGCCGCGCTTCCAGTCCTTGAGCTTGTAGGGGCCGGTGCCCACGGGCTCTTTCCAGGCGCCGTCGGCGCCCACCGAGCTGCGGTGCATCACGGCCGCGCTGCCGCAGTCGGGGCGCGCCATCATGGTGAGAAACAGCGAGCTTGCGCGGTCGAGCTTGAACACCACGGTCTTGGGGTTGGGCGCTTCCACCGAGAGCACCTTGGTCATGCCCTTGCCGTCGAACTCGCTCAGGCAGCGCCAGCCGCTGGTGGGTTTCAGGTAGCGCTGCCAGCTCCACAGAACGTCGTCGGCGGTGAGGGTGGCGCCGTTCTGAAACTTCACGCCGTCGCGCAGGGTGAAGGTGTAGGTCAGGCCGTCGGTGGAGGTGTCGACCTTGCTTGCCAGCATGGGCCCCACCGAGGTGTCTTCGCGCAGCGCGACCAGCCCTTCACCCACGTGCAGCAGCACGTTGTCGGTGTTGTCGTCGCGGTTGCCGCCGGGGTCGGTGCCGCGGATGTCGGAGTTGATCTGCACGCGCAAGGTCTGCCCGGCGCCGGCCGCGGGTTGTGCGCACACCGGGGCCGCAGCGCCAAGGCCCAGGCCCAAGGCCAGGGCCACGGAGGTTGCGCGCAGTGCACATTGCGGGCGGAAGGCCGCCAGGGCGGATACACGGGGCACTGGGAACACGGATACGTTCATGACAACACTCCTGGCGTGGGCTGGGCCGGTCGGATCAAGGGAAGCGCAAAAAACTCAGAGCGAGTACTCGGTGAAGCGATGGGCCCTGAAAGGCGCCGGTGCAATGCGCATCTTTCGTGCCGCCGGGTCCATCACGATGGTGGCCACCGTGGCCGACGACGCACCGCCCGGGCCCGCGCTGGGGCTGCGGCACACCGCGCGCGGCGCGCCGAAGCGGTCTTGCAGCGCGTCGAGCACGTCCTGCTCGGTGAGGTGGCCGGCGCGCTGGTTTTGCAGGTGCAGGGCCTCGGTGACGCGGCGGTCGCGGTAGAGCGAGTCGGGCGTGGTCTCCAGGCTGCGATCGACCACGCGTGCCAGCGCCGCCGGCGTCTTGAAATGGTTGGCGTGCACCAGAATGCCGGCCTCGGGCTGCTGCCAGAACACCTGGTCGGGGCAGGTCTCCAGGCTCACGGCCTCGCCTTCGGCGTGCGTGAGGATCATGTTGTTGGAGATGGAGCGCGCCGTGCGGCACACCACCCCCAGCGCGTTGGCGTACAGCTCCGACTGCAGGATGCCGCGGCGAATCAACGCCAGCGGCACGCCTTGCTGCTTGCCGTCGCCGTCGGCCTTGATGAAGTTGCCTGTGACCGCAATGCCTGCGCTGTTGAGGCCCGCGCGCGCCAGCGTGCCCGCTTCCGCAAAGGTGAGCATCGACGGGCCCTTGGCCGGCTGGATGCGCAGCACCACGCCAAGCTCCAGGCTTTCCACGCGCCAGTCCCAGTTCTGCGCGTGAATGAGCTTGCCGTCGCGCGAGGCAGAGGGCATCACCACCACGCCGGTGCAGCCGTCGGGCGGCTCCGTGGCTTCGAGCTGCTGAAAGGCGTAGAGCATTTCGCTGCGCGCATTCAGCGCCACGATGTCTTCGGTCGGCACGCCCGCGCCTTCGGCCACGCCTTCAATTTCGCGCAGCATGCCCGCGTCGAAGGCCTCGATCATGGGCATGAAGCGACGGGCCAGCGCGCGCGTGCGGTCCCAGCTGAGGCCCACGCGCTCGAAAGCGCTGCGGTAGGTGCGCAGGCTCAGGTCGATGCGCTCGCCGGCGGCGCGGCCGTACTGCTGGCCGCACTGGCGGGCGTCGCCTTCAATGTCGTAGAGGGGGAACGATTCGATGTCCATGGGGTGTGCTTTCGGGTGAGGTTCAGGCGGCCACGTCGGTGGCTTGCGCGGTCTGTGCAATGGCGGCGCGCAGGCTGTCCACGATCTGGTCGATGTGCTTGCGCTCCAGCGTGAACGGCGGCGACAGCGCAATGGTGTCGCCCACCGAGCGCACCAGCACGCAGGCGTCCAGGCAGTGCTGCGCCACGGCCTGTGCGTGGGTGCCGGGGCCGCTGGCCCAGGCCTGCAGCTCGATGCCGGCGAGCAGGCCCACGTTGCGCACATCGATCACACCGGGCAGGCCGCGCAGCGCGTGCAGGCATTCCTCGAAGTAGGGCGACAGGGCGCCGGCCTGGGCGATGAGGCCGTCCTGCGTGTAGGCGTCCAGCGTGGCCATGGCGGCGGCGCAGGCCAGCGGGTGGCCCGAGTAGGTGTAGCCGTGCGAGAGCTCGACGGCGCTGACGCTGCCTTGCATGAACGCATCGTGCACCGCGCCGCGCATCAACACCGCCCCCATGGGCACCGCGCCGTTGGTCAGGCCCTTGGCGGTGGTGATGAGGTCGGGCGTCACGCCGTACAGGTCAGCCGCAAAGTTGGTGCCCAGGCGGCCGAAGCCGGTGATGACCTCGTCGAAGATCAGCAGCACGCCGTGCCGGTCGCAAATGTCGCGCAGGCGCTTCAGGTAGCCGCGTGGCGGCGGCAGCACGCCGGTGGAGCCGGCCACGGGCTCCACGATGACGGCGGCCACGGTGGAGGCGTCATGCAGCGTGAGCAGCGCCTCCAGCGCGTCGGCCTTGTCGATGCCATGCGCGGGCTCGCCGCGCGAGAAGGCGTTGCGTGCCAGGTCGTGCGTGTGCGGCAGGTGGTCCACGCCGTTCAGCAGCGGCCCGAAGGTGCTGCGCTGGCGCCCGATGCCGCCCACCGAGATGCCGCCGAAGCCCACGCCGTGGTACGCACGCTCGCGCCCGATAAGGCGGTAGCGGCCGGCGTCGCCGCGTGCGCGGTGGTAGGCCAGCGCAATCTTCAGCGCGGTGTCGACCGACTCGGAACCCGAGTTGGTGAAGAACACGTGGTCCATGCCGGCCGGCGCCATCTGCGTGAGCCGCTCGGCCAAGGCGAAGGCGGCGGGGTGGCCAATCTGGAAGTTGGAGGCGTAGTCGAGCACGTCGATCTGCGCCTTCATGGCCGCGCTGATGCGCGGGTTGCGGTGGCCGGCGTTCACGCACCACAGGCCGGCAATGGCGTCGAGCACGCGGCGCCCGTCGGCCAGGTCGTAGTGCAGGCCTTCGCTGCCGACGATGAGGCGCGGGGCTTGCTTGAACTTGCGGTTGGGAGTGAAGGGCATCCAGAACGCCTCGAGCGCGGCGGGGGAGACCGAGGCCATGGACGAGGCAGGCAAGGCGGGCGAAGCAGGCGAAGCAGGCGGGTTGGGCAAGGCAGGTGAGCTGGGCGAAGCAAGGTTGTCGGCGAGGGCCACGAGGTGTTCTCCGTTGGAAGCGACCCGGTGCTCGGGTCGTCGTGGGGCCGATCTTGAAATTTAAATTGTATTTTTGGCACGGTATGTACATGGTTTTCTGAGGCCAAAAATACAAAACCGGAGCGATGATCGGCGCCCCAGCCCGCGATTGCGCAGAACCCTTGAATGGCCGCCCCCATGGACAACACGATCCCGCCGCTCACCCAGCGCGTGAGCCGCTACATCCTCGACCAGGCGCTGGCCGGCGGCTACGAAAACGGCCGCCACATGACCGAGGCCGATCTGGCCGGGCGGCTCGGCATTTCGCGCACGCCGGTGCGTGCCGCGCTGCGCTTTCTGCACGAGCGCGCGTTGCTCGCGCATGTACCCAACCGCGGCTACACGCTGGTCGCCGACCGCGAGGCCCTGGGCCGCGCGCGCCGCGAGATGCCGGAAGACGAGGAGAAAACGCTCTACTACCGCCTGCTGCGCGACCGCCTGGCGGGCAAGCTGCCCACGCGCGTCAATGAACTGGAGCTGGCGCAGAGCTACGCCGTGCCGCGCCCCTTGCTGCGCACCGTGCTCACCACGCTGCTGCAGGACGGCGTGCTGCGCGGGCGCCACTACCAGCGCTGGGAGTTCACCGAGACGCTCGACTCGGTCGAGAGCGAGCGCGAGAGCTATCGCTTTCGCCTGACGGTCGAATGCGCAGGGCTGCGCGAGCCGGGCTTCAAGGTCGACACCGAGCGGCTGTTCGCCTGCAGGGAGCGCCAGCAAGGGCTGCTGGCGCATGCCTCGCGCTATTCGTGGATGGACTTCTTCGAGGCCAACGCGCAGTTCCACGAGTTGCTGGCCAGCGCCTCGGGCAACCGCTTCTTCCTGGACGCGGTGCGCCAGCAGAACCGGCTGCGCCGCATGTCGGACCTGTCGGACTACCCGCTGGTGAACATCGACCTGCTGCACAAGTCGTGTCACGAGCACCTGGAGATCCTTGACGCGGTGGAGGCCGACGACCTGGCCGCCGCCGCCGAACACATGCGGCTGCACCTGAGCCGTGCCAGCGACCTGCTCGAACGCCGCGTGCTGGGCGTGCTGGGCGACTGACCCGCCCCACCTTCACCTCATGACACACGACAACACAGCGCTGGCCGCCGGCTGGCGCGACGGATTTCCCACGGCCGGCACCCCCGCGCAGCGCCCGCGAGAGCGCTCGATCTTTCAGTTTCCGCAGAGCCGCTGGGCCTTCTCGCACCTGCGCGAGCTGCAACCCACGCGCAACGTGGCGCGCGGCAACGGGCCGGTGTCGGTGCTGCCGCGCGCGGAGCGCCCGGAGCTCGATGCGCTGTGCTTTCCGCGCTTCGCCGATGGCGCGCAGACCGACTGGCGGGGCGCGCTGGAGGCCATCCACGCTGATGGCGCGGTGGTGCTGCACCGTGGGCGCATCGTGTACGAGCGCTACTTCGGCGAACTGGACGCGCACGGCCAGCACATGGCGATGTCGGTCACCAAGTCGGTGGTCGGCACGCTGGGCGCCATGCTCGCGGCCGACGGCACGCTGGACGAACACGCGGCCGTCACGCACTACATCCCCGAGCTGGCCGACAGCACCTTCGGCCAGGCGAGCGTGCGGCAGGTGATGGACATGACGACCGCCATCGACTACTCGGAAGACTATGCAGACGCACAGGCCGGCGTGTGGAAGCACGCACGCGCGGGTGAACTGCTGCCGCGCCCGGCGGGGTATGCGGGCGCGGAGGGGTACCGGCAGTTCCTGCAGACCGTGCAGGCTTCCGAAGGGCAGGGCAAGCATGGCGACGCTTTCGCCTACCGCACCGTCAACACCGATGTGCTGGGCTGGCTCATCAGCCGCGTCACGGGGCAGCCGGTGGCGCAGGTGCTGAGCGAGCTGATCTGGTCGCGCATTGGCGCGGAGCAGGACGCTTCATTCGCCGTCGATGGGCAGGGCGCGGACTTTGCGGGCGGCGGCCTGTGCGCCGGCCTGCGCGACCTGGCGCGCCTGGGCGAAACGATGCGGCTCGGCGGTTTCTTCAATGGCACACAGGTCGTGCCCGAGGCCGTGGTGGCCGATATTCGGTGCGGCGCCGACCCGGCCCGCTTCGCACGCGCGGGCTACACACGGCTGGCCGGCTGGAGCTACCGCAACATGTGGTGGGTGGCGCACGACGCGCACGGCAGCTTCACCGCGCAGGGCATCCACGGGCAGGTCTTGCACATCGACCCGGTGGCGCAGATGGTGGTGGCGCGCTTCGCCTCGCATCCGCTCGCCGCGAATGCGCATCTGCCCACGTCGCTGCCAGCTTTTCGCGCCATGGCCGCGCACCTCATGGACAAGGACGAATGATCAGTCGGTGATCAGCGCCCCATCCACCACACGCACGCGATGGTCGATGTAGTACCCACCAAACTCGGTGTAGCGCAACACCAGCCGCGTGCACGACGTGCAGCGGTACACGTTGCAGCGGTTGTACGGAAAGTGCTTTACCGAGATGGGCGCGTCCGGCGAGTCGTAGCGCGTGCTGGCGGGGTGCCATTCTTCGAAGGTGGGCTCGTGAAGATCGGGGTCTCGCAGCGTGCCCACCGGCTGCATCAGCGCTTGCGGCCAGCGCTCTTCGGTGACGCTTTCCCAGGCGGTGGCGGCTTGAAGACGGCACGGGCAGATGGCCGCGCTTGGGGTGGAGGCCTGCGCAAGCTGCCGCAGTGCAACGGCATCGAGCAGGGGTGGAGGGGGCGTGTTCATCCCCCTAGTCTGCTTCAACGCCGCGGCGAAATGTTCAGCTGCTTGCAGAAGTCGTAGAAGGCTTCGAGCTCCAGCGACTTGTCGAACACCGCATCCACACCGGCCGACAGCGCGCCTTCGCGCACTTCAGAGCTTGCGTAGTTCATGAGCACCACCGTGCGCTGCATTGGCGATTTGTGCTCCTTCAGGTACTGCGCCACGGTGAGTCCGTTGCCTTCGGCCAGAAAGATGTCGATGACTGCGGCGTCCCAGCCTTCGGGGTTGTCCTTGAGCCAGTGAATCGCGTCGTTGGAGGTGGTTGCGTTGCCGATGACATCGCATTCGCAAAAGTGCTGCAACCCGTCGGTCAGCGTGTCGGCGATGAGGGGGTTGTCTTCAATCAGGTAGATGCGGGTCATCTTGCAGGCGTGAACGCGCAAAGGCGTTGGTGTCTCGTTGTGTCTCTTTATGTGGCTCGGTTTGGCCGGCCCGATGCATCAATTGTCTCCTTCGAGACGGGGTGCCGAGTCAGACAACACCGCCAACTGTCGTAGATCCCTGCGCCCACCCCGCCCTGAGGGCCGCATGGCGGCGGTTTGTCTGGAAAAATGCAAATCAATGACAACCGAAACGCATCCATCCTCGGAACAACAAAAGAAACTGCGTGTGCTCCTGGTCGAAGACGACGTCGACACCCTGGCCACCACGCTGAAGCTGCTCGAAGCCATGGGCCACTGGGCGACCGGCGTGAAGAGCGCGGAGGCGGCCATTGCGCGCTTCTTCGACGGGGCGTTCGACGTGGTGCTGGTCGACATCGGCCTGCCCGCGCTGTCGGGCCATGACTTTGCCGAGCGGCTGCTGAGCGACCACCGCGTGCCGGTGATCTTCGTGACAGGGCAGTCGGAGCCGGCCACGGCCATGAAGGGCACGGTGTGGCTTCGCAAGCCGTACACGGTGGAGCAGTTGATGACAGCGCTGGAGCGGTCGCAGGCGGTGGTCGGGACATGAGGCGCTGAGCCGCAAGGCTCCGCAGGGCCGCGGCAAACATCACTGGCGTACAAGACCGGGCCGAGGGGGCGGCCGTATCGTGCGGCGGTCTTCAACTTGCAGGCCCACTGCACACCCGCGATGCCGCTCTCCTTCACGCCCGCTTTTACACCCCCTTTCACTTCTTCAGGCCGCAGCGCGCTGGTGCAGGCACCGCCCTGGCACTACGCGGGCTGGCTCGTCAACGTGGCCTTCGAGTTCGATGCCGAGCGCGGCGCGGCGCTGGTGCCCGCCGAACTGGGCGCGGCCACCGGCAAGGGCTGCGTCCATTTCGCCGACTGGCAGGCCTGCGGCGACGATGGCCATGAACTGCTCGACCCGGTGTATGCCCAGTACCGCGAGACCATCGTCGTGCTGGAGATCGCGCCCAAGCCGGGCGAGGACGCACGCTTCTACTGCCCGCTCATCTATGTCGACCAGGACATCTCGATGCTGCGCGGCTGGCTCCAGGGCTGGCCCAAGAAGATAGGCAACACCTGGCTCACGCGCAGCATGCCGCTGATCCACCCAGCGGCGGCGCCGCTGTCGGCAGGCAGCCGGCTGGGCGCGAGCCTCAGCGTGAAAGAGCGGCGGCTGGTCGATGCCTCGGTCACGCTCACGGGCGAGAAGGCCGAGCGCCTGGGCTTCCTGGCCGCCCCCACCATTGGCGCGGTCGGCTGGCCCGACCTGACGCAGCCGGGGAGCACGGCGACACCGTGCTATCTGCGCGCGGACATCATCGACCGCGTGGAGTCGGGCTGGACCGGCGGCAGCGCGACGCTGCAGTTTCACGATCATCCGGTCGAAGAACTTGCGCTGCTGGGCGAGGTGCGCGCGGGCGCGGCCAGCGCGGGGTGGATGGGGCTTACGGTGCGGGGCGCGCTCGCTGTTTGATCGCGGCCCGATCGCCGCCTGATGCGCGTCATGCAGCTACCCTTGCGCCGATGAAACCACCCGCCACGTCGCACGTCATCAGCCTGCCCATGGACGACGGCGCGCAGGTCGAGGCCATGTTCGCGGGCGACCCCAAGGCCCACTTCGACCTGCACTGGCACGCCGAGTGGAGCGTGGGCGCCATCCTGGAAGGCCGCTGCGAGTTCACCTGCGCGGGCGAGCGGCAGGTGGCCGAAGCCGGCGACCTGGTGTTGATGGCCCCGTACATGCTGCACACCGCTGGCGTGAGCGCGCAGGGCTTTCGCATGGTGATGCTGTATGCGCCGCATGTGTGGCTGGCCGCGCGGCTCGGGTGGCCAGATGCGCAACGGGGCGTGCTGCGGCGCGCGGTGTGGAAGGACGAGGCCACGGCCCATGCGCTAGCGGACGCTGCGATGGCGCGTGATGCGAGCGAGGTTGGCCGTCGGCTTGCGCAGATCGTTCGCGCGCAGACCGGCGACGCGCTGGTCAATGTCGAACGGCAGATGGGCGACGCGCGCGTCGAGGCGGTGTGCCACGCGCTGGCCACGGAAGATGCTTGCCGCATCGACCCCGCCACGCTGGCCCAGCGGCTGGGCGTGTCGCGCGAGCACTTTCACCGGCTGTTTCGTGCGGCGGTCGGCATGACGCCGGCGCACTACGCAAGGCTGGCGCGCATCGGGCGGGCGAAGGTGCTGCTGCGCGAGGGGCAGGCGGCGGCCGAGGTGGCGGTGCAATGCGGGTTTGCCGACCAGGCGCATTTTTCGCGGTGGTTTCGGCGGTGTTTTGGGGTTACGCCGGGGAATTACATGGGTGTGCGGGAGTGCGGGGGGGAAGGGCCGCGTGAGGAGCTCGGGGGCTTGTCAGCCTGATGCTCGGGCTGCCGCCTGAAACTCTATTCACATCGACAGGACGCCGCGTTTTGCAAGAGAAGGTCATCTCCGTAGCACCCATGATGGACTGGATGGACTGGATGGACTAACTGGCGAAAACATAAGCATGCGAACGACTTAGCGCTCCCCAGCGCTTGTTATGTGGCACCCATGTGGCACCGGGGTGTCATGCGCCACTTTCGTCTTGGCCATCGCAACGACTACACGTCTTGGCAAACGCGAAGCTAGGCTGCGGTCGTGTCCCTTACTGCGTCACGCACGTGGTCCTAAGCTACTACCGCCGTTTTTCAGTACTCATGGATCTGGTGGCGTGATACGGCGCGCAGCTCGGCTCGGCGGCCGTTCGCCGATACTCTTTTGATGGAGCGCAGGCGACGTGCGTAAGGCCTACCAGAGGCTTCTGATCGCGCATTGTTCGACAAAATTTTCGAGCCCTCGTATCTCGTGCTCCTGATCTTGCGTAATCGATCTATGCGCCTGGGCTCGCCTGCGATACTCTGGAGAAGAACACCACAAATGGAGCTATGAATGGAGAAGCCTGCGAAGGTCCGAGGCCAAATGACCATTGAGCGAGCGGCTCGAGAAGCAGGCTTAGGGCAAGAAGTAGCTTCTTCCGCAAAATTCTGGCTTGCGGATCAGCTAATGGCCCATGAGCACGCCAAATTAGGACAAGGTGGCCATACAAACACACAGATTCCGCTACGACGAGTCTTTGTAGATCTGCCAGTGGCGGTCCGAGACCGGTCCGAGACCGGTCCGATGCACGCGCCGGATTCTTGAATAGGTTAATTCGGTCACCCGTCCTTGATCTGAGCGATCCGGATGTTTTCCAGCCCGGTCAACGCCAAAATGACCCTCCCCACAAATCTAACGAGAACGCAGCCACCCTGGCGAAACGAGCGCACGCAAGATATCGGGCACTAACAGGTTGGGGAGCATTACTTCTAGTAGGGGGCCCGGGTCAGGGGAAGTCAACGCTAGGCCAGCTTGCATGTCAACTACATCGAGCAGTCCTACTTCAGCCCTATCGATCGGATTTGTCGCGCAGCCAAGCTGAAGTGGTTCGATCGTTTATGGAAGCTGGCAGTCAAACTGACCAACGCGCTGCACTTCCGGTACCTTCACAAGCCTTGTTGCCGATTCATATATCGCTGCCAGAGTTTGTGGTATGGGCTACAAAAAACGGGTCTGATAGTCTCTCCCACACGCCTGCAATTTTGCGATATGTCGAGCAGCTTCCCAGCGCTTCGCGACTATCTTTTACAGCTAAAAACCTTCTTGCCCTTTGCAGGCAAATAGGTTGTCTTGTGGTCCTCGACGGCTTTGATGAAGTAGGTGCGACGAGAGATCGAGCTGTAATCGTGCATGGGGCAACAGAACTTCTATTGACTTTGCGTAGTAACAGTGTCAGTACACAGTTTCTTATCACCACTCGTCCGCAAGGATATTCTGGTGAGATGAGCAGACTAGGGTTGCGTCTCCAAGAGCAAACGCTCTTGCCGCTGGAAAAAGGGGATGCACTCAAGTACGCTGAGAAACTTATTCAGGCAAAAATCGACGGCGCAGATCAACGTCAGATGATGCTTGATAGGGTCGTTGAAGCCGCGAATGAACCCGCAACTCAAAGGCTGCTGACGACTCCACTTCAGGTGACTATCCTGACCGCATTAATTCAGCACATGGGGCGCGCACCACGAGAGCGTTGGAATCTTTTCGAGAGCTACTTCTCGTACACTTATATTCGCGAAATCGAGCGCGGATCGTACGCTTCTGCGCTATTAAGAGATCACCGCTCACATGTCGAACAGATACATGCACGCATCGCACTAATTTTACAAGTCGAATCAGAGCAACAGGGCGGGACCGCGGGTATTACTAAGGCGCGACTTGAAGAGGTAATTTCGACCGTCCTTGGCGAGGAAGAAGTCCCTCAAGAGCGGCGTAAAGAGCTGGTGCGAGAGATTTCGAAAGCAGCAGAAGAGCGATTGGTTTTTCTCGTCGAGCCAGAGCCTGGTAAGTTTGGATTTGAAATTAGATCTCTCCAAGAGTTTATGGCGGCTCAGGCACTCACTGCAGGAAGAGACGCGTCGGTCGAAAATAGGATTAAGCAGATATCAAGATCTGCAATGTTTCGAAATACTACGTTGTTTTGTGCAAGTCGATTCTTTTCCGAGGCGTCTCCATTAAGAGATTTTTTCATCGACGATGTTTGCGCAAGTTTAGACGATCCGCAGTTTGATTCTGCGAGTGCGGCATCCAAGGCCGGTGCATTGCTAGCGCTTGAAACCTTAGAAGAGGGAGCGGTCCTAACTCAACCTAAACGAGCAAAACTCCTGATGGAAAGGGCGGCTGGGCTGCTCGAAATACCGCCATCAACTGACCATGTAAGGCTCAGTAAGGCGAAAAATCCCGACACCACCGAAGTGCTCGAATCAAAATTGTTGCAACATTTCGCAGCCCCTAATGGTCGGCGAAAATTCAACAATATATCCGTATGGCTAACAGTCTTGGAAGCCCTAGCAGGCAATGAGCCATGGGCGGAGGAAATAGCCGAAAAAAACGCAAATGAACTTGTAATTTCGGGTGAACTGATTGACGTTTTCGCCACTTGCAACTTACAAGTTGGCTTGTGGCTGGCACGTAAATTGGAGAGCTTACCGCTGGCCGAAATTACCCAATTCTTTGTTAATAGTTGGAGTTATACGGAGGACGCCCAAAAGACATGGCTTGCTCATATTGAAAGAGTTTTTGGAGCCGAACAATTTGGTCGACGCCGGCGCGGACACCCGCATATAAATACTATAGGAGCAGGCGTCCCTCTGACGCCAAATGCTCAGCCCGATTATCCGATTCCTATACAGTGGGACGGAATTCTGGCGATTACCGATTTCGAGCAAAGTCCGTCAGCAAAAAATTTATCTAAAGCTTTAAGAAGCATTGTGGCGCGTGGTTCGCTCCTAAGCGCCGAATTCCTTGTGCGACGTGCGTCCTGGCCACTTACGTCTTGCCTTTCGCACTACGAAACAAGCAGCGCTCTTCTGCAATGCGCCAAAGACCTAGACGCTAATCGATTTTTGGATGCAGAACAGTGGATAGAGTGGGAGCGAGGTTGGCTCGAAAAGCCATTCGATGCGATTGCCACACTTGAAACCTTTGATAAGGAGCCACTCGATGCTTCGTCGCGCCTCATTGCTCCCCCGTTCGCTTTAACTCCTGCTTGGATCTACATTGAACATACTCGGACACCAAGGGCCGGGCGTGCTGTCTACGAAGCCGCAAGTAGGCTTTTTGGCGTTGCGAAGCGTGTATCAGATAAATCTCGACTTGGTGAAATCTGCCTTGCGGGCTTGGAAATTTTGCCTTCCCGATTTGCGCGTGAGAATTACAAACCGTTGGAATGGATCGAATTAGTACCCAATGCTGCGACGTATCTCGCTTTGAAGCCGCGGGCTATGAAGCAATTAGAGTGGTTAAAGGTTTTAGACAACTGCGCTACGGACTATGAGGCGTTGTACATTGGCGCGGCTTTTATGTCGCGAGCTGTGCATGAATCCAGCTACCACCCTACTATCGTTCGAATTTTCGTTTCTACCATCCACTTCTATGCGCAGCATTTGTTTACGCGAGAAGAAGTCCCTTTCGAAGGAGCGGATGATCTCGCGATAGAGATTATGAAACGTGGAAACTGGAATCTGGCTGGTACAGTAGGTGCTGATCTCGCTCTTATTGTGTTGTTGGCCGGCAACTGTTCTACTGAATTGGACAGACCGATAGTTGCGAAAATTATTGCTGAGGCGACAGCTAACGAGTTTTATTGGCAGCTCTTGGTTAGTGCGATTTCCCTAAGCCGTTTGCCTGGCAGACGTGGGCTTGATCTCATGGTTTTGATTTACCGGGATGTGGGTCGGGAAACCTCTGCCGCTAGCGCTGCGATGCGTTTCATCAGAGCGCAACTTCAAAAGGCGGTTTCAAATCTTGGACTTCCTCATACTTGGGATCGACTAGCCCTACCGCTGCCGCGCCCGCGAGATGGCAGAGAGGAAAGGAAGAAAGATTCCGAAGCCATTGCTCCAGTTGGAGTCAGATCAATTCTTCTAAAGGATGTCGCCGGGATTTCCAATTTGAAATTGGAGTTCACCCCTCCTGCTTCTGGGGGGCAATGGGTCATAATACTAGGTGAAAATGGAACGGGCAAGTCGACCATTTTAAAGAGTTTAGCGCTGGGGCTGCGAAATGTTAGAGATCCTGTGATCTGGCCTAAGGGGGCTTTTTCTAATAGCTGGATTCGGCTTGCCAACGATAGCGAAAGTCCGGTGGTGGATGCCTCAATAACGATTGAGTTGGGTGGAGGTGAGGTTTTTCAGACCGTTATTCGGATAGATGATTCACAGATGACTGTAAATCAAATTCCGGAGCTAGAAGAGTCCAGAGCTTGTCCCTTGTACGCTTACGGCTGCCGCCGCGGGTCAGCTCTCGGAGGAGGTGCACGAGCAGTTAATGTTAGCGAGGATGACGGCCCAGAAGTTGCGACCCTCTTTGACTCGGATGCAAATTTGATTCACGCAGAAACATGGTTGGTTTCGCTTGAAGGTGACGCTATTCGAAGTGAATTAAGTCGGAAAATATTTTCTATTGTTTGTAGCGCCCTGAAAATTCTCTTGGGCCTATCTGACGTGGAAATAAAAGATCAGAAGGTCTGGGTCAGTTTTACTGGCAGTCCAAAAATCCCATTAAGCGCCTTGAGCGATGGCTATTTAATTAGTGCAGGATGGTTCCTGGATTTGGTCTCGCGCTGGTTAGTTGCAACAGCCGATTCGCAACACGAGGTGCCGGACGACTTCTTATCGCGAATGACTGGCCTTGTCTTGATCGACGAGATCGATTTGCACCTGCATCCGCGCTGGCAGGTCGATGTTATTGCCCGAACGAAAAAGCTACTGCCGAATATGAGCTTCATAGTGTCGACACACAACCCCCTCACTTTGGTTGGATCTGATGCTAGCGAAATTTTTATTTTGGAGAGGGACGAATCGGGAGTCAGAGTTTCTCCGGGGGTCGCTAATCCATCCCTGTTGAGTGGCGGACAGCTTTACAGCCGCTATTTCGGGATAGAAGATATTTATCCTGTAGATACTGCGCGCGATGTGCAGCGGTTTGGGTTTTTGACTGGTATGACTGAACGAACTGCGGAGGAAGAGCTTGAACTTGTCGGTCTAAAAAGCTCGCTTGCGGCTTCCGGTTTTGTCGCTGACGAGTTTGTCAACCAGTCGTCTGATCCTATGCAATTCCTTCTGGAAAATGATTAACGTTCACCGAGGAATTGAGCCGAAGGCGCTTGAGGACGTTCGCATAGCCCAACTCGCGTTGCTGCGCTTGCTAGGGCGTCCACCGACGTCGTTAGAAATAGACGGATATAGATGCGTGTCTGCTGATCTTTGGCGGGCGCAATATTATAAATGTTGTTACTGCGAACGTAAAATCCCAGAGAAATTTAATGATGTTGAACATTATCGGCCGAAGGGCTCTGCCAAGCGTGCACCCGGTTGCAACCAAACGCATGGATATTGGTGGATGGCTTTCGACTGGCAAAATTTACTTTTTGCCTGCCCTGCATGCAATCGTTCGGGAAAAAATGATGCATTTCCGCTGGCGGCGGGGAGTGTTTCGTTACAAGCAGAGTTTAGTGCGCCAGGAGCAGAACTGCCGTTGCTGATTGATCCATCGGATTTGGTAAATCCGGTGGAGCATTTGGAGTTTTTTGCACTCCGACCGTCATCTTCGTCGTCATTTGATTGGTGGGTTAGAGGGCGTAACGGCAGCCTTAAAGGTCAGACGACCATCGCGGTACTAAAATTAAATGGAATGGAGTATCGCGAGACCCGCAGGGACTATTTCGATACATCAATTAAACCTGCAGTTATAGCACTTGATCGTGCATTAAAAGAGGGGCATCAGGCCCGCATCGACGAAGCTGTAGACCGGGCGCGTGCCCTTTTGGCACCGAGATTGCCCTATGTTGCATTTTCATACGACGCGCTAAATTTCTTGATTTCAAGTTCGCGATTGTTGGCAGCTGGCGTTGCCGGCTGGCCGCAGTTGGTCGATGTGGGCCGATGATCTTGGCGTGTACTTTGTTCCGCTCTAGATTTCGATCTTGTCAACCTATTTTAATGCCGTTATATTGGTCGAATTTGAGAAAGTTCTTTTCGCGCGATTCTTTGGCGAACGTCGAGGTAAAGCGCAAGATCTTCAAGTCCAACACCTTTGAGTGATTTTTGGCTACTCGGATCTATGCGAATAAGCGGAAGTTGAATTTCTCCCGTCGCGCACTTCAGCGCAAGTTTTTTTACGTCTATATGGCTAAAAAAGTCACGCTGGACCCACTCCAGCGGAATTATGGGGCGCGCGTCATATTGGGCCATCAATAAAAAAGCGTTTTCATTTTTTTGTATTTTTGCGGTCCGGTTTAAATATTTAGAAATCGATAGTCTTTTTCCGATGATTTTGCTTCGGTTAGATTTTTTCGGCTGCATAGCGTCCTCGCTGGCCAAGTTGTTTGCGAACGGCAATGATTTGCTATTCTGTTAATTTTCTTCGTGCTACAAAATCGAGCGGGGAATGTGTTGTTACCTTGGGCCGGGCACCATGCTGAAGCTCATGCGATCTCGGTCTAGGCCGAATTCGCGGGCGATAAATAGTGACAAGACTTCGACTCGCAAATGGTCCACGCCGAAGACGTTTGCGATGACAGCCTTGGGCGTAAAGCGGCTACCGTCCGTGGCACTGACGTGCGAGCCTTCGGCTGCGCCGTAATGCCCGGGGCGGATGACTTGCCAGAGCACGGCGCCGGCCATGCGCAGCGCGTGGGCATCGTTGTCGAACCGCACGTCAGTGACGACGAAGCGGGTTTCGCCTTCGCGGCGGTAGTAGGCGAGGCGGGCGATGAGCTACTGAGTCCAGTAGCTCGGCGACTGGGCGCGGCGGTACTCGGTGCCCCACCACTGCATGATTCGCCGCGGGCTGCGCGGCTCGTCGAGCCATGCGTCGCTAAGCGGCGTGCGATGGTAGGGCGATGCAGCCGAGAGCGATAACACGACAGCGGCGAGGAAGTCGCGCGGCGCAAGGCGCATCCGCAGTGCGACCGTCGCGACGTTCTTCAAGTGCGGCGCGTTGAGGTCGTCGAGCGACACGTTGAAGGCGTTGGAGACCTCGCCGCGCAGCGCGTCGGCGAAGGCCAGTTTGCGGAAGCAGCCGTGAGCGACCAACAGGTCGGCCGTGGTGTCCTTGCCGGCGCCAGCGTGGCCGGTCAGCGCGATGAGGTGGTGCAGCGCGGGGCGCTTCACCGGAGGCGTGGTGGGGGTCATAGGTCCGAGGCGTTGGGGGTGTCTATGCGGCTTGTGCGACCGCGGGGGCGCGTGCGGGCAGCAGCTCGCACGTTCGGATGGCGGCGTGGATTTCCGGCGCGTGGGCGCCTGGCATCGAACGCGGGTTCGTGAGTTCAAGGCGCAGCGCGTCACCGGCCTTGAGGGCGGGGTGCTTGTCGCGCCACGCGGCGGCGTCCAGGCCGATCCAGCGCACGACATAGATTTCCTTGGCGCGCGGACCTTGGTTGTCGACGACGCGCAGCTTGAGCACGAAGTCGCCCGCGTCGGATTTGTGGTGGCTCACCGCAGGGCGACCGGGCCGGCGCTGCCCACGAAGAAAACGCCGTTGGTGGTGGTGGTCATGGTGTGCTCCAGCCATAGACGCACATCGCGGCGAGCACGATGGGCAGGACGATGAAGACCGCCACTGCGGCGACGGTCGCGAGGACGCGCGGGGACGGCGAGACGGGCGAAGTCCTCATGAGGCCAACGCTGGTTTCTTGGAACGAGGTCGAGCGCATGGCCGGCCTTTCAGAACGGGCAGTGCACGGATGCACGTCCCGGGGTGGTCAGGATGATTCCGAGCGCGATGTCGAGCACCTCCTCGTCGGAGGCGCCATACCGGCTCGCGAGCAGCGCCGCGCTCATCGGGTTGTGCACGCACAGGGGCGAGCCCGGGCGATGCTCGTAGTGGTAGCCGCCGCACAGACAAAGCCGATGGCCGGACGCGCGCAGGTGCTGTGTGAACAGCCCGTAGCTGCGGCGGCGCGTCTGCAGCCTCGCGGTCGAAGGTTTCCGTTTGGCTGCCGACGTCCCCGTCCTCCTGGAGGCGGATGTGGGCTATGTGCGCTACCCTCCCGCCTGCGCGCTCGCGTTTCTTGTTGGTGCCCAACGGTGTATGTCCGTTGGCACATGCCGTCTTTGTGGCTGCCACATACCACCAAGACCAAAAAATCCGCGCTGAACGAAACCGAATGACTTCAAACGAAACCCCCACAGGCACTGGGCTGCAGCCTGATTCCCCTCGAACAGCAAGCGCCACCGAGGCCATGCGCCTGTCCGTGGCGCCGATGATGGACTGGACTGACCGCCATTGCCGTTACCTCCATCGCCTGCTCTCCCGCCACGCATTGCTCTACACCGAGATGGTGACAACCGGCGCGCTGGTGCACGGCGACGTGCCGCGGCACCTTCGCTTCAACGCCGAAGAACACCCCCTGGCGCTGCAGCTCGGCGGCAGCGAGCCGGCCGACCTGGCGCATTGCGCCAAGCTCGGCGAGGAGTGGGGCTACGACGAGGTCAACCTCAACTGCGGCTGCCCCAGCGAGCGCGTGCAGCGCGGTGCGTTCGGCGCCTGCCTGATGAACGAGCCGCAGCTGGTCGCCGATTGCGTGAAGGCGATGGTCGACGTGGTCGACATTCCGGTCACGGTGAAGCACCGCATCGGCATCGACAAGATTGAGAGCTACGAGTTCGTACGCGACTTCGTCGGCAAGGTGAGCGAGGCCGGGTGCCAGACCTTCATCGTGCACGCCCGCAACGCCTGGTTGCAGGGCTTGAGCCCGAAGCAGAACCGCGAAATTCCCCCGCTGCGTTACGAGCTGGTGCACCGGCTGAAGCACGACTTTCCGGCGCTGCGCTTCGCCATCAACGGCGGCATTTCGGTGAACGCGCAGGTGCACGAACACCTGCGCCTGCTCGACGGCGTGATGGTGGGCCGCGAGGCGTACCACAACCCCTGGTGGCTGGCCGAGTGGGACGCCGAGTTCTATGGCGCCGCGCCGCAGCCGCTGACGCGCGAAGAGGTGGAGTCGCTGATGTGCGACTACATGGTTCGCGAAGCCGCCGAGCACGGCACCAACTGGTGGTCGATTGCGCGCCACATGCTGGGCCTGCGCAACGGCCTGCCGGGCGCACGCCGCTGGCGCCAGGTCTGGAGCGACCACAAGCTGAAGACGCGCCCGCCGCACGAGGTGATGGCCCTGGCGCACGAGCCGGTCGCGCAAGCAGCCTGATTCACCCGAGCAGCCCGAGCGGCCCGAGCCCTTCAGGCGGCTCCAATCCTGCGTTTTTTGCTTCCCTCGCCCTCGCGCGCAAGCCGCTTCGCGCGCGCGGTTCCATTTTCGTGAAACGATGTTCCGAAATTGCTACTTCGTGATAAGTGGCGCGTCAATCGTTTTTTGCTGAAAAATGGGGGTTCAGGGAAATAAAAAGGCTTCGATACATGAATGAACCGATTGGCGGCAAGGAAGAAGTGAGTGCGCTTGCACGAGGTCTGGCGCTCCTCAAGGTGATTGGCATGGGCTCGGGGCCCATCGGCAACAGAGAACTGGCAGAGGCCACGGGCATACCCAAGGCCACGGTGTCGCGGCTCACCGCCACGCTGGTGAGCGCGGGGTACCTGCGCCAGTCTGAAGACAGCGAGCGCTTCAGCCTGGGGCCGGCGCTGCTGGACATGAGCAGCCGCTACCTGCGGCATTTCGACCTGCGCACGGCGGCGCGGCCGTATCTGGCGCAGCTGTCGGAGTCGGCCGGCGTGAGCGTGCATCTGGGTGTGCGCGACGCGCTCGACGTGCTGGTCATCGATTCGCTGCGCCCGCGCACGATGGTCATCAGCTCGCGCATCGAGGTCGGCACGCGCATGACGCTGGCCACCTCAGCGGCGGGGCGTGCCTATGTGGCCTCGTTGCCCGGTGTGGAGCAGGCGGTGTTGCTGGAGCAGATCCGGCTTGAAAGCGGCGAGAACTGGGGCGCCATCGAACCGGCGCTGATGGCCGGCCTGGACGAATACGCCCGGTTCGGCTACTGCGGCTCCTTCGGCGAATGGCACCCGGACATTCACGCCCTGGGCTTCGCGATCGAAGGGCCGCGCGGCGAGCGCTACACCGTGAGCTGCGGCGGCCCCGCCTACCTGCTGCCCAAGGACGCGATGGTGTCGCGCATCGCGCCGCTGCTGCTGGAAACAGCACAGCGCATCGCGGGCGAAGCCGGCACTCTCACCACCGGCTGAGAAAGCTGCCGCGCAGCCCTTGGCGAGCTTAGTTCGCGGCTTCTAGGCCGTTGTGAAAATGCTCTCGCATGCGCGCCATCGCGGCCTCCGCGTTGCGCGCCTCGATCGCCGCCATCACCGAGCGGTGCTCCGCCAGCGACTCTGCGATGCGCCCCGCCTTCAGCAGCGAGTTGTGCCGGTTGAGCTTCATCACCTTGCGCAGGTCGGCCACCATCTGGTCGCGCCACTTGTTGTTGGCAATGGCCAGCAGCTGCATGTGAAAGCGCTCGTTCACCGCAAAGAAGTGCTCGCGGTCTTCGGGCGAGGCCGCGGCCTCCAGCTCGGCGTGCAGTGCCTTCAGCTCGGCGCGCTGCGCGTCGGTGGCGCGCTCGGCCACCACGCCGGCGGCGTCGCTCTCCAGCAGGGAGAGCAGGTGGTACACGTCCGCCAGGTCCTGCTCGGACACCTCGGTCACGTAGGCGCCGCGGCGCACCTTCATCGTTACCAGTCCTTCGGCCGCCAGCACCTTCAGCGCTTCGCGCAGCGGCGTGCGGCTGATGCCGTACTCCTCGGCCAGCTTGAGCTCGTCGATCCAGCTGCCGGGCTCCAGCTCGCGCATGAAGATCCGCTGGCGCAGCAGCTCGGCCACCTCTTCGTAGAGGGCGCGGGGGGTGAGGGTGACGGCGGACATGGGCCGGACTGTACTTGAAAAAAAGCGTTTGAATTAATAATTATGGCTGGGTTAGACTCGCGGCCGGCTTGCAAATCCGTGCAGGCAAATTTGCGAATTCCCTGCAAGTCACCGCGAACGGCCCCTTCATGAGCAGCACACCCGAACCCACTTTCAAGCCCGCCGACCTCGAGGCCTGGGCCAAGTCCGCTGCCAAGTCCGCGCCCGGTGGCGACGTGAACGCGCTGAACTGGCTCACGCCCGACGGCATCAGCGTGAAGCCGCTGTACACCGCGGCCGACCTGCAGGGCCTGAAGTACACCAACACGCTGCCCGGCTTCGAGCCCTACCTGCGCGGCCCGCAGGCCACCATGTACGCGGTGCGCCCCTGGACCATCCGCCAGTACGCGGGCTTTTCCACCGCCGAGGAATCGAACGCGTTCTACCGCAAGGCCCTGGCCGCCGGCGGGCAGGGCGTGAGCGTGGCCTTCGACCTGGCCACCCACCGCGGCTACGACAGCGACCACCCGCGCGTGACCGGCGACGTGGGCAAGGCCGGCGTGGCAATCGACTCGGTGGAGGACATGAAGATCCTGTTCGACCAGATCCCGCTGGACAAGGTGAGCGTGTCGATGACGATGAACGGCGCCGTGCTGCCGGTGCTGGCGGGCTATGTGGTCGCGGCCGAAGAGCAGGGCGTGGCGCAGGACCTGCTGAGCGGAACCATCCAGAACGACATCCTCAAGGAGTTCATGGTTCGCAACACCTACATTTTTCCGCCGGCGCCCAGCATGCGGATCATTGGCGACATCATCGAGTACACGGCGCAGAACATGCCCAAGTTCAACTCGATCTCCATCAGCGGCTATCACATGCAGGAAGCCGGCGCCAACCAGGCGCTGGAGCTGGCCTTCACGCTGGCCGACGGCAAGGAGTACGTGAAGACCGCGCTGGCCAAGGGGCTCGACGTCGACGGCTTTGCCGGGCGCTTGAGCTTCTTCTGGGCCATCGGCATGAACTTCTATCTGGAAGTGGCCAAGATGCGCGCGGCGCGCCTTCTGTGGTGCCGCATCATGAAAGAGTTTGACCCGAAGAACCCCAAGAGCCTGATGCTGCGCACGCACTGCCAAACGTCTGGCTGGAGCCTCACCGAGCAGGACCCGTACAACAACGTGGTGCGCACCACCATCGAGGCCATGGCCGCGGTGTTCGGCGGCACGCAAAGCCTGCACACCAATGCGCTGGACGAAGCCATTGCGCTGCCCACCGAGTTCAGCTCGCGCATTGCGCGCAACACGCAGCTCATCATTCAGGAAGAGACCCACATCACCAGCGTGATCGACCCCTGGGCCGGCAGCTACATGATGGAAAAGCTCACGCAGGACATGGCCGACGCGGCCTGGACCATCATCGAAGAGGTCGAGGCCATGGGCGGCATGACCAAGGCGGTCGACAGTGGCTGGGCCAAGCTCAAGATCGAGGCGGCCGCGGCCGAGAAGCAGGCGCGCATCGACTCCGGCAAGGACGTGATCGTGGGCGTCAACAAGTACAAGCTGAAGACCGAAGACGCCATCGACAGCCTGTCGATCGACAACGTGAGGGTTCGCGACCAGCAGGTGGCGCGGCTGCAGAGCATTCGCGCCGCGCGCGACACCGCCAAGGTGCAGGCCGCGCTGGACGCGCTGACCCAGGCCGCCGAAGACGGCACCGGCAACCTGCTGGCGCTGAGCATCGACGCGGTGCGCCTGCGCGCCACGGTGGGCGAGATCAGCGACGCGCTCGAAAAGATTTTCGGGCGCCACCGCGCGGACACGCAAAAGGTGACCGGCGTTTACGCCGCTGCGTATGACTCGGCCGAAGGCTGGGAAGCACTGAAGACCGAAATCAACGCCTTCGCGGAAGAACAGGGCCGCCGCCCGCGCGTGATGATTTCCAAGCTGGGGCAAGACGGGCATGACCGCGGCGCCAAGGTGGTGGCCACGGCCTTTGCCGACCTGGGCTTCGACGTCGACATGGGCCCGCTGTTTCAGACGCCCGAAGAATGCGCGCGCCAGGCCATTGAAAACGACGTGCATGCGGTGGGCGTGAGCACGCTCGCGGCCGGCCACAAGACGTTGGTGCCGGCCATCATCGAAGAGCTGAAGAAGCAGGGCGCGGACGACATCATCGTGTTCGTCGGCGGCGTCATTCCGCGGCAGGACTACGACTTTCTGTACGAGGCCGGCGTCAAGGGCATCTACGGACCGGGCACGCCCATTCCGGCCAGCGCCAAGGACGTGCTGGAGCAGATTCGCGCGGCCGTCGCGGCTTGAACAGAAAGGTCGACGTGAGCGATCTGTTGTCGCGGCTGTCGTTGCAGCCGGTGGATTCCACCGATTTCGAAGCCATGCTGGCCTTGCGCGTCGATGCGATGCGCCCGAGCCTGGAGCGCGTGGGCCGCTTCGACCCCGAGCGTGCGCGCGAGCGCCTGAGCGCGGGCTTCGTGGTGCCCTACATGCACCACATCGTGCTCGACGGCGAACAGCGCGTGGGCTTCGTCACCCTGAAGCCCGAGGGCGCCGACGCGCTGCGCCTCGACCATCTTTATCTGCGCACCGGCTTCCAGGGCCTGGGCATCGGCGAATGGGTGCTGCATTGGGCCAAGGCACAGGCGCGTGAACAGCAGCGCGACATTGCGCTCACCGCGCTGGTGGAGAGCGACGCCAACCGCTTCTACCTGCGGCACGGCTTCGTGTTCGAAGGCGAGGAGGGCGTCGATCTGCATTACCGCTGGCGCGTGGCGTCGGAGGCGGCGTGCTGAACACCGTGCAGGGCCTTGAAAGCGCGCTGTCCGATGTGCCCGGCATGGTGCAGCGCCGCGCCATCGCCAAGGCCATCACGCTGCTCGAATCGACCCGCGCCGACCATCGCACTCAGGCCGACACGCTGCTCACCGCGCTGCTGCCGCGCACCGGAAATTCGTTTCGCCTGGGCATCTCGGGCGTGCCGGGCGTGGGCAAGTCGACCTTCATCGAAACGCTGGGGCTGCTGCTGATCGGCAAGGGCCACCGCGTGGCGGTGCTCACCATCGACCCTTCTTCCACCGTCTCCGGCGGCTCCATCCTGGGCGACAAGACGCGCATGGAGCATCTGTCGGTGCACGAGCGCGCCTACATCCGCCCCAGCCCGTCGAGCGGCACGCTGGGCGGCGTGGCCGAGAAAACGCGCGAGGCCATGCTGGTGTGCGAGGCCGCGGGCTACGACGTGGTCATCGTCGAGACCGTGGGCGTGGGCCAGAGCGAAACCGCCGTGGCCGGCATGACCGACATGTTCGTGCTGATGCAGCTGCCCAATGCCGGCGACGACCTGCAGGCCATCAAGAAGGGCGTGATGGAAATCGCCGACCTGGTGGTCATCAACAAGGCCGACATCGACAAGGACGCCGCCACGCGCGCGCAGGCCCAGATCACCTCCGCCCTGCGCCTGTTCGGCCACCAGGGCAACCCCGACCACACGCATGCCATGCACGACGCCTACAACGGCGCCCAAGTGCGCTTCTGGCTGCCCAAGGTGCTGCAAATGAGCGCGCTCGCGGGCACCGGTGTCGACGCCTTCTGGGACGCCGTCACGCAGTTCAGACAACTGCAGAGCGACAACGGCAAGCTGGCCAGGCGCCGCGAGAAGCAGGCCACGGCGTGGATGTGGGAACGCATCGACGCCGGGCTCAAGCACGCCTTCAGGCATCACCCGCAGGTGCGCGAGCTGCTGCCGCAACTCACGCAACAGGTGGCGCAGGGCACCTTGCCGGCCTCCACGGCGGCGCGCAGCCTGCTTGCGGCGGCGGCCATCACCGCGCGCCCCTGACACGGCCAACGCATTGCAAGACACATCGCAAAAAAATCGCAGAGAAATTCAGGACCACAGCTTCGGAACACACCATGCAAGAACTGATTGAACAACTCGAACAGCGCCGCGCCAAGGCGCGCCTTGGCGGCGGGCAAAAGCGCATCGACGCGCAGCATGCCAAGGGCAAGCTCACCGCGCGCGAGCGCATCGAGCTGCTGCTGGACGACAACACCTTCGAAGAGTGGGACATGTTCGTCGAGCACCGCTCGGTCGACTTCGGCATGGCCGAGCAGAAGATCCCCGGCGACGGCGTGGTCACCGGCTACGGAATGATCAACGGGCGCCTGGTGTTCGTGTTCAGCCAGGACTTCACCGTCTTCGGCGGCGCGCTCAGCGAAGCGCATGCAGAGAAGATCTGCAAGGTGATGGACCAGGCCATGAAGGTCGGCGCACCGGTCATCGGACTGAACGACTCGGGCGGCGCGCGCATTCAAGAGGGCGTGGCCTCGCTCGGCGGCTATGCCGACGTGTTCCAGCGCAACGTGATGGCCTCCGGCGTGGTGCCGCAGATCAGCATGGTGATGGGCCCCTGCGCGGGCGGCGCGGTGTACTCGCCGGCCATGACCGACTTCATCTTCATGGTGAAGGACAGCAGCTACATGTTCGTCACCGGCCCCGAGGTGGTGAAGACCGTGACGCACGAGAGCGTGACCGCCGAGGAGCTGGGCGGCGCCATCACGCACACCACGCGCAGCGGCGTGGCCGACATGGCGTTCGAGAACGACGTCGAGGCGCTGATGATGCTGCGCCGCCTGTACAACTACCTGCCGCTGAACAACCGCGAAAAGCCGCCGGTGCGCCTGGGCAACAACGGCCTGGGCGACCCGGCCGACCGGCCCGACTATTCGCTCGACACGCTGGTGCCCGACAACCCGAACAAGCCCTACGACATCAAGGAACTGATTCTGAAGGTGGTGGACGACGGCGACTTCTTCGAGCTGCAGCCCGACTACGCGAAGAACATCGTGATCGGCTTTGCGCGCATGGAAGGCCAGACCATCGGCATCGTGGCCAACCAGCCGCTGGTGCTGGCCGGTTGCCTGGACATCAAGAGCAGCATCAAGGCCGCGCGCTTCGTGCGCTTTTGCGATGCGTTCAACATTCCGGTGGTCACCTTTGTCGACGTGCCCGGCTTCATGCCCGGCACGGGGCAAGAGTACGGCGGCATCATCAAGCACGGCGCCAAGCTGCTGTATGCGTACGCGGAGTGCACGGTGCCCAAGATCACCGTCATCACGCGCAAGGCCTATGGCGGGGCTTATGACGTGATGGCGTCCAAGCATTTGCGTGGCGACGTCAACCTGGCGTGGCCGCGCGCGGAAATTGCCGTGATGGGCGCCAAGGGCGCGGTGGAAATCATCTTCCGCGAAGACAAGAACGACCCTGAGAAGCTGGCTGCCCGCGAGGCCGAATACAAGGCCCGCTTTGCCAACCCGTACGTGGCCAGCGCACGCGGCTACATCGACGACGTGATCCTGCCGCATGAGACGCGCAAGCGAATCTGCCGCTCGCTGGTGATGCTGCGCGAGAAGAAGCTTGAGAACCCGTGGCGCAAGCACGGGAACATTCCGCTCTGAGCGGCACGGAGAAGAAGAACATGTTCAAGAAGATCCTGATTGCGAACCGCGGCGAGATCGCCTGCCGCGTCATCCAGACCGCCAAGAAGATGGGCATCCTGACCGTCGCGGTTTATTCCGACGCCGACAAGGAAGCACGCCACGTCGAGCTGGCCGACGAGGCCGTGCATATCGGCGCCGCGCCCAGCCGCGAGAGCTATCTGCAGGCCGACCGCATCATCGCGGCCTGCAAGCAAACCGGCGCCGAGGCCGTGCACCCGGGCTACGGCTTTCTGTCGGAGAACGAAGCCTTCGCGCGCAAGGTCGAGGAAGAGGGCATCGTCTTCATCGGCCCCAAGCACCATTCGATTGCGGCCATGGGCGACAAGATCGCTTCGAAGAAGCTCGCGAACGAAGCCAAGGTCAACACCATTCCAGGCTGGAACGACGCCATCGAAACGGCCGAGCGCGCCGTCGAAATTGCCAACGACGTCGGCTACCCCGTGATGATCAAGGCTTCGGCCGGCGGCGGCGGCAAGGGCTTGCGCGTGGCCTTCAACGACAAGGAGGCCTTCGAGGGCTTCACTTCGTGCCGCAACGAGGCACGCAACAGCTTCGGCGACGACCGCGTGTTCATCGAGAAGTTTGTCGAGGAGCCGCGCCACATCGAGATTCAGGTGCTGGGCGATTCGCAAGGCAACGTCATCTACCTGAACGAGCGCGAGTGCTCCATTCAGCGGCGCCACCAGAAGGTGATCGAAGAGGCGCCGTCGCCCTTCATCTCCGACGCCACGCGCAAGGCGATGGGCGAGCAGGCCGTGCAGCTGGCCAAGGCAGTGAACTACCAGAGCGCCGGCACGGTGGAGTTTGTGGTCGGCAAGGACCAGAGCTTCTACTTTCTGGAGATGAACACGCGCCTGCAGGTGGAGCACCCGGTGACGGAGTGCATCACGGGGCTGGACCTGGTGGAGCTGATGATTCGCGTGGCGGCCGGCGAGCCGCTGCCGCTCACGCAAGAGCAGGTGAAGCGCGACGGATGGGCCATGGAGTGCCGCATCAACGCGGAAGACCCGTTCCGCAACTTCCTGCCCTCGACCGGCCGGCTGGTGAAGTTTCAGCCGCCAGCGCAGACCATGTTCGCCAGCGACACCACGCACCTGAACGGCGTGCGCGTGGACACGGGCGTGTACGACGGCGGCGAGATCCCGATGTACTACGACTCGATGATCGCCAAGCTCATCGTGCACGGCAAAGACCGCCAGCATGCGATTGCCCTCATGCGCGAGGCGCTCAACGGCTTCGTGATTCGCGGCATCAGCAGCAACATTCCGTTCCAGGCGGCGTTGCTGGCGCATCCGAAGTTTGTGGCGGGCGACTTCAACACCGGCTTCATCGCCGAGCACTACGGCAAGGGCTTCCACGCGGAAGACGTGCCGCACGCCGACCCCTCGTTCCTGGTGGCGCTGGCGGCCTATGTGCACCGCCGCTACCGCGCACGGGCCTCGGGCATCAGCGGGCAGCTCGCGGGCCATGGCGTGAAGGTGGGCGAGCAGTTCGTGGTGGTCCAACTCGGGCCGGAGGGCAAGCATGTGCACCACCCGGTGTCGGTCACCGACTTCCACGGCAAGACCGGTGCCAGCGCGGTGGCCGTGGGCGACAAGAACTACAAGATCGACAGCGACCTGGCGCTGGGCGCAATTCGCGTGACGGGCATCGTCAACGACAAGCCCTTCACCGCGCAGGTGGAGCGCGGCGCGGGCAAGAACCCGCTGGCGCTGCGCGTGTCGCACGACGGCACGCAGATCGAGGCCCTGGTGCTGTCGCCGCTGGGCGCGCGCCTGCTGGAGCTGATGCCCTACAAGGCGCCGCCGGACCTGAGCAAGTTCTTGATGTCGCCGATGCCGGGGTTGCTGGTCGAGGTGTCGGTGCAGCCGGGGCAGCAGGTGCAGGCCGGCGAAAAGCTCGCGGTGATCGAGGCGATGAAGATGGAGAACGTGCTGTTCGCCACGCAAGACGGCGTGGTGGGCAAGATTTCCGCGAACAAGGGCGAGTCGCTCGCGGTGGACCAAGTCATCATGGAGTTCAACTGATGGGTGCCAACGACCTGCAACAAGCCGTCACGCTGCACCGGCCCGCAAAGCCGGTGCAACCTGCGGCCGCCAAGGCCACCGACCGCTGGTCGGTCGAGGCCATCCAGGCGCTGCTCGACAAGCCCTTCATGGAGCTGGTGTTCGAGGCGCAGACGGTGCACCGCCAGCACTTTCCGGCCGGCGACATCGAGCTGGCCACGCTGCTGTCGGTGAAGACCGGCGGCTGCCCCGAGAACTGCGGCTACTGCCCGCAGTCGGCCGAGTTCGACACGGGCGTGAAGGCGCAGAAGCTGATGGAGGTCGACGAGGTGGTGCGCGCCGCACAGGCCGCCAAGGACGCCGGCGCCACGCGCTTCTGCATGGGCGCCGCTTGGCGCGCGCCCAAGGACCGCGACGTGGAGAAGGTGGCCGTGCTGGTCGAGGCCGTGAAGGGCCTGGGCCTGCAGACCTGCGCCACGCTGGGCATGCTGGAGCCGCACCATGCGCAGCAGTTGAAGGCCGCGGGCCTGGACTACTACAACCACAATCTGGACACCGCGCCCGAGTACTACACCGACGTGGTCGACACCCGCACCTACCAGGACCGGCTGAACACGCTGGCCCACGTACGCAGCGCCGGCATCAGCGTGTGCTGCGGCGGCATCGTCGGCATGGGCGAGGCGCCGGTGCACCGCGCGGGGCTCATCGCGCAATTGGCCAACCTGAACCCGTACCCGGAGTCGGTGCCCATCAACAGCCTGGTGCGCGTGCCCGGCACGCCGCTGGCCGACTCGGAGCCGGTCGACCCCTTCGACTTCGTGCGCATGATCGCGGTGGCGCGCATCACCATGCCCACCGCACGCGTGCGGCTGTCGGCGGGGCGCCAGCAGATGGGCGACGCGGTGCAGGCGCTGTGCTTCATGGCGGGCGCCAATTCGATCTTCTACGGCGACAAGCTGCTCGTGACGGGCAACCCCGACGTGGAGGCCGACACGGTGCTGCTGCGCAGGCTGGGCCTGAACGCACGGCAGGTTCAGCAGACCAGCGAAGAAGGATGCGCCGCATGACCACCCCACGTCCGTTCAAGGTGCTGGGCATCCAGCAAATCGCCATTGGCGGTACCGACAAGCTGCGCCTGCAGAAGCTGTGGGTCGACATGCTGGGGCTTGAGGTGACGGGCACGTTCAAGAGCGAGCGTGAGAACGTCGACGAAGACATCTGCGCCATGGGCGTGGGGCCGTTCAAGGTCGAGGTCGACCTGATGCAGCCGCTGGACATTGACAAAAAGCCCGCCGTTCACACCACGCCACTGAACCACGTGGGGCTGTGGATCGACGACCTGCCCCAGGCCGTGGAATGGCTCACGGCGCAGGGCGTGCGCTTTGCGCCGGGCGGCATCCGCAAGGGCGCGGCCGGCTTCGACATCTGCTTCATGCACCCGAAGGCAAACGAGGAGTTTCCGATTGCGGGCGAGGGCGTGCTGATCGAGATGGTGCAGGCGCCGGTGGAAGTGATTGCGGCTTTCAGCGCCTTTGCTGCTGCCCATTGAACAGTTGCTGGGCGGGCGGCTTCATGTCGCAGCGCTGAAGCGCCAGGGTCACTCGCTGCGAGCGCGGCAGCGCGTGAGCGTCAGGTCTTGGCGGGCGGAGGGCGCGCTTGCGAGGCGGCACGTGCGCGCGCCAGTGCCGCTTCGACGATGGAGCGCTTGCGGTCGCTGGCGTCTTGCGGGGCGGCGGGTTCAGTCGCTTTTTCGGCCAGCCGTGCATCGGTGTTGCGGTGCTTGGCGTGCGTGTCATACCGCTGCCGTGCTCTGTCGGCCTGCTCAGCAGACCAGGCCTGCCAACCGCTGAGGCCGGGCGTTTCGACTTCGAGCGAGATGCAATCGACAGGGCACACCGGAATGCACAGCTCGCAACCGGTGCAGTGCGCCTCGATCACGGTGTGCATGCGCTTGTTGATGCCCACAATGGCGTCGGTGGGGCAGGCGTCCAGGCACAGGGTGCAGCCGATGCACCAGGCCTCGTCGATGACGGCCATGGCGCGTGGGCCTTCGGTGCCGAACTGCGGATCGAGCGGCAGCAGGGGCCGGCCGGTGATCAGCGCCAGCCGTTCGATGCCTTGCGCACCGCCCGGCGGGCACTGGTTGATGCCGGCCTCTTCATCAGCCACGGCCTGCGCGTAGCCTGCGCAGTCGGGGTAGCCGCACCGAGTGCACTGCGTCTGGGGCAGTGCGTCGTTGATGCGTGCGGCAAGTCCGTTCACTGGGACAGAGCGTGCGCGCTTCAGCGCGCGGCGCTGGTGCGCGGCTTCTTGCGCGCGGCGGTTTTCTTCACTGCGGCAGCAGGCGCGGGTGCTGGTGCTGCGACGGCCACGGCGGCCTTGCGGGCCGGTGCCTTCTTGGCAGGTGCTGCAGGGACGGCGCGGACGGCGGCTACTGCGGCGGTCTTGCGGGTGGGCTTGACGGCGTCTTCGGCCGCCAGCTCGGCCCGGTTGCCGGCGCGGCTTTGGGGCTCGTCGTTGGCGGCGATGAACTTCACCACCTTCGGGTAGACCAGGTCGCGCCAGCGGCGGCCGCTGAAGATGCCGTAGTGGCCCGCGCCCTTGACTTCGTAGTGCTCGCGCTTGCTGTCGGCAATGCCGGTGCACAGGCTGTGCGCGGCCTCGGTCTGGCCGGAGCCGGAGATGTCGTCCAGCTCGCCTTCGACGGTGAGCAGGGCGGCGCTGCGAATGTCCTGCGGGCGCACGCGCTCGATTTGGCCTTCGGGGTTCTTGACGTCCCACGTGCCGTTGACCAGGTCGAAGTCCTGAAACACGGTGCGGATGGTGTCGAGGTAGTAATCGGCGTCCATGTCGAGCACGGCGTTGTACTCGTCGTAGAACTTGCGGTGGGCCTCGGCGCTGGCGTCGTCGCCCTTCATGAGGTCCTTGAAGTAGTCGTAGTGGCTGGTGGCGTGGCGGTCGGGGTTCATGGCCACGAAGCCGGTGTGCTGCAGGAAGCCGGGGTACACGCGGCGGCCCGCACCCGCAAAGCCTTGCGGCACGGGGTAGATCACGTTGTTCTCGAACCACTCGTAGGGCTTGTTGGTTGCGAGGTTGTTCACCGCCGTGGGCGACTTGCGCGCGTCGATGGGGCCGCCCATCATGGTCATGGTGAGGGGTAGAGCCTCGCCGCGGCTGGCCATGAGCGACACGGCCGCGAGCACGGGCACGGTCGGCTGGCACACGCTCACCACGTGGCAGTTGCCGTATTCGGCCTGCAGCAGGCGAATGAAGTCCTGCACGTAGTTGATGTAGTCGTCCAGGTGAAACTCGCCTTCCGACTGCGGCACCAGGCGCGCGTTTTTCCAGTCGGTGATGTAGACCTTGTGGTCTTGCAGCATCGTGCGCACGGTGTCGCGCAGCAGCGTGGCGTAGTGGCCCGACAGGGGCGCCACGATCAGCACCACGGGCTGGCTCTTGAGCGTCTTGAGGATGTGCGGCTCGTCGGTGAAGCGCTTGAAGCGGCGCAACGCGCAGAAGGGCTTGTCCAGCGCAATGGCTTCCTGAATGACGACGTCTTCGCCGTCGACCTTCACCGACTTGATGTTGAATTCGGGCTTTTCGTAGTCCTTGCCCAGCCGATACAGCAGGTCGTAGCCTGCGGCCATGCGTTGCGCCATGGGCAACTGGCCCCATACCGCGCCTTGACCATAGAGTTTGGAGGCTGCCTGGGCGAAGTCCGAGAAGGGCTCCATCAAGGAACGCTGGGCTTCGTAGAGTTGGTAGAGCATCGCTGGTGTCGGAGTGGAATGTTGCAGTGCAATATATCAGCGCATTCGCCGCGGTGCAGGGGGCCTAACCCCTACACCGACCCCGCTGTCAGGGTGCATGTTCCACAGAGCGTGAAGGAATTGGCGCTTGGCCGATTCCCTCACACCTTGCTGTCACTTAGATGACTTTGGCGATCGAGGCACACACGTGCTCGATGTTCTTGCTGTTCAGCGCGGCCACGCACATGCGACCGGTGTCGGTGCCGTACACGCCGAACTCGTTGCGCAGGCGCACCATCTGGTCCTTGTTCAGGCCGGAGTAGCTGAACATGCCGATCTGCGTGGTGATGAAGCTCATGTCTTCCTTCACGCCGGCGGCCTTCAGGCCGTCGACCAGCTTCTGGCGCATGGCCTTGATGCGCACGCGCATCTCGCCCAGTTCCTTCTCCCACAGGGCGCGCAGCTCGGGGGTGCCGAGCACCGCGGCCACCACGGCACCGCCGTGGATCGGCGGGTTGCTGTAGTTGGTGCGAATGGCGATCTTCAGCTGCGACAGCACGCGGCTGGTTTCTTCCTTGTTCTCGCACAGCACCGACAGGGCACCCACGCGCTCGCCGTACAGGCTGAAGCTCTTGGAGAACGAGGTGGACACGAAGAAGGTGAGGCCAGCGGCGACGAACTTGCCGACCGCCGCGCCGTCTTCCTTCAGGCCGTAGCCGAAGCCCTGGTAGGCCATGTCGAGGAAGGCCACGAGGTTCTTCGCCTTGACGGCGGCAACCACCTGGTCCCATTGCTCGGACGTGATGTCGTAGCCGGTGGGGTTGTGACAGCAGGCGTGCAGCACGACCACGGTGCCGGCGGCGGCAGCGTTCAGGGCGGCGAGCATGCCGTCGAAGTTGATGCCGCGCTTGGCGGCGTCGTAGTAGGGGTAGCTTTCGACTTCGAAGCCGGCGTTGGTGAACAGCGCGCGGTGGTTTTCCCAGCTCGGGTCGCTGATGAGCACCTTGGCGGCGGGGTTGAGCTTCTTCAGGAAGTCGGCGCCGACCTTCAGGCCCCCGGTGCCGCCGATGGCCTGGATGGTGGCCACGCGGCCGGACGTGACGGGTTCGCTGTCGGCGCCGAAGACCAGCGCCTTCACGGCGTTGTCGTACGCGGCAATGCCGTCGATGGGCAGATAACCACGCGCCGAGGGCGCTTTCATCATGTTCTGCTCGGCGGCCTGCACGCACTGGAGCAGGGGCAGCTTGCCGTTGTCGTCGTAATAGACGCCGACGCCGAGGTTGACCTTCTGGGGATTGGTGTCGGCGGCAAATTGCTCGTTGAGGCCGAGGATCGGGTCGCGCGGTGCCATTTCGACCGCGGTGAACATAGACATGGAAAGGTCCTTTGGGATGAAAGCTTCGCTGGCAACCGGACTTGCGCTACGCTTTCCGGTTGCCTTGAATTTTACCGGCGCGAGCGCCACCTGTCGGGAACAGCCATGCCAGAGACCAACGAAGCCATAGCAGACCTGAAGAAACTGGACCCGATCGGCCCGGCGCCGCAGGGCGAATTCGTCCGCTACCCCGGCTCGCCTTTCGAGCTGTTCCAGCCCTATCCGCCGGCGGGCGACCAGCCCAAGGCCATTCAGGGCCTGGTGGAGGGGGTGGTCGACGGCGAAGTGTTCCAGACCTTGCTGGGTGTTACCGGTTCGGGCAAGACCTTCACCATGGCCAACGTGATTGCCCAGCTGGGCCGCCCGGCCATCATCTTTGCGCCCAACAAGACCTTGGCGGCGCAGCTGTACAGCGAGTTTCGCGAGTTCTTCCCGAAGAACGCGGTCGAGTACTTCGTCAGCTATTACGACTACTACCAGCCCGAGGCCTACGTGCCCCAGCGCGACCTGTTCATCGAGAAGGACTCCTCGATCAACGAGCACATCGAGCAGATGCGGCTGTCGGCCACCAAGAGCGTGCTGGAGCGGCGCGACACGGTCATCGTGGCCACGGTGAGCGCCATCTACGGCATCGGCACGCCCGAGGACTACATGGAGATGCGGCTGATTGCCCGCGTGGGCGACAAGGTAGGCCAGCGCGACCTGATCTCGCGGCTCATCCGCATGCAGTACACGCGCAACGAGCAGGACTTTGCGCGCGGCACGTTCCGGGTGCGCGGCGACACCATCGACGTGTTTCCGGCCGAGCACAGCGAGCTGGCCATTCGCTTCGAGCTGTTCGACGACGAGATCGAGTCGCTGCAGCTCTTCGACCCGCTGACCGGGCGCATACGTCAGAAGGTGCCGCGCTTCACGGTGTACCCGTCGAGCCACTATGTGACGCCGCGCGACAAGGTGCTGGCGGCGGTGGAAACCATCAAGCTCGAGCTGAGCGACCGGCTGAAGGAACTGGTGGGCGTGGGCAAGCTGGTGGAGGCGCAGCGGCTGGAGCAGCGCACGCGGTTCGACCTTGAAATGCTGGCGGAAATCGGCCACTGCAAGGGCATCGAGAACTACACGCGCCACCTCTCGGGCGCCGCGCCGGGCCAGCCGCCGGCCACGCTGACCGACTACATGCCCAAGGACGCGCTGATGTTCCTCGACGAGAGCCATCAGATGATCGGCCAGCTCGGCGGCATGTACAACGGCGACCGGGCGCGCAAGACCACGCTGGTCGAGTACGGCTTTCGCCTGCCGAGCGCGCTGGACAACCGGCCGCTCAAGCTGGAGGAGTTCGAGACGCGCATGCGCCAGTGCATCTTCGTTTCTGCCACGCCGGCGCAGTACGAGAAGGACCATGCGGGCAACGTCGTCGAGCAGTTGGTGCGCCCCACCGGGCTGATCGACCCCGAGGTCGAGGTGCGCCCCGCCACCCACCAGGTGGACGACGTGCTGGGCGAGATTCGCATTCGCGTGGACAAGAACGAGCGCGTGCTCATCACCACGCTGACCAAGCGCATGGCCGAGCAGCTGACCGATTACTTGGGCGACAACGGCGTGAAGGTTCGCTATTTGCACAGCGACATCGACACCGTGGAGCGTGTGGAAATCTTGCGCGACCTGCGTCTGGGCACCTTCGACGTGCTGGTGGGCATCAACCTGCTGCGCGAGGGGCTGGACATTCCCGAGGTGTCTCTGGTGGCGATTCTGGACGCAGACAAGGAAGGCTTTCTGCGTTCTGAGCGTTCGCTGATCCAGACGATCGGCCGGGCAGCGCGAAACCTGAGCGGCAAGGCCATTCTTTACGCCGACCGCATGACCGAGTCGATGAAGAAGGCGATCGACGAAACCGAACGCCGGCGTGCGCGCCAGGTGGCCCACAACGAGGCCAACGGCATCACGCCGCGCAGCATCGTCAAGCAGGTGCGCGACCTGATCGACGGTGTCTACAGCGAAAAGACGGGCAAGGAAATGGCCAAGCTCGACCTGGAACGCGCCAGGGTCGAGGACATGAGCGAAAAGGACATCGCCCGAGAGATCAAGCGGCTCGAAAAGCAGATGCTGGAGCACGCCCGCAACCTCGAATTCGAGAAGGCGGCCCGGGTGCGCGACCAGTTGGCGCTACTGCGGGAGCAGGCATTTGGGGCGTCCGGCGGGGACAACATCGTGATCTTGCCGACTTAGGCCGGAAGTCCGCGTTCTTCAAGGGGTTGGCGCTGGGGTTTACCCCAGCAGAGTTGAGGGGCTTCTGCTATACTTGACCGAAACACTCAACAACAAAAAAAGAACTTCGCGATGAAGGACCGACTCCTACCGGCTGGTTCACCAGCGTCAGGGGTTGGGCAGGGCGGAGACGAAGTCACCGCGGTCCATGACCAGGGTGTCATTTCAACGGTAAGCACTTGAAGGAGCTTGCGATGCGTCTCACTACCAAAGGCCGTTTTGCGGTCACAGCCATGATCGATCTGGCATTGCGCCAGAACACCGGTCCGGTCACGCTGGCCGCAATCAGCCAACGGCAACAGATTTCTCTGTCGTACCTCGAGCAGCTGTTCGGCAAGTTGCGCCGTCACGAGCTGGTCGAGTCGACCCGCGGCCCCGGCGGCGGCTACAGCCTTGGGCGCAAGGCGGCGGACATTACCGTGGCCGACATCATCGTGTCCGTCGATGAGCCGATCGATGCCACCCAGTGCGGCGGCAAGGAAAACTGCCTCGGCGAAGCCGGTCGCTGCATGACCCACGAACTCTGGGCGTCGCTGAACCAGCGCATGGTCGAGTTCCTCGACTCTGTCACGCTGCAAAAGCTGGTCGACGACCAGATCGCCAAGGGCGTGCAGATCGAGAACAAGCCGGTGGTCAAGCGCGCGATTTCGGCGCAGCCGGTGGTCAAGCCGATTCGCGTGAATGCGCCGAATTCGGTGTTCGCCCTCGGCAACGTCTTCGCCAAGTCCTGAGATTCGCGAGCGGCGCCCTGAAGCGCCGCCGCGAAAAGCCCAGATCAAAGAACAACCCCCACGCCAGCCCGAGCCAGCCATGGACGTCACTCCTCATTTCCCGATCTATCTCGATTACGGCGCCACCACGCCGGTCGACCCGCGTGTGGTCGACGCCATGATTCCCTGGTTGCGCGAACACTTCGGCAATCCGGCATCGCGCAGCCACGCCTGGGGCTGGGAAGCCGAAGAGGCAGTCGAGAAGGCGCGCGGCCAGGTGGCCGAGTTGATCAACGCCGATCCGCGCGAGATCGTCTGGACGTCGGGCGCCACAGAGTCGATCAACCTCGCGCTAAAGGGTGCGGCCCAGTTCTACAAGGGCAAGGGCAAACACCTGATCACGCTGAAGACCGAGCACAAGGCCGTGCTCGACACCATGCGTGAGCTGGAACGCCAGGGCTTCGAGGTCACCTACCTCGATGTCGAGGAAAACGGCCTCGTCGATCTGGAGAAGTTCAAGGCCGCGATCCGCCCTGACACCATCCTGGCCAGCGTGCTGTTCGTCAACAACGAAATCGGCGTCATTCAGGACGTGGTCGCGCTGGGCAATGTGTGCCGCGAAAAGGGTGTGATCTTCCACGTCGATTCGGCCCAGGCCACCGGCAAGGTCGAGATCGACATCACGGCGCTGCCCATCGACCTGATGAGCCTCGCCTCGCACAAGACCTACGGCCCCAAGGGCATCGGCGCGCTGTATGTGCGCCGCAAGCCGCGCATTCGCCTCGAAGCGCAAATGCACGGGGGCGGCCATGAGCGCGGCATGCGTTCGGGCACCTTGCCCACGCACCAGATCGTGGGCATGGGCGAGGCTTTCCGCATCGCCAAGCTCGAGATGAAGGACGACATCGCCCATGCGGCCCGCCTGCAAAAGCGTCTGCTGGACGGCCTAAAGGATGTCGAGCAGGTGTTCATCAACGGCGACCTCGAACATCGTGTGCCGCACAACCTGAACATGAGCTTCAACTACGTCGAAGGCGAGTCGCTGATCATGGGCATCAAGGGCCTGGCGGTGTCGTCGGGTTCGGCGTGCACCTCGGCCAGTCTGGAACCCAGCTATGTGCTGCGCGCCCTGGGCCGTAGCGACGAGCTGGCCCACAGCAGCCTGCGCATGACCATCGGCCGTTTCACGACCGAAGAAGAAATCGACTACGCCATTTCGACCATCAAGCACAACGTGGCCAAGCTGCGCGAGCTGAGCCCTCTGTGGGAGATGTTCCAGGACGGCGTCGACATCAGCACGATCCAGTGGTCGGCCCACTGACACAGAGACAAGCGGCCCGCCAAGGGCTCCACGATTGAACAAAGTTTGAGAGGTACACCATGGCATATTCTTCCAAGGTCATCGACCACTACGAAAATCCACGCAACGTCGGCTCCTTCGAAAAGGGCGATGACTCGGTAGGCACCGGCATGGTCGGCGCACCGGCTTGCGGCGACGTGATGAAGCTGCAGATCAAGGTCAACCCCGAAACCGGCGTGATCGAAGACGCACGCTTCAAGACCTACGGTTGCGGCTCGGCCATTGCCTCGTCGTCGCTCGTGACCGAATGGGTCAAGGGCAAGACGCTCGACGAAGCGGCTGCACTGAAGAACGCGCAGATCGCCGAAGAGCTGGCGTTGCCGCCCGTGAAGATTCACTGCTCCATCCTGGCCGAAGACGCAATCAAGGCCGCCGTGAGCGACTACAAGGCCAAGCACGGCGTCAAGACCGCATCCGCTGCTGCCGAAGCCGTCCACTGACATGGCCGTTACGCTGACCGAAGCCGCCGCGCGACACGTCACCCGGTACCTCGGCAAACGAGGCAAGGGCGTGGGCGTGCGGCTGGGCGTGAAGACCACCGGTTGCTCGGGCCTGGCCTACAAGCTCGAGTACGTGGACGAGTTCACGCCTGAAGACGTCGTGTTCGAAGATCACGGCGTGAAGGTGCTGGTCGACCCGAAGAGCCTGGCGTACATCGACGGCACGCAGCTCGACTTCGTGCGCGAAGGCCTGAACGAAGGCTTCAAGTTCATCAACCCGAACGAACGCGACCGTTGCGGATGCGGCGAGAGTTTTCGTATCTGATGCACCGTCGCTGACCGCGACCACAGCCGCCACCATGTCATGTGCTGGCGGTTTTTTCTTGCCATGAACCTGAACGACACCGACTTTCAACTGTTCGACGTCCCGTCGACTTTTGCGCAGGACCGCGCCTCGCTGGACGCGCGCTGGAAAGAGCTGCAGCGCGAAGCCCACCCTGACCGTTTTGCCGCGCAGGGCGCCGCGGCGCAGCGCGTGGCCATGCAGTGGTCGGTGCGCATCAACGAGGCTTACCAGCGGCTCAAGGACCCGGTGCGCCGCGCCAGCTACATCTGCGAGCTGAATGGCGCCCCGCTGAACGCGGAGAACAACACGGCAATGCCGTCGGCGTTTCTCATGCAGCAGATGGAATGGCGCGAGGCGCTCGACGACATCGACAGCATCGCCGAGCTCGACCAGCTGCAGGCCGAAGTAGAGGCTGCGCGCGAGGGCGCGCTGTCCTCGCTCGACTCGCTGATCGACCAGAAGGGCGACCACCCGGCCGCCGCGCAGCAGGTGAGAGCCCTCATGTTCATTGAGCGCTTCGCACAGGACGTCGAAAACAAATTCGATCAGTTGGGACAATAGAGGCATGGCTCTTCTTCAAATTTCCGAACCCGGCCAAGCGCCCGATCCGCACCAGCGCCGCATTGCCGTGGGCATCGACCTAGGCACCACGCATTCGTTGGTGGCCTCGGTGCGCAACGGCGTGGCCGAGTGCCTGCCCGACGACCAGGGCCGCGTGCTGCTGCCTTCGGCCGTCCGCTACCTGCAGGGCGACCGCCGCCAGATCGGCTTCGATGCGTTGGCCGCGCGCGCGCAAGACCCCACCAACACCATCACGTCGGTGAAGCGGCTCATGGGCCGGGGCCTGGCCGACATTGCAAACCGTGATGCTATGTCTTACCGCATCGGCAGCAGCGACGGCGGCATGGTGACGGTGCAGACGCTGGCGGGCGAGAAGTCTCCTGTCGAAATCAGCGCCGAGATCCTCGCCACGCTGCGCTATCGCGCCCAGGACACCTTCGACGACGACGAGCTCTACGGCGCGGTCATCACCGTGCCGGCGTACTTCGACGAAGGGCAGCGCCAGGCCACCAAGGACGCCGCGCAGTTGGCGGGCCTCAACGTGCTGCGCTTGATCAGCGAGCCCACGGCCGCGGCCATCGCCTACGGCCTGGACAACGCCAGCGAAGGCGTCTACGCGGTCTACGACCTGGGCGGCGGCACCTTCGACATCTCGATCCTGCGGCTGACGCAGGGCGTGTTCGAAGTGATTGCCACGGGCGGTGACTCGGCCCTCGGCGGCGACGACTACGACCACGCGCTGGCCGATTTCGTGCTCGCGCAAACAGGCTTGCGGGCCGCGAGCGATGCCGACAAGGCTGCGTTGCTGGTTGCGGCGCGTTCTGCCAAGGAAGCGCTGACCGAATCGGCATCGGCTGTGTTCAGCGCCAGCGTTGCAGGCGAGTCGCTCGCGTTCGAGCTGACGCGCGAACAGTTCTACGCGGCCACCCAGGCGCTCACCGAGCGCACCATCGCCGCCGTGCGCAAGGCGCTGCGCGACGCGAAGCTCAAGTCCGATGACCTGCAAGGCATCGTGCTCGTCGGCGGCTCCACGCGCATGCCGCAGGTGCGCCGTGCCGTCGCCGATTTCTTCGGCCGTGAACCGCTGGTCAACCTGAACCCCGACGAGGTCGTGGCGCTGGGCGCTGCCATTCAGGCCAACCAACTGGCCGGCAACAACGGCGCGGGCGAACTGCTGCTGCTCGACGTGATTCCGCTGTCGCTCGGCATCGAAACCATGGGCGGCCTGGTCGAGCGCATCGTGCCGCGCAACCAGACCATTCCGACCGCGATGGCGCAGGACTTCACCACCTACAAGGACGGCCAGACCGCGCTGGCGCTGCACGTGGTGCAGGGCGAGCGCGACCTGGTGTCCGACTGCCGCAGCCTGGCGCGTTTCACGCTGCGCGGCATTCCGCCGATGGCGGCGGGCGCGGCGCGCATCCGCGTGACCTTCACCGTCGACGCCGACGGCTTGCTGAGCGTGAGCGCCAAGGAGCAGGGCAGCGGCGTGGAAGCCAGCGTGGCCGTGAAGCCTTCTTACGGGCTGTCGGACGACCAGATCGCCACCATGCTGCAAGAGAGCTTTTCCACCGCGCAACAGGACATGAAAGCCCGTGCGCTGGTCGAGTCGCGCGTCGATGCAGACCGCATGCTGCTGGCCACGCAGAGCGCGCTCGATGCCGACGGCGACCTGCTGAGCGGCGAAGAGCGCGCCGTCATCGACGCATCGATGGCTCAGCTGCGCGATGCTGCCAAGGGCAGCGAGGAAGCCGCCGCCATCGAGGCCGCCACCAAGAAGCTCGCCGACGACACCGAGGCCTTTGCCGCCGAGCGCATGAACGTCGGCATTGCGCGCGCACTGGCTGGCCGCAAGGTCGAATCTCTCTAGAAGAACAACATGCCCACGATCAAGATCTACCCGCACCCTGAGTACTGCCCGCAGGGCGCTGAAATCACCGCGCCCGCCGGCACCTCCATCTGCGAGGCGCTGCTGGACAACCACATCAACCTCGAGCACGCCTGCGAGATGAGCTGCGCTTGCACCACCTGCCACGTGATCGTGCGCGCGGGCTTCAACTCGCTCAACGAAGCGGAAGAGGGCGAAGAAGACTTGCTCGACCGCGCCTGGGGCCTGGAGCCGCAGTCGCGCCTGAGTTGCCAGTCGATCCTGGCGCAGGAGAATGTGACGATCGAGATTCCCAAGTATTCGATCAACCACGCCAAGGAAAATCACTGATGTCCCGTTTGATCGTTCTCGATACCGAAACCACCGGCCTCTCTGCTGAGAACGGCGACCGCGTCATCGAGCTTGGCTGCGTGGAGCTGTTCAACCGAAAGCTCACGGGCAACGACCTGCACATGTACTTCAACCCGGAGCGCGAGAGCCATGAAGACGCGCTCAAGGTGCACGGGCTGACCACCGACTTTCTGCGCGACAAGCCCAAGTTTGCGACGCTGGGCAACGACATCATCGAGTACCTGCGCGATGCCGAGCTGATCATTCACAACGCGGCCTTCGACGTCGGCTTCCTCAACAAGGAATTCGAGCGCGCCGGCCTGCCGCCGCTGCGCACCTTTGTCAGCGAAGTGACCGACACGCTGGCCATGGCCAAGCAGGTGTACCCGGGCAAGCGCAATTCGCTCGATGCGCTGTGCGACCGCTTCGGTGTCGACCGCTCGAACCGCACGTTCCACGGCGCCAAGCTGGACGCGCAATTGCTGGCCGATGTGTACATCAACCTCACGCGCGGGCAGGACGCACTGCTGATCGACGTGGCGTCGAACGAGCCGGTGCAGGGCACCACGCTGGTGGCCATCGACCTGAGCCAGTTCGCACTGCCTGTGATTGTTGCGGGCGAGCAGGAGCTGGCCGCGCACGAGGCGGTTTTGACGCAACTTGATAAATCCAGTGGTGGTCGCACGCTGTTTCGCCAAAACAGCGAAAAAGCTGTGGCATAATCTGAGGCTTCGCACAACGCGATACGTGTTCAAGACACTGAACTCAAAAGCAGTGTCTCAGGGCGGTTAGCTCAGGGGTAGAGCACAGCATTCACACTGCTGGGGTCGGAGGTTCGAAACCTCCACCGCCCACCAAATAGAAAAAGCGACTTGGATTTCCAAGTCGCTTTTTTCTTGCCCGTTTGTTTTGGATTGGCCTTTGAATTGCTACTGGGCGCCGAACAGGTCGTCGCAGGTGTCGCAAGCAAAGTACAGCTTCTGCTCGCCGCACTGCACCGAACCCGTGGCGCCCGCGCGAATCTGCCAATCGCACGACCGACCCTGCCGCGTCAGCGTGCCTTCGGCGTAGCAGGGCGCCAGTTCGTAGTTGTCGTGCAGGGTCTTGTAGTCGACTTCTTTTGCGCGCGAAAAGAAGGCCTGTGCCTTGCCATGGCTGCGCGGCACATCGGATGCTCGGCAAGAGGCCGGCTCCGTCGAATGGAAATCGGCGACATAGACATTGCTGAACGCGGCATCGCGCGTGGCGCAAGAAGCGACGAGCGCGGCGCCCGCCAGCAGCGCCAGAACCCGGGCTCTCACTTCCACACCGCCGAACTTGCTTCTCCGGGGTTCTTGTACGACACGGTCGGGTGCCGGTAGACGTCGCTGGCCTTCAGGTTGAACTGCGCATACAGCGCCTCGATCAGCCATTGAAGCGACGTGTTCTGCGCGGCCGTGACGGCCTCGTAGCTGTTGTCGTCGACGTGCTTTCCCACCAGTTCGATGCCGATCGAATCGCTGTTCACCGGGAAACGGTCCGGGTAGGGCTTGGCGCGCTCGTGCGCGTCGATGGCGTTGATCTGGCTGGTCCACGACATGGCCAGCATCTTGGCCATGGCAGCGGTGTCGCAGCTGCTCTTGTTGACGGTCAGGCACTTTGACTTGATGAGCTTGCCCACGTGGTAGCACCGCGCGAAGACGCTGGCCGTCTGGTAGATCTGGCCGTTCTTGTCGATCAGAAAGTGAGCGCCGTTGCCGCCCACCTCATAGCCGTTGAGGCTGGACTCGGCGGTGCCGGAGTCGGTCTGGTGAACGACGATGGCCAGCACGCTGGGCAGCGCGCCGTGCTCGATACCCGATGACCTTCTGGGAATCACCTTGGGGTCGACAAGCATCCCGTTGGCGTCGATGGTGGACATTTCTTCTCCTCCCTCTGTAAAGCCGCTCGCCGGGTGGCGCCAGCGCTGCAAAGTACAGCACACCACTCGCAGATCCCCAAGCCGCAGTGGTAACGCGGTTTATCAATGCGAGCTGAAGTGAATGCTTTCGTGAAGGTGCCACGTTTTGCTGTCACTGGTGCTCGTTGCGGCCGCCCGTATCGCAAGCGCACTTTCGGCGTATCGCGCAAAGACAATGCATCGGTGCAATCGCCCCGGGTTGAGCCATCTCCTGCGATATGTCGGCACAGGCTGACGCCAAGTGCAGCGAAGGCCTCTCGACTTTTCTGAGGCACGGGCCTACAACGAGTGAACAAGGAGCAAAACCATGGCCACCCATCCCGATCTTCCGACACCCGTGACCCCGGACCTGCCCGTAGAACCCGACCAAGGGCCGAGCACCGTCCCCGACGAAACCACAGACCCGGTGCCACCGCCCACCGTCCTGTGAGCTGCAGGCACCACGCGCCGCGCTAAGCTCGCGCGATGGAAGAAATTGATTGCGCCGTCATTGGCGCGGGTGTGGTTGGCCTGGCCGTGGCGCGCGCGTTGGCGCTTGAAGGCCGGGAGGTGCTGGTGCTCGAATCCGAAGGTGCGATTGGCACTGGGACCAGTTCGCGCAACAGCGAGGTCATTCACGCGGGAATCTACTATCCGCAGGGCTCGCTGAAGGCGAAGCTGTGTGTCGAGGGCAAGCAATTGCTCTACGCCTATGCAGGCGAACGTGGCGTGCCGCATCGGCGCTGTGGAAAGTTGATCGTTGCCACTTCGCCCGACCAGGCCGCGCAGCTCGAGGTCATTCAGGCCAAGGCAGCGGCGAATGGCGTCGGCGATCTGGTGCTGATTACCGCGCCGCAGGCCATGGCGCTTGAGCCGCAACTGAATTGCGTGGCAGCGCTCCATTCGCCCAGCACGGGCATCGTCGACAGCCACGCGCTGATGCTGAGCTTGCTGGGGGATCTGGAGAACGCGGGCGGCATGCTGGCCCTGAAATCGCCCATCGTGCGCGCCGAATGCGGCGACAACGCCATCGTGCTGATCGCCCAGGACGGCACCACGCTGCGCTGCCGCAGCGTGGTGAACGCCGCCGGCCTTGGGGCGCCAGCGCTGGCGCGCTGCTTCGAAGGTCTCCCCTCGGCGGCGGTGCCCCAGGCCTATTTCGCCAAGGGCAACTACTTCACCTTGTCGGGCAGGGCGCCGTTCAGCCGCCTTGTCTATCCCGTGCCCGAGCCAGGTGGCCTGGGCGTTCACCTGACGCTTGATCTGGGCGACCAGGCCAAGTTTGGACCTGATGTGCAGTGGGTCGAATCGGCCGACGACCTGGTCGTGGACGCGGCGCGCGGCAATGCTTTCTATGCCGAGGTGCGCAAGTACTGGCCGGCGCTGCCAGACGGCGCCCTGATTCCGGGCTATGCGGGCATGCGGCCCAAGATCTCCGGCCCCGGTGAGCCAGCGGCCGACTTCGTGATCGACGGCCCCGCTTCTCACGGCGTACCGGGCCTGGTCAACCTGTTCGGTATCGAATCGCCGGGGCTCACGAGCAGCCTGGCCATCGGACGGCATGTTGCAGGCCTGTTGGCGGACACATGATTCACTAGTGACGAGTGCCGCTTCAAAGTCTGCACACCGTCACGCATGAGGGTCTTTTGTGCCTGTACCATGACAGCACGCCATTTGCTGGCGTGAAGCCGCCGGCGCGGTGCCGGTGTCATCACGGAGGAAAGTTTCCAATGAGTGCATCCCAAAATCTTGAAGCAGCAGCCGAAGACATTGCCAGCGACGTGCGCGGCGTGCTGGCAAGCAAGGACCTGGATTCGGTTCCCCACATCAAGGCGCTGCGCCAGCGCATCGACACCAAGCTGGCCATCGCACGCGAACTCGCAGCCGAGAAGAGCAAGCTGGCTGCCAAGAAGGCCCGTGACGCGGCCAATTCCGCCAACGCCTACGCCCACGACGAACCGTGGCAGATCGCCGGTGCCGCACTGGCTTTCGGCGTGCTGGTGGGCCTGCTGCTTGGCCGCCGCTGACCTGAGCACGTACCGCAACAGCTTTCACCTGGACATGGCAGGAGCCGACCGATGAGGCTGTTGTCTTTGTTCGGGCTTGACGCCCGGGTCCGTCGGCTGCGCATCGCCGCAGCCGAAGGCGCTCTGGCTGCCGAAGACCGTGTGCAGTTGCTGCGCATGGCCTGGGAGGACGAGAAGCAGCGGCTCAAGCTGATGCTCATCCTCGTGGTGGCCGTGCTGGGGCTGACCACGGTCACGGTCGCATTGCTGTCCGTGGCGGTGGTGGTTCATTTCTGGGAAACGCCTTACCGCATCACGGCCGCCTGGTCGGTGGCGGGCGTTTGGGTGGTGCTATGGCTGGTGGCCGCGGTCGGCTTGCTGCTGACGCTGCGCAATGCCTCCAACAGCTTCGTGCCGGCGCGCCACGAGTTCGAGCGCGACTGGACCTGGGTTCAGGACCAGTTCGGCCTTGGCAAGGACCCGGAGCAGGGCGACGACGCGCCGCGTCCGGCGCGGCCCACCACGCGTGAGGAGTTGCTCGCACGCATGGCGCGTCAGCGCGAACGCATCGCGACCTTGCAAGGCGGTGGCGAAACCGAGCCGGCTGGCGCGCAAGGTGCAAACGAGCACGAGGCGCCGCCGCCCAACGAATCGGCCAGCGCCGCAGCACTGCGCATAGCGCGCGCCCATCCGGTTGCAGCGGGCGTTGTAGCCGCAGCCGCCGTCGTGGTGATCCGGCCGAAGCGCCTGCTGCGCTGGGCCGCATTCCTGGCGCCAGTGCTCTGGCGCATGCGCTGAAGAAAACTCAGGCCTTGCTGCGATCGCGCAGCAGCGCCTGGGCGGCTTCGCGGACCAGCCCGGGGCCGCGGTAGATCAGGCCGGTGTAGATCTGCACCACGTCCGCGCCCGCGGCAATCTTGGCCTTGGCGTCCGCCGCGCTCAGAATGCCACCCACCCCGATGATTGGAAAGCCAGTGCCCAGCGCGGCGCGCAACTGCGCAATCACGCGGTTGCTCGATTCGCGCACCGGCGCACCTGAAAGCCCGCCGGCTTCATCGGCATGCGGCAGCCCCTTCACCGCGTCGCGCGCGAGCGTGGTGTTGGTGGCAATCACGCCGTCCATGCCGTGACGCTTCAGCGTGGCTGCGATGACGGCGACCTGGGCTTCGTCAAGGTCTGGTGCAATCTTCACGAACAGCGGAGAGCGCTTGTTGTGGCGCGTGCCCAGGGCCTCGCGCCGCTCGGCCACCGCGCCCAGCAGCGCGTCGAGCGCCTCGTCGCTCTGCAGCGTGCGCAGGTTGGCGGTGTTGGGGCTGGAGATGTTGATCGTCACGTAGTCGGCATGCGGGTACACGCCATCGAGGCAGGCGAGGTAGTCGTCCACCGCGCGCTCGATCGGCGTGGCGGCGTTCTTGCCGATGTTCAGGCCCAGCAGCATGGGTGACCTGGCAACGCCGCCCTTGCGGCAACGCGCCTTTTGCACGTTCGCCAGGAAGGCGTCGAGGCCATCGTTGTTGAAGCCCAGCCGGTTGATCAGCGCATCGCGCTGCGGCAAGCGGAACATGCGGGGCTTGGGGTTGCCCGGCTGCGCCTTCGGCGTGACCGTGCCGACCTCGACGAAGCCGAAGCCCATGGCGGCGAAGGCGTCGATGCAGCGCGCGTTCTTGTCGAGCCCGGCGGCCAGGCCTACGCGGTTGGGAAAGGTCAGCCCAGCAAGTTGAATGGGGTCGTTCACGCGCGGTGCCGAGTAGGCGCAGGCCAGCGGCGTGTTCTGCGTGCGCGCCAGGCCGTCCAGCGTGATCTCGTGGGCATGCTCGGGGTCGAAGCCGAAGAGAAAAGGGCGGGCCAGGCCGTAGAGCGAGGAGGGCATCATCAGGGGCATCGGATAATTCTGAACTTCTATGAGCCAAGGATTCTCCGCGATGACCGCACCCGCCTCCCCAACCCCCTCCAACCCGCTGTCGCAGGACGAGCTCAAGGCCCAGGTCGGCCTGGCCGCGCTGGCCTATGTGGTCAAGGGCGAGATCGTCGGCGTCGGCACCGGCTCGACGGTGAACAAGTTCATCGATGCGCTGGCCACCATCAAAGGCGAAATTCGCGGCGCCGTTTCCAGCTCGGTAGCCTCCACCGAGCGCCTGCGGGCCCTGGGCATTCCGGTGTTCGACAGCAACGAGGTGGAAGAGTTGGCCGTCTACATCGACGGCGCCGACGAAATCGACCACCGCGGCTTCATGGTGAAGGGCGGCGGTGCCGCGCTTACGCGCGAGAAAGTCGTGGCGGCCCAGTCGCGCAGGTTCATCTGCATTGCCGATGCCTCGAAGCTGGTCGAGACGCTCGGTGCTTTCCCGCTGCCGGTGGAAGTGATTCCCATGGCCGTGCGCCGCGTGATGCGGCAGTTTGCCGCCATGGGTGGCATCGCTCAGGTGCGCGAGAAGGACGGCTTGCCGCTGGTCACAGACAACGGGCAGCACATCGTCGATGTCACCGGCCTGCGCATCACCGAGCCGCTGGCTTTCGAGTCTGAAGTGAGCCAGTGGCCTGGCGTGGTGACCGTGGGTGTCTTCGCGCACCAGAAGGCCGACGTGTGCCTGCTGGGCACTTCGTCGGGCGTGCAGACCCTGCAGTTCGACTGACTAGAACTTGATGCCGGCCGGGTTGCTCGGACCCGGTTCGCTCGATGCAGCCGGCGGCGCTGTCTGCGCGGCCGGTGCTGCGGGCGCACGCGGCGCAGGTGCCGTTTGCTGTGCAACCAGCGGTCGCGCGGGTCCATTGCGGTAGCCGGCGGGCAGGCTGTTGCTCTTGGGGTAGCCGGCGGCGTCCAGGTACTGCGACCACTCGGCGTCCGAATAGCCCTTGAGCTGCTGCGAGCCGATGGTGAGCAGCGGCACCGAGCTTTGGCTGCTCAAGCGCTGCAGCGCATCGACGTCTGCATTGCTCTTCACTGTGCGCTCGTCGAACGGGATGCCGCGCGTCACAAGCAGCGTGCGGGCCGCGCTGCAGGCGCCGCATTCTTCACTGGTGTAGAGCGTGACCGGGTAGCGCTGCGTCACTTGGCGAAGCTCGTAGGGCAGCCCCGCACCGGTGGAGGAGCCCAAGGAGCCCGATTCGCCTTGGCGGCCGGTGGCCGGCTCGGAACTGGCGGTGGGCGCTCGGTCCGAGAAGCTGACCTTGCCGTTCTTGTCGACCTGGCGATAGACCGGCTGCGCCATGGCGCCCGTGGCAACGAGCAGCAAGGCAAGGCCGGTCAGGCGATGCAGTGAGAATTTGTAAGTCGGATGCATCGCCCGAGTATCGCAAGCTTCAGCGCCGCATCAAGCGGGCTGGGCCTGTGCCATGCCCTGGTGTCGCAGCAGCGCATCAAGCTGGGGCTCGCGGCCGCGGAACGCCTTGAACGAGTCCATGGCGCTGCGGCTGCCGCCGGCTTCCAGAATGGCCTGGCGGTACTTGCGGCCGGTTTCGATGTTCGGTTCGCCGTCGGCGCCCACGGTTTCCTCGAAGGCGGCGTAGGCATCGGCGCTCAGCACCTCGGCCCACTTGTAGCTGTAGTAGCCGGCCGCATAGCCACCCGAGAAGATGTGGCTGAAGGTGTTCGGCGTGCGGCTGAACGGCGGCGAGGGCATCACTGCCACCTCCGCGCGCACCTTACCCAGCAGCGCCATCACGTCGCCGGGCTTGGCGTCGGCGGCGTGGTATTCGGTGTGCAGCAGCATGTCGAACAGCGAGAACTCGATCTGGCGCAGCGTCTGCAGTCCGCTCTGAAAGTTCTTGGCGGCCGTCATCTTGTCGAACAGCGCGCGCGGCAGCGGCTCGCCGGTGTCTACATGAGCGGTCATGTGCTTTAGCACGTCCCACTCCCAGCAGAAGTTTTCCATGAACTGGCTCGGCAGCTCGACCGCGTCCCACTCGACGCCGCTGATGCCTGACACGTCGCGCTCGTTCACCTGCGTGAGCATGTGATGCAGGCCGTGGCCGAACTCGTGGAAGAGGGTGGTCACGTCGTCGTGCGTGAGCAGCGGCGGCTTGCCGTCCACGCCGCTGGCAAAGTTGCACACCAGCTGCGCGATGGGCGTCTGCAGCACGCCGTTGTCGGGGCGCAGCCAGCGGGCGCGCACGTCGTCCATCCAGGCACCGCCGCGCTTGGCGGCGCGGGCGGAGGGGTCGAGGTAGAACTGGCCGACCTTCTGGCCGGCACGTTCGATGCGATAGAACTCCACGCTCGGATGCCACGTGGGCGCGCTGTCGCGGCGGATCGCCACTTCGAACAGTGTCTCGACGATCTTGAACAGGCCGGCCATGACCTTGGGCGCCGGAAAGTACTGCTTCACCTCCTGCTCGCTGAAGGCGTAGCGCGCCTCCTTGAGCTTCTCGCCGATGTAGCTCCAGTCCCAGGGCTGGGGGTCGGTGACGCTCAGTTGCTCGGAGGCAAAGACGCGAAGGTCTGCCAGGTCGCGTTCACCGTAAGGCTTGGCCTTGGTGGCAAGGTCGCGCAGGAACTTCACGACCTGCTCGGGCGACTCGGCCATCTTCGGCACCACCGAGAGTTCGCCAAAGTTCTGGTAGCCCAGCAGCTTGGCTTCTTCTTCGCGCAGCGCGAGGATCTCGGTGATCAGCGCGGTGTTGTCGAAGGCGGTGTCGCCGAACTCGCTGGCGCGCGTGACGTAGGCGCGGTAGAGCTTCTCGCGCAGCGCGCTGCTCTTGGCGAACTGCATCACGGGCAGGTAGCACGGCATCTTCAACGTGAGCTTGTAGCCGTCCTTGCCGTCGGCCTCGGCGGCCGCGCGCGCGGCGCTCACCACGTCTTCGGGCACGCCTTCGAGCTCGCCGAAGGTGGCGTAGTACGCAAACGCGTCAGTGGCGTCGAGGGCGTTCTCGCTGAACTTCTGGCTCAGCTCCGCCTGCCGCTCCTGGATGTCGGCGAAGCGCTTCTTGGCATCGCCCTGCAGCTCGGCGCCTCCCAGCACGAAGTTGCGCACCGCGTTGCGGTGGGCCTGGCGCTGCTCGTCGTTGAGCGTGGCAACGTCGATGGCCTTGTACTTGGCATAGAGCTGCTCGTCGGAGCCCAGGCGAGTCCAGAAGGCGGTGACGCGCGGCATGGCCTCGTTGTAGGCGGCGCGCAGCTCGGGCGTGTCAGCCACGGCGTTCAGGTGGCCGACGGCACCCCAGGCGCGACTGAAGCGCTCGGAGGCCACGTCGAGCACCTTCGAGATGGCATTCCAGTCGGCCGGGAATTCAGGCGTTGTGACGGTCTGCAGCGCAGTGTCGGCATCGGCCAGCAACGCGTCGACGGCGGGCGCGACGTGCTCGGGTCGAATGCTGTCGAACAGCGGGAGGTCGGTGAAGTCGAGGAGGGGGTTGTTCGTCATGGCCATGAAAGTTACTTGGCGGCGCGTTCGGCCGCTTCAAGGGTGTTTTCCAGAAGCATGGCGCGCGTCATGGGGCCGACGCCGCCAGGTACTGGCGTGATCCAGCTGGCCACTTCCTTCACGCCGTCGAAATCGACGTCGCCGGCCAGCTTGCCGTCTTCCTTGCGGTTCATGCCCACGTCGATGACCACCGCGCCAGGCTTGACCATGTCGGCCGTCAGCAGGTTGCGCTTGCCCACGGCCGCGACGATCACGTCGGCCTGGCGGGTGATGGCACCCAGGTCCTGCGTGGCGCTGTGGCAGATGGTCACGGTGGCGCTCTTGGCCAGCAGCATCATGGCCATCGGCTTGCCGACGATGTTGCTGCGGCCGATGACCACCGCGTGCTTTCCGCGCAGGTCGTAGCCGATCGCCTCGAGCATCTTCATGCAGCCGTGCGGCGTGCAGGGCCAGAAACCGGGGGCACCGGTCATGAGCGCGCCGGCGCTGGCCACGTGGAAGCCGTCCACGTCCTTGGCGGGCGAGATCGTCTCGATGACCTTCTGGCTGTCCATGTGCTTGGGCAGAGGCAGCTGAACCAGGATGCCGTGCACCAGCGGGTCGTCGTTGAGCGTGCGGATGCGGGCCAGCAGGTCGGCCTCGGCCATATCGGCAGGGTAGGTCTCCAGCGTGGCCTGCAGGCCGGTCTGGGCGCTGTCGTTGACCTTGTGCTTCGTGTAGACCTGGCTTGCCGGGTCTTCGCCCACGAGGATGATGGACAGGGCCGGGTTCACGCCTCGGGCCTTGAGTGCGGCGGTGCGGCCGGCGACTTCGGCGCGAATGGTTTTGGCGAGGGCGTTGCCGTCGATCAGTTGGGCGGTCATCGGTTTCGATTTTCCAAGTAAAAACGCCCGCTTGCGCAGGCGTGGGGGATATGCATGGCTATCGGGGAGATAGCTTCTAGGCCTTGGCCACTGGTGCCGCCTGTCCGAGTGCAATCTTCAGCAGATCGGCCACGGTGTTGGCGTTGAGCTTTTCCATGATGTTGGCGCGGTGCGCCTCCACCGTCTTGATGCTGATGCCCAGGTCGTCGGCAATCTGCTTGTTCAGGCGCCCAGCGACGATGCGCTCGAGCACCTGCGCCTCGCGGCCGGTGAGCTTGGACAGCAGCGCATCGCGGCTGGCCGATTGCTGGTGCTGCGTGAAGGCGCCGCGCGCATGTTCGAGCATGCGCTCGACCAGCGTGACGAGCTCTTCGTCGTTGAAGGGCTTCTGGATGAAATCCATGGCGCCCTTCTTCATGCTGTCGACCGCCATCGGCACGTCGCCGTGACCGGTGATGACCACGATAGGCAGCGGGGAGCGCCGCTCGATCAGCCGATCCTGCAATTCGAGGCCGGTCATGCCGGCCATGCGGATGTCGACGATCAAACACGCGACTTCGCGCGGGTCGTATCGGGAGAGAAAGGATTCGGCGGAATCGAAGCAGCGGACTCTGTAGTCCTTGCCCTCGAGCAGCCATTGCAGCGAATCGCGTACGGCTTCGTCGTCGTCGACGACGTAGACCGTGCCCTTCTTCGGAATCAAACTCATGCAGGTACCTTTGCCTCGTCGCTAGCTACGGAACTGATAGCGTCCAACACCGGAATCCAGAAGGAGAAACGGCATCCGATCACATCCGGACCATTGTAGATGTTCTCCGCCTGCATCCGGCCGCGGTGCGACTCGACGATGGTGCGGCACAGATTCAACCCGATGCCCATGCCCTCGGGCTTGGTGGAAAAGAAGGCCTCGTAGAGCCGGTCCATCACTTCCGGAGCCAGGCCCTTGCCCGTGTCCTGCACCGAAAATTCAATGGCGTTGTGCCCCTCGATGACCTTGGGCAGCACCCGCAATTCGACGCTGCGGCGCGCCAGCGGGCGGTCGGCAATGTCGATGGACTCGGCCGCGTTCTTCAGCAAATTGACCATCACCTGCTCGATGAGGATCGGGTCGACGCGCACCACCGGCAGCCGCGCGGCCACGTAATGGTTCAGGCGCACGTTGCGCCGGCGCAGCTCGATGCCCGCAAGCTCGACCGCCTCGCTCACCATGGTGGCCACGTCGGCCGGCGTGCGGTTGGGCTCGCTGCGCTTCACGAAGGAGCGAATGCGCTGAATGATCTGCCCCGCGCGCTGCGCCTGCTTCGATGTCTTTTCGAGCGCGGCGAGCAACGCCTCGGTGTCGATCGTCTGCCCCTTGATGCGCGACATCATCCCGTTGCAGTAGTTGGTGATGGCGGTCAGCGGCTGGTTGAGCTCGTGCGCCACGCTGGAGGCCATTTCGCCCATGGTGATGAGGCGGCTGGCCGACTGGGCCTTGTCGGCCTGCGCGGCGGCCTGCTCTTCGGCATCGCGGCGCGGTGTGATGTCGGTGGCAATCACCAATTGCGCCAGGCGCCCGTCGACCCAGGTCAGGTAGCGCGAGCGCACTTCGAGCCATTTGCCCAGGTGCGGCACGAAGATTTCGTTGTTGGCAGCCTGCGCCGCGGTGAGCGTGTCGATCGGCAGGCCCGCGTAGGGGTCGACGTCGTCCAGACCCTCGTCGTGCGCGTTCGATGCCGGCACGCCGGCCTGCGCCACCATGCCCAGGTGGCCCACGGTGTCCGAGCCGAACCACAGGCGGTACAGCTTGTTGGCGAACAGCAGCTCTTCGCTGCCGATGGGCGCCACCGACACGGCGGCGTCCAGCGCTTCCAGCACGGTGGTGAAGCGCTCGTAGGAGGCCGACAGCTGCTCGCGGATGCGAGTGGGCTCGGTGATGTCGGTCATCGAGGTCATCCAGCCGGTCTGGTGGCCGCGCGCGTCGATCAGCGGCGACACATACAGCCGCGCGTTGAACACGCTGCCGTTCTTGCGCTTCACGCGCACCTGAAAGCCGCCGGGCAGGGCGCGGCCGTGCAGTTCTTCTTCCAGGCGCTCGTTCATCACCTCGCGGTCGGACTCGAGCCAGTACGGGAAGGGCGGCGACTGCCCGACCAGTTCTTCTTCGCTCCAGCCCGTCATGGCGCAGAAGGCGGCGTTCACGTAGGTGATGCGGCCTTGCAGGTCAAGCACACGCATGCCGGTGAGCATGGAGTTTTCCATCGCGCGACGAAAGTTGGTTTCCGCCACCAGCCGCTGCTGGGCCTGCAGGCGGCGGCGCGTGTGGCGCCATGTGCCGATCAGCATCCAGCTGGTGAGCACGCTGAGCGCGCACACCAGCCAGAACAGGCCGTTGCCGACCACGCCTTGCGACGTGCGGTAGGCCTGGGCACGCAGCACCAGCGCGTTGCCCACGGGCGACACCGGCACTTCGTATTCGTTGGTGCGCTCGGTCCAGGGCAGCAGGCGGGTGCCGGTGTCTTTCGGGTTGGTGGTGTTGCCCGCGATCACATGGCCCTTGGCGTCGAGCAGCGACACCGCGTAGCGCGCCTGCACCTCGGAGGGCATGCCGTAGCGCAGCAGACCGTCGACCGAGAACTCGCCGAGCACCACGCCCGCGAACAGGCCCTGGTCGAACAGGGGAATGTGCAGCTGCAGCATCGCCGCCGGTTCGCCGCCGGCCACGGGCTGCGAATACACGGGCTGGCGCAGCTCGCGGGCGAGCGCGTAGTTGCTCTCGATGTCGCCGGGGCGCAGCACGTCGCCAATCAGATGCTGCTGTGCCGGGTGCACGCTGGGCGCGGCATAGCCGGCCTTGAAGCGGCGGCGGTCGTCGATCCAGGTGATGGTCTGCAGTTCGGGGAACTGGCTCACCAGCGACTCGGCGCGGCTGGTGAATTCGACCGGGTCTATTTCGCGGTTGGAGGCATCACGCGCGATGCGCATCAGCTGCTCCTGGCGCTCCAGCAGGCGCAGGCGCATGCGCTGCTGCGCGTACTCGACGTCGCGGCGCACCGACTCCTGCTCTCGCTCGACCTCCTCGGTGCGCAAATACCAGAAGGCCGAGACGATGGCGGCCAGAAAAAGAAGCACGGCCGCCATCGGCGCGAGCATGGCGACGGCGTCTTGGAGCACCGGCGTTTGCCGGCGCCACCATTTGCGCCACCAAGACAGGGGGGACGCTTTCACGGCACTGCGGGCAACCGCCAGCGGGGAGGAGAAGGGCATGGTCCGAGTTTAGGTGAAGCCCCTGTAGCGGCAACGTGAAAGCTGCGGTGACATGGGCCCCGGTATGGTTGGATTCAGGGGGCGCTTTTTCATTGAAATATCACATTAAGAAACGATTGCGCACTATTTGAAATCTCAATGTTTCTATGAGAAACTCCGCCGCGCTGATCGCATAGCGCACTAAATTACCGCCACAGCCCTAAAAGGAGAGACAAGCATGTCGGCAAATCCAGAGAACCTGTTCGGCTCGGCCGCGAATGACGCGGACGCCCAGGAGACCCGTGAATGGATGGATGCACTGTCCTCCGTCATCCAGAACGAGGGCCCCGAGCGGGCACACTTTCTTCTCGAGCAATTGCTCGAGCATGCCCGCCAGAACACGGTCGACATGCCGTTCTCGGCCAACACCGGCTATGTCAACACCATCGAGCCATCGCAGGAAGCCCGCAGCCCCGGCAACCTCGAAATAGAGCAGCGCCTGCGCGCCTACATGCGCTGGAACGCCATGGCGATGGTGGTCAAGGCCAACCGCCACCACCCGCCCGAAGGCGGTGACTTGGGCGGCCACATCGGCTCCTTCGCCTCGCTGGCGAGCATGTTCGGTGCCGGCTTCAACCACTTCTGGCGCGCCGAGAGCGAAAACCACGGCGGCGACCTGCTGTACATCCAGGGCCACGTGTCACCCGGCATCTATGCTCGCGCCTACCTGGAAGGCCGCCTTTCCGAAGAGCAACTGCTCAACTTCCGCCAGGAAGTGGACGGCAAGGGCCTGTCGAGCTACCCGCACCCCAAGCTCATGCCCGCGTTCTGGCAGTTCCCCACCGTGTCGATGGGCCTGGGCCCGCTCATGGCGATCTACCAAGCGCGCTTTCTCAAGTACCTGCATGCCCGCGGCATCGCCAACACCGAGAACCGCAAGGTGTGGGTGTTCTGCGGCGACGGCGAAATGGACGAGGTCGAATCGCTGGGCGCCATCGGTTTGGCGGCACGCGAGAACCTCGACAACCTGATCTTCGTCATCAACTGCAATCTGCAGCGCCTGGACGGCCCGGTGCGCGGCAACGGCAAGATCATCCAGGAGCTCGAAGGCGAGTTCCGCGGTGCCGGCTGGAACGTGGTCAAGCTGATCTGGGGCAAGGGCTGGGACGCCCTGCTCGAGAAGGACCATGACGGCGCGCTGCGCAAGATCATGATGGAGTGCAACGATGGCGACTACCAGTCCTTCAAGGCCAACGACGGCGCCTACGTGCGCAAGAACTTCTTCGGCCGCGACCCGCGCACGCTGAAGATGGTCGAGCACATGACCGACGACGAGGTCTGGAGCCTGCAGCGCGGCGGCCACGACTCGCAAAAGGTGTACGCCGCCTTCCATTCCGCGCAGGAGCACAAGGGCCAGCCCACGGTGCTGCTCGTGAAGACCGTCAAGGGCTTCGGCATGGGCAAGATCGGCGAGGGCAAGAACAACGTGCACCAGACCAAGAAGCTCAGCGACGAGGACATCATGGCCTTTCGCGACCGCTTCAACATCCCGATTCCGGACAGCCAGATCGCCGAACTGCCGTTCTACAAGCCGGCCGACGACACGCCTGAAATGAAGTACCTGCACGAGCGCCGCAAGGCGCTGGGCGGCTACTTGCCGCACCGTCGCACCAAGGCCGACGAGAGCTTCACGGTGCCTTCTCTGGACACCTTCAAGTCGGTGATCGAGCCCACGGCCGAAGGCCGCGAAATCTCGACCACGCAAGCCTACGTTCGCTTTCTCACGCAGCTGCTGCGCGACAAGGCGCTGGGTTCGCGCGTGGTGCCCATCCTGGTGGACGAGGCCCGTACCTTCGGCATGGAAGGGTTGTTCCGCCAGATCGGCATCTACAACCCGCACGGTCAGCAGTACACCCCGGTCGACAAGGACCAGGTCATGTACTACAAGGAAGACAAGGCCGGCCAGATCCTGCAGGAAGGCATCAACGAGGCCGGCGGCATGTCCAGCTGGATTGCCGCTGCCACGTCGTACAGCACCAACAACCGCATCATGGTGCCGTTCTACGTGTACTACTCGATGTTCGGCTTCCAGCGCATCGGTGACCTGGCCTGGGCCGCCGGCGACATGCAGGCCCGCGGCTTCCTGCTGGGCGGTACCTCGGGGCGCACCACGCTGAACGGAGAAGGCCTGCAGCACGAAGACGGTCACAGCCACATCCTGGCCAACACCATTCCCAACTGCGTGAGCTACGACCCGACCTTCGCGCACGAAGTCGGCGTCATCCTGCACCACGGCATGAAGCGCATGGTCGAGAAGCAGGACAACGTCTATTACTACCTGACGCTGCTGAACGAAAACTACGCCATGCCCGGCCTCACGCCCGGCACCGAAGCGCAGATCATCAAGGGCATGTACCTGTCCAAGCCGGGCCCCGCGCTCAAGGGCAAGGCACCCACGGTGCAACTGCTGGGCAGCGGCACCATCCTGCGCGAAAGCTTTGCCGCGCAAGAGCTGCTCGAGAAGGACTGGGGCGTGTCGGCTTCCGTGTGGAGCTGCCCGAGCTTCAACGAGCTCACGCGTGACGGCCAGGACGCCGACCGCTGGAACCTGCTGCACCCCGACCAGACGCCGCGCGTGCCCTTCGTGTCCGAGCAGCTCGCCGCATCGAACGGCCCGGTGGTGGCTTCGACCGACTACATGAAGGCCTATGCGGAACAGATTCGCCCCTTCATCCCCAAGGGCCGTACCTACAAGGTGCTGGGCACCGACGGGTTCGGCCGCAGCGACTTCCGCAACAAGCTGCGTGAGCACTTCGAAATCAACCGCCATTACATCGTGGTGGCCGCGCTCAAGGCGCTGAGCGAAGATGGCACGGTGCCGGTCGCCAAGGTGGTGGAAGCCATCAAGAAGTACGGCATCAACGTCGACAAGGTCAACCCGCTCTACGCCTGAGCCTCGCCAGGCAATCAATAACCAACGAACGAAACGGCGCCTCACGGCGGGAGACAAACGATATGGCAGCAGTGGAAGTGAAAGTGCCCGACATCGGCGACTTCGATGAAGTCGCGGTGATCGAGGTGCTGGTGAAGGTGGGCGACACGGTGAAAGCCGAGCAATCGCTCATTACGGTCGAATCGGACAAGGCGTCGATGGAAATTCCGTCGTCCACCGCCGGTGTGGTGAAGGAGATCAAGGTCGAGATTGGAGGCAAGGTCAAGCAAGGCTCGGTGGTGCTTGTGCTCGAGGCTGAAGCGGAGTCGGCTGCAACGGCGCCTGCACCTGCAACGGCTCCTGCCGCGGCGCCCGCAGCCGCCGCGCCTGCACCGGCCCCCGCCGCAATCGCGCCAGCAGCGGCCCCCGCCGCCTCGGGTCCGATCGAGATCAAGGTGCCGGACATCGGCGACTTCAAGGACGTCGCGGTCGTGGAGCTGCTCGTGAAGGTCGGCGACACGGTGAAGGCCGAGCAGTCGCTCATCACGGTGGAGACGGACAAGGCCTCGATGGAAATCCCGTCGTCGGGCGCCGGCGTGCTCAAGGAATTGAAGGTCAAGGTTGGCGACACCGTCAACATCGGCGACCTGATCGCGGTGCTCGAAGGCACAGCGGCCGCGGCACCCGCCCCGGCGCAGGCTGCCGCAGCACCGGCAACGGCAAGCGCCAGCGCCCCGGCGCCGGCTGCTGCCGCGCCGGCACCTGCCGCCAGCCCTGCACCGGCAGCCGCACCGCACGACCCCACCAGCGCGCCCACCGGCAAGCTGGCGCACGCGTCGCCGTCGGTGCGCAAGTTCGCCCGCGAACTGGGCGTACCGCTCGACGAGGTCAAGGGCTCCGGGCCCAAGGGCCGCATCACGCAGGAAGACATCCAGGGCTTCACCAAGGCCGTGATGAGCGGCCAGGCCAGCACCAAGGCGTCTGCCGCCAAGGCACCGTCCGGTGGTGGTGGCGACGGCGCGGCGCTGGGCCTCATTCCGTGGCCCAAGGTCGACTTCACGAAGTTCGGCACCGTCGAGCGCAAGGATCTGTCGCGCATCAAGAAGCTCAGCGGCGCCAATCTGCACCGCAACTGGGTGATGATTCCGCACGTCACCAACAACGACGAAGCCGACATCACCGAGCTCGAAGCCTTCCGCGTCTCCACCAACAAGGAGAACGAGAAGTCGGGCGTGAAGGTCACGATGCTGGCCTTCGTCATCAAGGCGGTGGTCGCGGCGCTGAAGAAATTCCCCGAGTTCAACACCAGCCTGGACGGCGACCAGCTCGTCTACAAGCAGTACTACAACATCGGCTTCGCGGCCGACACGCCCAACGGCCTCGTGGTGCCGGTGCTGAAGGATGCCGACAAGAAGGGCATCCTTCAGATCAGCGCCGAGATGGGCGAACTTGCCAAGAAGGCGCGCGACGGCAAGCTCGGATCGGTCGACATGCAGGGCGGCTGCATGTCGATCAGCTCGCTCGGCGGCATTGGGGGCACGCACTTCACGCCCATCGTCAACGCACCTGAAGTGGCCATCCTCGGGCTCTCCAAGGGCCAGATGAAGCCGGTTTGGGACGGCAAGCAATTCGTGCCGCGCCTGGTGCTGCCGATGTCGCTGTCGTACGACCACCGCGTGATCGACGGCGCTCTGGCTGCGCGTTTCAACGCCTACCTGGGCCAGGTGCTCGCGGACTACCGTCGAATCCTGTTATGACCACCGTAGTGGTCGTCCGCAAGGGCGGCCAGGTCACGATGGCAGCCGACTCTCTGGTGACCTTCGGCGACACGCGGCTCTCGCACCGCGCCGAAGCCAACCAGAAGATCTTCACCGTCGAGGACGCGGCAGGCCAGAGCCTGTTCGCCGTGGCCGGCGCCGCCGCGCACTTTCTGGTGCTGCAGCATGCGCTGGCCGCGCAACCGCGCGAGCAGTTGCTGTTCGGCAGCAAGCACGAGATCTTTCGCACCTTCACGCTGCTGCACCCGGTGCTCAAGGAGTCGTTCTTCATGCAGACCAAGGAAGACGAGCACGAGCCCTACGAGTCGAGCCAGTTCACGATGCTGATGGCCAACCGCAGCGGCATCTACGGCATCTACAGCTACCGCGAGGTGTTCGAGTTCAAGCAGTTCTGGGCCATCGGCTCGGGGCGCAGCTTTGCGCTTGGCGCCATGCACGCGGCCTATGACAGCAAGTCGCGCAGCGCGCGCGACGTGGCGGAGGCAGGCATTGCCGCCGCCTGCGAATTCGATCGCAATTCGGCCCCACCGGTCGACGTTCTCACACTCAAACTGAAAGTGTCCAAATGAGCGAACAACAAATCAAGGTACCCGACATCGGCGACTTCGACGAAGTCGCGGTGATCGAGGTGCTGGTCAATGTAGGCGACACGGTCAAGGCCGAGCAGTCGCTGATCACGGTCGAATCGGACAAGGCTTCGATGGAGATTCCGTCGTCCGCCGGCGGCGTGGTGAAGGCCATTGCCGTGAAGGTGGGCGACAAGGTCAAGCAAGGCTCGGTCGTGCTGACGCTGGAAGTGGACGCCGCCGCGGCCGCGCCTGCACCCGCTGCGCCCGCCGCTTCGCCTGCGAGCGCCCCTGTGCCCGCACCCCAACCCTCCGCCGCCGCGCCGGTGAGCAAGCCCGTGCCCGTGTCCACGTATGGCGGCAAGGTCGACGTCGAATGCGACGTGGTCGTGATCGGCGCCGGCCCCGGCGGCTACTCGGCCGCCTTCCGCGCGGCCGACCTCGGCCTGAAGGTCGTGCTGATCGAGCGCTATGCCACCCTGGGCGGCGTGTGCCTGAACGTCGGCTGCATCCCGTCGAAGGCGCTGCTGCATGTGGCCTCGGTCATGGACGAGGTGAAGCACTTCGCCGACCTGGGCGTGAGCTTTGCCGCGCCCACAGTCGACCGCGCCAAGCTGCTCGGCCACAAGAACAAGGTGGTGGGCAAGCTCACCGGCGGCCTGACGGCCATGGCCAAGATGCGCAAGGTGACGGTGCTGCGCGGCGTGGGCAACTTCATCGACCCGTACCACCTGGAAGTCGAAGAGAGCACCGGCACCAGCTGGGACACCAACGGCAAGAAGCAGACGGTGAAGTTCCGCAACGCGATCATCGCGGCGGGCTCGCAGGCGGTGAGCCTGCCGTTCATGCCGAAAGACCCGCGCGTGGTCGACTCGACCGGCGCGCTGGAAATGGGCACCGACCCCAAGCGCATGCTCATCTTGGGCGGCGGCATCATCGGCCTGGAGATGGGCACTGTGTATTCCACGCTGGGCGCGCGCCTTGACGTGGTCGAGATGCTCGACGGCCTGATGCAGGGCGCCGACCGCGACCTGGTGAAGGTCTGGCAGAAGATGAACGCGCCGCGCTTCGACAACATCATGTTGAAGACCAAGACGGTGGGCGCCGAAGCCACGAAGGAGGGCATCAAAGTGACCTTCGAGGGCGAGAACGCGCCGAAGGAGCCGCAGGTGTACGACCTGGTGCTGCAGGCCGTGGGGCGCAGCCCGAACGGCAAGAAGATTGGCGCCGAGAAGGCCGGCGTTGCTGTGACGGACCGCGGGTTCATCAACGTCGACATTCAGATGCGCACCAACGTGCCGCACATCTTTGCCATCGGCGACATCGTGGGCCAGCCCATGCTGGCGCACAAGGCGGTGCACGAGGCGCATGTGGCGGCCGAAGTGATCGCCGGTGAGCAGAAGGGCGACAAGGAACTGTCGAGCGCGGCCTTCAACGCCCGCGTGATCCCCAGCGTGGCCTACACAGACCCCGAGGTGGCGTGGGTCGGCCTGACGGAAGACCAGGCCAAGGCCGAAGGCATCAAGGTCAAGAAGGGGCACTTCCCTTGGACCGCATCGGGCCGCGCCATTGCCAACGGCCGCGACGAGGGCTTCACCAAGCTGCTGTTCGACGCCGAGACGCACCGCATTTTGGGTGGCGGCATTGTGGGCACGCATGCGGGCGACATGATCGGCGAGATTGCGCTGGCCATCGAGATGGGCGCCGACGAAATCGACATTGGCAAGACCATCCACCCGCACCCGACGCTGGGCGAGAGCATCGGCATGGCGGCGGAAGTGGCGCACGGCACCTGTACCGATTTGCCGCCAGCCAAGAAGAGCTGATTAGCGGGCTGAAGAAGAGGGCGCCGACCGAGCGCTCACAAAAAATCCCGCCGAGGCGGGATTTTTTTCGTCCTGAAGGGCCTGGGGCCTGGTGAGGGTCAGGGCCTCAGGAAGGCTCAGTTGCCGGTGCTGGGAAGGTTGGCGACTGCTGCGGCCTTGACTTCGTCCGCCGGGCCGCCCAGCACGCGGCGGGCGCCGTCGAAGCGGCGTTGCCAGTAGCTGCCGTTCATGTCTTCCACGCGAACCTGGGCGCCGGAGCGCGGCGAGTGAATGAACTTGCCTTCGCCGACGTAGATGCCGACATGGCTGAAGGCGCGGCGCATGGTGTTGAAGAACACGAGGTCGCCGGGCTTGAGCTGGCTGGCGTCGATCTTCTCGGTGGCGGCGGCTTGCTCTTCGGCGCGGCGCGGGAGCATGTGGCCGACCGTCTGGTTGTACATGGCGCGGACAAAGCCGCTGCAGTCGAAACCCGATTCGGCGGTGTTGCCGCCCAGGCGGTACGGGACGCCGAGGAAACCGATGGCGGTCACGACCAGGTCGGACGTGCGCTCCTTGACGGTCTGGCGAACCTGCTTGAGCTGCCCGATCAGGCCCTTGTCGGCCAGCATTCGTGCCAACTCGTCATCGGTTTTATCCTGTTGAGGGGCTGCATGGACAGCGACGGCAAACAGGAGGGACGCGGGTAGGACGAAAAAACGCATGGCGCGTAGGATATTGATGACGCGCGGTTATGTCAATTTAAAAAGAATGAGCAATTTCTTATGTAAGTCATTGATTTACATTGATATTTTCAATTCGACCGAAGAAAAAATGTAACCACGAACGTTTATTAGGCATAAGTGGTTGACCGCGAGGGGGCCTTCACGCAGGAGGTGGACTGAGGCTTGGACGGAATCGGGTGGCTATCTTTTCCCAAAATTGCCTCAACTCTCTATAAAAGTCGCTAACAGTCAATTAGGTCCGCTTTGAGACTTCTTGGGCGTCTTTGCGGCGGTCAAGGTAACCGGTTTCATCGGCCTCGCGCCAGCAGATCACATCCCTGACCGTCGCGTCGGAACTCGAAAACCCATGGGGCCTGACCTTCCTGGCAGACGAACGCTTCGTGCTCAAGGAGAAGCCGGACCTCCCGTGGCTGGCCGGAGCTGGGCTCGCTCAAGTTCGGCCACCTCCACCGCGTGTGACAGGCTCAACCAGGGCAGCTCGGCAGCGGCAGCGTCGGCAGTGCGCTCTGCCACAGGCGCCGCCACTCGGGCCAGTCGTGGCCGCCCTCGGTCGTGAAGACGCGCGCTGGCGGCAGCGCCCCGGCCAGCAGCCGATGGCTGAACGCGAAGCGGTCGTCCACGCCGAAGCCCAGATAGAGCGGCGGCCGGGCGCCCGCGGTGTCCGTGAAGCCCACGTAGCCGCGCAGCCATTGCCAGAGCTGTGTTTCGTTCGGCCTGACCGGAGTGTTCGGGGCGCTGCCAGGCGCGTCGCTCAACGGCCCCTTCCACTGAGCAAGCCCTCCTGCATTGGCGATGTCGGTGCTCAGCACGCGTTCGCCGAGGTACGGGGCCAGCGCCACCACGCCGGCCAGATCGCCGGGGTGTGTCTGCGCATAGAGCAGGCTGCCGAAGCCGCCCAGCGAAATGCCGACGAACCAGATGTGCCTGTAACCCTGCCCGCGTGCGGGTGCGACCACGTCCGTGCTCAGGCGCTCGAGGATCGTCTTGTCGTTGTAATAGCCGATGTGCGCGTCGACCAGCATCACGTCCGCCGCAATGCGGTTGTCGCGCACCGCATGCACGAAGCCTTCGCGTTCGAACTCGTCCGGGGTGGAGTACAGGCCCGGGAGCATCACCAGCAGCGTGTCGGTGTTGCGCGAGCAGCTGCTCTTTTCGAGCGAGGTCGCCAGCGGCACCGTCGTCTTTCGCATGCCGCCGCAGGCCACGGTGAGCAGCGCGGCGCTCACACCCAGCACGACCAGAACCCACCGCTTCGTAAAGAATGTCATGCGCGGCAGTTTAGGTGTGAAGGCGCGCCGGCAGGTCGACCATCACGACTTCCTTGGGGCGGAGTGGTGGGCTAGCGCCGGCTCGATAATTGGAGCCTTGATCAATTTGTTCGGTGGTACGGTCTGACCCGTCAATCACGCTCCCCCCAGAAAGAAACCCCATGCTTCTCGATGCTTCGCTCTCCCAACTCGTGCTGGTCGACTACCAGGCCCGCCTGATGCCGGCCGTCTTCGAGAGCGAGGCCGTGGCAGCGAACGCGGTGCGCCTCGGCAAGATGGCGGCAATGGTCGAGGTGCCCGTGTGGGGCACCGAGCAGAACCCCTCCAAGCTGGGCGAGAACCTGCCCGACATTCGCGCGCTGTGCCGCAAGACACTGGCCAAGATGCATTTCAGCGGCGTGGAAGAGGGGCTGGGCGAATGGCTGCGCGCACCGGCCAAGGCCGCGCCGCAGGGCAATGCCCGTAGCCTGCCCAAGCACCTGCAAAAGCCGCAGGCCGCGCCCGAAGAGCGCAACACCATCGTCATTGCCGGCTGCGAAGCCCATGTGTGCCTGTTGCAGACGGCGCTCGACCTGCTGGAAGACGAGTTCGACGTGTGGGTCGTCACCGACGCCTGCAGCTCGCGCACCGAGCGCAACCGCGACGCCGCGTTCGACCGCCTGGCCGGAGCGGGTGCCGAACTGGTGACGACCGAGATGGTCGGCTTCGAGTGGCTGCGCACCGCCGAGCACCCTGCGTTCCACGATCTGCAAGCGCTGATCCGCTGAGCTGACGGCGGCCGGCACTGGTACCGCGGGCAGGCTGAACCGGTTTGCTCCGGCCGTCAGCTTCCTGCAAGATCGATCTCCATAATTATGAATTCAGTTTTAGCGGTGCCCGCTGGAGCCGAATACATATAAGGAGACAAACCCCGATGAGCCGCTACGAAGAGTTCCATCGCCAGTCCGTCGACGCGCCCGAAGCCTTTTGGGCCGAGCAGGCGAAGCTGATCGACTGGCAGGCCCCCGCCACGCAGATCCTCGATGCCAGCAACCCGCCGTTTGCGCGCTGGTTCGTCGGCGGCACCACCAACCTGTGCCACAACGCGGTCGACCGGCACCTGGCCGCGCGGGGCGACCAGCGCGCGTTGATCTTCGTGTCGACCGAAACCGGCGTCGAGACGAGCTACAGCTTCACCGAACTGCATGCCGAGGTGCAGCGCACCGCTGCCAGCCTGATGGAACTGGGTGTGGGGAAGGGCGACCGCGTGCTCATCTACATGCCGATGATTCCCGAGGCCGCGTTCGCCATGCTGGCCTGCGCGCGCATCGGCGCGGTCCACTGCGTGGTGTTCGGCGGCTTTGCCAGCGGCTCGCTGGCCACGCGCATCGAAGACGCCGAACCCAAGGTGGTCGTGAGCGCCGACGCGGGTTCGCGCGGCGGCAAGGTCATTGCGTACAAGCCGCTGCTGGACGAGGCGATCCGCCTGTCCAAGTACAAGCCCGAAGCCGTGCTGTTGACGGACCGGGGCCTGGCGCCCATGGACCTCACCGCAGGCCGCGACCATCTGGCCGGCGAACTCCGGCAAAAGCACTTCGATGCCCAGGTGCCCTGCACGTGGCTGGCCTCCACCGACATCAGCTACACCATCTACACCAGCGGCACCACTGGCAAGCCCAAGGGCGTGCAGCGCGACGTGGGCGGCTATGCGGTGGCGCTGGCCGCGAGCATGAAGCACATCTTCGACGGCCGCCCCGGCGAAACCTATTTCTCGACCAGCGACATCGGCTGGGTGGTGGGCCACAGCTACATCGTCTACGGGCCGCTGATCGCGGGCATGGCGACCATTCTGTACGAGGGCTTGCCCACGCAGGGCATCGACCGGCAGCCTGACGGCGGCATCTGGTGGCGCCTGGTCGAAAAGTACAAGGTGACGGTGATGTTCAGCGCGCCGACCGCCGTGCGCGTGCTCAAGAAGCAAGACCCGGCGCTGCTGAAAAAGTACGACCTGCGCAGCCTGCGCGCGCTGTTCCTGGCCGGCGAGCCGCTCGACGAACCCACTGCACGCTGGATCAGCGAGGGCCTGGGCGTGCCGATCATCGACAACTACTGGCAGACCGAATCGGGCTGGCCGATGATCACGATCGCCAACGGCGTGGAGGCCAAGCCGAGCAAGTTCGGCAGCCCCGGCGTGCCGATGTACGGCTACCGCATCAAGATTTTGAACGAGTCGACCGGCGAGGAGCTGACCGGCTCGAACCAGAAAGGCGTGGTCGTGGTCGAGGGCCCGACCCCGCCGGGCTTCATGCAAACCGTGTGGAAGGACGATGCGCGCTTTGTCGACACGTACTGGAAAAGCGTGCCGGACAAGATGGTCTATTCGACCTGCGACTGGGGCATTCGCGACGAAGACGGGTACTTCTACATCCTCGGCCGCACCGACGACGTGATCAACGTGGCGGGCCATCGGCTGGGCACGCGCGAGATAGAGGAGAGCATCTCGGGCCATGCCAACGTGGCCGAAGTGGCGGTGGTGGGTGTGGCCGACGCGCTGAAGGGTCAGGTGGCAATGGCCTTCGTCGTGCCCAGGGACGGCCAAGCCTTGGCCGATGCCGGCGCGGCGCTCCAGTTGGAGGGCGAGATCATGAAGCTTGTGGCCGACCAACTCGGCGCGCTGGCGCGTCCGGCCCGTGTGCGCTTTGTGAGCGGCCTGCCCAAGACCCGCAGCGGCAAGCTGCTGCGCCGCGCCATCCAGGCCGTGTGCGAGCAGCGCGACCCGGGCGATCTGACCACCATCGACGACCCCGCGACGCTGCATCAGATCAAACAGTTACTCTCTTCGCCCTGAGTTAGCCCCCTGTGGGCTTGCAGGCCCCCTTGGAACCGTCATATGGTTGACGTGGCACAATGCCAAGGTACTCAGGCCCTTCCCCAGCCACAGTCGCATCCGCCAACCGGTCCAGCCGTGTCGCGGAAGGTTTCTTAACCAGCTAGTGCTTCCCTCAGGGAAGCGAAGGTCAGCGGATCATGAGCGATTCATCGACGCCATCGGCGTACACCGCCTATCAAGGCAACACCTACCTCTTCGGCGGCAATGCGCCCTATGTCGAAGAGATGTACGAAAACTACCTCGCCAACCCCGGCAGCGTGCCCGACAACTGGCGTTCGTACTTCGATGCCCTGCAGAACGTTCCCGCCGGCGACGGCTCGAACACCCGCGACGTTCCCCACCTGCCCGTGATCAACGCCTTCGCCGAACGTGCGAAGCAGGGCACGACCAAGGTCGTGGTGGCCAGCGGCGCGGACTCCGAACTCGGCCGCAAGCGCACCGCCGTCCAGCAGCTGATTGCCGCCTATCGCAACGTCGGCGCCCGCTGGGCCGACCTCGACCCGCTCAAGCGCGCCGAGCGTCCCTCGATTCCCGAGCTCGAGCCCTCGTTCTACGGCTTCACCGACGCCGACCTCGAGACGGTGTTCAACACCAGCAACACATTCTTCGGCAAGGACACCATGTCCCTGCGCGAACTGCTCAACGCACTGCGTGAAACGTACTGCGGCACCATGGGTGCCGAGTACATGTACACCACCGACCAGAACCACAAGCGCTGGTGGCAGCAGCGGCTCGAAAGCGCCCGCACCAACCCCAAGCTGAGCGCCGAGCAGAAGAAGCACGTGCTGAACCGACTCACGGCCGCCGAAGGCCTGGAGCGCTTCCTGCACACGAAGTACGTCGGCCAGAAGCGCTTCTCGCTCGAAGGCGGCGAGAGCTTCATTGTCTCGATGGACGAGCTGATCAACCAGGCCGGCATCAAGGGCGTGCAGGAAATCGTGATCGGCATGGCCCACCGCGGCCGCCTGAACGTGCTGGTGAACTCGCTGGGCAAGATGCCCGCCGACCTGTTCGCCGAGTTCGATCACACCGCCCCTGAAGAACTCCCCAGCGGCGACGTCAAGTACCACCAGGGTTTCAGCTCTGACGTGACCACCCCCGGCGGCCCGGTGCACCTGAGCCTTGCGTTCAACCCGTCGCACCTTGAAATCGTCAACCCGGTGGTCGAAGGCTCGGTGCGCGCCCGCATGGACCGCCGCGGCGATCCGCTGGGCAAGCAGGTGCTGCCCGTGATCGTGCACGGCGACGCCGCCTTCGCAGGCCAGGGCGTCGTGATGGAAACGCTGGCGCTGGCCGAAACCCGTGGTTACTCCACCGGCGGCACGGTGCACATCGTCATCAACAACCAGATCGGCTTCACCACCAGCGACCCGCGCGACAGCCGCTCGACGCTGTATTGCACCGACATCGTCAAGATGATCGACGCGCCGGTGCTGCACGTGAACGGCGACGACCCCGAAGCCGTGGTGCTCGCCACCCAACTCGCGCTGGACTTCCGCATGGAGTTCCAGAAGGACGTGGTTGTGGACATCATCTGCTTCCGCAAGCTGGGCCACAACGAGCAGGACACGCCTTCGCTCACCCAGCCGCTGATGTACAAGAAGATTGCCCAGCACCCCGGCACGCGCAAGCTGTACGCCGACAAGCTGGCCACGCAAGGCCTGGGCGACACGCTCGGCGACGACATGGTCAAGGCGCAGCGCGCCGCTTTCGACGAAGGCAAGAACACGGTCGACCCCGTGCTCACGAACTTCAAGAGCAAGTTCGCCGTCGACTGGAGCCCCTACCTCAACAAGAAGTGGACCGACGCCGGCGACACCGCCATTCCCTCGACCGAATGGAAGCGCCTGGCCGAAAAGATCACCACCGTGCCGCAAGGCTTCACCGTGCATCCGCTGGTGAAGAAGGTGCTGGACGACCGCGCCGCCATGGGCCGGGGCGACGTCAACGTCGACTGGGGCATGGGCGAGCACATGGCCTTTGCCTCGCTGGTGGCCAGCGGCTACCCGATCCGCCTGTCGGGCGAAGACTCGGGCCGCGGCACGTTCACGCACCGCCACGCCGTGCTGCACGACCAGAACCGCGAAAAGTTCGACACCGGCACCTACACGCCGCTGCAGAACGTGGCAGAAAACCAGGCGCCGTTCGTCGTGATCGACTCGATCCTGTCGGAAGAAGCCGTGCTCGCGTTCGAATACGGCTACGCCTCGAACGACCCGAACACGCTCGTGATCTGGGAAGCCCAGTTCGGCGACTTCGTGAACGGCGCGCAAGTGGTGATCGACCAGTTCATCGCCTCGGGCGAAGTGAAGTGGGGCCGCGTCAACGGCCTGACCATGATGCTGCCGCACGGCTACGAAGGCCAGGGCCCCGAGCACAGCTCGGCACGCCTGGAGCGCTTCATGCAGCTGAGCGCGGACACCAACATGCAGGTGGTGCAACCCACCACGGCCAGCCAGATCTTCCACGTGCTGCGCCGCCAGATGGTGCGCAACCTGCGCAAGCCGCTGATCATCCTCACGCCCAAGTCGCTGCTGCGCAACAAGGACGCCACGTCGCCGCTGACCGAGTTCACCAAGGGCAGCTTCCAGACGGTCATTCCGGACAGCAAGGGCCTGAAGGCCGAGAAGGTCAAGCGCCTTGTCGCGTGCTCGGGCAAGGTCTACTACGACCTGGCCAAGAAGCGCGAAGAGCAGGGCAACGACGACGTGGCGATCATCCGCGTCGAGCAGCTGTACCCGTTCCCGCACAAGGCGTTTGCCGCGGAAATCAAGAAGTACCCGAACCTCGTGGACGTGGTGTGGTGCCAGGACGAACCGCAGAACCAGGGCGCCTGGTTCTTCGTGCAGCACTACATCCACGAAAACATGCAGGACGGCCAGAAGCTCGGCTACTCCGGCCGTGCCGCTTCGGCATCGCCGGCAGTGGGTTACTCGCACCTGCATCAAGAACAGCAGAAAGCGCTCGTGGATGGCGCGTTTGGCAAGCTCAAGGGCTTCGTGCTGACCAAGTAAAACCAGTTCTTTTCACACGAACACCTCAAGAACAAAACGGAGCTCACTCCAAATGTCTATCGTAGAAGTCAAAGTCCCCCAGCTTTCCGAATCCGTGGCCGAAGCCACCATGCTCACTTGGAAGAAGAAGGCCGGCGATGCCATCGCCGTCGATGAAATCCTGATCGAGATCGAGACCGACAAGGTCGTGCTGGAAGTGCCCGCGCCTTCGGCCGGCGTGCTGATCGAAATTCTGCAGCCCGACGGCGCCACCGTGATCGCCGAACAGCTGATCGCCCGCATCGACACCGAAGGCAAGGCCGCCGCCGCACCTGCTGCCGCAGCACCCGCTGCCGCACCGGCCGCCGCTGCGCCTGCTCCGGCAGCCGCTGCAGCAGTCACTGGCGGCTCGAAGGCCGACGTGGCCATGCCCGCCGCCGCCAAGCTGCTGGCCGACAAAAACCTGAAGACCGGCGACGTGGCCGGCACGGGCAAGGACGGCCGCGTGACCAAGGGTGACGTGCTCGGCGCCGTGGCCTCGGGTGCCAAGCCCGCTGCTGCCGCCACCGTTGCCGCACCGGCTGCCAAGCCCGCGCTGCCGCAAGTGAGCGCATCGGCCCGCGCCCCTGACCTGGGCGAGCGCCCGGAACAGCGCGTGCCCATGAGCCGCCTGCGCGCCCGCATCGCCGAGCGCCTGCTGCAGTCGCAGTCGACCAACGCCATCCTGACGACGTTCAACGAAGTCAACATGGCCCCGGTCATGGACCTGCGCAAGAAGTTCCAGGACGCGTTCACCAAGGAGCACGGCGTGAAGCTCGGCTTCATGAGCTTCTTCGTGAAGGCGGCAGTGCATGCGCTGAAGAAGTACCCGGTGATCAACGCCTCGGTCGACGGCAACGACATCCTGTACCACGGCTACTTCGACATCGGCATTGCTGTCGGTTCGCCGCGTGGCCTGGTGGTGCCAATTCTGCGCAACGCCGATCAGATGAGCTTTGCCGACATCGAGAAGAAGATCGCCGAGTTCGGCAAGAAGGCGCAAGACGGAAAGCTGGGCATCGAAGACATGACCGGCGGCACGTTCTCCATCTCGAACGGTGGCACCTTCGGCTCGATGCTCTCGACGCCGATCATCAACCCCCCGCAGTCGGCCATTCTGGGCGTGCACGCCACGAAGGACCGCGCGGTGGTGGAGAACGGCCAGATCGTGATCCGTCCGATGAACTACCTGGCCATGAGCTACGACCACCGCATCATCGACGGTCGCGAAGCCGTGCTGGGCCTGGTCGCCATGAAGGAAGCGCTGGAAGATCCGTCGCGCCTGCTGTTCGACATCTGATCCACGCGCGCCGCCGATGGAGTGGTTTTGCAAGACCTTCGACGCTTTGACGGCGTGGGAGCTCTACGCGATTCTTTCGGCGCGCAGCGAGGTCTTTGTCGTGGAACAGCGCTGCGTGTACCTGGACCCGGATGGCAAGGACATGCAGGCGCATCACCTGTTCGCACTGGACGGCGCACTGGGCCGGCAACAGGTGGCGGCATATATGCGGCTGCTGCCGCCGGGCGTGTCATACGAGGAAGCCTCGCTCGGACGCGTCCTCACAGGCCGCGAATATCGCGGGCAGGGCCTCGGGCAAGAGCTGCTGAACAAGGGGCTCGTGCAAGCGAACATGCTCTGGCCCGACACCGCGCTGAGGATCGGCGCGCAGGCGTACCTGCAGAAGTTGTACGCGTCGGCAGGCTTTGCCACTGTGGGCGAGCCCTACGACGAAGACGGGATACCGCACATCGAAATGGTGCGGAGCGTTCATCACTAAATTTTTGAGAATCACATGACCAAACAATTCGACGTCGTCGTCATCGGTGGCGGCCCCGGCGGCTATATCGCCGCGATCCGCGCGGCGCAACTCGGCTTCAACGTGGCCTGCATCGACGAGTGGAAGAACGCCAAGGGCGGCCCCGCGCTCGGCGGCACCTGCACCAACGTCGGCTGCATTCCCTCGAAGGCGCTGCTCCAGTCGTCGGAGCACTTCGAGCACGCCGGCCACGGCTTTGCGGACCACGGCATCAACGTGTCGGGCCTGTCGCTCGACATCGACAAGATGCTGGCCCGCAAGGACCAGGTCGTGAAGCAGAACAACGACGGCATCACCTACCTGTTCAAGAAGAACAAGATCGCGTCCTTCCACGGTCGCGGCTCGTTCGTGAAGGCCGCTGAAGGCGGCTACGAAATCAAGGTGGCCGGTGCGGCCGAAGAAACCATCGTCGGCAAGCACATCATTCTGGCCACGGGCTCCAACGCCCGCGCGCTGCCAGGTGCGGCTTTCGATGAAGAAAACATTTTGTCGAACGACGGCGCGCTGCGCATCGGCGCCGTGCCGAAGAAGCTGGCGCTGATCGGCTCCGGCGTCATCGGCCTGGAAATGGGCTCGGTGTGGCGCCGCCTGGGCGCGGAAGTCACGGTGCTCGAAGCACTGCCCACCTTTCTGGGCGCGGTGGACGAGCAGATCGCCAAGGAAGCCAAGAAGGCGTTCGACAAGCAAGGCCTGAAGATCGAACTGGGCGTGAAGGTCGGCGAGATCAAGTCGGGCAAGAAGGGCGTTTCCATCGTCTGGACCAACGCCAAGGGCGAAGCGCAGACGCTCGACGTCGACAAGCTGATCGTGTCGATCGGCCGCGTGCCCAACACCATTGGCCTGAACCCCGAAGCAGTGGGCCTGGCGCTCGACGAGCGCGGTGCCATCAACGTCGACGGCGACTGCAAGACCAACCTGCCCAACGTGTGGGCCATCGGCGACGTGGTGCGCGGCCCGATGCTGGCGCACAAGGCCGAGGAAGAGGGCGTTGCCGTGGCCGAGCGCATTGCCGGCCAGCACGGTCATGTCAACTTCAACACCGTGCCCTGGGTCATCTACACGCACCCCGAGATTGCATGGGTCGGCCAGACCGAGCAACAGCTCAAGGCCGAAGGCCGCGCCTACAAGGCTGGCACCTTCCCGTTCCTGGCGAACGGCCGCGCACGCGCGCTGGGCGACACGACAGGCATGGTCAAGTTTCTGGCGGACGCCACGACCGACGAGATCCTGGGCGTGCACATGGTGGGCCCGCAGGTCAGCGAGCTGATCTCCGAAGCCGTGGTGGCGATGGAGTTCAAGGCCAGCGCCGAAGACATCGCACGCATCTGCCACGCGCACCCGTCGCTGTCGGAAGCCACGAAGGAAGCGGCTCTGGCCGTGGACAAGCGCACGCTGAACTTCTGAGCTGCCGTTTCTCTTGACCAGCGTCAAACAGGCCTATGAGGCGGAGCTCGCCAAGCGCGGGTTCCACGCCGATCCCGCGCAGCTGCATGCCGTGGAGGCGCTGGACCGTTGCGCCAACGAATGGGCCGAGTACAAGGCCCAGCGTTCGAACGCGCTGAAGAAGTTCATCAACCGGCCTGAGCTTCCGCGCGGCGTCTACATGTACGGTGGCGTCGGGCGGGGCAAGAGCTTCCTGATGGACCTCTTCTTCAATGCCGTGCCGCTGCGGCGCAAGACGCGCCTGCACTTTCACGAGTTCATGCGCGAAGTGCACCGCGAACTGCGCGAGCTGCAGGGCACGGTCAATCCGCTCGACGAGCTGGGCTTGCGCATTTCCAAGCGCTACAAGCTCATCTGCTTCGACGAGTTCCATGTGGCGGACATCACCGACGCGATGATTCTTCATCGGTTGCTGATATCGCTGTTCGAGAACGGTGTGGGTTTCGTCACCACCTCGAACTTCAAGCCCGACGACCTGTATCCGGGTGGGTTGCACCGCGACCGCATCCTGCCCGCCATCGCGCTCCTGAACGAGAAGCTCGAGGTGCTGAGCGTGGACAACGGCACCGACTACCGGCGCCGCACGCTCGAGCAACTTCGCATGTACCTCACGCCGAACGACGCATCGGCCGAGAAGGAAATGCGCAAGGCCTTCGACAAGCTGGCCGAGACGGCCGACGAAAACCCGATCCTGCACATCGAGCAGCGCGAGATTCGCGCAATGCGCAAGGCGGGCGGCGTGGTCTGGTTCGACTTCAAGACGTTGTGCGGCGGCCCGCGCTCGCAGAATGATTACCTGGAAATTGCGAGCCAGTACCACACGGTGCTGCTTTCCGACGTGCCGCACATGCCGGTGCGCATGGCCTCCGAAGCACGCCGTTTCACCTGGCTGATCGACGTGTTGTACGACCGGCGCTGCAAGCTCATCATGTCGGCAGAGGTTCCGCCCGAGGCGTTGTACACCGAGGGGCCGCTGGCGCACGAGTTTCCGCGCACGGTCTCCCGGCTCACTGAAATGCAGTCGAGCGAGTTTCTTGCCCTGGAACGCCGCATCGTCGACACCCGACTCACATGAAAAAATTCGCCCTTGCCCTGCTCCTGACCCTGGCCAGCCTGCCGTTGTGGGCGCAGTCCAATGCGGCTGCGGGCAATGCCGACCTCGAGGTCGAGAAGCGCAGGTTGTCGACCGAGCGCGAAGCCATCGAAAAACGCTTTGTCGAAGAGCGGGCGGTTTGCTACAAGAAGTTCGCGGTGGAAGACTGCCTGCGCGAGAGCCGCGAGCGGCGCCGCAAGGAAGCCGACAACATCAAGCGCCAGGAAACGGCAATCAACGACATCCAGCGCCAGCGCAGCGGCGCGGCCGAACTGCAGAAACTCGACCAGAAGGCCGGCCAGCAACGCACGCAGGACACGCCCGAGAAGCAGCAGCAGTCGAGCCAGAACCAGAAGGACCGCGAGCAGCGCGCGGCCGACCACGCCAACAGCCGCGCGTCCACGGCCGGTGAGGCTGCGGAGCGCGAACGCGAGTTTCAGTCCAAGCAGAAGACGCATGCCGACGAGCAGGCCAGGGCCGCCCAGCGCAAGACGGAAGCGCCAGGGTTGGCCCAGCGCTACGAAGACAAGCTCAAGCGCGCAGAAGCGCACAAGGCCGACCGCGAGCGGCGCAACGCCAACCCCGGCAAGCCACGTGGCGCGCCGCTGCCACCGCCCCCGCCAGAGGCCGCGGCCTCGTCACCCGCGCGCTGAGCGCGCCGGGTCCGGGTCACCTAAGCGCTGACCGCACCAGGGTTGACCCGGTCTGACAGCGTCAGACAGCAGGCGGCAGCGCATCCACCTTCAGCACGGCGATCGAGATGTTGTCGCCCGTGCCCCGGGCGCGGCGCCGCGCCTCGCCCACCAGAATTTCCGCCGCATCGCGCGGCGGATGCGAATACAGCACGCTCGCCATTTCTTCCGTGCTGAAGTAATGCCAGAGGCCGTCGCTGCATGCCATGAGCAGGTCGCCGGGTGCCAGCTTGGGGATGTAGTAAGGGTCGACGGGCGGTGGCGTGGTCGTCATGCCCAGGCAGCCGAGCAGGATGTTGCCCTGCGGGTGGATGTTGGCCTCGGCCTCGCTGATCTGGCCTCGGTCGATCAGCACCTGCACGTACGAATGGTCGCGCGTGCGCGTGACCAGTTGCCCGTCGCGGTAGTGGTAGATGCGCGAATCGCCGGCATGGATCCAGGCGCAGTCGCCCTTGGGGTTCATGAGGAAGGCCGCCAGCGTGCTGTGCGGCTCCTGCTCGCTGGACACGGCGGTGAGCTTGATGACCGTGTGGGAGTCTTCCAATATCTGCCTGAGCACCGCCTGCGGGTCGTCGCGGCCGGGCTGGTAGCGCGTGAAGAGCTGGCGGGACGTCATCAGCACCTGGTCGGAGGCCTTGCGGCCGCCGCTGCGCCCGCCCATGCCGTCGGCCACCACGCCAAGCACGCAGCCCGGTACGCGGGGATGACTCATGACCATCACCTGGTCCTGTTGGTACGGGCGGTCTCCCTTGTGGAGTCCGGTGGCCGCGGCAAGTCGAAAGCCTTGAGTCATGAGGCATATGCGCGTGAAGCGCGTTTTTCTGTCGTCACTGGGGGTCGTGTCAGGACGTATTATCGAATGAACATGCGCCACAAAAACGCCGTGAGCGCCCCCCACCGTTGGACTCCAATCTTCACTCCCTTTCCCGCCAACTGATCGAGCTGCGCATCGAGCATGCCGATCTCGACGCCTCCATCGACCGGTTGTCCGAAACCTCGCCGCAAGACGAGCTGATGTTGCGGCGCCTGAAAAAACGCCGACTCGCGCTGCGTGACCAGATCACGCGGCTGGAGAACGTGCTCGACCCGAAAGAGCCGGCGTGAGCGGCGCGCTCGAAGACCAGGTGCGCGACGCCTTCGCGCAAGGCGGCGTGCTGTCGCGTGCCGCCGAGCAGTTCCGAGAGCGTTCGGGCCAGACCGAAATGGCGCTGGCCGTGGCCCGCACCATCGAGGAGGGCGGGGTGCTGGTGGTGGAGGCGGGCACGGGCGTGGGCAAGACCTTCTCGTACCTCGTGCCGGCCTTGCTGAGTGGCGAGCGCGTGCTGCTGTCCACCGCCACCAAGACGCTGCAAGACCAGCTGTACGGGCGCGACCTGCCTCGCTTGGTCGAGGCTTTCGGGCTGCCGGTGCGCACGGCGCTGCTCAAGGGGCGCGGCAGCTACCTGTGCCTGCACCGGCTCGACATGGCCCGCCACGACGCGTCGCTGCCCGAGCGCGGCAGCCTGCGCACGCTGGCCAAGATCGAGCAATGGTCCAAGGCCACGCGCACCGGCGATCTGGCTGAATTGCCGGGGCTGGACGAACGCTCGCCGCTCATTCCGCTGATCACCTCCACGCGCGAAAACTGCCTGGGCGCGCAATGCCCGCAGTTCAAGCTCTGCCACGTGAACCTGGCGCGGCGCGAGGCGCTGGCGGCCGACATCGTCGTCATCAACCACCACCTGTTCTTTGCCGACCTGGCGGTGCGCGAGACCGGCATGGCGGAACTCCTGCCGACCGTGAGCGTGGTGGTGTTCGACGAGGCACACCAACTCAACGAAACCGGGGTACAGTTTCTTGGCGCTCAACTGGGCAGCGGCCAAGCGCTCGACTTTGCGCGCGACATGCTTGGCGCCGGGCTGCAGCATGCGCGCGGGCTGGTCGATTGGCAGCAACTGGCGGCCGGCGTCGAACGCGCGGCGCGCGAGTTGCGGCTGGTGGTCGGCAAGCAATGGCCGGGCGCCAAGCTGCGCTGGCTGGGCGCATCGCCGGAAGGCATCGATCCCGAGGCATGGCAACGCGCGCTCGACGACCTGCAGCATTCCTTTGAAGAGGCCGCTGAAGGGCTGGCCACCGTCAGCGAAATTTCGCCCGACTTCGTGCGCCTGCACGAGCGGGCCCGCCAGATCGCCAAGCGCACCGCGCGCTTCGCCTTGCCGTGCGCGGTCGATTCGGTGCGCTGGGTTGATGTGGGCACGCAGCTGCGGCTGGTGGAGTCGCCGCTGGACATCGCCGACGCAATGCGCAAGCGGGTGCTGAAGATCGTTGATGCGCAGTCCGATGCGGCTGAAGACGCCGCCGAAGATGACGATCTCGACGCCTATGGAGAGCGTCAAGCGGACGAACGCCAGTCAGGCGAGGCGCCGCCGGTGCAGCAGAACGGCGGGCGCGCCTGGGTCTTTACCTCCGCCACCCTGGGCGACGAGCCCACGTTGCGCTGGTTCACCGAGCCCTGCGGCCTGCATGACGCGCAAGTGCTGCGCGTGAAGAGCCCGTTCGACTACGCGGTGCAGGCGGCGCTCTACGTGCCGCGTGCCTTTCCAAAGCCCAACGACCCTTCTCATAGCCAGCGGGTGGCGGAACTGGCCGCGCATGGCGCCACGGAACTCGGCGGGCGCACCTTGGTGCTGACCACCACGCTGCGCGCCTTGCGCACCATCGGCGACGCCATGAAGCAGCAGTTGGAGCTGCTGGATGCCGCGTTGCGCCCCGAGGTGCTGGTGCAGGGCGAGTTGCCCAAGCGCGTGCTGATGGACCGCTTTCGCGAAGGCGCGAGCGGCGGGCGTGCAGGCTGCGTGCTGGTGGCGTCGGCGTCGTTCTGGGAGGGCTTCGATGCACCGGGCGATGCGCTGCAACTGGTGGTGATCGACAAGCTGCCGTTCCCGCCGCCCAACGATCCGCTGGTCGAGGCGCGCTCGCAGCGGCTGGAGGCGCAAGGCCGCAGTTCGTTCGCGGACTATTCGCTGCCCGAGGCGGCGGTAGCGCTCAAGCAAGGGGCGGGGCGGTTGATTCGCCGGGAAACCGACAGCGGCGTGCTGGCAATCTGCGACACCCGCCTGGTCGCCATGGGCTATGGCCGCCGGTTGCTGTCGGCGCTGCCGCCAATGCGGCGGCTGGACAGCGAAGCGGACTTCAACGCCGCGCTGGACGCGCTCAAGACCTGACCCGAGCGCGCCGCGCGTGCGCTGGCTGTTGTGTTGCCGGCCTTACCAGACCTTCCACCAAGGGTCGTCCTTGCCCTTGAATCCGTTGGCAAGGTAGGCGCTCTTGGGGTAGTTGGTGGTCAGCACGCGTTGCGCGTCGTCGCGCAGGTCCTTCATGCCGAGGGCGTCGTACGACTTCACCATGATGTACAGGGCTTCCTCGAGCGCCGGCACTTCGCGGTAGTCGGACAGTGCGATCTGCGAGCGGTTGATGGCCGCCAGGTAGGCACCGCGCGAATAGTAGTAGCGCGCCACATGAACTTCGTACTGCGCGAGCGAGTTCACGATGTAGTTCATGCGCTGGCGGGCGTCAGGCGTGTAGCGCGAGTCCGGAAAGCGCGTGACGAGGTCCTTGAAGGACTCGAACGATTCCTTGGCGGCCTTCTGGTCGCGCTCGGACAGGTCCTGGCGCGTCATGAAGGCGAACATGCCGAGGTCGTCGTTGAAGTTGATCACGCCCTTGAGGTACAGCGCGTAGTCGAGCGCGGGGCTCGCCGGGTGCAACTTCATGAAGCGGTCGATGGTGGAGATGGCCGCGGCCTTCTCGCCAGACTTGTATTGGGCGTAGGCCTTTTCGAGCTGGGCCTGCTGCGCGAGCGGCGTGCCGGCGGCGCGGCCTTCCAGCTTCTCGTAGAGCGGCACGGCCTTGTCGTAGGCGCCCGAACCCGATTCGTCCTTGGCTTCCGAGTAGATGCGGTTGGGGCTCCAGTTCGCGGTCTTGTCGACCGAGGTAGAAGAGCAGCCAGCTGCTAGCAAAGCCGCCGCGCTGAGCGCGATCCAAGCGGGGACCGATAATTTGGCGCGAAACATCACATACGGCTTTCGTGAAACAGTTACCCTCAATTATATCGACCGACCCTCTGGGCCCTGTCTTCGAAGCCCCTGAGGCCACCGAGGCGAGCGAACTCGAGGAGGGCGCCGACCCCATCGAGCCCAGCGAACTGCGCCCCTTCGTCATCGACGCGGCCCAGCATGGCCAACGGCTCGACCGCGCGCTGGCCGCTCTGGTGCCAGAGTTTTCGCGCAGCTATCTGCAGCAGTTGATCGAGGCCGGTGCGGTCGAATTGCAGGGGCGCACGCTCAAAAAAGTGTCGGCTGCGGTGAAGGCGGGCCAGGCCGGGCGCATCGAGCTGCGCCCGACGCCGCAGAGTCAGGCCTTCCGGCCGGAGGCGATGGACATCGTCACCGTGCACGAGGACGAGCACCTGCGCATCATCGACAAACCCGCCGGGCTGGTGGTGCACCCGGCGCCGGGCCATTGGAGCGGCACGCTGCTCAATGGCCTGCTGGCACTCGATCCGAAGGCCGTGCTGCTGCCGCGCGCCGGTATCGTGCACCGGCTCGATCGCGACACCAGCGGGCTGATGATGGTGGCTCGCACCCGGGCCGCCATGGACGCGCTGGTGGCGTTGATTGCAGCGCGCGAGGTCAAGCGGCAATACCTTGCAATGGGCCACAAGCCTTGGGAAGGAAGCGCTGCCAGGCAGGTAGACGCGCCCATCGGACGCGACCCGCGCAACCGGCTGCGCATGGCGGTGGTCGATCTGGAGCGCAATTCGGGAAAGACCGCGCGCACGCTCGTCGAGCGGCTCGACAGCCATTCCGAGGGCTGCGCGGTGCGCTGCACGCTCGAAACCGGCCGCACCCATCAGATTCGCGTGCACATGGCGTCCATCGGCCATCCGCTGGTGGGCGACGCGCTTTATGGTGGCGCGCCGGCCGTGGGCTTGACCCGCCAGGCGTTGCATGCGTTCCGGCTGGCCTTCGTGCACCCCGTCACGCAGGCGCCAATGGAGTTTCGCTCGCCGCCGCCGCCCGACCTGGCCCAGGCTTTGCAAGCCTGGGGGCTGGATTACAATCGCGCCTGACGGCCCGAGTGCCGCGCCGGCCACCCAAGGCCGGCCTTGCGTTGCATTTGCCAAGTGCCTGCAACGCCTACTCCTTTCATCCTTCTGAACAAGCGTCCCCCGAGACGCCTTTTTCCCGGATAACGCGAACCATGAATACGGCGGATGCCAAGCGCATTCTCGAAACCGCCTTGATCTGTTCGAGCCAGCCGTTGCCGGTGCGCGATATGCGCGTGCTGTTCGACGACGAGTTGGGTGTGGACACCATCAAGGTGCTGTTGCTTGAACTGCAGGAAGACTGGGCGCAGCGCGGCCTGGAGCTTGTGAGCGTGGGCAGCGGCTGGCGCTTTCAGAGCCGCCCGGAGATGCGCGACCACCTTGACCGCCTGCACCCCGAAAAGCCGCCCCGCTACACGCGCGCCGCCCTCGAGACGCTGGCCATCATTGCCTACCGTCAGCCGGCCACGCGTGGCGACATGGAAGACATTCGCGGCGTGACGATCAACTCGTTGATCATCAAGCAACTCGAAGACCGCGGCTGGGTCGAGGTGATCGGCCACCGCGAAACCGTCGGCCGGCCGGCGCTGTTCGCCACCACGCGCCAGTTCCTGGACGACCTGGGCCTTGCCTCGCTCGACCAGTTGCCGCTGATCGAAACGCCTGCGCAGCAGGCCGCGCTGGTCGACGCTCTGGAGCGGGCCTCAGGCGAGCAGCAGGGCCTGCCGATCGATGCCGCGCCGGAGGTGGCCGACGCTGTGGAGGCGGTGGCAACCGCTGAAGCGGTCGAGTCAGTGCTGGTGCAGGCCGCCGCCCCCGTCGACACGCTGCAAGACTCGCCTGTGGCGCAAGCCGCGGCAGAGCCTGAATTCCCTACCGAGCCGACGCCCGTGTCCGCTCATGCCGCGCCCCCGGCCCCCGAACCCGATGCCCCGTCCCTGGACGAGGCCGACCCTTACGCTCCTTCCTCCGGAAAAACCTCATGAGCACAAACGACACCGAAGACGCGGCTATGCTGCCTGCCGAACCCGAAGTCAAAAAGAAAAAACGTGCGACCGCGCCCAAGAAGGCGGCAGGTGATGCTGTTGAAGCTGTAGCGCCGGAGGCCGTGACGCTTGAGGCCGTTGCGCCCGTCGAGGCCGAAGCGCCGAAGAAGCCGCGCGCGCCACGCAAGAAGAAGCCAGTGGCCGACGAAGCGTCCGTGACGTCCGATGCACCTGTGGCAGCTGAAACGCCTGAAGTGGTCGAGCCCGTTGTGGCTGATGCGGCCGAGGTGGCCCAGGTGGCCGTGCCTGTCGCTGCAGTTCCAGTGAAAGAGGCTGAAGAGGTCGTCCCATCGCCCGCCCCTCAAGCCCGGCAGCAACAACAGCCCGAGCAGACGGACCGCGACAACCAAGGCGATCAGGACGACGAGGACGAGGAAGAAGAGCCCGACGAGGAAGAGGACGACCTCGACCGCGCCCGCCGTGCCGCCGAGCGCGAACAGCGCCATGCGCTGCCGCCCGAGCCGATCCGCTTCGCCGACGTCATTTCCGGCCAGTTCGATGCCGACGAGGAAAGCCCGGAAGTGCCGCCGCTCAAGCGCGTGCTGCTGCCCGAAGCCGATTCGCCCAAGCTGCACAAGGTGCTGGCGCAGGCGGGCCTGGGCTCGCGGCTCGAAATGGAGCAGCTGATTCTTCAGGGCCGCATTTCCGTCAACAACGAGCCGGCCCACATTGGCCAGCGCATCCAGTTCGGCGACCAGGTCAAGATCAACGGCAAGCCCATTCGCTTCCGTATCGCGCCCCCGCCGCCGCGCGTTATTGCGTACCACAAGCCGGTGGGCGAAGTGGTGACCCACGACGACCCGCAGAACCGCCCCACGGTCTTTCGCAAGTTGCCGCGCCTGCAACAGGGCAAGTGGCAGTCGGTCGGCCGCCTTGACCTGAACACCGAAGGCCTGCTGCTGTTCAGCAGCTCCGGCGACCTGGCCAACCAGCTCATGCACCCGCGCTTCGGCCTGGAGCGCGAGTACGCGGTGCGCGTGCTGGGCGCGCTTACCAGCGAAGAGAAGAAGAAGCTGCTCGAAGGCGTGCGCCTGGACGACGGCATGGCGCAGTTCGGCACCATCGAGGACGGTGGCGGCGAAGGCGCCAACTGCTGGTACCGCGTGACCATCTCCGAAGGCCGCAACCGCGAAGTGCGCCGGCTGCTCGAGTCGGTGGGCCATGCGGTCAGTCGGCTGATCCGCATCCGCTATGGCGCGATGGTGCTGCCGCGCGGGCTGAAGCGCGGCGCCTGGATGGAGCTCGACGAGCGCGACATTCGTGCGCTGTTTCAGGCGTCCGGCGGCGCGGCGGAGCGTTCGAGCCCGCAGCAAGCGCGGGGCCCTGGCCAGGACGGCGGCGGTAACGGCGGTAATGGCGGAAATGGCGGAAATGGCCGCAACGGCCGCAACAAGAAGCGCCGTGGCAATCGCAACGGCGGCGGAGCGGGCGAAGGCCAGCCGCGCGACATGCGCAATGACGGCGGCCGCGAGGCCCCGATCCCCAGCCCGCTGGGTGAGGCCCGTCCCCCGCGTGGTGACCGTGGTGCGCGCAACAACCGCGGCCCCGGCAACGGCGGTCCCCCGCAAGGACAGGCGCGCCGCGCAGGTGGTGGTGGCAACGGCGGAAACGGCAACGGCGGCAACGCCGGCAATCGCCAGGGCGGTGGTGGCAATCGCCAGGGTGGTGGTGGCAATCGCCAGGGTGGTGACGACCGTCAGCCCAGCGGTGCCAACCAGCCCGATCCGATGAAGACCTCGTTGGGCTACATCGGTGCCGACAGCTTCTCGCGCCAGCGCAAGGAGCAGCGCACCGGCCCTGGCGGCCGTCGCAGTGGCGGCGGCGGTGGTGGTGGCTACGGCGGGCCCGCAGGGCAGGGCGGCGGACGCCGCCGCGGACGCTGAAAGCCTGCCGCCACAGCGCGGCCTTTCGCGGGGTTTTCACCATTCCGCAAGGCCGCGCCGGTTAAAATCAGAGGCTTTGTCGACAGGTGACGCACGCATTGTGTTGCAGTTGTGACAAAACACTTCAAAATCAAAGCTCCAGGAAGCATTTCAATGGCTATCGAACGTACCCTCTCCATCATCAAGCCCGACGCCGTTGCAAAGAACGTCATCGGCAAGATCGTTTCCCGCTTTGAAGCCGCCGGCCTCAAGGTCGTCGCCGCCAAGCTGGTGCACCTGTCGCGCAACGAAGCCGAACAGTTCTACGCCGTGCACAGCGCACGTCCCTTCTTCAAGGACCTGGTCGAATTCATGATTTCGGGCCCGGTGTTCGTGCAAGCCCTCGAAGGCGACAACGCCATCGCCAAGAACCGCGACCTGATGGGCGCCACCGATCCCAAGAAGGCAGACGCCGGCACCATCCGCGCCGACTTCGCCGACAGCATCGACGCCAACGCCGTGCACGGTTCGGACGCTCCGGAAACCGCAGCGAATGAAATCGCTTTCTTCTTCGCCGGCCTCAACGTCTACGCACGCTGAACCGGTAGCTCGACCGATTCCATGACCACAGTCAATCTGCTCGAATTCGATCTCGAGGGGTTGGCTGCGTTCTGCGAAAAACTCGGCGAGAAAAAATTTCGCGCCACGCAGTTGTTCCGCTGGATCCACCAGCGTGGCGCGAGCGATTTCACCCAGATGACCGATCTGGCGAAGTCGCTGCGCGAAAAGCTCGCGACCACCGCGCGCGTGGAGGCCTTGCCGGTCGTCACGCAGCACGAATCCAAGGACGGCACGATCAAGTGGCTGTTCGACGTCGGTGACGGCAATGCCGTCGAAGCCGTATTCATTCCCGAGGGCGACCGCGGCACGCTGTGCGTGTCGTCCCAAGCCGGCTGTGCGGTCGGTTGCCGCTTTTGCTCGACTGGGCATCAGGGCTTCAGCCGCAACCTCAGCACGGGCGAAATCGTCGCTCAACTGTGGTTTGCCGAGCATTTCCTTCGCACGCACCTCAAGCGCAACGATCGCGTCATCTCCAACGTGGTGATGATGGGCATGGGCGAGCCGCTGCAGAACTATTCGGCGCTGGTGCCCGCGCTGCGCACCATGCTCGACGACAACGGCTACGGGCTGTCGCGGCGTCGGGTCACGGTGTCGACCTCCGGCGTGGTGCCGATGATCGATCGCCTGGGCACCGATTGCGCCGTGGCCATGGCGGTGTCGCTGCATGCGCCCAACGACGCGCTGCGCGACGACCTCGTGCCGCTCAACCGCAAGTACCCCATTGCCGAACTGCTCGAGGCCTGCAAGCGCTATCTGGCGCACGCGCCGCGCGACTTCATCACCTTCGAGTACTGCATGCTCGACGGCGTGAACGACCAGCCCGAGCATGCGCGCCAGTTGATCGAGCTCGTGCGCACGCATGACGTGTCGTGCAAGTTCAACCTGATTCCGTTCAATCCGTTCCCGGCCTCCGGCCTGCTGCGCTCGCCGCAGCCGCGCGTGCTGGCTTTTGCCAAGACGCTGAGCGAAGCCGGGCTCGTGACCACGGTGCGCAAGACGCGTGGCGACGACATCGACGCCGCCTGCGGCCAGCTGGCCGGCGACGTCAAGGACCGCACCCGCGCGGCCGAACGCATGGCCCAGCGCCGCGCGTCCGAGCGCACCATCGTTTTGCATCCGGTTCGCAAGACCACCCCCCAGGAGCACTGAACCCATGAGCATGGCCCTTCCGATGACGACCGTGAGCTCGCCGCGGCTGTTTGCCGCGAGCTTTGCCGGCGTCGCCGTGGCATTTCTGCTCTCGGGCTGCGTGAACACGCGGACCACTACCACCAGCCTTGCCGACAGCAGTTCGAGTCGGGGCACCGAGATCGTGACAGAGTCGGACGAAAGCTCGCGCCAGCGTCGCTCGCGTCTGCGCATGGAGCTGGCCTCGGGTTATTTCGAGCAGGGCCAGAACACCGTGGCACTCGACGAAATCAAGCAAGCATTGGTTGCAGACCCGAACAACGCGGACGCCTACAACCTGCGCGGCCTGGTGTACATGCGCCTGGACGACGCCGCCCTGGCCGAGGACAGCTTCCGCCGCGCCATTGCCATCAGCCCGCGCGACGCGAATGCGCGCCACAACTACGGCTGGCTGCTGTGCCAGCAGAACCGCTACGGCGATGCCGCCGCGCAGTTCACCGAAGCCCTGGCGGTGCCCGCTTATGCCGACCGTGCCAAGACCCTGATGACGCGCGGCGTGTGCGAACTCAAGGCGGGCCAGCGCGAGCAGGCCGAGCGCAGCCTCATGCAGGCTTACGAAATCGACGCCGGCAACCCGGTGGTTGGTTTCAACCTGGCCTCGGTGCTCGCGCAGCGCGAAGAATGGTCGCGCGCGCAGTTCTACATTCGCCGGGTCAACAACAGCGCGTCGGCCAGCGCCGAAACGCTTGCACTCGGCGTGCGAATCGAACGAAAGCTCAACAACCGCGAAGCCGCCTCGCAGTTGGGCGGTCAATTGCAACGACGCTTCCCTCAGTCGCGGGAGGCAATGGCGTACGAGCGCGGGAATCTCAATGACTGATCGGGTTTCGGAGTTCGGCACTTCCGTGGCACAGACGCTCGAAGAAGGCGACATCACGCACAAGACCGCCGGCGACATGCTGCGCGAGGCGCGCGAGGCCCATGGCCTGCACATCGAGATGGTGGCGGCCGCGCTGAAGGTGCCACCGCAGAAACTGCTGGCGCTCGAGGCCAACGACATCGCCTCGCTGCCCGACCCGGTCTTTGCACGTGCCCTGGCCAGCAGCGTGTGCCGCGCCTTGCGCATCGACCCCGCGCCGGTGCTTGCAAAGCTGCCGTCCACGCAGAGGGTGTCGCTCGCCGAGTCCGACCGCACGCTCAAGACCAACATTTCCTCGGGCCTGCCGCGCTGGAGCGGCAGCAGCAGCCGTTCGAGCGGCCTGCCGTCGCGCGCGCTGCTGGCCGTCGTGCTGCTGCTGCTCATCGGCGCGGGCGCGCTGTTCTGGATGCCCCAGTCGGTCTTCGACCAGATCGGTGCGTCGGTGTCGCGTTTCACGTCGCATGGCAGTGCTGATGCAGGCACGGCCAGCGACGCGCCTTCGGGCGCCAGCGGCGTGGCGGGCGACACCGCTCCCGTGCAGGCGGTGGCGCCCAGCGGGCCTGCGGGGCAGGTGCCTTCGGCTGCCAATGCACCCGTTGCCATGGCACCTGCCGCCGTGGCGTCCGCGCCTGTGGCGCCTGCGGAAAGCAGCCAGCAACTTGTTCTCGTGGCACGTGAAGAGTGCTGGGTGACCGTGACCGAAGCCGGCGGCAAGCAGTTGCTGCGACGCAGCCTGAAGGCCGGCGAAACGCTCGGCCTGTCAGGTACGTTGCCGCTGTCTGTCGTGATCGGCCGCGCCTCCAGCGTCGATGTGCAGGTGCGCGGCCAGCCCTACGACTTGAAGCCTGTCACCAAGAACGGTGGCGTGGCGCGTTTCGAGGTGAAGTGATGACGAACAACAGCCTTCCCCTGCCCATTGAAGCGGCCGCGCCCAAGGCGCGCCGCTCGCGCCAGGCCAGCGTGGCCTGGGGCCCGCGCGTGGTCACGGTGGGCGGCGACGCGCCCGTGCGCGTGCAGTCCATGACCAACACCGACACCGTCGATGCCATCGGCACGGCGATTCAGGTGAAGGAGCTGGCCATTGCCGGCTCGGAAATGGTCCGCATCACCGTCAACACGCCGGAGGCCGCGGCACAGGTGCCGTACATCCGCGAGCAGCTCGACCGCATGGGCATCGACGTGCCGCTGATCGGCGACTTCCACTACAACGGCCACCGTCTGCTGACCGACTATCCGGCCTGCGCCGAGGCGCTGAGCAAGTACCGCATCAACCCCGGCAACGTGGGCAAGGGCGACAAGAAGGACAAGCAGTTCGGCCAGATGATCGACGCGGCCATGCGCTGGAACAAGCCGGTGCGCATCGGCGTGAACTGGGGCAGCCTCGACCAGGAACTGCTCGCCAGCCTGATGGACATCAACAGCCAGCGAGCCCAACCGTGGGACGCCAAGCAGGTGATGTACGAAGCGCTCATCACCTCGGCCATCGAATCCGCCAAGCTGGCCGAATCGATGGGCATGAACGGCAACCAGGTCATCCTGTCGTGCAAGGTGAGCGGCGTGCAGGACCTGATCTCGGTCTACCGCGAACTGGCCAGGCGCTGCGACTATCCGTTGCACCTGGGCCTGACCGAAGCCGGCATGGGCACCAAGGGCACGGTGGCTTCAGCCACGGCGCTGTCGATCCTGCTGCAGGAAGGCATCGGCGACACCATTCGCGTGTCGCTCACGCCGCAGCCGGGCGAGTCGCGCACGCAGGAAGTGCTCATCGCCAACGAAATTCTGCAGGCCCTGGGCCTGCGCGTGTTCGTGCCCAGCGTCACCGCATGTCCGGGGTGCGGGCGCACCACCAGCACGACCTTCCAGGAACTGGCCAAGCAGATCGACGACTACCTGCGCCAGCAGATGCCGGTCTGGCGCACCAAGTACCCCGGCGTCGAGACGATGAAAGTGGCCGTCATGGGCTGCATCGTCAACGGCCCGGGCGAAAGCAAGCACGCCGACATCGGCATCAGCCTGCCCGGCACCGGCGAGGCGCCTGCCGCGCCGGTCTTCATCGACGGTGAAAAGGCCCTCACGCTGCGCGGCGACAATATCGCCAACGAGTTCCATCAACTCGTCGAAACCTACATCGAAAAGCGCTTCGGCGGCGAACACGCTGTCGCTGCCTGACACCTCCGCAGGATCCATGGCTGAAAAATTGAATGCCGTCAAAGGCATGAACGACATATTGCCGCCCGAATCGGCGCGCTGGGAGTGGCTAGAGGCCACCGTGCGCGACCTGATGGGGCGCTTTGCGTACCGCAACGTGCGCACGCCCATCCTGGAGCACACGGCGTTGTTCGTGCGCGGCATCGGCGAAGTGACCGACATCGTCGAGAAGGAGATGTACGCCTTCGAAGACCGCTCCGACAAACACGGCCAGTCCGAGCACCTGGCAATGCGGCCCGAGAACACCGCCGGCTTGGTGCGCGCCGTGATCGAGCACAACATGCTCTACGACGGCCCCAAGCGCCTTTGGTACACCGGCCCGATGTTCCGCCGCGAGAAGCCTCAGCGTGGACGCTATCGCCAGTTCCACCAGATCGGCGCCGAGGCACTGGGCTTTGCCGGTCCGGATGTCGACGCCGAACTGATCCTGTTGGCCAGCGCACTCTGGAAGACCATCGGCCTGACCGACGTGCGCCTGGAGCTCAACAGCCTGGGCCAGCCCGCCGAGCGCGCGCTGCACCGCGCCCAGCTCATCGCCCACTTCGAGCAGCACGCCGACAAGCTCGACGAAGACGGAAAGCGCCGCCTGCACAGCAACCCGCTGCGCATTCTGGACACGAAGAATCCGGCGATGAAGGCGGTGGTCGAGTCGGCGCCGAAGCTCATCGACTTTCTCGGTGCCGAATCGCTCGCGCACTTCGAGGGACTGCAGGCCATCCTCAAGGCCAACGACATTGCGTTCACGATCAATCCGCGCCTGGTGCGCGGGCTCGACTACTACAACCTCACGGTGTTCGAGTTCGTCACCGACCGCCTGGGCGCGCAGGGCACCGTGTGCGCGGGCGGACGCTACGACGACCTCATTGCGCAGATCGGCGGCAAGCCCGCGCCGGCCGTGGGCTGGGCCATGGGCGTGGAACGCGTGCTCGACCTGCTCAAGGAGCAGGGCGCCGACGTGCCGTCACCGGTGGCCGATGCCTATGCCATCGTGCCCGATGCATCGTCGATGCCGCTCGTGCTGCGCACCCTGCAGCAACTGCGCGAAGCGGGCGTGCGCGTGCAGATGCACGCGGCCACCGCCGAAGGCCTCGCAAGCTTCAAGTCGCAGATGAAGAAGGCTGACGCCAGCGGCGCCACCTTCGCACTGATCTTCGGCGCGGATGAACTTGCGCGCGGGGAAGTGACTCTCAAAGCCCTGCGCGACGCCAGTGTCCCGCAGACCGCACGGCCCCTCGCAGAAGTGGCCGCCTGGGCCGTCACCCTACAATCGCCGGCTCCCAACACCTGACAGCGCATGGCAACCCATCTCGATCTCGAAGAACAAGAACAGCTCGACCAGCTCAAGCATTTCTGGAATACCTACGGCACCCTGATCACCTGGGTCGTGCTGCTTGCCGCTGGCGCCTTCGTGGCCTGGAACGGCTGGCAGTACTACCAGCGCAGCAAGGCAACGCAGGCCGCCGCGCTTTACGACGAGGTCGAACGCAGCACGCAGTCCGGCGACGTCGAGCGCATTCAGCGCGTGCTGGGCGACATGAAGGAGCGCTTTGCCTCTACGGCCTACGCGCAGCAGGCCGGCCTGCTGGTCGCCAAGACGCTGTACGAGAAGGGCAACACCGAAGGCTCGCGCGCCGCGCTCACGTGGGTGGCGCAAAGCGCCATCGACCCCGGCTACCAGGCCATCGCCAAGCTGCGGCTCGCGGCCGAGTTGCTCGACACCAAGTCGTACGACGATGCGCTCAAGCAACTCGACGGCACCGTGCCCAAGGAATTCGAACCGCTGGTGGCCGACCGCAAGGGCGACATCTTCCTGGCCCAGGGCAAGCGCGCCGAAGCGCAAGCCGAATACCGCAAGGCGTGGACCGGCCTTGGCGCAACCTCCGACTACCGCCGCCTGATCGAGATCAAGCTCAACGCCGTCGGCGTGGATCCGAAGAGCCTGGCGCCCGTCGTCACCGTCACACCCGCAGCCCCCAAAACTCCCTGACCGCATCATGAATTTCAAGCGTCTCATGCCTGAATCGACCGCCTTGCGTGCGGGATCAGCTCTTGTTTTGGTGGCCATGCTCGCTGCCTGTTCGGGCAGTGGCAAGCCCAAGCCGGAAGAACTCCCCGCCAACCCAGCCCTGGTCGGCGTGCGCCAGGCCTGGACCGTGCGGATTCCCGAGGTCAAGTTCCCCTTGACCACCGACATCAGCGGCGACACCGTGACCGTGGCTGGCAGCGACGGTACGGTGGTTGCCATCGACGCCCGCGCTGGCCGCGAGACCTGGCGCGCCAATGTTGGCGCGCCGCTGGCAGCCGGTGTCGGCAGCGACGGCAACATGGCCGCTGTCGTTACCACCAACAACGAACTGGTCGCCATTGAAAACGGCAAGGTCCTGTGGAAGCAGAAGCTGACGGCCCAGGCCTTCACCGCACCGCTGGTGGCAGGCCGACGTGTGTTCGTGCAGACCGCCGACCGCAGCCTGAGCGCTTGGGACGGCCAGAGCGGGCGTCGCCTTTGGCTGCAGCAGCGCACCGGTGAAAACCTGGTGCTGCGCAAGTCGGGCGTGCTGATCGCCGTGGGCGACACGCTGGTCGCCGGCATTGGCGGGCGCCTGGTGGGCATCAACCCGGCCAATGGCACCTCGCGCTGGGAATCGCCCATTGCGGCGCCGCGCGGCACCAACGACGTGGAACGCCTGGTCGACCTGACCGGCAGCGTGAGCCGTTACGGCGACACGATTTGCGCACGGGCGTACTACGCCAGCGTGGGCTGCGTCGAAACCGTGCGCGGTTCGCTCGTCTGGAGCAAGCCTGCTTCGGGCGCCGACGGCGTGAGCGGCGACGACCGCTTCGTCTACGGCACCGAATCCGACGGCAACATCGTGGCGTGGCGTCGTGCCGATGGCGAGCGCGCCTGGCAAATGTCCCGACTGAAGAACCGTGAGCTGACCGCGCCACTGGCTGTGGGCCGCTCGCTCATCATTGGTGAAAGCACCGGCACGCTGCACTTCGTGTCGCGCGAAGACGGTGCGCTGCTCAACCGTGTCACGCCCGATGGCTCGGCCATCACCGTCACGCCGGTCCTGGCCGGCAACACGGTCGTGGTCGTGACTGCGAAGGGTGGCGTGTTTGGCTATCGCCCTGAATAACTTGAACTTCTTGCAAGGCCCGACCATGAATTCCGTGCCATCGAAAGGCCGGCCATGAAGCCGGTCGTGGCCCTGGTCGGACGACCCAATGTTGGCAAGTCGACCCTCTTCAACCGCCTGACGCAGACGCGCGACGCCATCGTCGCGGACTTTGCCGGCCTCACGCGCGACCGCCACTATGGCAACGGTCGCCTGGGCAAGCACGAGTTCATCGTCATCGACACCGGTGGCTTCGAGCCCGACGCGGGCAGCGGCATCTACAAGGAAATGGCCAAGCAGACGCGCCAGGCCGTGGCCGAGGCCGATGTGGTGATCTTCGTGGTCGATGCCCGAGAAGGCCTGTCGGCGCAAGACCATGACATTGCCAACGAGCTGCGCCGACTGGGCAAGCCCTGCGTGCTGGCGGCCAACAAGGCCGAAGGCATGCAGGACGGCACCAGGCTCGTGGACTTCTACGAGCTCGGCTTCGGCGACGTTCACGGTGTGTCCGCGGCGCACGGGCAGGGCATGCGTGACCTGGTCGAGCTTGCGCTCGAGCCGCTGAACCTGCCAGACCCCGAGGACGAGGTCGACGAAGACGATGTCAACAAGCCGATCAAGCTGGCCGTGGCCGGCCGGCCCAACGTGGGTAAGTCGACGCTGATCAACACCTGGCTCGGCGAGGAGCGCCTCGTGGCCTTCGACATGCCGGGCACCACGCGCGACGCCATCTCGGTGCCGTTCGAGCGCAACGGGCAACACTTCGAGCTGATCGACACGGCCGGCCTGCGCCGCAAGGGCAAGGTGTTCGAGGCAATCGAGAAGTTCTCGGTGGTCAAGACGTTGCAGGCCATCGAGTCGGCCAACGTCGTGCTGTTGCTGCTGGATGCCACGCAAGGCGTGACCGACCAGGACGCGCACATTGCCGGCTACATCCTCGAAAGCGGACGTGCGGTGGTGATTGCCATCAACAAGTGGGATGCGGTCGACAGCTACCAGCGCGAGCAGATCCAGCGCCAGATCGAAACCCGGCTGCCCTTCCTGAAGTTCGCGGCGCTGCATTTCATCTCGGCCATCAAGCGCCAGGGCCTGGGCCCGGTGTGGCAGGCGATTGCGCAGGCCCACAAGTCGGCCACGCGCAAGATGTCGACGCCGGTGCTGACCCGGCTCCTGCTCGAGGCGGTGCAGTTTCAGGCGCCCAAGCGCGGTGGCATGTACCGCCCCAAGCTGCGCTATGCGCACCAGGGGGGCATGAACCCGCCGATCATCGTGATCCACGGTAATTCGCTGGAGCATGTGACCGAGGCGTACAAGCGATTCCTCGAAGGGCGCTTTCGCAAGGAATTCGACTTGGTGGGCACGCCGCTGCGCATTCAATTCAAGAGTTCGGCGAATCCGTTTGCCGACAAGGACGACTAAGGGCGCAGCAAGCGGTCAGGGCATTTGGGGGCTTGGCCTCCGATGGCCGCTGTTGACTTGCTGCTGTCACGGAAGTTCCGCCTTTTGAGAGACGTTATTTTCTCAAGGCTTTTGACCCCGGTTGCTGCAGCGCGGAAACCCTGTGTTAAGGTCATATCTCCAACAACTACTCTTGAACACGGAGAATATCGTGAGCAATAAAGGGCAACTTCTGCAAGACCCGTTTCTGAACACTTTGCGTCGCGAGCATGTGCCGGTTTCCATTTATTTGGTCAACGGTATCAAGCTGCAAGGCCAGATCGAGTCCTTTGACCAGTACGTCGTGTTGCTTCGCAACACGGTGACACAAATGGTCTACAAGCACGCCATTTCCACCATCGTGCCGGGTCGTGCCGTCAACTTCTCGGCCAACGAGAACGAAGACGCCGCTGCCTGATCGCGCGGAGCGCGGCAGCCCCGGCTGCCGCGCTTTTTCCCCTATTCTGATCCCGCTTGTCTGAACTGATCCCCCGCTTGGAAGGCGCCGCCGTTCTCGTCGGCGTCGATTTCGGGCTGCCCCATTTCGACAGCGAACTCGAGGAACTCGGCCTGCTCGCGCAGACCGCGGGCCTCACGCCTGTCGCCCGTATTGCGTGCAAGCGCAAGGCACCCGACGCTGCATTGTTCGTTGGAACCGGCAAGGCCGAAGAAATCAAGGAACTGGCTGCCCTGCACAGGGCCAGCGAAGTCATCTTCGACCAGTCCCTGAGCCCTGCGCAGCAGCGCAATCTCGAGCGGCAGCTCGACGTTGCCGTCTACGACCGCACCTTCCTCATTCTCGAAATCTTCGCCCAGCGCGCGCGTTCGCACGAAGGCAAGCTGCAGGTCGAGCTCGCTCGCCTGCAGTACCTCAGCACGCGACTGGTACGCCGTTGGTCTCACCTGGAGCGCCAGACCGGCGGTGCGGGTGTGCGCGGCGGCCCGGGCGAAAAGCAAATCGAGCTTGACCGCCGCATGATCAGCGAGTCGATCAAGCGCACGCGCGAGCGCCTTGCCAAGGTGCAAAAGCAGCGCGGCACGCAGCGCCGCCAGCGTGAGCGGCGCGAGACTTTCAACATCTCTCTGGTGGGTTACACCAACGCGGGCAAGTCGTCGCTGTTCAATTCGTTGGTCAAGGCGCGTGCGTATGCGGCCGACCAATTGTTCGCCACGCTCGACACCACCACGCGCAACCTGTACCTGGGCGACGCGCGTCGCCAGGTGTCGATCTCGGACACCGTGGGCTTCATTCGCGACCTGCCGCACGGCCTGGTCGACGCCTTCAAGGCGACGCTGCAGGAGGCGGTCGATGCCGATCTTCTGCTGCACGTGATAGACGCGTCCAACCCCCATTACCCCGAGCAGATGGCCGAGGTGCAGTCGGTGCTGCGCGACATCGGCGCGGACACCGTGCCGCAGCTTCTTGTCTTCAACAAGCTCGATGCCCTTGAAAGCGCACAACATCCGCTGCATCTGCAGGACGAGATGGAAGTCGACGGCGTGCAGGTGCCCCGCATCTTCCTGAGCGCCAAGAGCGGCGAGGGTGTGCCGCTGCTGCGCGCAGAGCTCGCCCGGCAGTCGGGCTCGGTAGCCGATACGATGACCCCTGAGGCGGACGCTGAATTGCCCGATTCCGCCGATTGATTGGGCACAATCCCGCCACTGACAAGAGAACGAAGCGAATGAATTCAAAGCCAGCGTGGAGAGGGTTTCTGGGCATGTTCAATCTGAACGATGGCCGATGGGGGCGCGGCGACGAACCGTCGTCCAACGGCGATGGCCCGGCCGGCAATCGGCCGCCCGACGCCAACCCTCCGGGCGCACCGACACCCCCGCCTTCGGGCAACAACAACGACAACCGTCCCCGCGGACAGGGTCCCAACCAGGGGCCGCCAGATCTTGACGAGCTGTGGCGCGACCTCAATCGCAAGCTCGGAGGCTTCTTCGGCGGCAAGGGCGGTGGCAACCGCCCCAATGGCGGCAGCAGCGGCGGTGGCGGCAATGGCTTCAAGCCCGACATGAAGAACGCAGGGTTCGGCCTTGGGCTCGTGGCCGCCGTAGCCGTGCTGATCTGGCTCGGCACCGGCTTCTTCATCGTGAACGAAGGCCAACAGGCCGTGGTGACCCAGTTCGGCCGCTACAAGTCCACCGTGAACGCCGGCTTCAATTGGCGCCTGCCATACCCCATTCAACGCCACGAGCTGGTGGTGACCACGCAGATCCGTTCCACCGACGTAGGCCGCGATGCCATCGTGCGTTCCACCGGCCTGCGTGAATCGGCCATGCTGACCGAAGACGAGAACATCGTCGAGATCAAGTTCGCCGTGCAGTACCGCTTGAGCGATGCGCGCGCTTGGCTCTATGAGAGCAAGTCGCCGGCCGAAACCATTGTGCAGGTGGCCGAAAGCTCCGTGCGCGAAGTGGTCGGCAAGATGAAGATGGACGCCGCCCTGGCTGAAGAGCGCGACCAGATCGCACCGCGCGTGCGCACATTGATGCAAACCATCCTGGACCGCTACAAGGTCGGCGTCGAAGTCGTCGGCATCAACCTGCAGCAGGGTGGCGTGCGTCCGCCCGAGCAGGTGCAAGCCGCATTCGACGATGTGCTGAAGGCCGGCCAGGAGCGCGAACGCGCCAAGAACGATGCCCAGGCCTACGCCAACAACGTGGTGCCGCTGGCCACCGGTACGTCTTCGCGCCTGAAGGAAGAATCCGAGGCCTACAAGGCGCGCATCGTGGCGCAGGCTCAAGGTGATGCAGGCCGCTTTGGCGCGGTGCTGGCCGAGTACCAGAAGGCACCGCAGGTCACGCGTGACCGCATGTACACCGATGCCATGCAGCAGATCTACGCCAGCACCACCAAGGTGCTGGTCGACAGCAAGCAGGGTTCCAACCTGCTGTACCTGCCGCTCGACAAGCTCATGCAGATGGGCGGCAACAGCGCAGCGGCCACGCCGGTCGATGCGGCCAGCCCGAACGTTGCCGGCACCGCGCCGGCCCAGTCCTCGGTGATCCCCGTGGCTCCCACCACAAGCGACGTGCGTGGCCGTGACGGCCGCTCGCGCGACCGCGACGTGCGTTGATGAACAAGGCCTAGAAGAACATGAACAGAATCGGATTCATCGCCTCGTCGATCCTCGTCTTGCTCGTGCTGCTCAGCTCGACCCTTTTCGTGGTCGATCAGCGCCAGTTCGGCGTGGTGTATGCCCTCGGCCAGATCAAGCAGGTCATTACCGAGCCCGGCCTCAACTTCAAGTTGCCGCCGCCGTTCCAGAACGTGTCGTACATAGACAAGCGCCTGCTGACGCTCTCCAGCCTGGACACCGAGCCGATGCTCACCGCCGAGAAGCAGCGCGTGGTGATCGACTGGTACGTGCGTTGGCGCATCAGCGACCCGCAGGCCTACATCCGCAACGTCGGCCTCGACGAGAACGCTGGGGCCATGCAACTGAACCGCGTGGTGCGCAATGCGTTCCAGGAAAACATCAACAAGCGCACCGTGCGTGACCTGATCTCGGTGCGCCGCGAGGCGCTGATGGCTGACGTGCAGCGCGAAGTGCTCGCAGTGGTGAAGGGTGCCAAGCCTTGGGGCGTGGATGTGGTCGACGTGCGCATCACGCGTGTCGACTATGTGGAAGCCATCACCGAATCTGTGTATCGCCGCATGGAAGCCGAGCGCAAGCGCGTGGCCAACGAACTGCGCTCGACCGGCACGGCCGAAGGCGAAAAGATCCGGGCCGACGCCGACCGCCAGCGCGAAGTGATCGTCGCGAATGCCTACCGCGATGCCCAGAAGATCAAGGGCGAGGGCGATGCCCAGGCCGCCGCCGCGTATTCCGAGTCCTTTGGCAAGGACCCGCAGTTTGCGCAGTTCTATCGCAGCCTCGAGGCCTACAAGCAGAGCTTCAACAAGAAGAGCGATGTGCTGGTGCTCGACCCGTCGTCTGACTTCTTCCGCGCCATGCAAGGCTCGGGATCGACCACCAACGCACCGCGTCGCTGATTCGCCGGAGCCCGTGAGCGCCGACACCCTTTGGAGCGCGCTGGCGCTCGTCCTGGTCATCGAAGGCATCCTGCCTTTCGTCTCTCCAGGAGGGTGGCGGCGCGGCTTTGGGCAGCTCATGCAGCTGCGCGACGGCCAGCTTCGTTTCTTTGGACTTTGCAGCATCCTGCTGGGTTTGGTACTGCTCTGGTTCTTGGGGTAGCGCGGTCCCGGTAGAATCCCGGTTTAACCACGCCCCCGATTCCCATGTCCGCCTGGGTTCTCCCGGATCACATTGCCGATGTGCTGCCTTCCGAGGCGCGCCACATCGAAGAACTTCGACGCCAGCTGCTCGATACCGCCCGTGGCTATGGCTACGAGTTGGTAATGCCGCCGCTGCTCGAGCACCTTGAGTCGCTGCTTTCGGGCACCGGCGAGGCGCTCGACCTTCAAACCTTCAAGCTTGTCGACCAGCTCTCCGGCCGCAGCATGGGCCTTCGAGCCGACACCACCCCCCAGGTGGCGCGCATCGATGCCCATCTGCTGAACCGCGACGGCGTGGCCCGCCTGTGCTACTGCGGCCCGGTGCTCCACACCAAGCCCGACCGGCCCCATGCCACCCGCGAGCCGCTGCAGTTCGGCGCCGAAATCTATGGCCATGCCGGCCTCGAGGCCGACACCGAAACGCTGCTGCTGGCGCTCGACTGCCTTCAGGCCGCCGGTGTGGAAGAGGGCGTGATCGTCGACCTGGCCGATGCCCGCATCGTGCGTGCCCTGTTCGACGGCGTGCCGATCGACGCCGCCGGGCTGGCCCGGGTGCATGCCGCGCTGGCAGCCAAGGATGCGAGCGAGCTCGACGTCCTCACCAAGGATTTCCCCGCTGCCTCCCGTGACGGGCTGCGCGCGCTGGTTCAGCTGTACGGCGATGCGTCGGTGCTCGACGAGGCCGCCAAGGCTCTGAAGGGTACGCCCGCAGTGAATGCGGCCCTGGCCGACCTGAAGCAGCTCGCTAACGGCTTGGAGGGCGTGGCGGGTCGTGAGATCAGCTTCGACCTGGCCGACCTGCGCGGCTACGCCTACTACAGCGGCATGCGTTTCGGCATCTATGTGCCCGGCGCGGCCGATTCACTGGTGCGCGGTGGCCGCTACGACGAAGTGGGGGCCGTGTTCGGCCGCAACCGTCCGGCGGTCGGCTTCAGCCTCGACGTGCGGGAGCTGGTCGGCGTGTTGCCGGCGCGCCCGCTGCGTGCCGCCATCCGCGCGCCCTGGAGCGACGCGGCAGGCCTGCGTCAGGCAATTGCCCAATTGCGCAAGTCTGGCGAAACGGTAGTCTGCGTGCTGCCGGGCCATGGCAGCGAAATCGATGAATTCCATTGCGACCGCGAGCTCGTCGAGCAAGCGGGGCAGTGGAATGTCCGAACGATCTGAATTTTTGAAGCAATGGAACGAGCATGAGCGTAACCACCGGTAGAAACGTGGTCGTCGTCGGTACCCAATGGGGCGACGAAGGCAAAGGCAAGCTGGTCGACTGGCTGACGGAAAGCGCCCAAGGCGTGGTCCGTTTCCAGGGCGGCCACAACGCGGGCCACACGCTGGTCATCAACGGCGTGAAAACCGCGTTGCACCTGATTCCGAGCGGCATCATGCGCCCCGGCGTCAAGTGCTACATCGGCAACGGCGTGGTGCTGTCCGCCGCCAAGCTGTTCGAGGAAATCGAAGGGCTGGAAAAAGCCGGTGTCGAAGTGCGTTCGCGCCTGCGCATCAGCGAGGCCTGCCCGCTGATTCTGCCGTTCCATGCCGCGCTGGACATCGCCCGCGAGGCCTACCGCGAAAAGGGTGGCATCGAGAAGATCGGCACCACCGGCCGCGGCATCGGCCCGGCCTACGAAGACAAGATCGCCCGCCGCGCGCTGCGCGTGCAAGACCTGAAGCACCCCGAGCGCTTCGCGGCCAAGCTGCGCGTGCTGCTCGACCTGCACAACCACGTGCTGACGCAGGTGCTGAGCGCGCCCGCCATCGACTACGACGAAGTCTTCGACGAAGCGATGAAGCACGCCGAGCTGCTCAAGCCCATGATGGCCGACGTGTCGCGCGAGCTGAACGACGCCCACAAGAACGGCGCCAATCTGCTGTTCGAAGGCGCGCAGGGCACGCTGCTCGACGTCGACCACGGCACCTACCCGTACGTCACCTCCAGCAACTGCGTGGCCGGCAATGCCGCCGCCGGTTCGGGCGTGGGCCCGGGCATGCTGCACTACATCCTGGGCATCACCAAGGCCTACTGCACCCGCGTGGGCGGTGGTCCGTTTCCCACCGAGCTCGACTGGGAAAAGCCCGGCACCCCCGGCAACCACATGAGCACCGTGGGCGCCGAAAAGGGCGTGACCACGGGGCGCAGCCGCCGTTGCGGCTGGTTCGACGCCGCGCTGCTCAAGCGCTCGGCGCAGGTCAACGGACTGTCGGGCCTGTGCATCACCAAGCTCGACGTGCTGGACGGCCTGGAAACGCTCGACCTGTGCACCGGCTACGAGCTCGATGGCGAGATCACCGACATCCTGCCGATGGGCGCGGACGAAATCGAACGCTGCACGCCAATCTACGAAACCCTCGAAGGCTGGACCGAGAGCACGGTGGGCGTCACGCAGTACGACAAGCTGCCGGTCAATGCGCGCCTGTACTTGCAGCGTATCGAGCAGGTCACCGGTGTGCCGATCCACATGGTGTCGACCAGCCCCGACCGTGATCACACGATCATGATGCGTCACCCCTACCTGGCCGACTGAAGAGGAAAATCAGAACCATGTTGACCGAAGACGGCAAGCATCTCTACGTCAGCTACGACGAGTACCACAACCTGATCGAGAAGCTCGCGATCAAGGTGCACCAGTCGGGCTGGGAGTTCGACACCATCCTGTGCCTGGCACGCGGCGGCATGCGCCCGGGCGACGTGCTCTCCCGCATCTTCGACAAGCCTCTGGCCATCATGTCGACCAGCTCGTACCGCGCCGACGCCGGCACGGTGCAGGGCCACCTCGACATCGCCCGTTTCATCACCACGCCCAAGGGCGAGATCGCCGGGCGCGTGCTGCTGGTGGACGACCTGGCCGACTCGGGCCACACGCTGCATGCCGTGATGGACATGCTGCGCAACAACTACCCGCCCATCACCGAGCTGCGCAGCGCGGTAATCTGGACCAAGGCGCTGTCGACCTTCACGCCTGACTACCAAGTGGAGTTTTTGGCCACCAACCCGTGGATTCACCAGCCCTTCGAAGGCTACGACTCGATGGGTGCAGAGAAGCTCATCGAGAAGTGGTCGGTCTGATTTGAGCTTTCAATCCTGCCGACTCACTCAGCGGCGGGATTGAGCAGCATCGCCGTATAGCGCCGCTGCATCTCCTGCGGCGTCAGCTTCTCGATGCTGTGCCCCACGTTCCAGCGATGGCCGAAGGGGTCGCGAAAGACACCGGAGCGTTCCCCGTAGAACTGGTCCTGCGGTGCCATGTCCAGCGTGGCGCCTGCCGCCACGGCACGCGCCACCACCGTGTCGGCGTCGTCCACATGCAGGTGCAGCGAGACGGGCGTTCCGCCCAGCGTCTTCGCGCTGCGGATGTTGAACTCCGCAAATTCGTCCGAAATCATCAGGACCGCGCCGTTGTGGAAGTCCAGTTCCGCATGGCCGATGCGCCCGCTGGGCTCGGTCAGGCGAAAAATTTCCTTCACCTCGAAGACCTCGCAATAGAAGTCGATGGCTGCAGCGGCATCGTGCACGCAGAGGTACGGGAACAGTTCGTGGATGGCCATGGTCTTTGCTCGTTCAGTTGAAGATGGGCGCGATTCTGGATTTCGTCGCTCGTCGGGTCTTGGACAAATTTGACCTGCTGCAGCTGCCGCAACTGCCGAAGAGGCCTCAAACATCCACATGCCGCGAGGCCGAAGGCGCTGCGCGCCGGTAGGCCTGCGGCGACATGCCGGCAATGGTCATGAAGTCGCGGTTGAAGTGCGCCTGGTCGCTGTAGCCGGCCTGCAGCGCAAGGTCGACCCAGGGCTGGCCGGGTTCGATGGCGAACTGCGCCAGCACCCGGTCGAAGCGCAGCATGCGTGCGTACTGCTTGGGCGCCAGCCCGGTCATGCCGCGAAAGAGTGCGATGAAACGCCGGTGGCTGTAGCCGCTGTGCCGCACCAGTTGGCCGATGGTGCCGGCTTGCGCTTCGTGGCCGTGGGCGATGGCGCCGGACAGGCTGGCCAGTGCATGCGCCACCGCAGGGTGCAGGCCGTGCAGCGCGCGTGCTGCCGAGTGCGCGCCCAGGCGTGCGGTCAGCAGAGCCTCGACGATCGCCAACCGCCGCGCCGGGGCATCGGTGCTGTGCAATTGCTCCAGCGCAAAGCCTGCGTCGGCGCCCCAGAGCGCGTCGAGCGGCGTGTGGCAATCGGCCAGCGCATCTTCAGGCGCGCCAAGCAGCGCCCTGGCCGCGCCTGGCTGCAGCATGACGCCGACCGAAGGCGTCTCGACGGACACGTCACGCACAAAGAAAGCGCTGCGCGTGCCGCCCACCATCGCGTAGCCCACCGTGAAGCCCTGTGCATCGGCGTCGTTGCGGAACAGGCGCAGCGGCGGCCCGCCCATGCGGAACACGAGGTGCATGCCGCCGGTCGGCAGCACATGCTCGCGTGCGCCCGGCCTTGCCAGTGGCGTGCCGCGGGGTGACGAGGTCCACAGCAGCCGCACAAAGGGCCGAAGGTGGGGAGCAGGGAGGCGTGTCAGCTGCATGCCACAGGCTTTTTCAGGAAGCGGGCGTGTCGCCCATCGGCGCATTGTGCGGCGGAACCGGCAGGCCGAAAGAGGCCATGGCGCTCGGATAAGCTGACCCCATGGCCACTGATCCCATCGAGCGAAAACTCCTGAAACTGCAAGCCACGTCGCTGGAGAAGGGGCGCTTTCCGCTGGCCGCCGCATGCGGCGACCTGATCGCACACCGCGACGACCTTGATCGCCGCATCAATCTGCTCGGCGCCGCGCACGAAGCCGGTCTCTTGCGAAATTCGCTGGCCCCGCTGTGGACGGAATGGCGCACCGACGAAACCGCGTGGCTCGACCGATGCCTTGCGCGCCTCACGACATCGGACCGCGACCACGACCACTGGGCCGTCGCCGCCATGCTCGGCTGCAACGCGAAGCTGGCGCTGCAAGCAGCACAACGTGCCGGGCTGGAGATCTTCTCGCTGCGGCATGCCGAGCGTTTCGACAAGCCCGCGCTGCACATCGCCTCGCTCTCCATGCCGTCGAAACTGGACCGCATCCGCGCCTGCGTCGTGGAACTGGGGTGGGACCTCAAGACGCACGAGCTCGTCGATTGCGCACGGATGCGCGCCGTTCTGTGGGACAGCGTGAGCGTGGTGTCGGGCTCCGAGGCGGGGACCGGCACCATGTCCTGCTTTTTGCGGTCCCAACTGCCTTACGGAAGCTGGCGCAACCCGCAAGACCTGTTCGAGCTGAAGGCCGAGTGGGTGGTGCCCAGGGCGGCTAGCATTGCCGCATGAGCAAGCCTTCCACCCACCTGATTCACCACCCCTACACCCCGCCCGCCAAATTTGCCGCGCCGCAGCCCGGTGTGTTCAAGGCGTCGACCGTTTTCTTCGCCGACGTCGCCGCCATGCGCGCGCGCGACTGGAAGACCAAGGCCGGCTACACCTACGGTCTGCACGGCACGCCCACCACCTTCACCCTGGAGGAGCGCCTGGCCACGCTCGAAGGCGGCACCGAATGCCTGCTGGTGCCCAGCGGCCTGGCAGCCATTGCGCTGGTGTCCTTCGCGTTCCTGAAGACCGGCGACGAGGTGCTCATTCCCGACAACGCCTACGGCCCCAACAAGGCGCTGGCCACGGGCGAGCTCGCCAACTTCGGCATCACCCACCGCATGTACGACGCTATGAACCCGGCCGACCTTGCGGCCAAGCTGTCGGACCGCACGCGGCTCGTGTGGCTCGAGGCGGCAGGTTCGGTGACCATGGAATTCCCTGACCTGCCCGCACTGGTGAACGTCTGCCGCGCACGCGGCGTGATGACCGCGCTGGACAACACCTGGGGCGCCGGCCTGGCCTTCGCGCCCTTCGATTTCAAGGGCACCGGGCAGGGCGTCGACATCTCGGTGCACGCGCTCACCAAGTACCCCAGCGGCGGCGGCGACGTGCTGATGGGCAGCGTCGTCACGCGCGACGAGCGCCTGCACCGCGCGCTCAAGCTCACGCACATGCGCATGGGCTTCGGTATTGGCGTGGGCGACGTCGAGACCCTGCTGCGTTCGCTGCCCAGCATTGGGCTTCGCTACGCCGCGCACGACCGCGTGGCACGCGAGCTGGCGGGCTGGCTCAACGGCCGTGAAGAAATTGCGCAGGTGCTGCACCCGGCGCTGGAAGACTCGCCGGGCCATGTGCACTGGCGCGCGCTGTGCGGCGAGACCGACCTGGCCGCCGGCCTGTTCTCGGTGGTGTTCGACGAGCGCTACAGCAGCGAGCAGGTCGACCGCTTCTGCGACAGCCTGAAGCTGTTCCGCCTCGGCTATTCGTGGGGTGGGCCGATCAGCCTGGTGGTGCCCTACGACATCGGGCTGATGCGCGACGCGTCCGTGGCACGCTGGCCGCACAAGGGCACGCTCGTGCGTTTTTCCATCGGCCTGGAAGATGTCGAGGACCTGCGCGCCGATCTGCAGCAAGCGCTGGCGCGAATGTAAAAAATCGCTTCTGCCCTCTGGGGCGCTGCGCGGGGTAACGTCTTGGGGCTGCACCGTTATCGCTTACAGTAGGCCCCGCGCAGTCACCCTGACTGCCTCGCCCAAGGAGAAGCAGTGGCAACACCCAATTACGGCTACGAGAAGCGCCAGAAAGAGCTGGCCAAGAGAAAGAAAAAGGAAGAGAAGCTCCGAGAAAAGGCGCATCGCAAACTCTCCCCGAGCAGCGACGGCCTTGCCCCCGGAGACCCGGAAACCGATGTGGCCTCGCTTGAACGCGATGCCCCCACGGTGCCCGAGTTGCCCACCAAGAACGGTTGATCCATTCCTGGCGTACCGATTGAATGAACCGCCGCAGGCCTGCGCCTGCGGCGGTTTTTTTATTTGGGCAGCAGCTTGCGCAGTTCGGGCCAGACGTTGTCAAGCAGTTGCGGCTGCGCGGCCGCGGTCGGATGAATGCGGTCGGCCTGAAACAGCGTCATGGCGTCGGGCGCGTCAGCCACGCCCTTGAGCAAGAAGGGCACGAGGGCCGATTGCGTGGCGCTTGCCACCTTCGAGAACACAGCCTCGAAGCGGCGCGTGTAGTCGCCGCCGTAGTTCGGTGGCACCTGGATGCCGACGATCAGCACCTTCGCGCCCGCGGCCTTCGCGGCCTTGGTGATCTGCAGCAGGTTGTTTTCGGTGTCCGTGAGCGGCAGGCCGCGCAACGCGTCGTTGGCGCCCAGCTCGACCACCACATAGCCAGGCTTGTGCTGCGTGAGCAGGGCCGGAAAACGCGCGCGTCCGCCCGAGCTGGTGTCGCCGCTGATGCTGGCGTTGACGACGCTGGCGGCCACCTTCTGCTGCGCAAGCCTTTTCTCCAGCAAGGGTACCCAGCCTTCGCCGCGCTTCAGCCCGTACTCTGCGCTCAGCGAATCGCCGAGCACCAGAATCACCGGCTTGCCCGCCGACGAGGCGGCTGCCGTGTTCGATGTCGGGGCCTGTGCCTGGGCCTGCGCCGCGTTCGCCCATAGCCCCGCGCTGCCGAGCGCGGCGGTGGTCAAGATAAAGTCACGTCGATTCAAAACCAAAGCCTTTCCATGTCCCAACCTCCGTCAGATGCCATTGTTGCCGTCGAGCATGTCTTCAAGTCCGTCACCGACTCGACCGGTACGCTGGACATTCTGCAGGACATCGATTTCACCCTCGGGGCAAGGGAGACCGCGGCCATCGTCGGCGCCTCGGGCTCCGGCAAGAGCACCTTGCTGTCGATCATTGCCGGGCTGGACACGCCCACGCGTGGGACGGTGCGCATTGCCGGCGAGGACATCTTCGCCATCGACGAGGACGAGCGCGCCGCGGTGCGCGCCCAGCGCGTGGGCTTCGTGTTCCAGAGCTTCCAGTTGCTGGGCAACCTGAGCGCGCTGGAGAACGTGATGCTCCCGCTGGAGTTGGCCAACCGCAAGGACGCGCGCAAGGCCGCCACCGAGATGCTGGGCCGCGTGGGCCTCGGCCAGCGCCTGGCCCACTACCCCAAGGTGCTCTCGGGCGGCGAGCAGCAGCGCGTGGCGCTGGCCCGTGCTTTCGTGGTGCAGCCGGCGCTGCTGCTGGCCGACGAGCCCACCGGCAGCCTCGACTTCGCCACCGGCGAGCAGGTCATGCGGCTGATGTTCGACCTGAACCGCGAACTGGGAACCACGCTTGTGCTGGTCACCCACGACCGCGGCATTGCGGCGCAGTGCGAAAGACGCATCACCATCGAGGCCGGACGTGTGGCCATTAATGAAAAAGCTGCCGTAGCGCCCGTGCAGCAAGCGCTGTAAGCTATTAAATAAATAGCAAGATACATCCGAGGAGACCGCATGGAAGAACTTCCCCCCGACGCCGTGGACGCATTGCAGAGCGGCAGGCTGATCCAGGCCATCAAGATCGTGCGCGACAGCACGGGCATGGACCTCAAGTCGGCCAAGGAAGCTGTCGAACGCTATGCCGATCGCATGGCGGCAGGGGACGACGCAGACACCGCAGGCAGCCGTGGCGTGCCCAGCGCGGCCATGCAGGACCGCGGCTTTGCATCGATGCCCTCGACGGCGCTGGCGGCTCTGGTGCAAGGCAACAAGATCGAGGCCATCCGCCTCACGCGCGAGGCCACCGGGCTGGGCCTGGCCGCCGCCAAGCGGCTGGTCGAGAACCATGACGACCCGTCCACCGGCGGCTTCGGCCCGCTGCCCTCGGCCATGCCGCGCCGTCGCGTCGAGGAACCGGGCCGCGTGCAGGGCGGCAGCTACAAATGGCTGCCGATGGTCGTCGTCGTGCTGCTGGCGCTGATGGTGTGGATGTATTTCGGCGGAGAAGTCTGACGCGATGATCGTTCCGCAGTTCTGGGCCGAAGGCCGCATCCAGGAGCGGGTGGCCGGCAAGCAGATCACCGTTCGCCGATACGGCTGGTCCGACGAAAGCCCGCTGGCCGCGCAGGCCCATGCCGACCAGCGCACCCGCGAGGCCTTCGACCGCATCGCGCAGGGCGAGAAGCTCGACCGCCGCGAGCGCAAGCGGGCCTACAACGGCGCCGACGGCGTGCCCATCCGCGAGGAAATCGTCGAACGCCAGGGCGACACCGTGGTCACGCGCAACACCTATGGCGCGCGCTGCCTCAACACGCCCGACGTGCTGTTCGTCGACATCGACTTCGAGCAGCCCTTGCGCACCAGCGTGTTCGGCTTTGCGCTGGTGCCCGCGCTCATTGCCGGCGTGGTTGGTGGTTGGGCCGCCAAGACTTGGCTGGGCGGGCTGATCGCTTTCATCGTGGTGTTTGCGGTTGCCTGGTTCATCGGCCAGCGCAAGAAGCGCGGGGAGCCCAGCGGCAACCCGGCGCCCGAGAAGCAGGCGGCCGAGCGCATCGGCCGCTTCATGCACCAGCACCCCGACTGGCACCTGCGCGTGTACCGCACGCCCGCTGGCTTTCGCCTGCTGGCCATGCACGATGTGTTCAACCCCGCTGACATGGCCGTGGCCGACTGCTTCCATGCGCTGGGCGTGGACAAGGTCTATGCGCGCATGTGCCGCAACCAGAACTGTTTTCGCGCCCGCCTGAGCGCCAAGCCCTGGCGCATCGGCATCGATGAGCATGTGCGGCCACGGCGCGGCGTGTGGCCGGTCGCGCCCGAGCAGTTGGCCGAGCGCGACGCCTGGATTGCGCGCTACGAGCAAGTCGCTGTGGGCCACGCCGCGTGCCAGTACCTGGAGAGCGTGGGCAACGCCGACAAGGTCCATCCGAGCGCCAAGGCGGTGCAGGAACTGCACGACGAGCGCACCCGCGCGCTCAGCGGCCTGCCGCTGGCCTGAGGCCTTGCGGCACGTTCTGGCGGGGTGGGGCGCGCGGCACTCGATAATCGGGCCATGTCTTCTCCCAAAGTGATCTTCGGCTTTCATGCCGTGGGCGTGCGCATCAAGACCGCGCCCAAATCAGTGCTCGAAGTGATGTTCGACACCAGCCGGCGCGACGCGCGCATGAAACAGTTCATTGCGCGTGCGCAAGATGCCGGCGTGCGGCTGGTCGAGGCCGACGGCCTGCGGCTGTCCAAGCTCAGCGGCAGCCACGGCCACCAGGGCGTGGTGGCGCGCGTGGAGCCGGTCGCGCAAATCCATTCGCTCGACGAACTGCTCGAAGGCCTGGAAGCCGCCGGCACCGTGCCCCTGCTGCTGGTGCTCGACGGCGTGACCGACCCGCACAACCTGGGCGCCTGCCTGCGCGTGGCCGACGGCGCGGGCGCGCATGCGGTGATCGCCCCCAAGGACCATGCGGCCGGCATCAATGCCACCGTGGCCAAGGTGGCCAGCGGCGCGGCCGAAACGGTGCCGTACTTCATGGTCACCAACCTCTCGCGCACGCTGAACGAGCTCAAGGAGCGCAGCATCTGGTGCGTGGGCACCAGCGACGACGCGCCGGGCACGGTCTACCAGACCGACCTGAAGCGCCCGCTGGCGCTGGTGTTGGGCGCCGAGGGCGACGGCATGCGCCAACTCACGCGCAAGACCTGCGACGAGCTGGTGAGCATTCCGATGGCTGGCGCGGTCGAGAGCCTGAACGTCTCCGTGGCCAGCGGCGTGTGCCTCTACGAGGCGATGCGGCAACGCAGCGTCTGAGCGGAACGCCCGACGCTTCAGGCATTACGCCCTGGGGTCCCGGGGCAGCGGCGCCCCCTTGCGGTGGAAGTACACGAGTTCCGCCACGCGCCGCATCTGCGGCGTGCCCAGCAGGTGGTTGAACATCCAGTCGCTCTGGAAATGGTCGAAGGCCCAGCGCAGCGTGCGCTTGAGGCGAAAGCCCGGATACCCGCGAACGAACCACGTGGCCGGGTCGCCCACCTCGCCGCGCACGAAGCGCGCCACGGCCTTGCCGGCGCCTTCGCCGTGCTGCAGCGCCGTGTGGATGCCGCCCGCCGTCACGGGCGACACCATGCCGGCCGCGTCGCCCACCAGCAGGGCCCGTTCCCGCGCCACCACCGGCAGCACGCCGCCGCAAGGAATCATGCCGGCGCGCACCGCCACTGGTGGCGCGTCGCCCGGCGTGACCACCGAGGCGATCTTTCGCAGGAGCGGGTCGAGCTTCAGCGCGCCCGCATCGTTCGGCCTCACGCGCCGCGCCAGGCCGATCTGGCTCACGTCCACGCCGTCGAGCGCCCAGCCGATGTAGCCGGGCGCGAGCTGGCGGTCGACGAAGCAATGCAGCAGGTCGGGCGCCATGCGTGCGCCCTGGTACTCATGCTCGATGCCGTAAAGAAAGCGTGTGTTGCGCGACAGGCCCAGCGCCTTGGCCACTCGTGAATGCGGGCCGTCCGCGCCCACAAGGTACTTGGCGGTGATGCAGGGGCCCTGCGTCACCGGCACCTCCCAGCGGCCAAGGCGCCACAGCGCCTGCTCGAAGAGCGTGCCCAGGCGCACATCGACACCGCACGCGCGCGTGGCGTCGACCATCCAGTCGAGCAGGGCGGGCGCGTCGGTGGCCCAGAACCAATAGCCGGGTGCATGCAGGTCGACATGGCGCATGTTGGGCGCATAGAGCCGCACGCCGTCAATGCGGCGCACCAGCGCTGGCGGCACTTCGGCCAGCCACGGCACGCTGTCGACCGCGTCTTTCACGATGATGCCGGTGGTGTGCAGCTTGGCGCCGGCGCTGGTCTTTTTCTCCAGCACCATCACGCTGAGGCCTGCCATGGCCGCGGCGCGTGCGCAGGCGAGCCCTGCAAAGCTCGCGCCGACCACGAGCAGGTCGACCTTGATGCTGCCGAGGCCGTTGTTTGTCGAAGGGATGTGTGCCGGCTCGGGCGCGGCACAAGACGAATCGAGGGAGGAGAAAAAGCTGGAAGAGGTGTGCATGGGCGGCTGACGGTTCGATGCGCACCACGTTGTGCGGTGCGCATGCGAAGTTAGCCAGCCCCTGTGCGCGAGGCGTGAAGCCTGTGTGAACTCAGGAAGGGTCCTTGCCGCGCGTGCGGCCGACCGCGCTGAAGATGCCGATGCCCAGCAGGATCATGGCGCCGATGCCGATGTACAGCGTGGGCACGCCGGCCACCGATGCACCCCAGATCACACCGCCCAGGAAAATCACAAAACCGATCATGTAGAGCGCAAATGACATCGCTGTTCCTCCAGAAGCTGAGATGCATTGCAGTATGTCCAAGGCGGCGTTGCTGCACACCGGCATCGGTCGCCAGTGTGTGTGGGAGCTTGCCTACCCTGTGCCTAGTCGGGGCTGGCCACCAACAGGTAGCGGCAGCCGCTGCGCCCCAATGCCTTGAAAACCAGGGGCCGGTCCACGCCGAAGTCCAGGCAATCGCCAGGTGCGAGCTCGAAACGCTCGTCGCCGTAGTCCACCCGCAGTGCCCCTTCGAGCATCCAAAGGCACTGCCGGTAGGGCTTGCCGCTCCAGCGCGGATACCCGACCTGGGCCGAGCGCGGCAGCTCGACCTCGACCAGTTCGACGCCGCTGCCCGCATGGCGCTCGGCGACCTGCCGGCGCAGGTAGCCTGCCTTCGGGTCGCGCCAGACCTCCTGTGCCGCGCGGGGGCGCAGCCGCTGGGGTTGCGCTTTCTCCTCGGTCAGCAGCTGCGCCAGCGGTACGCCCAGCCCTGCGGCAAGGCGGCCCAGCAGCACGGCAGTGGGGCTGCTTTGCGCGCGCTCCACTTTCGAAATCATCGCCTTGCTCACGCCCGAGCGCTGCGCCAGTTCCGCGAGGCTGAGCGCCTGCGCCTGCCGAAGCGCTGCCAGCCGGGTGGCGATGAGTGCGTCGATGCCGTCGCTTGGTGCTTCCGATGCGGCAGGAACAGGGGTTGCAAAAGGCGCTGATTCGTTTCTCATATGAGATTATTATTCTCCTATATTGAACGACCTCCGAGAAACACCATGCGTCTGATCCCCTGCACCGAAGAAGCACACGCCGCCGCGATCCTTGCCATCCTCAACGAGGCCATCGTCACCTCGACCGCGCTGTACGACTACAAGCCGCGCACCCTGGAGAACATGGTCACGTGGTTCGCCACCAAGCGTGCCGGCGGCTTTCCGGTGATCGGCGCGGTGGACGACAACGGCAAGCTCCTGGGCTTTGCGAGCTACGGGGCCTTCCGCGCCTTTCCGGCCTACAAGTACACGGTGGAGCACTCGGTGTACGTCGACAGCGCCCACCGTGGCGAGGGCCTGGGCCGCACGCTGATGGAAGCCATCGTGGCCGAGGCCGCGGCGCGCGACGTGCACGTGATGGTGGGTGCCATCGATGCCGCCAACGCAGGCAGCATCGCGCTGCACGAGCGTCTGGGTTTCGAGCACTCCGGCACGGTGCGCCAGGCCGGCTTCAAGTTCGGCCGCTGGCTCGACGTGGCGTTCTACCAGCGCATATTGGCAACGCCGCTGAACCCGGTCGACGGCTGAACTACGCCAGCGTGTAGAAGCGCATCACCACTTCGGCCGGGTGGCGCATGCCCGCGCCCACGAACATGCGTTCGTTGATCCATTTCAGCGCGGGCGAAGTGGTTTCGAAGCGCGGGCTGCAGCGAAAGTACACCTGCGCAGGGTCGACCGGCTCGCCGCGCAGCAGCCGGGCCATGACCTCGGGCGACGCCGCGCGCACCGCGTGGTTCTGCACGTAGACCAGGTCGCCCGCGTCTGTTTCGAGCCCGTAGCGCGCGTCCAGCTCTGACAGCGTGTCGCTCACGATCAGCTGAAAGTCGCTCCCGCCCGGCAGCACGCGGGCCCGCCAGCCATGCCCGACGGCCTCGCCGCCGGTGATCGGCACCATGCGGCGCAGCCCGCGCGCGCTCTTGCCCAGCACCTGCGGCACGCCCACCTCGACGCGCAGGTCGGCAAAGTGCTCGAGCGCGGGCGCGGCGATGGAATCGAAGACGCTCATCGCCCGTGTTCCGTCAGGCGGCGGGGGTCTCGGCGCTGGCGCGGTCGAGCATCTCGATGGTGCCGGCGTCGAGCTTCAGCTGCGTGGCGACCACCAGCTCTTCGAGTTGTGCTATCGAGGTGGCGCTGGCAATGGGCGCCGTCACGCCGGGGCGGGCGATCTGCCAGGCAATGGCGACCTGGCCTGGCTTGGCGTTGTACTGCTGCGCCACCTTGTCGAGCGCGTCCAGGATGCGCAGGCCGCGTTCATTGAGGTACTTCTTGGTGGTGTTGGCGCCGCGCGCGCTCTTGCTGGCGTCTGCCTCGGTGCGGTACTTGCCGGTGAGAAAGCCCGCGGCCAGCGCGTAGAAATTGATCACGCCCACTTCGCGCTTCACGCACAGCGGCTCCAGCGCGTCTTCGAACACCGCGCGGTCGTACAGGTTGTACAGCGGCTGCAGGCTCTCGTAGCGCGCAATGCCCAGGCGCTCCGACACGTCCAGCGCTTCTTCGAGCCGCGGCGCGGTGTAGTTCGATGCGCCAATGGCGCGCACCTTGCCCTCCTTGATCAGCGCGTCGAAGGCTCCCAGCGAATCTTCCAGCGGCGTGGCTGCGTCGTCGTCGTGCGACTGGTACAGGTCGATGTGGTCGGTCTGCAGGCGCCTGAGCGAGGCTTCCACGGCCTCGCGGATGTACGCGGGCGACAGGCCCACCTTGCCTTCGCCCATCGGCTTGCCGACCTTGGTGGCCAGCACCACGCGGTTGCGCTTGCCGGTCTGCTTGAGCCACTTGCCGATGATGGTTTCCGACTCGCCGCCGGTGTGGCCCGGCACCCAGGCCGAATACACGTCGGCCGTGTCCACGAAGTTGAAGCCCGCGTCCAGCCAGGCGTCGAGCAGCTTGAACGAGGCCGCCTCGTCCACCGTCCAGCCGAACACGTTGCCGCCGAAGGCGAGCGGGGAAACCAGGAGGCCGGAGCGGCCGAGCGGGCGAAGTTGCGACATGTCGAAGGTGTCCTGAAGAAGGGAAGAAAGAAAGTAGGAAGGAGCAAAGGTTAGACGAAGCCCACGGCGCCCAGCACCGCGCCGGCACCCAGCAGCCACAGCAGGTGGATGCGCGTGCGCCACACGACCAGCGCGGCCACGCCGCTGAGCAGCCACAGGTGCCACGCAGGCGCACTGCCTGCATGGTTGCCTGCGGCCAGCACCCAGCCGGTGGCGATCAGCAGGCCCACCACCACGGGCGCCATGCCCTGCTTGAAGGCGCGCACCTCGCGCCGGGTGCGGTTGCGGTGGCCCCAGCGGGTGGCGAAGTAGGTGAGGGTGGTGCTCGGCACCATGATGCCGACCATGGTGACCAGCAGCCCGAACAGCCCGAGCAGCCAGGCCCCGGGCCCTGCACCGATGCCGCCGCCCGCGTTGAGCCCCACGTTCCAGCCCATCAGCGCGACGAACAGCACGTTGGGCCCCGGCGCGGCCTGCGCAATGGCGACCGAGGAGCTGAACTGCGCGTCGGTGAGCCAGCCGTGCTGGGCCACCAAGTAGCGGTGCATGTCAGGCACGGTGGTGATGGCGCCGCTGATCGACAGCAGCGACAGCAGCAGGTACTGCCCGAAGAGGGCCAGCCAGTCGTGCCACTGCATCACGATGGTCATGCTGGTCATGGCGCGATCTTCTTCCAGGTCCACACGCAGGCCACCCCGCCCACCACCAGCAGCACCCAGCCCAGCGGTACCTTGAACACCGCGATGGCCAGAAACACCAGCGCCATGAATATCAGGCAGGTGACGAAGCCCAGTGGGTGCTTGCGCAACTGCGGCACCAGCTTGATGCCGGTGGCGGCAATCAGCCCGCCCGACACGGCGCCCATGCCGCGCAGCGCGGCGGCCACCTGCGGGTTGCCGGCGTAATGGGCGTACAGCACGGCCAGCGCCAGGATCACGACCAGCGGAACGGTCAGCATGCCCGCGACCGCGGCCAGCGCGCCACGCAGCCCGAAGTAGCGGTCGCCGATCATCAGCGCGAGGTTGATCACGTTGGGCCCTGGCATCACCTGCGCCACGGCCCAGTCTTCGAGAAACTGCTCGGGCGTGAGCCACTTCTTCTTCTCGACCATCTCGCGCTGCACGATGGCCAGTACGCCGCCGAAGCCCTGCAGCGCCAAAAAGGTGAATGAAACGAACAGGTCGCGCGGCGACTGCGGGTGACGAACCGTGGCTGGAGGAGACGGGTGCATGGGCTGCGATTATCGTGGGCATGCCTTCACCATGCCGGGCAGCGGACTGACAAGGCGCCGCCCTTCACCACAGAGACAATTCCGCATGATCAACCAACTGCGCGCCCTCTTCGACCTCTGCAAGCGAGCCTTCAATTCATGGTCGAACGACTACGCCCCCAGCATGGGGGCCGCCTTGGCCTACTACACGGTGTTTTCCATCGCGCCGCTGCTCTTGATCGTCATTGCGGTGGCGGGCCTGGTGTTCGGCCAGGAGGCGGCGCGCGGCGAGATTTTTGCGCAGCTCTCGGGCCTCATGGGCACGCAGGGTGCCGCGGCGGTGCAGGGCATGCTGCAGGCCGTGAACAAGCCCACCGAAGGCGTCGTGGCCACGGTCATCGGCATCGGCCTGCTGGTGGTGGGTGCCACCACGGTGTTCGGTGAGCTGCAGGACGCGCTAGACCGCATCTGGCGCGCGCCGGCCCGTGCGAAGAACTCGGGCCTGTTCAACATGCTGCGCGTGCGGCTGCTGTCGTTCAGCATGATCATGGGCATCGGCTTTTTGCTGATGGTGTCGCTGGTGGCGAGTGCCGCGCTCGCGGCCCTGGGCAAGTGGTGGTCGCCGATGTTCGGGGCCTGGGAGAGCACCGCGCAGGTGGTCAACTTTCTCTTCAGCTTTGCGATGGTGACCGTGATCTTCGCGATGATCTACAAGATCATGCCGCGGGCCCGGGTGCAGTGGCGCGACGTGTGGGTGGGCGCGGCGGTGACGGCGCTGCTGTTCACGGTGGGCAAGCACCTTATCGGGCTGTACATCGGCAAGAGCAGCGTGGCATCCGGCTACGGGGCCGCCGGTTCGCTGGTGGTGGTGCTGGTGTGGGTGTATTACTCGGCGCAGATCTTCCTGCTGGGGGCCGAGTTCACTTGGGTCTATGCGCGCACCTACGGCTCCATGAAAGACATGAAGGGCGTGGGCGACCTGAACCCCTCACCCACGCGCGACGCGCCGTTGCCAGTGCATACAGACGCCTGAGATGCCTCAGACGCCTGAACACCTGGCCGCGGGTCAGCCAGCGAAGCCGCCTTCGTCCAGGTACTTCTGCTCTTCCATGCTCGACGTGCGCCCCAGCAGCCGGTTGCGATGCGGAAACCGGCCGAAGCGCGCCACGATGTCGCGGTGCAGCAGCGCAAAGCGCTGGGTGTTGGCGTCCAGCGCCGCGTTCAGCAACACTGAACGCTCCTGCTCGGCCAGCACTTCTGCGTGCATGAAGGGCAGGTAGAAGAAGGGCCGCAGTGCGGCCTCCAGCTGTGTGTCGAAGCCCGCATCAACTGCTTTCTTCGCCACGGCCAGGGCCTGGCCGTCGGTGGCCAGCATGTGCGGGTTGTGGCGCCAGGCATTGCGCGGGAACTGGTCGAGCAGGATCAGCAACGCCAGCGTGCCTTCGGCATCGGCCATCCAGGTTTGAAGTTCGCCGCGTGCCGCAGCTTGGTGCGCGTGCGCGAAGCGGGCGATGAAGTCGGCGTCGAACGCTTCGTTCTTCGCGAACCAGCTTTTGGGGCCGGCTGCGCGCCAGAAGGCGACCACGTCGGCGGGAGCGGGGAGGGTGTGAGCGGTCATGGGCACATTCTCTTTCAGCCCTCCATGAGCCTTCTTCAAGCCTGTTGTAAGGCCTGCGCAGGCCGCCAAAGTCGGGGTGATGGCCGACAAGACAACTCGCGCGCTGCTGCCTATGCTGGGACCGCTTCCATAACCTCAGACAGCTCAGGAGACCCAGCACATGAACAAATACGGCACCTTTTTGCGCGCAGCCCTCATCACCGGCGTGGCCAGTGCCGCGTTGGTCGGCTGCGGAATGATGTCCAAGTCGAACGTGGCGAGCTTCAGCGGCGCCATGAACGCCGCCAGCGAAGTCCCGCCCAACATGACGCGTGGCAGCGGCATGGCCGAGGCCTGGCTCAACCGAGACACCAACGTGCTCAAGTACAAGATCACCTACACGGGCCTGAGCGGCCCCGCCACCATGGCCCACTTCCACGGCCCTGCCGCCGCGGGCGCCAATGCCGGCGTGGTGCTGCCCTTTGCCAACCCTGCCAGCCCGATCGAAGGCCAGGCCACGCTCACGCCGGCCCAGGCCGCCGACCTGTCCGCCGGCAAGTGGTACGCCAACGTGCACACGGCGGCCAACCCGGGCGGCGAAATTCGCGGGCAGCTGCTGCCGAAGATGTGACGCGACGCCAGGGGCTCGCCAGGCAAGGGCCCTTGGCAACTGCTGTCAGTTGCTGGTAATTCCCTGGTCAGGTTGGTGTCGCACGGCTGGTGTCAAATGAACGCATGACGACACCCTCGAAGAAGAAACTCCGTGCCGCCGCCCCCGCCCTCAACCCCTTTGCTTCGCGCCGCGAAGACATGCGCAGTGCCCGCAAGGCGCTCGTGTTGCAGGGTGGAGGCGCGCTTGGCGCGTACCAGGCTGGCGTGTACGCCGCACTCAGCGAAACCGAACTCGAGCCGCACTGGATTGCCGGTGTGTCGATCGGCGCCATCAACGCGGCGCTGATTGCAGGCAACGCGCCCGCGCAGCGGGTCGACCGGCTGCGCGAGTTCTGGCACCTCATGTCGTCGAGCCCTTCGCAGCGCCTGCCGTCGTGGATGGGCGACCGCGCCGCGCAGAACCAGTTCAGCGCCACCATGGCCTCGCTGGTGGGCATTCCGGGCTTCTTCGAGCCACGCTATTCGCCGGCCCTGCTCATGGGCGGTGCCGCACCGCTGCTGAGCTACTACGACACGTCGCCGCTGAAAGCCACGCTCGAACGGCTGGTCGACTTCGACCGCATCAACGCCTGCGAGGCCCGCTTCAGCGTGGGCGCGGTGAATGTGCGCACCGGCAACTCGGTGTACTTCGACAACACGCGCCAGCGCATCGGGCCCGAGCACATCATGGCCAGCGGCGCATTGCCGCCGGGCTTTGCGCCCATCACCATCGACGGCGACGACTACTGGGACGGCGGCATCGTGTCGAACACGCCGCTGCAGTACGTGCTGGACATGCATCCGCGCAACGAGCCGCTGGTGGTGCTGCAGGTCGACCTGTTCAACGCGCGCGGCGAAATGCCCCGCACGCTGGCGGGCGTGCTGGAGCGGCAGAAGGACATCACCTATTCGAGCCGCACGCGCATGAACACCGACGCGATGGCCGCCAACATGAACCTGCAGCAGGCCATTGCGGACCTCATCACCAAGCTGCCCGCCAGCCTGCGCAACGACCCGAGCGTGCTTGCGGTGCAGTCGCAGCTCACGCACGAGCCCATCGACATCTTTCACCTGATCTACCGCGACAAGCCCTACGAGCTCGACTCCAAGGACTACGAGTTCTCGCGCGCCGCGGTGGAAGAGCACTGGGACTCCGGCGCGCGCGACATGCGCATCACGCTCGCGCACCCGGAGACGCTGCGCGCCGATGCCACGGTGAACGGCGTGACCACCTTCGACCTGGGTGAGCACGGAACGGGGCGCGTCAAGCGGCCCGGCCTGGCGCGCTAGCCCCGCGATTCAGCTTCGACTAAGAAACCAGCGCCAGACTGGGCCGTCACTTCAACAGGAGGAAATGTTCATGAACATTGAAGATGTGCGACGCACGGCTTTCGCAATGCCGCTCACCAGCCCCGCGTTTCCGCCCGGCCCTTACCGCTTCATGCGGCGCGAATTTCTTATCGTGACCTACCGCACCGACATGGACGCTTTGCGCGCCGTGGTGCCCGAGCCGCTGGAGGTGGTCGAGCCGCTCGTCAAGTACGAGTTCATTCGCATGCCCGACTCCACCGGCTTCGGCGACTACACCGAGTCGGGCCAGGTCATTCCAGTGCAACTGCGCACCGCCAAGGGGCTGGAGAAGGGCGCCTACGTGCATGCGATGTACCTCAACGACCACCCGCCCATTGCCGGCGGGCGCGAGCTCTGGGGCTTTCCGAAGAAGCTGGCCTCGCCGGTGCTCGACTACGAAACCGACGTGGTGGTCGGCACGCTCGACTACGGCAAGGTGCGCATCGCCAAGGCCACCATGGGCTTCAAGCACCGCGCGCTCGAGCCCGAGCCGATTCTTGCGGGCATTGCCCAGCCCAACTTCTTGCTGAAGATCATTCCGCACGTGGACGGCACGGCGCGCATCTGCGAGCTGGTGCGCTATCACATGGTCGACGTGACGCTGCACGGTGCGTGGGCCGGCCCCGCGTCGCTCGAACTGCATCCGCATGCGCTGGCACCGGTGGCCGACCTGCCGGTGTTGAAGGTTGAATCGGCGGTGCACTACATCGCCGACATGACCCTTGCGCTGGGCACCGTCGAACACGACTATCTCGCCTGATCTCGCAGCCTCTTTTTCACCCCTACCCATTCAAGGAACGTCACCATGCAACTCAAGGACAAGGTCGCTTACATCACCGGCTCGGCCAGCGGCATCGGCAAGGAAATTGCCATTCTTTTCGCTCAGGAAGGCGCAAAGATCATCATTGCCGACCTGAACAAGGAAGCGGCCGATGCCACTGCGGCAGAGCTGAAGGCCACGGGCGCGCAGGCCATTGGCGTGGCGGTCGACGTGACGAACGAAGACCAGGTGAATGCCTCGGTGGAAGAGGGCGCTGCAGCCTTCGGCGGCATCGACATCCTGATCAGCAATGCCGGCATCCAGATCGTGCACCCGGTCGAAGAATTCAGCTTTGCCGACTGGAAGAAGATGCTCGCCATTCACCTGGACGGCGCGTTCCTCACCACCAAGGCCTGCCTGAAGCACATGTACGCGCAAGGCCGCGGCGGCAGCGTGATCTACATGGGCTCGGTGCACTCGAAGGAAGCCTCGCTGCTGAAGGCGCCCTATGTGACGGCCAAGCACGGCCTCATCGGCCTGGCCAAGACGGTGGCCAAGGAAGGCGCCAAGCACGGCGTGCGCGCCAACGTGATCTGCCCGGGCTTCGTGCGCACGCCGCTGGTCGAAAAGCAGATTCCCGAGCAGGCCAAGACGCTGGGCATCAGCGAAGAGGAAGTCATCAAGAACGTGATGCTGAAGGAGACCGTCGACGGCGAGTTCACCACCACGGAAGACGTGGCGCGCGTGGCGCTGCTGTTCGCGGGCTTCCCGACCAATGCGCTGACCGGCCAGTCGCTGGTGGTGAGCCACGGCTGGTTCATGCAGTAAGAGGGTTTGCGGTATTTCTCCCTCCCCTCCCGGGGGAGGGCCGGGGTGGGGGCACGACAGCCTTCAGCTCTTCAAGGCGCTCGTTGGGCGCTTGCCCCCATCCCAGCCTTCCCCCAGAGGGGGAAGGAGCAACACGGCTGACTACAGCTTCAGCTCCCACGTCTCCCCCACCAACGACTTGCCGTAGCCCTCGTGCGGCTCCGACTCGATCAGCTTGAAACCCCGCCTGGCGTAGATGTCGCGCGCGGCCACCAGGCAGCTGTTGGTCCACAGCACCATTTTCTTGTAGCCCTTCAGCCGCGCGAAGGCGATGCATTCGTCCACCAGCTTGCCACCCAGCCCCAGGCCGCGGGCACCGGGCGCCAAGATCAGCATGCGCAGCTGCGCCACCGTGGGCGACTTGCGCACCACGAAGATCGCGCCCACCCGCTCGCCGTGGAGTTCGGCGATCCAGCAACGCTCCCACTCGGGCTGGAACTTCAGCAGAAACTCGCTCGCGATGCCCGCCACCAGCGCCTCGAACTGGCTGTTCCAGCCGTACTCGCGCGCATACACCTCGCCGTGCTGCTGCACCACCCAGCCGATGTCGCCGGGGGCCGGGTCGCGCAGCACCGCGGCCAGCTGCCTGGCCGGCGGGGCTTCGGGGTCGAGCAGCGACTGCATCGTGCCCATGGCCTGCACCAGCTGCTGGCGCTGCGCGGGCGCCAGCGGTGCGAGCAGGCTGGCCGCTTCGTCGCGCGATTTCTGTTGCAGCGGCGCAAATGCGGCGTGGCCGGTGTCCGTGAGGCGCAACACGCTCTGGCGCGCATCGCGGGGGTGCGGCGCGCGCGTGAGCCAGCCTTCGGTTTCGAAGCGGCGGAGGATGCGGCTCATGTAGCCCGCGTCGAGCCCCAAGTCGCGCCCGATCTCGCTGGCCACCGCCGTTTCGCGGTGCGCCAGTTCGTACAGCACGCGCACATCGGTCAGCGACATGGCGCTGCCCAGGTAGGGGTCGAGGGCGCCGATGCGCCGGGTATAGAAGCGGTTGAACTGCCGGATCGCCTTGACGGCGGCAGTATCGTCAGTCGATAAATTCATTGGCATGGTTGCCATTGTCATTTGGTTGATTGACTTTGGCAATCAAAGGAAGACCTGCGCACGGCGCGGTCACCGGATGTTTGTAGCGACAGCGATGGTGGAAAACCCTAAAATTGAGGGTTGCCCACAACGGCGCCCCTGCGGCGCTGTCCACTCCCACCGATGAACGCCCCCGTCGACGTCTCCTTTTTCGCGCGTGCCGCCAAGCCGCTGACCAGCTACCGCAAGTACTGGGCGGCCCGCTTCGGCACGGCCAAGTTCCTGCCGACCACGCGCAAGGAAATGGAGGCGCTCGGCTGGGACAGCTGCGACGTGATCGTGGTCACGGGCGACGCCTACGTCGACCACCCCAGCTTCGGCATGTCGGTGATCGGCCGCATGCTGGAGGCGCAGGGCTTTCGCGTGGGCATCATCGCGCAGCCCGACTGGCAAAGCGCCGAGCCCTTCAAGGTGCTGGGCAAGCCGAACCTGTTCTTCGGCGTGACCGCCGGCAACATGGATTCGATGATCAACCGCTACACGGCGGACCGCAAGATCCGCAGCGACGACGCCTACACCCCCGGCGACGTCGGCGGCTCGCGCCCCGACCGCGCGGCCATCGTGTATTCGCAGCGCTGCAAGGAAGCCTGGAGCGACGTGCCGATCATCCTCGGAGGCATCGAAGGCTCGCTGCGCCGCATCGCCCACTACGACTACTGGTCGGACAAGGTGCGCCGCTCCGTGGTGGTCGACGCCAAGTGCGACCTGCTGCTGTACGGCAACGCCGAGCGCGCCATCGTCGAGATTGCGCACCGCCTGGCCGCCAAGGAGCCGGTGCAGCAGATCACCGACGTGCGCGGCACCGCGTTCGTGCGCCGTGAAACGCCCGAGGGCTGGTTCGAAATCAATTCCACCAGCGTCGACGAGCCCGGCCGCGTCGAGGCGCACGTCAACCCGTACCTGATGGTGTCCGAGCAGGCCAAGGCCAACGGCGCCACCTGCGCGAAGGAAGACGAGGCCGAAGCCGTGGCCAAGGCCGCCCAAGCCGCAGGCACTTCGGGAGCGGTGGCTGCTGCTTCGTTGGTCAACCCCGCCATCAAGCCGCTGACCTTCGTGCCCAACCCGGCCCTGGTGTCGCGCGCAAAAATCAAGGTGCCGCCGCGCGACCATTCGGTGATTCGCCTGCCCTCGTACGAGCAAGTGCGCAGCGACCCGGTGCTCTACGCCCACGCCAACCGCGTGCTGCACCTCGAGACCAACCCGGGCAATGCCCGCGCGCTGGTGCAGGCGCATGGCGAGGGCAACACCGCGCGCGACGTGTGGATCAACCCGCCGCCCATTCCGCTCACCACGGCCGAAATGGACCTGGTGTTCGACCTGCCGTATGCGCGCAGCCCGCATCCGAGCTACGCCGACGACAAGGGCAGCCACGACGGCGCCACCAAAATTCCCGCGTGGGAAATGATCCGCTTCAGCGTGAACATCATGCGCGGCTGCTTCGGCGGCTGCACCTTCTGCTCGATCACCGAGCACGAGGGCCGCATCATCCAGAGCCGCTCGGAAGACTCGATCATCAAGGAGGTCGAGGCCATTCGCGACTCGGTCAAGGGCTTCACCGGCACCATCTCCGACCTGGGCGGCCCCACGGCCAACATGTACCGCGTGGGCTGCAAGTCGCCCGAGATCGAGTCGGCCTGCCGCAAGCCCAGCTGCGTGTACCCGGGCATCTGCCCGAACCTCAACACCAGCCACGACCCGCTCATCAAGATCTACCGCCGCGCGCGTGCGCTGAAGGGCATCAAGAAGATTCTCATCAGCTCGGGCCTGCGCTACGACCTGGCCGTGCAGTCGCCCGAGTACGTGAAGGAGCTGGTGCAGCACCACGTGGGCGGCTACCTGAAGATTGCGCCCGAGCACACCGAGCAGGGCCCGCTCACCAAGATGATGAAGCCGGGCATCGGCAGCTATGACAAGTTCAAGCAGATGTTCGAGAAGTTCTCGGCCGAAGCGGGCAAGAAGCAGTACCTCATTCCGTACTTCATTGCCGCGCACCCGGGCACCAGCGACGAGGACATGATGAACCTCGCGATCTGGCTCAAGAAGAATGGTTTTCGCGCCGACCAGGTGCAAACCTTCTATCCGAGCCCGATGGCCACGGCCACCACGATGTACCACACCAACAAGAACCCGCTGCGCAAGATCACGCGCGACAGCGAGACGGTGGACATCGTGCGCGGCGACAAGCGCCGCCGCCTGCACAAGGCCTTTCTGCGCTACCACGACGCCAACAACTGGCCCCTGCTGCGCGAGGCGCTCAAGAGCATGGGCCGCGCCGACCTCATCGGCAACGGCAAGCACCACCTCATTCCCACGTGGCAGCCGCTGACCGACGGCGGCTACACGAGCGCGCGGCGCAAGAACTCGACGGCCGCACCCGTTGCCGCCAAGGCCGCGCCGGTCAGGCTGACGCCGGTGAAGCCCTCCAAGGGCCGCATCCTCACGCAGCACACCGGCCTGCCGCCGCGCGACAACGGCTCGGCCCCCGCCGCGTCGCGCAAGGCCGCCGGCCCGGTGCGCGGCAGCATCCGCAAGCCGCGCTGAAGCCACAGGGCCTCGCTGCGTTGGGGCCTCACGGCCTCAAGGTCAAAGTGCCAGCAGCCCTGCTGGCAGCAGCTTGCCCACCCATGCGCCCACGGCCGCCATGTGCGCCAGCACCGTGGCCCAGTAGCCTGCCATGAAGCTCGTCTTGCGCACCTTGTGGCGAAACAGCCGCTGGGCCACCCAGGCGCCCGGCCATCCCCCGGCCAGCGAGAGCAGGTGCAGCGTGTTTTCCGCGGTGCGCCAGCGGCCGGTTTCGGCGGCGTTCTTGTCGAAGCCGTAGACGAAGAAGGTCGCCAGGCTCAGCAGCAGCAACACGCCCAGTGCTATCGCCGGAATGCGGCCGGTCCACACGCCGTAGCCAAGCAATAAGGCGTACCCGGCGAGCAGCAGCAGCATGGGCAGCGAAGATGAAGAAGAGGGCGCGGCCTCGCGGCGGCGGCTTGCGGGGCGGGCGGGCATTGCGCGGTGTGCGCCGACAGCGCGATGCGGCTGCCGTTGTTCCCGTTGTTCCCGGTGTTGCCTGCGTTGTGGTTCTTGCGGACGTTGCTGCATCGCGCCCGCCGCCTGCACCGCCACGGCGCGCGGCCCCTTGCCGCCCACATGGATCTCTTCGAACGTGAGCTGCATGCCGATCTGCGGCGTGCTGCCGCGCTCGGCAAAGTCGCGCAGGTGCACGAACACGTCGGCGGAGACTTCAGGGCTGCGAATGAAGCCGAAGCCCCGGTCTTTGTCCCAGCGAACGAGTGTGCCTTGGCGTTTCATGGGCGGCATTTTCACCGCTGCCGACCGAGTTGCCGACCGCAGCAAAGGCACGCAAGGGCGCGCCGTTGTATGGTGTGGCCCCATGAGCAGTTCGCCCCACCCACTGGCTTCATGGACGCGCACCCTGGCGGGGGCGTTGCTGCTCGCGGTCTCGGCACAGGTGCCGGCCGCCGCGCCGGATGCCCAGGCCGCTCCCGCGTCAGCGTCGGCGCCTGCCCAGGCGCTGCGTGCCACCCACCAGCGGCTCAGCGACAAGCTCGACCACAGCAGCTTCGGGCGGCCCGTGCAGCTCGACTCGGTCGAGACGGCCGACGGCCTGCAGGGCGACGTCTATGCGGTGGTCGATCACCCCCTCGCGGAAATCAGCGCCACGCTCAAGGGCTCTGCCCATTGGTGCGACGTGCTCACGCTGCACATCAACAACCGGCGCTGCCAGGTGGCCGCCGGGCCGCAAGGGCGCGAAACGCTCACGCTGTACGTGGTGCGCCGCTACGACAAGCCGCTGGACGACGCCTTCGAGCTGCCCTTTGTCTACCGCGTGGCCAGCGCCACGCCCGAGCACCTGTCGGTCGAGCTCACGGCGCAGAGCGGCCCGCTGGGCACCAGCAACTACCGCGTCACGCTGGAGGCGGTGGCGCTCGACGAGCGCAAGAGTTTTCTGCACTTCAGCTACAGCTACGACCACAACGCGATGGTGCGGCTGGGCACCATGGCCTACCTGGCCACCTTCGGCAGCGACAAGGTCGGCTTCACCGTGGTGGGCAAGACGGCGGAGGGGCAGCCCGACTACATTCGCGGCCTGCGCGGGCTGGTGGAGCGCAACGCCATGCGCTACTTCCTCACGCTGGACGCCTACCTTGCGGCACCCGGTGCCGACCAGGCCGACCGCAGGCAACGCCGCTGGTTCGCGGCGGCCGAGCAGTACCCGCGGCAGCTGCACGAGGTCGAGCTCGATACGTACCTCGCGCTCAAGCGCGAAGACAAGCAGCGCGACGGCGCCGTCAAGTGACGGCGTGACGGCGTGATGTTGGCGGTCAGTCCGCCAGCGTAAGCAGCGGCACGTCGCGTTCGCGCGCCATGGCGTCGAGCTCGGCGCGCGTGCGCTGGGCGATCCATGCGGCCAGGGCTTCGTGCGTTTGCACCGCCATCATGTCGCGCGAGCTGAGCTGTGCCGCCTCGCACAGCCGGGCCGCGAAATGCGGCTCCAGCGCGGCCACCGCCACGCGCCCATCGGCGCAGCGGTACACGCGGTAGCCCGCATGCGCGCCGCCGACAGCGCCCGCGGGCTGCGTCAGGCCCCAGGCGCGGGGCAGGGCGAGCCAGTCGGCCGAGGCGTTCAGCGCGACCTCCAGGTGCACGCCGCCCGCCTTGCGGGACTGCAGCAGCACGGCCTTGAGCACCGCCTCGCTGGCAAGCAGCGCGCCGCCCATGTCGGCATACAGCGTGGGCGGCAGTTCGGTGCCGGTGACCAGGCCGCTTTCCGCGAGGTAGGTCAGGTCGTGGCCCGGCTCCTCGGCGCGCTCGCCCGGCGCGCCGACGATGGCCACCTGCGACAGCGACGGGTAGCGCGCGTGCAGCGTGGGCCAGTCGAGCTTGAGCTTGTCGAGCGCGGAAGGGCGGAACGACGTGAGCAGCACGTCGGTGTTGGCCAGGTCGGCGTGCAGTTGCTGCTGCCCGGCTTCGGTCTTCAGGTCGACCGCGCGCACTTCGATGCCCTCGTGCAGCGCGGCGTAGGCCGGCTTGTTGTACAGCGCCATCGGGTCGCCGCCGGGCGGCTCCAGCTTGAGGCAGGTGGCGCCCATCGTGCGACAGCGCAGCAGCGCGGCGGGGCCGGGCAGGTTGAGTGCGAGGCTGATCACGCGCACACCTTCGAGCGGTGCGGCGTTGTCGGCGTGAATGAGGTGAGCAGGGCTTGCGGAACGCAGCATGGGTGTTGTCTCCAGGAGCTTGTGCCGAACATTCTCCATGGCCATGCAAAGCCAGTTCCCGCAAGCCGCGAGGCCCACCCGCGCGTAGCATGCGCCGGTGGCAGCCACCCCTCTTGCCGCTGCCCGTACCGACAAGGAGACACCCCATGTTCGAAGCTTCCCTGATGCGCGGCCAGCGCATCCTCGTGACCGGTGGCGGCACCGGCCTGGGCCGTGCGATGGCCGAGCGCTTTTTGAGCCTGGGCGCCGACGTCGCCATCTGCGGGCGGCGCCAGGCGGTCTGCGAAGAAACGGCCGCTGAATGGCGTCAGCAGTTCCCGGGGCGGCGCGTCGACACCTTCGGCGTGGACATCCGCATCGCGCAGCAGGTCGAGGACATGGTCGAGAGCCTGTTCCAGAGCGGTGGCCTCACGGGGCTGGTCAACAACGCGGCGGGCAACTTCGTCTCGCCCACCGAGAACCTTTCCTCGCGTGCTTTCGACGCCGTGGCCAACATCGTGTTCCACGGCAGCTTCTACGTGACGCAGGCCGTGGGCAAGCGCTGGGTGGCGCAGTCCAAGGCGGGCGACTGGAAGGCGGGCGATGCATACCGCAGCGTCATGAGCATCATCACGACCTGGGTCGACAACGGCAGCCCCTACGTGGTGCCTTCGGCCATGAGCAAGGCCGGCATCGACGTGATGACCAAGTCGCTTGCGGTCGAGTGGGCGCGCCACGGCATCCGCCTGAACGCGGTCGGCCCGGGCGAGATTCCCACCGAGGGCATGAGCAAGCGCCTGAACCCCGGCGAGGAGCCCGGCGCGCGCAGCAAGGCGACCAACCCGATGGCGCGCACCGGCCGCATGAGCGAGCTGCAGAACCTGGCGGCCTTTCTCATGGCGTCTGGGCAGTGCGACTGGCTCACGGGCCAGAGCATCATGATGGACGGCGGCAACGCGCTGGCCACCGGCGGCAACTTCTACGAACTGCGCCAGTGGAGCGACGCCGACTGGCTGGCCGCGCGCGAGCGCATCGAGGCGCAGAACCAGAAGGACAAGGCGCAGCGCTGACCGCACCGAGCCTGCCGGGCGTGCAGAGCGGGCTACTTTTTCGGCGCCTTCGCCGCGTGCACCGTCACATGCTTGTTCACCGGGCTGGACAGCACCAGCGACGTGGTCACCGCGCCGTCGACCGCCAGCGCGTCCACCACGCGCTCCAGGTCGGCGGGCTCGGCGATGGCGCAGCGCACGATGAAGCAGTCTTCGCCGGTCACCCGGTCGGCGCTCAGCACCTCGGGCATGGCGTCGAACAGCTTCAGGTACCGGGCAATGCCCGCGTGCGTGGTGTCGATGCGAATGATGGCCTGCAGGCCCACGCCCAGCGCACGCAGGTTCACGCGCGCGCCGTAACCCTGGATCACGCCGGCCTCTTCGAGCTTGCGCACGCGCTCGCTCATGGCCGGCTGCGACAGGCCGATGCGCTTGCCGATGGCGGCCAGGCTCTGGCGTGCGTCGGTCTGCAACGCTTCGAGGATGAGCCGGTCCTTCTTGTCGATGTTCATTGGGGTGCCGTGTCTTGCAATGTGAAGGCCGATGGTTGATCGGTTTGCGGGCGCGATTTTCGATGGATTGCACTTCGATGCGCGCCGCATCGGCGGTATCTTGGCGCCCACCTTTCAGGAGAACCAATGCAACTCGTCGGCATGCTCGACTCCCCCTACGTGCGGCGCGCCGCCATTTCGCTGCGCCTGCTCGGCGTGCCGTTCGCGCACCAGTCGCTCTCGGTGTTCAGCACCTTCGCGCAGTTTCGCGAGATCAACCCGGTGGTGAAGGCGCCCACGCTGGTGTGCGACGACGGTGGGGTGCTGATGGACTCGACGCTCATCATCGACTACGCCCAAGCCTTGAGTGGGCGCAGCCTGATGCCCGCCGACCCCGTGCAGCGGCTGCGTGCGCTGCGCCTCACAGGGCTCGCGCTCGCGGCCTGCGAGAAGACGGTGCAGATCGTCTACGAGCACAACCTGCGACCGGCCGAAAAGCTGCACCAGCCGTGGGTGGACCGGGTGCGCAGCCAGCTCATGGCGGCGTATGCGGCGCTCGAAAGCGACGTGGCCGCCGCGCCGCTGGCCGCGCAGGAACACACGATGACGCAGGCCGGCGTTTCAACCGCAGTGGCCTGGTCTTTCACGCAGCTGATGCTGCCCGAGCTGGTTTCGCCCGCAGACTTTCCTGCGCTGGCCGCATACGCTGCGCAGGCGGAAAGCCTGCCCGTGTTTCTGGGCGCGCCGCAGGCCTGAACCTCGGCGCATGGCGGGGCTCGCCTGGCGGTGCCTCGCCTGAGCTTCAGGTGCCGACGATGCCGCCATCGCGACGGCGGATCGCCAGCGTCGCGGAGCGCGGGCGCACCTTGTCGGGTGGAGTGCTGGCGGGCGTGCGGGTGTCGGGCCAGGCACTGTTGTGCACGCCGTCGCCGTCGTCGCGTGCCTCGCCCGGATGCTGGATGTTCACGAACAGCGTGCGCCGGTCGGGCGTGACTACGCAGCCCGTGATCTCGCAGCCGTTCGGCCCGGTCAGAAAGCGCTTGATGCGGCCCGACGCTGGGTCGGCGCACAGCATCTGGTTGTTGCCCAGCGAGGTGTAGGGCGGCTTGCCGATGACCTGGCCGCTCAGGTCGGTCTGAATCCACAGCAGCCCGCCCCGGTCGAAATGCAGGCCGTCCGGCGCGCCGAACATGTCGGCGTCGGCGCTGGGGTAGCGCGCGCCGCTGCCGGGCTGCGACGGGTCGCCCGCGAGCGCGAAATGGTCCCAGGCAAAGCCGGTGCTCGCGGCGTCCGCGCCGTCTTCTCGCCAGCGCAGGATGCCGCCGAAGAAGTTGTTGGCGCGCGGGTTGGCCGCGTCGGGGCCGGGCTTGCCTGCGTCGCCGCGCTGGCTGTTGTTGGTGAGGGTGACGTACACCTCGCCCGACTGCGGATGCACGGCGATCCATTCGGGCCGGTCCATCTTCGTGCCGCCCACCACATCGCCGGCCAGCCGCGCGTGCACCAGCACCTCGGCCTGGTCGGCAAAGCCGCTGGCGGCGTTCAGCCCGTTGCTGCCGTGCGTCAGCGCGAGCCATTGGCCGCGCTTGTCGGCGTCGAAGCGGGCCACGTACAGCGTGCCTTCGTCGAGCAACTTGGCATTCCCCGCCGCCGGCGCAGGTTGGCCGTCGCTGCCAAGCGCCACCTTGCCGGTGCTGACGAACTTGTAGATGTATTCGAAGCGCGAGTCGTCGCCCATGTAGACCACCAGGCGGCCGTCTTTCGCGACGGTGCAGGTGGCGCTCTCTTGCCGCTTGCGGCCCAGCGCGGTGCGCTTGATGGGCGTGGCGCTGGGGTCGAAGGGGTCGATCTCGACCACCCAGCCGAAGCGGTGCGCCTCGTTCGGATGCCGGCTCAGGTCGAAGCGCTCGTCGAAGCGCCAGTACTCCACCCACTGCGTGCCCGGCACGGTGCCGTAGCGGCGCTGCGCGGGCGTCATGGCGCTGGCGGCTTCTTTCGGGCCGCCGAAGTAGCCGTGAAAGTTCTCCTCGCAGGTCAGGTAGGTGCCCCAGGGCGTGACGCCCATGGCGCAGTTGGCGAAGGTGCCGAACACCGCGTCGCCGGCCGGGTTGGCGGCGGTGCGCAGCAGCGTCGTACCCGCGGCCGGGCCGCTGATGCGCATCGGCGTGCGGCCGTGCACGCGGCGCGCGAAGGGAGAAGGGCTCACCTGCCGCCAACCCTGTGCGGTGCGCCGGATTTCGATCACCGACACGCCCATGGCATGCAGCGACTTGCGCACCTTGTCCTCTGTCCAGCCTGTGGCGCCCTTGATGCCGTCCGTGTGCAGCAGCGACTCGTCGGTGTACTCGTGGTTCATCACGAGCAGGCCGCGCTCACCGCCAGTGCCCAGCGGAAAGAAGTGCATGCCGTCGTGGTGCATGCCGGCCTGCACGGCCTGGTCGTCGGCGCTGTTGCTTGCGTCCGGCGCAAACGCCGGCATGCGGCCCGCCACGCCCGTGGGCGTGCCCCAGGGGTAGAGCAACTGCCATTCGTATTCGGGCGGAATCACCACGCCGTCGCGCAGCGAAGCGGGCACGCCGGTGAAGCCGAGCACTTCGTTGCGCATGCCGGGTGCCGCTGTCGTGCAGCCCTGGCCGAACAGCGCGACCACGGCCACGGCCGAGCCCGATTGAAGAAGAAACTGGCGGCGGTCCAATGGCATGGCGGGGAGGTTGGGCAAGTGTTGTGTAGGCGACAGCCGCCATCATCGCGCAGGGCCCCGCGGCGCGATACTGGCGCGCAAAACCGCGCCGACCGCCCCCCGGCCCCCGGGCCGCTCTGGAGACAACGAATGAACGACCGCATCGAATCCATCCGCCACCCCGACGGCGTGGTGGAACTGCAGCTTTCCCGTGCCGACAAGATGAACGCGCTCGACCCCGCGATGTTCGACGCGCTGATCGAGGTCGGCGAAGCGCTGCGCCATGACAAGGCGGTGCGCGCGGTGGTGATCTCGGGCCGTGGCAAGGCCTTCTGCGCAGGTCTGGACATGGCCTCGTTCCAGCGCATGCAGGAGGGCCCGGGCGCCGACGTGCTGGGCGAGGGCGCCGCCGGCGCCGACCTGCTGGTGCGCACGCACGGCATCGCCAACGCCGCGCAGCAGGTGGCGATGGTCTGGCGCGACGTGCCGGTGCCGGTGATTGCGGCGGTGCACGGCGTGGCTTTCGGCGGCGGCCTGCAGGTGGCATTGGGCGCGGATGTGCGCATCGTGGCGCCCGACACCAGGCTGTCGGTCATGGAGATCAAGTGGGGCCTGGTGCCCGACATGGCCGGCATGGTGCTCATGCGCGAACTGGCGCGCGACGACGTGGTGCGCGAGCTCACCTACACCGGGCGCATCTTCTCGGGCGAAGAGGCTGTGCGCATCGGCTTTGCCACGCGCGTGGCGGTCGACCCGCTGGCCGAGGCGCTGCAGATGGCGCACGAGATCGCGCAGAAGAGCCCCGACGCCATCCGCGCGGGCAAGCGGCTGCTCAACGGCTCTGCATCGCTGAGCGCGGCACAGTTGCTGCTGGCCGAGTCGGTCGAGCAGAAGGCGCTGATCGGCAGCGCCAACCAGGCCGAGGCGGTGAAGGCCAACATCGAGCGCCGCGCGCCGCGTTTCGCCGACCCCGCCTGAGGCTTTCCCGGCCGCCGGGGTGTGGCGGCAACCCGACGCCATGGGGTAACCCATGGGCCCGCGCGGGCCGGTCTTGGCGCACGCTCGCGCGCTTTCTGTCTCATTTTGTCCAACGGCGCCATACGTGCCGGCCTTCTGCCCTGCCTGCACACTTTTTGACCTTTCTTTCCCGAAAATGAGAAGAAAGTGCTTTTTCGGCGTCGTTATGTAAGAATAAAGTAGTTGTTTTGCGGGGAAGATCGATGGCGTTGACAGCAATTTGTGTGCGGAACATCACATCTTCCCCCAGATGACCACTGGGGAGCATGGCCCCTGACGCTGCACTAAACAACAATTGGATGCTTTCGTTTCGCGACGGCGCTCCTGCATGTCGATTACTACGTTTTTTTGTAACCTCAGCGTGCCCATCCTGGTGGGAGAGGATCGCTACAAGTACATCCCCATCGTCGGGGTGTTTCGCAGCATTCCGTTCGACCAGGTCGACGAGTGGGTGATGGACGCCGACGGCGCGCCGCGCAGCGACCGCGAGCTGGCGGCCGAAGTGCTTGTTGAAATCCGCAAGCCGGTCGGCGCGAGCGGGCGAACCGCGCCGCACGCTTTCGAGGTGGCGGACATTCTGCAACTCGATCGCGCCGCCGCGATCGTGGTCTCCACCTTTCTGGCCGCGCTGCCGCGCGTGTGAACAGGGCGCCGTGCGCTCTCAGTCGCACCTGAACAGCACGCCGCTGCCCGGTGTGTTGGGCGCATCCGCCGGTTCCAGGAAGCGGATCGGGTTGCCGTCCTTGCGGCAATAGGCCTCTGCCTCTTGCGTGTCGGCTGCGCGCAGGATGCCGTCGTAGAGGCGCACCACACCCGTCACCGGGGTGGCACACCCACCCAGGGCGGCCAGTGTGGCCAAGGCGAGGGGAGCAAGGGCAAGCAGCAAGCGGCGCATGAAGAGAGAGTCCGGTCGGTAAAAGACCCGGGACTTTAAGCGCTGCAGCCTTCGGCGCAGCCCTTCTTCAGGACGCGATCGCTCCTACTGCCCAATAAAACGTGGGCCGCGCCCCATTCAGCAGATGGTCGCCCACCACGCGGCCCTTGTAGATCGTCGGGTTGTGCGACGCCAGCGTGCGCGCATTGCGCCAGTGCCGGTCCAGCCGCCGGTCTTCCTGCAGGGCAGATGCGCCCCCGATGTCGAACAGCCGCGTGCCCGCCTGCAGCACCGCGTCGACGATGCCGGCCTGCGCCTTGGCCGTGTTCAGTTCCACTTCGAACAACAGGCTTTGCGGAACGATTTCGCCGCGCACGCGAAAGCGGTCGATCTCGCCCAGCCCGCGCGCCACCGCCTGCACGGTGGCGGTTGCAATGAACGCCGTGCTCGCCAGCTGCCCGATGACCTGCTGCACCAGCGGATCTTCGCGCGGGGTGCTGCCGCTGCCATGGCTGTAGACCCGCTTGCGCGGCTGCACGAAGGCCACCGCGTCGCGCACGATGGCGCGCGCAATGCCCGCCAGCGTGGCCAGGTGCGTGAGCTGGAAATGCGCGGTGAGCGGCGTGGGCTGGTCGCGCACGTAGAGCAGCACGTTCTCGGCCTTCACCCGCACCTGGCGAAAGCGCGTGGTGCCCGAGGCCGTGAGGCGCTGGCCAAAGCCGCGCCAGTCGTCCACGCGCTCCACGCCCTTTGCTTCGGCCGGCACGAGCGCAATCACGCGTTCGCTGCTGCCGTCGTCGTTCAACCGCTGGGCCGACACCGAGATCCAGTCGGCGTACAGCGTGCCGGTGCTGTAGTACTTGTCGCCGTCGAGCAGCCATGCATCGCCGTCGCGCTTGAGCGTGGTCTGCATGGTGGTGATGGCGCCGTCGCCCAGCTCTGTGGTCGCGTTGCCGAACACCACGCCCTCCGCGGCCAGGCGCATCCACGGCCCGTGCAGCGCGGGGTCGATTTCGGCGAGCAGCCGCTCGATGAAGCCGAAGTGCGCGCGCAGGATCTGCGGCAGGTTGGAGTCGGCCTCGCCAAGCTCGATGAGCAGGTCGTACAGCTGCTCGACCGACGCGCCGATGCCGCCGTGCGCCAGCGGCACGCGCAGCGCACCAAAGCGCTCGGCGTTGAGCCAGGCCACCGGTTCGTAGGCCAGTTCGCGCTCGATCTCCCGGCGTGTCGCGTGCTCGGCGATGCGTGCGAACACGCGGCGGAAGCGGTCGAAGAGTTGTTGCGAGGAGGGCGCCTGCGCGCTGGCGACGTGCGCCGCGGGGCGCGTCGTTTCTTGTGTGGATGGCATGGGGCGGGGCGGCTTGAAAGCGCGCACTGAAAGGGAGAAGACAGGCGTCCGACTGTCCCCCGCGCCCCCGCGTTTGTGAAATACGCTTTTCGCGTTTTCTTATGCCGTGTGCGAGTACCGTTCGCGGCGCGGCCCGCCCTTCAGGGCTTCACCGCTTGCCGCGCGCATCCACCGGCCAGATGCCCACCAGCGTGCCGCCCTCGACCACGTGGTACGTGTCGTGCAGGTTCACGGTCGGGTCGCAGTGCGGCGTGACGAACTCGACGCGCGCGCCCAGCGCGGGCCGGGCGCTGTGCGTGCCCTGTATCCCTTGCGTGCCTTGCGGAAGCATCAGCTTGCCGTGCTCGTCGCCGAAGAAGGCATAGCGCGTGGCCGCATCGACGCCGCGCGCCACCAGCGGCACGCCGCTGTCGGTCGAAAAGCACTTGGTGCCGCCGTCCACAGTCACCCAGTCGGGCGCGTTGGTGCTGACCACCGCGGTCTGCACGAACAGCGACACCTCGAACGCCGAAGGCTGCCCGCCACCGGCCAGCACCTGCGTGTATTCCGCGTCCATGAACACATAGGAGCCGGCCTGCAGCTCGGTGAATGCGTTTTCCTGCGTGTCGAGGTCGTGCGTGCCGGTGCCCGCACCGGTAACGATCTCGAAGTGCAGGCTCTGGCGCCGCGCCGCCGCCACGATGCCCGCCACCGTTTCACGCAGCCCCGCCGCCGCCGCGCTGCGCTGGTCGCGCGCCACGATGTGCTGCAGGTTGCCCGCGTACGACTGCAGCCCGCGCAGCCGCAGGCGCGGCTCGGCGGCCACCAGCGCGGCCAGCTCCAGCACCTTGGCCTGCGTGGCGGCGCCGGTTCGGTTGTAGCCCGCGCCGTAGTCGACCAGCACGTCCAGCGGATGCGTGAGCTCGCTCGCGGCCTGGGCCAGGTCGGCCAGGTTGCGCGGGTTGTCGACCACCACCATCACGTCGCCGGGCCGGGCGCGCTGCGCCAGCTTGATGAGCCGCGCGATCTTGCTCGGCGTGACCGCCGGCGAGGTGATCAGCACGCCCGGAATGCCGCCCTCCACCATCACCTCGGCCTCGCCCAGCGTGACGCAGCTCACGCCAATGGCGCCCGCCGCCACCTGGCGCCGCGCAATCTCCACCGACTTGTGCGTCTTCACGTGCGGGCGCAGGTTGACGCCGCGTGCCTTGGCAAAGGCGGCCATGCGTTCGATGTTGCGTGTCATCGCGGGCAGGTCGATCAGCAGCGCCGGGGTGTCCAGCAGATGGCGGCCGCCGGGAACGCCGATCAGCGGCGCGTTGACTTGCAGGTCTTGAAACATCGAGGAAAGCCTTTGGGGGGAGGGGTCTGCCTGCAGGAGCGAGGCAGATCGGAAATGTGTGTGCGGGGAAATGATCGCATCGAAATGTTCGTTCGATGCCTCGTAGTTTCCCAAACTTTGCCCGCCCGCAGCGCGGCCGTTGGGCTGCGGCGGTGGGGCCGCGCTACGGCCTCAGCGCTCGGCCGGCGGGTTGGCCTTCAACGCGGCCAGCAGCAGCCGGCCGGTGGTCTGCAGGTGCTCCGAAATCAACGTCTGCGCGGCCAGGATGTCGCGGTTGAGCACCGCGTCCAGCAGCGCCTGGTGCTCGGCGCCCACGTCGCGCGATTCCTTCGACAGCGGTGCCGACAGCTGCCGGTAGCGCTCGCTCTGCTGGTACAGCATCTGATGCATGCGCAGCAGCCAGCTGTTGGGGCAACCCGAGACCAGCGCGTTGTGGAACTCCGCATGGCTGCCGGTCCATTCGGTGCTGAGCACCGTGGGCATGGCCGCGTCGCGCTCGGCCAGGCGCGACAGCCGGTGGTGCGCCGACACCACGCTGCCTTCCCAGGCCAGGTCGCCGTGGCGAATGGCTTCGGCCAGACACAGCTTTTCGATTTCGATGCGCGCTGTCACCAGCTCTTCGAGGTCGGTCGGCGAAACAGGGCTCACGCGAAAGCCGCGCGCCGGCTCCGACACCACCAGCGCCTCGGCCTCCAGCATGGCCAGGCCTTCGCGCACCGCGCCCGCGCTCACGTCCAGTTCCTCGGCCAGCGCGGCGATGTTGAGCTTGGAACCCGGCAACAGCCGGCCGCCCACGATGGCCGTGCGCAGCTCTGTGAACACCTGGCGCGTCTGGCTCATGCCCTTGGTTTTTTCATTCATTGCACTCCCGTCTCACCGCGAAAAACGGTCGATGTTACTTGTTAACCCTAATGATGGATAAACCTACGAACAATAGACTAACGACAAAAGAATATATTATTTATTGCAACGTGGACAGCCGAACGGAGACACCGACATGGCAGAGACCCAGCTTCCTCGCGACCTTCCTCACCCGCTTCGAACGCAGAAGAGCCCCCATCGCGCGGCCGTGCAGAGCATCCATTCGCTCGATGCCTTCGTCTTCACCGTGCCAGACCTCGACGAGGCCGCGCGCTTCTACGAGGCCTTCGGGCTGGAACCGAAGCGCGAGGGCGACCGGCTCGACCTGTACACCGTGGGCCATCCCCATGCCTGGGGCTCGCTCTACCAGGCGCCGGCGGGCGGCGTGAAGCAGTTGCAGTACCTGCGCTTTGCCTGCTTCGCGGAAGACTTCGACGCCATTGCCGCGCGCATCGTGCGCCTGGGCGTGCCGCGTTGCGCGCCGCATCCGCTGGCGCACGAGAGCGACAACGACAGCAGCAAAGGCCACAGCCTGTGGGTCGTGCACCCCGACGGCTTTCCGGTGCAGATCGTGGTGGCCGCCAAGAGCGCGCCGGACGCGGGCAGCGCGCCCGTGGTGGCGCCGCGCCCGCCCGTGGGCATGGGCGCCTCGCCGAACCGCGCGCGCATTCCGAAGGTGCACCCGCGCCGGCTGTCGCACATCCTGCTGTTCAGTGCCAAGGTGCCCGAGGCGGTGCGCTTCTTCGAAGACGCTTTGGGCCTGCGCGTGACCGACCGTTCGGGCGACCTCATCGTGTTCATGCACGGCGTGCACGGCAGCGACCACCACCTGGTCGCCATGGCGCGCTCGAACGGCCCGGGCCTGCACCACCTGAGCTGGGACGTGGCCAACCTGGACGAGGTCGGCCGCGGCATGGAGCAGATGTACGCCGCGGGCCATGTGCGCGGCTGGGGCGTGGGGCGGCACGTGCTGGGCTCCAACTACTTCAACTATGTGCGCGACCCGTGGGGCAGCTACTCGGAGTACTCCTGCGACATGGACTTCGTGCCCGGCGACTTCGACTGGCCCAGCGCCGACCACCCGCCCGAAGACTCCTTCTACGCCTGGGGCCCCAAGGTGCCGGAGGACTTCGTCACCAACTTCGAAGTCCAGGCCGAAGTCCAGGCCGAAATCCCGGCCCAGGCCCAAGCCCAAGCTCAGACGCCAGCCAAGGGCTGACACCGCTTTTTCTTTCTCTTCCTCACGCAACCGCATCACAAGGAACTCCCCATGCGTCTCCTCGCCTTTCAACACCACGGCAAGCCCGCCCTCGGCCTGCGCCTCGACCAGGAAGTGGTCAACCTCACGGCCGAAGGCCTGCCCGCCACGCTCGACGAACTGCTGCGCGGCGGCCCCGAGGCCATGGCCGCCGCAAAGAAGGCCGGCGACAGCGCGCGCACGCGCCTGCCGCTGTCCGGCATCGAGTGGCTGGCACCCGTGCAGTCGCCCTCCAAGGCCATTGCGGTGGGCCTCAACTACATCGACCATGCGGCCGAAAGCAAGTTCGACCCGCCCACCTACCCGGTGCTGTTCCATCGCTTTCCGTCGTCGTGGGTCGGCCACAACCAGCCGATCGTGCGCCCGCATGTGTCCACGCAGTTCGACTACGAAGGCGAGCTGCTGGTGGTCATCGGCACGGCCGGGCGCTACATCAGGAAGGGCGACGCGCTGAACCATGTGGCGGGCTACTCGGTGTTCAACGACGGCTCCATTCGCGACTACCAGTTCAAGTCCGCGCAATGGATGATGGGCAAGAACTTCGACCGCTCGGGCTCTTTCGGCCCCGAGTTCGTCACCGCCGACGAACTGCCCCCGGGCGCCACCGGCCTGAAGCTGCAGACGCGCCTGAACGGCACCGTGCTGCAGGACGCCAACACGCGCGACATGATCTTCGACGTGGCCACGCTGGTGTCGGTGTGCTCGGAGCCTTTTGCGCTGCAGCCGGGCGACCTCATCATCGCGGGCACCCCCTCGGGCGTGGGCCTGGCGCGCAAGCCGCCGCTGTTCATGAAGGCCGGTGATGTGTGCGAAGTGGAGATCGAAGGCGTGGGCCTGCTCTCGAACCCGGTGGTCGACGGGGACTGAACGGCGCCACGCGCACCACGCGCACTGCGTTCCATCAAACAACAATTTCGGAGACAAAAAATGAGCATCGATCGCCGTTCCTTCGTCACGATTGCTGCAGCCGTCGGTGCCCTGGGCACCGGCACGCTGTTCAGCCGCTCCGCATTCGCGCAGCAGCCCGCGGGCAAGCCCATTCGCGTGGGCGGCACGCTGGCGCTCACAGGGCCGCTGTCGGCCACGGGCCTGGTGCACAAGCTCACGGGCGAGATCTATGTGGAGCAGCTCAACCAGCGCGGTGGCCTGCTGGGCCGGCCGGTGGAGTGGGTGCTGAAAGACGACCAGTCCAAGCCCGACCTTGCGCGCACGCTGTACGAGCAACTGGTCACGGCCGACAAGGTCGACCTGCTCATCGGCCCGTATGCCACGGGCAACATTTTGTCTGCCATGGGCGTGGCCCAGCGCTACAACAAGACGCTGGTGCACCACACCTTCGGCATTCCGAGCCTGGCCAAGTACGAGCAGCAGTTTCCGGCGTGGTCGCTCGGCCCCGACCCCGAGAAGACCATGCCCGCCATGGTGCTCGACGCGCTGGCCACGTCGCCCAAGCCACCCAAGACCATTGCCGTCGTCACCAGCAAGTTTCCGTCGGTGCACTTCGTGGCGCTGGGCGCGCGCGAGGTGGCCAAACAGCGGGGCCTGAAGGAAGTGCTGTTCCTCGAATGGGACTTCGGCAACCGCGACTTCGGCCCCATTGCGGGCCGCCTGAAAGAGGCCAACCCCGACTTCATCTGGAACGGTGCCATCGGCCTCGAAGGCAACCAGCTGTTGGACGCGATGAAGAAGATCGACTACGCGCCGCTGCACCACTTCTATCACGTGCCCGCGCCCGCGCCGATGCTCAAGGCGCCCGAGGCCAACGGTGCGCTGGCCACCACCATCTTCGAGGACCACCCGCCGTTCACCGACAACGCCACGGCCGCCGAGTTTGTGAAGGTCTACCGCGAGCGCGCGGCCAAGGCCGGCTTGCCCGACACCGCGGTGGAGACGCAGGCCGCGGCTTCTTATTCGGCCTGGCAGATCATGGAAGCCGCCGTGGTCGCCACCAAGGGGCTCGACGACAAGGCCATGGCCACGTGGCTGCGCGCCAACAAGGTCGACACCATCCAGGGCAAGCTGCGCTTCAACGAGCGCGGCAACTTCGGTGACGACCTGGGCAAGGTCAAGCAGGTGCAGAACGGCAAGTGGGTGGTGGTGTGGCCCAGGGAGTGGGCCGCCCCCGGCGCCAGGCTGCAAACGCGCGGAGTGGCCAGCTGATGAGCTTTCCCAGTGCCACGCTGCTGGCCCAGTCCATTCTGGCGGGCCTGTTCACCGGGGCGCTCTACGGCCTGCTGGGGCTCGGCCTCAGCCTGTCGTGGGGAATGCTGCGGCAGATCAACCTTGCGCATTTCGCGCTCGCCTTCCTGGGCGCCTACCTCACCTACGAACTGTCGAGCCACCACGGTGTCGACCCGCTGCTTACGCTGCTGGTCATCGTGCCGCTGTTCTTCGTGCTGGGGGCGGCGCTGCACTGGGTGCTCACGCGTTTTCGGGTGAGCCCGTTCAACTCGCTGCTGGTCACCTTCGGCATCACCGTGATCATCGAGGCGCTGCTGCAGTGGACCTGGACGGCCGACTACCGCAAGCTGGAGTCGAGCTACGCGCAGCACAAGCTGCAGATCGGCACGCTGTACCTGCCGGTGCCCGAGCTCATCACGCTGGGGCTGGGCGTGGGCATTTCGCTGGCCGTGTGGCTCGCGCTGCGCAGCACCGACCTGGGCAAGGCGATGCGCGCCGCGGCGCAGGATGCGCCCATTGCCGCGGCCTTCGGCGTGAACCAGAACGCGTTGGGGCTGATGCTCTCTGGCGTCAACGCGGCGCTGGCCGGCGTGGCGGGCGTGTGCATTGCGCTGGCCTACACGCTGTCTCCCTCGCAGATCTACGCGTGGATCGGCGTGGTGTTCGCGGCCGTGATGCTGGGTGGGCTGGGCCGCCCGCTGGGCCCGCTCATCGCGGGCTGCATCATCGGCGTGACCGAGGCCGTGACCATGACCGTCACCGCGCCTTCGTGGGCACCGCTGGTGTCTTTCTCGCTGCTGATGCTGGTGCTGCTAGTGCGCCCAGGGAGGGTGGCATGAAGCGTTCGTTCTTGCTCATTCTGGCGGCCGGCGCGGGCCTGGCCGTGGTGCCGTGGTTGGGCCTGCCGGCGTTCTACGAATCCATTCTGTACCTGGTGCTGCACTGGGTGGCGCTGGCCACCTCGTGGAACCTGCTGTCGGGGTACTCGGGGTATTTCTCGTTCGGGCACGGTGCGTTCTTCGGCATCGGCATGTACACCACGGCCACGCTGGCAACGCGCTTCGATGTTCCGTTTCTGTGGACGCTGCCGGCCGCCGCCGTGGTGGCCGCGGCGGTCGGCATGCTGCTGGGCGCGGTGGCGTTTCGGGTGCAGGCGGTGCGCGCGGAGCTGTTCTCGCTGCTCACGCTGGCGGCCACCTTCGTGGTGGCGACCATCATCCTCAACACGCCCATCGACGGCGGGCCGGGCGTGTACATGAGCGCGGTGGCGGTGCCGCAGATCGGGCCTTCGGCCTCGGGCACCTTCTACCTGCTGGCGCTGGGCGTGGCGGTGCTCACGGTACTGGCCTCGCTGGCCGTGTACCACTCGCGCTTCGGCACGGGGCTGTTCGCCATCCATGACGACGAGGACGTGGCCGAGGTAATGGGCGTGCCCACCTACCGCTACAAGCTCGGCGCCTTCGCGCTCTCGTGCGGGCTGGCGGGCGTGGTGGGCGGGGTGCATGCGCTCTTCATCTCGTACGTGACCACGGGCGACACCTTCACCATTGCGATGCCGCTCACCGTGGTGCTGATGGCGGTGCTGGGCGGCACGCGGCACTGGGCGGGGCCGATCGTCGGGGCGATCGCCATCACGCTGCTGCTGTATGCCTTCACAGGCGGCGACAGCGCGATCATCGGCAAGGGCATGACGGGGCTGGTGCTGATCGTGGTGATCCTGTTCATGCCTGAAGGGCTGCTGGGGCAGGCGCTGAAGTGGTGGAGCGCGCGGCGGGGGGCGCCCGCAGCGGCCACTGCGCCTGCAGCTCCGACTGCATCTGCGCACCTGGCCACTGCTGCCGAAGCCCGCAAGCCCGCCGCCATCACAGGCGAAGTGCTGCTGCGTGCGCAAGGCGTGCGCAAGTCCTTCAAGGGCGTGCATGCGCTGCGCGGCGTGAGCCTGGAAGTGCGGCGTGGCGAAATCCTCGGGCTGCTCGGCCCCAACGGCTCGGGCAAGTCGACCTTCATCAACGTGGCTAGCGGGCACTACGCGGTGACCGCGGGGCTGATCGAGTTCGAGGGCCGCCGCATCTCGGGCATTCCGGCGCACCGCATTGCGCAGGGCGGTATTGCGCGCACGTACCAGATCCCGCGGCCCTTCGCGCACCTCACGGTGCTGGAGAACGTGGCGCTGCCCGCCATGTTCGGCGCCGCCGCGCTCGACCGCCAGACCGCCGAGGCGCAGGCCTGGCAGTGGCTGGCCTTCACGGGCCTCACGGAGCGCGCGCATGCCTTGCCGGCCGACCTGAACCTGCACCAGCGCAAGTTTCTGGAGTTTGCGCGCGCGTTGGCGTCGCGCCCGCAGGTGCTGATGCTCGACGAGGTGCTGTCGGGCCTCACGCCGTCGGAAATCGACGAGGCCGTGGCGCTGATTCGCCGCATTCGCGACCAGGGCGCCACCATCGTCTTCGTCGAGCATGTGATGCGCGCGGTGATGGCGCTGTGCGACCGCATCGTGGTGTTCAACCGCGGCGAGGTGCTGGCCGAAGGCGCACCGCACGACGTGATGCAGCGGCCCGAGGTGGTGTCGGCCTACCTGGGGCAGGCGATGGAACCGCAAGCGCCTGCCGCGCCCGCGCACACGTCGCTCGTGCCGGGTGTCCCTGGCATTGAAAAGGAGCTGACCCATGCTTGAACTCGAAGCCATTCGCGTCGCCTACGGGCAGGCGACCGCCCTGTGGGATGTGTCGCTCTCCATCGGCATGGGCGAGCTGCTGTGCATCGTCGGGCCGAACAGCGCGGGCAAGAGCACGCTCATCAATGCGGTGGCGGGGCTGCACCGCATCAGCGCGGGGCGCATGCGCTTCGAGGGGCAAGACATCTCGCGTCTTGCACCGCACCGCTTCTGCGCGCAGGGCATTGCGCTGGTGCCCGAGGGGCGCAGGCTGTTCACCGAGATGACGGTGCGCGAGAACCTGGAGCTGGGCAGCTACCTGCGCGCGGCCCGCGTCGAACGCGCGCGCTCGATGGACTACGTCTGCACGCTGTTCCCCGCGCTGGAGGAAAAGCTGGCGCAGCCGGCCGGCTCACTGTCGGGCGGGCAGCAGCAGATGGTGGCCATTGGCCGCGCGCTCATGGCGCGCCCCAAGCTGCTGCTGCTCGACGAGCCTTCGCTGGGCCTGGCGCCGAGCATCGTGCTCGACATGTTCACCGCCATCCGCCGCATCCATGCCGAAGGCATTGCGGTGCTGCTGGTGGAGCAGAACGTGGGCATGGCGCTGGACGTGGCCGAGCGCGCGGCGGTGCTGGAAGAAGGGCGCATCGTGGCGCTGGGCCGGCCGGAGGAGCTGATGGCGCGGCCAGAACTGCGGCGCGCCTATCTGGGGCTGGAGGACGAAGGTGGCGGGGAGGGCAGCAGTGCTACGTCAGGTGCGACGGCTCGGGCTGCTCAAGGCGCCGTGGCCGCCGCAGCGCCAGCCACCACAGCAGCGCCGCATTGACCGCCCAACTGCCCGCCAGCATCAGCAGGGCGGTGGTCGCAACGCCCGGCGAGAGGCCCAGCGTGAGCAGGCTGAGCGACCAGGGCAGCCCGCCCGCAATGGCGAACAGCATGCCGGCCTCGCTGTCGGGCACAACTGCACTGCCCAGGATGCACAGCACGCCGACGATCGTGTAGATCAGCGCGGCGGTGCGCCACCCGGAGCGCAACCCAGGGCGGGATCCTGAAGGTTTTTGCAATTGTGAATTTGCACCGGGCATGCACAGAGCATCGCCGATCCAACCCCGCCCCGTGAAGGCCTGTTACGCGCTGCAGCGTAGTGTTTTGGCGACGCTGTCATCCACGTTTTGCCAACTTGTGCACGAAGGGCGCAACGGGCGCTGTCGGCAGTGCCTTTTCAACGCCCAGCGCCAGTGCGAGCAAGGCGGTGTCCGTGCCTTCCGCGCCCGTCAACTCCAGCCCGGCCGGCAAGCCGTTCGATGTGAGGCCCATCGGCAAGCTCACGGCCGGCAGCCCCGCCATGCCGGCCGGGCCGGTGTTGCGGATGTAGGCGGAAAAAGCGGAAACGGGCCGCCCGCACAGCGTGACCTGCACGTCTTCGCCCAGGCGCGCGGCGGTCAGCGGGCTGGTCGGAAAGACGAGCGCAGCGAGCCCGTGGCGCGCAAAGCAATCTCGGTACGCCGCCTGCATGCGCGGGCGCAGCGTGTGCAGCGCGTGGGTGTAGGCCTCGGGCGTGATGGCGGTGTCGCCGAACAGGCGCTCGAACAGCGGACGCACGTCGGGGCTGACCACGGCGTCGGTGAGCGCGCGGGCATCGAAAGGGCGCCCGTGGCGCGCGAAGTAGGCGGCAAGCGCGGGCAGGATCTCGTGCAGCGAGATCGACATCGACCCCTCCTGGAACAGCGCGCCGGCTTCGGCCAGGTCGCAAGGCACCAGCACGGCACCCGCCGCGCGCAGCCGTTCGACGCTGGCGCGCGTCAGCTCGGCTACGGGCGGATCGACTTCTTCCCAGAAATAGGCTTCGGGCACGCCCAGCCGCACACCCGCCAGCGGCGTGGGGCTGAGGCGCAACGGTCCGCCGGCCACGGCGTGGTCGACCAGCACGCAGTCGTCCACGCAGCGGGCCATCACACCCGCGGTGTCGAAGGTCGGCGAGATGGGCACCAGCCCGTCGTGCGGCCAGCGCTGCACCGTGGGCCTGAAGCCCACCAGCGCGCACAGCGCGGCCGGCACGCGCACCGAGCCGCCCGTGTCGGTGCCGATGGCCACCGGCCCGGCGCGCAGGCCCAGCAGCGCCGCATTGCCGCCGCTGGAGCCGCCCGTGATGCGCGCGGCATCGAACGGGTTGCGCGACGGGCCGAAGCCGTGGTTGTGGCCCGTGACGCCCTGCGACCACTCGTGCAGGTTGGTCTTGCCGAGCACCAGCGCGCCCGCGTCCAGCAGGCGCTGCGTCACGCCGGCATGCATGCGCGGCATGTGGTCGGCCATCCAGGGGCTGCCGGCGGTGGTCGGCATGCCGGCGACATCGATGTTGTCCTTGAAGGCCAGGGGCACGCCATACAGAGGGAGCTTGCCGGCCGCCGCCTTGGGCCCGGCGTCGAGCGCGGCGGCCGCTGAAAGGAGCGGTGCGGGGTCCAGGTGGCGCAGGGCGCCGAAGGGCGCGATGGCCTCGGCCCGCGCCAGCAGCGCCTGCGCGTAGTCCGTCGCGCGCAGTTCGCCCACGGCCATCTGCTCGGCGGCGTCTCTGGCGGAAAGATCGGTCAGCGCATGCATTCGGTTCATGAAGGGGCTCGAGGAGGTTCGAAATTGGGGCAGAAGCTGCACTCGGGTGCATGTTTCGGGCCAATTCGCGCGTTGCAACTGTGAAATGACGCCAAAAAGACATGGCATGGATACTGCTTAAAGAGTTTTTTGTATTCAAGAGGCTTTCAACATGTCTTTCAAGTCCTTGCGTCTTTTGGCCTCCGTCGCCGCGTCGATGGCCCTTCTGTCGGCGCTGCCGGCCTCCGCTGCCGAAAAGGTGTCCTTGCGGCTGAAGTGGCTGGCGCAGGCGCAGTTCGCCGGCTTCTACGTGGCCAAGGCCAAGGGCTTCTACGACCAGGCCGGCCTCGACCTCACCATCAACCCCGGCGGCCCCAACCTGAACGTCGAAACGCTCGTGGCTTCCGGCAACGACACCTTCGGCCTGGCCGGCGGCACCGAGACCGTGCTGCTCGCCCGCGAAAAAGGCCTGCCGCTGGTGTGCATCGGCGTGACGGTGCAGAAGACGCCGTTCACCTATGTCGCCTACAAGGACTCCGGCATCACCAAGGTGCAGGACTTCGCGGGCAAGAAGGTCGCCACCTGGTTCACCGGCACGCAGTACACGCTGTACTCCATGCTGGCCTCCGCCGGCGTGAAGCAGACCGACCTGACCATCGTTCCGCAGTCGGGCTCCATGGCGCCCTTCGTGGAGAAGCAGTTCGACGTGGCCGCCGCCACCTACTACAACGAGCTCAACACGCTCAAAGAGCAGGGCCTGGGCGACAAGCTGGTGCTCATCAAGCCCGACGACTACGGCGTGGTGGTGCAGCAAGACACGGTGCTCGTGTCCGAGAAGTACCGCAACGAGAAGCCGCAGCAGGTGCAGGCCTTCATGAACGCCACCATCAAGGGCTGGAAGTACGCGCTGCAGAACAAGAAGGAGGCCATCGACATCGTCATGGCCGCCTCGCCCAGCCTGAACCGCCCGCACCAGGAAGCCATGCTCGAAGAGTTCGAAAAGCTCGTGAAGGCCGGCAAGGGCGGCACCGACGGCATTCTGGCCATCGACCTGCCCACGGTCGAGAAGATGCAGACCCAGCTGGTGGGCTACAAGGCGCTGAAGGCACCGGCCGACCTGTCGAAGGCCTACGACGCGAGCTTCTGGACGCAGGTGCCCGCCGCCGACAAGAAGTTCTGAGCCGCATCACTGCCAAGACCATGAAATTCATGCCTCACGAAGTGATGCCGCCGGCCGTAGCCGAAGCGGGCGACACGGCGCCGCCCATGCTCGAGCTGGTCAATGTGTGGAAGCGCTTTGGTGACGCGCAGGCACAGACCGTGGCGGTGTCGGGCGTCAACCTGCGCATCGCCAAGAGCGAGTTCGTCACGCTCGTGGGCCCTTCGGGTTGCGGCAAGTCGACGCTCTTCAACATGATTGCGGGCCTGCTGCCGCCCGACGACGACGGCGCGCTGCTGTTCGGCGGTGCGCCGCAGCGCGACGGCCAGTTGCTGGGCAAGGTGTCGTTCATGCCGCAGCGCGACCTGCTGTTTCCGTGGCGCACCGTGCTGGACAACGCCATCCTCGCGCTGGAGGTGGAGGGCGTGCCGCGCAAGGAGGCGCGCGAGCGTGCCCGCGGCATGCTGCCGGAGTTCGGCCTGGCCGGCTTTGCCAACCACTACCCGCACCAGCTCTCCGGTGGCATGCGCCAGCGCGTGGCGCTGATGCGCACTTTTTTGTTCGAGCGCGACCTGATGCTGCTCGACGAACCCTTCGGCGCACTCGACGCGCTCACCCGCACCCGCATGCAGCACTGGCTGCTGGAGCTTTGGGCCAAACACCGCCGCACGGTGCTGTTCATCACGCACGACATCGACGAAGCCATCCTGCTGGGCGACAAGGTGCTGGTGATGACGGCGCGCCCCGGCACAGTGAAGAGCGAAACCGTGATCGACCTGCCGCGCCCGCGCGACCCGTCGGTGGTGCTCACGCCGGAGTTCATCGGCCTCAAGCAGCGCCTGCTGGCCGAGATCGAGGAAGAAAGCCAGAAGACCTTTGCGCAGGAGGGCACCGCCTCGTGAACACCTTCCTGCAGCGCGCCGTGCGCTCGCCCGCGTTGGCCTTCATCGGGCTGGCGCTGGTGTGGGAGCTGTGCGTGCACGCCTTCGCGCCGTCGCCGCGCTACCTGCCGGCGCTCAGCGCCATTGCGCAGGACGCCTGGTCGGTGTGGCCGCAACTGGCGCGCGGCTTCGGCCGCACGCTGCTGGAGACCGTGCTCGGCTTTGCCATGGGCGCGCTGTTCGGCTGCCTGTGCGGCACGGTGTTCACCTATTCGCGCTGGATGGAGCGTTCGGTGTTTCCGCTGTTCGTGGTCTCGCAGACGGTGCCGGTCGTGGCCTTCGGCGCGCTCATCGTCATCTGGTTCGGCAACTCGCTGCTGGCCAAGGTGATGACCGCGTTCTTCCTGACCTTCTTTCCGGTCACGGTGAACACGCTGCGCGGGCTGAAGTCGTGCGACCCGCAGCGCATGGCCCTGATGCGCAGCTTTGGCGCCAACCACTTCGTGATGTTCTTCAAGCTGGCCGTGCCGTCGGCGCTGCCGCAGATCATGGTGGGTCTGCGCGTGGCCATCGGCCTGAGCCTCATCGGCTCGGTGGTGGGCGAGTGGTTCGGCGAAACCGTGGGCCTGGGCGTGATGCTGATGGAGGCGATGAACGCCGACTTGGTCGTGCGCCTGTGGGTGGTGATGTTTGCCTGCGGGCTGATGGGTGCGCTGCTCTACGGGCTGCTCACCTTCTTGGAAAGGAGGCTTGTATGGTGGCGCAGCGAAAGTTGATGGACTCGCGCGTGGTTCCGGTGGTGCTCAGCGTCATCGTGCTGCTCGTGGTGTGGGAAGGCGCAATTCTTCTCTTCAAGATTCCGCCCTTCGTGCTGCCCAGCCTGGGCGCGATCGTGCAGCACGCGTTCACCGACACCGGCCGCCTGATGGGCGCGTTGCTGGCCACGCTGGGCGAAGCGCTCGGCGGTTATGCGCTGGGCAGCGTGCTCGGTTTGCTGCTGGCCGTGGTGCTGTTGCTGGCACCGCCGCTGGAGCGCATCGTGATGCCGCTGGCCGTGGCGGTGAACGCCGTGCCCACCGTGGCTTATGCGCCGCTGTTCCTCATCTGGTTCGGCCTGGGCGCCGCATCGAAGATTGCGTTGGTGGCATTGGCGGTGGGCTTCACGATGCTGGTGAACGCGCTGCACGGCCTGAAGCAGGCCGACCTGGCCGCGGTGAACCTCATGCGCAGCTTTGGCGCCGGGCAGATGAAGATCGTGTGGCGCCTGCGCCTGCCGGTGGCCATGCCGTCGGTGGTGACGGCGCTGCGCATCGGCGTGCCGCGCAGCATGATCGTGGCCATCGTCGGCGAGATGCTGGGCGCCTATGCGGGGCTCGGGCGAATGATCTATGAATCGACGCAGCAGGTCGATCTGCTGAGCGTGTGGTCGGCGGTGCTAGTCGCGTCGCTCGCGAGCATGGTCTTCTACGGCCTGCTGATCTGGATCGACCAGAAGCTGGTGTGGTGGCGCTGATGACGACAACAGCCAACCCCGCGGCTTATCCGCGGACCGAAGCCGCGCTGCGCGAGCAGCTTGCCGCCTGCTACCGGCTGGTGGCGCACTTCGGCATGGACGACCTCATCTACAACCACATCTCGGCGCGCGTGCCGGGGCCGGACCATCACTTTCTGATCAACCCTTACGGGCTGCTGTTCTCCGAAGTCACGGCTTCTTCGCTGGTGAAGATCGACCTCGAAGGCCACAAGGTGGACCACACCGACGCGGAAGTGAACCGCGCCGGCTTCGTGATTCACAGCGCCATTCATGCGGGCCGGCCCGATGCGCTGTGCGTGCTGCACACGCACTCCGAGGCCGGTACGGCCATTGCGGCCATGCCCCACGGCCTTGCGCCGCTGAGCCAGTTCGCCATGCGCTACCAGGGCCACACCGCGTTCCACGACTACGAAGGCGTGGCGCTGGAAACCGGCGAGCGCGAGCGGCTGGTGCGCGACCTGGGGCCGCACCACACGCTGGTGCTGCGCAACCACGGCATCCTGACGGTGGGGCGCACCATTCCGGAGGCCTTCATCCTCATGTACTACTTCGAGAAGGCCGCCAAGGTGCAACTGCTGGCGCAAGGCGGCATTGCGCCGGGGCAAGCGCTGGTGTACCCGCAGCCCGAAGTGAGCACGCTGGCCGCGCGCCAGTTCACTGAATTTGCCGGCGACATTCTGCCGCCCGGCACGCGCGAATGGCCTGCGTTTTTGCGCATGCTGGAGCGCACGCAGCCCGACTACCGGCTTTGACGCCCGTTCGTTTTTTTCCCTCATTCAAGCGACATCTTTCGACCATGCAACTCGAGAACCTCACCTCTTTCATCGGCACCGAAGTCAAGGGCATCGACCTGCGCGAACCCGTGAGCGACGCCGACTTTGCGGTGCTGCGCGACACGCTTAACCAGCGCTCGGTGCTGCTGTTTCGCGGCCAGCACATCGACGAGTCGCAGCACGTGGCGTTCTCGCGCCGCTTCGGCACGCTGCTGGGCCATGTGCTCACGCAGTTCCTGAAGAAGGAGCACCCCGAGGTCTACGTGCTGTCGAACGTGTCGGAAAACGGCAAGCCCATCGGCAACCACAAGGAGGGCTGGAACTGGCACTCCGACCTGTCGTACAAGGCCGAGCCCTCGATGGGCGCGCTGCTCTACGCGCTGGAAGTGCCGCCGGTGGAAGGCGACACCTTCTTCGCATCGATGCACGCTGCCTACGACGCGCTGGACGACGAAACGAAGGCGCGCATTCGCCCCATGACCGCCACGCACAGCTACGCCAACTACTACGGCAAGGCCTTCGCCGACCGCAACCCGCTCACGCCCGAGCAACTGGCCGCCACGCCCGACGTGGTGCACCCGCTGGTGCGCACGCACCCCGAAACCGGCCGCCTCTCGCTCTACGTGGGCGAAGACGTGGTCAAGCACATCGACGGCCTGCCCGCCGAAGACAGCGTGGCCCTGCTGGCCGAGCTGAACGCGCATGCGATTTCGCCCGCGTTCAGCTACCGCCACAAGTGGCTCGCGGGCGACCTGCTGGTGTGGGACAACCGCTGCACCATGCACCGCGCCACGCCGTACGACGACAACGTGTACCGCCGCGTGATGCACCGCACCACCGTGGCCGGCGACCGGCCGTTCTGACGCCCGGCATTGGCCGCGCAGGCACGCGACAGCAGACCCACAAAGACAAACACGACAAGGAAGGCAAGCACATGGAACCGAACGAATCCCCAACGAGCGAGACGGCCGATCTGGCGGAGCCCGCCATGCTGCGTGGACGCGAGCGCCAGCGCGGCAAGGGCGCCACGCTGTCCGACGAGCTGAAGGACACGCTGGAAGACCTGATCGTCAGCGGCGTGATGAAGCCCGGCGCGCGGCTCGACGAGGCCGAGCTGGCCGAGCGCTTCAAGGTGTCGCGCACACCGGTGCGCGAGGCGCTGAAGGCGCTGGCCGCCACCGGCCTGGTCGACCTGCGCAGCCGCCAGGGCGGCGTGTGCGTGGCGCGCATCTCGCTGCCCATGCTCATCGAGATGTTCCAGATGATGGCCGTCATGGAAGGCCTGTGCGCCAAGTTTGCCGCGCGCCGTGCCACCGAGGCGCAAAAGCTGCGCATGAGCGCGCTGCACGATGAGCTGACCAGCATCCTGGCCTCGGGCGACCACTCGCGCTTCTACGACGTGAACCAGGACTTTCACGACGCGCTGTACGAGGCCTCCAACACCCACTACCTGGCCGAGCAGACGCGCGCGCTGCGCAAGCGTGTGCGCGTGTATCGCCGCTACGTCACCTTCCAGCCCGGGCGCATGACGGCCACCATCGGCGAGCACGGCGCCATTCTGGACGCCATTCGGCGCAACGACCCGGGTGCCGCGTTTTCTTCCGCCATCGACCACGTGAGCCTGCTCGAGGACGACATCGTCGACCTGATCGCGGCGCTGTCCGACCAGGACGGCGGCGCGCCCTGAGCGCCCTTTTTTTCAACAGCCCTTTTCAGACCGCACCCCTGACCGTCTCTCTGACCGTCTCCCTGACCGTACCCCAGGACATCACCTCATCATGAAACTCGAACTCGAAGGCAAGACCGTACTCATCACCGGCGCGTCCAAAGGCATCGGCCTTGCAGCCGCCCATTCGTTCGCGGCCGAAGGCTGCCACCTGCAGCTGGCCGCGCGCGACGGCGTGGCGCTGGCCGCGGCCAAGGAAGAGATCGAGAAGATCTACCCCATCAACGTGCGCATTCACCCGATGGACCTGGCCGCACCCGGCGCCATGCAACAGCTGGCCGAGGCGGTGGGGCATGTCGACATTCTGGTGAACAACGCGGGCGACATTCCGGCCGGCCCGATCGAGTCGCTCGACTTTGCCGTGGTGCGCCGCGGCTTTCAGCTGAAGGTGCTGGGCTACATGGAGCTCACGCAGATCTACTATGCGCGCATGAAGGCCGCGGGCGGTGGCGTGATCGTGAACGACATCGGCAACTCCGGCGAGAACTGGGACGCCAACTACATCGCAGGCTCCACCGGCAATGCGGCCGTGATGGCCTTCACGCGTGCGCTGGGCGGCGTGAGCCTGGACGACGGCATTCGCGTGGTGGGCGTCAACCCCGGCCCGGTGGCCACCGACCGCATGGTCAAGCTCATGAAGCGCCGCGCGTTCGACACCCACGGCGACGAAGGCCGCTGGGAAGAGCTGTTCGACAACTACCCGGGCGGCCGCCCGGCCACGCCGGAAGAAGTGGCCGAGCTGATGGTGTTCCTGGCCTCGCCGCGCGCGGGCTACATCACCGGCACGGTGGTGACCATCGACGGCGGCATTGCGTCGCGTGGCTCGATCATCAAGACCAGCAAGAAGGCCATGGCCGCCGAACAGCAAAGGCTTGCGGCATGAGCGCGGTACTGAAACCCGTGGCGGCACCCGAGGCCCCAGCACCGTCGGTGACCACCGACGCGGAAACCCGCAACCAGTACTTCGACCGCCTGTTCACCAACCCCGGCCTGATGTGGCTGGGCCAGAACACCAACCACTACCCGCTGCACCCGGCCGTGAAGAAGGCGCTGCACGACGCCATCGACGACGAGAGCTTTCATGCCTACGCGCCGCCGCTGGGCATGGAAGCGCTGCGCGCGGCCATCGTGGAAGACCTGGGCGTGGCCGGCCAGTCGGCCGTGGTGACCGACGGCGCAGTGGCCGCGCTGGCCCTGGCCTGCCGTGCCTTCTGCGTGGCGGGCAAGGGCTTCGTGACGACCGACCCGGGCTGGAAGTGGCCGCTGCAGTTCGCGGCCAAGGCCGGCTCGGTGATCACCGAGATTCCGATCTACGGGCCCGAGTACGGCTTCAAGCTCTCGGCCGAGGCGCTGGCCGCATCGACCGACGAGAACACCGCCGTCATCTACCTGGTCGACCCGAACAACCCGCTGGGCACCACCTACACGGAAGACGAGATTCGCGCCTTTGCCGAGCGCGCCCGCGAGATTGGTGCCGTGCTGGTGCACGACTGCACCTACCGCGACTTTGCCGACAGCCACACGCTGGCCTCGCGCTTCTACCCTGAAGGCACGGTGACCATCGTGAGCTTCTCCAAGTGGCTGGGCCTTGCGGGCCTGCGCCTGGGTGCGCTGGTGGCCTCGCCCGAGCTGCTCGCGCGCATCCTGCCGCACTCGCAGGCACCGCTGGGCGCCAGCGTGCTGGCGCAGCGCGCGGCCATCGCGGGCCTGGCCGTCAAAGACGAATGGATGGCCGAAGTCATCACGCAGCAGCGCGGCAACCAGCAGATGATCGTCGACGCCTTTGCCAAGCTGCCGGGCTTCGAGGTGCCGGTGTTTCCGTCGCAGGCCAACTTCATCGTGGTCGAGTGCAGCAAGGCGGGCGTGACGCCCGAGGCGCTGGTCACCGCGCTGGGCGAGCACGACATCATGGTGCGCCAGGGCACGTACCACACGCCGCGCTTCGGCCACCGCTTCATCAAGATTTCGACCACCGTGCCCAAGGCCTGGGCGCAGGCCCTGTGCGACGTGCTGCCGCAAGCGGTGGAGCGCGCGCGCAGCCTGCCGGCCACGGCGGCGCTGTTCTGAGGAAGGACGAACGATGAGCTTCGCCACCACCCCCGACGGCATCCGCCTGTACTACGAAAGCGCCGGCAGCGGCACGCCCATCGTGTTCGTGCACGAGTTCGGCGGCGACCACCGCAGTTGGGAGCCGCAGATGCGCTACTTTGCGCGGCGCCACCAGTGCGTGACCTTCGGTGCGCGCGGCTATCCGCCTTCCGACGTGCCGCAGGACGTGGAGCGCTATTCGCAAGCCGCCGCGGCCGACGACATCGTCGCGGTGATGGACGCGCTGAAGCTGGAGCGCGCGCACATCGTGGGCCTGTCGATGGGCGGCTTTGCCACGCTGCACTTCGGCCTGCGCCATGCGAAGCGCGCGGCCTCGCTGGTGATTGCCGGCGCGGGCTACGGCGCCGAGAAAGAGCACGAGGCTTACTTTCGCGGTGTCTCGCTCGAAGTGGCCAAACAGTTCGAGGCGCAGGGCGCCGAGAAATTCGCGCGCACCTATTCGCTGGGCGCAAGCCGCGTGCAGTTCCAGAACAAGGACCCGCGCGGCTGGCAGGAGTTTGCGACCTGGCTTGGCGAACACGACGCCGTGGGCGCGGCTAATACCATGCGCGGCGTGCAGGCGCGCCGCCCGTCGATCTACGACCTGGAGAGCGAGCTGCGCGAAATGGCCGTGCCCGCGCTCGTGGTGGTTGGCGACGAGGACGACCATTGCCTGCAGCCCGGCATCTTCCTGAAGAAGACGGTGCCCGCCTGTGGCCTGGCGGTGATGCCCAAGACCGGCCACACGCTCAACCTGGAAGAGCCGGCCGCGTTCAACGCCTTGCTGGCCGAGTTCTTCGCGCAGGTCGAGGCCGGCCAGTGGAAGCCGCGCGATGCGCGCGCGCTGCCCAGCCAGATCATGAAGACCGACTGATGAACGCCCAAGCAGCCACCGTGCAGCAGGGCATCTGGCGCATCGACGCCGACCGGCTCTGGGAGCGCCTCATGGCGCTGGCCTGCATCGGCGCCACGCCCGGCGGCGGTGTCGACCGGCAGGCGCTGAGCGCGGAAGAAATCGCCTCGTGGCACACGATGATCGACTGGGCGCTGCAGGCGGGGCTGGAGCCTTCGACCGACGCGGCCGGCAACCTCTTCATCGCGTTGCCTGGTGCCGACCGCGAAGCGCCGCCCGTGCTGGCCGGCAGCCATCTCGACAGCCAGCCCGGGGGCGGGCGCTTCGACGGCGTGTACGGCGTGGTGGCCGCGCTGGAGGTGCTGACGACTCTGGCGCAGCGCGGCGCGCGCCCGCCCGTGGACATCGTCTGCGTGGCATGGATGAACGAAGAGGGCTCGCGCTTTGCGCCCGGCATGATGGGCTCGGAAGCCTTTGCCGGCGTGCGCAGTCTGGAAGCGGTGCGCGCGGTGCGCGATGCCAAGGGTGTGCAGGTGGCCGATGCGCTCGATGCCTTGCATGCGGCGTTTCCCACGTTGCGACGGCGGCCGCTGGGCTTTGCGCTGGCGGCGTATGTGGAGGCGCACATCGAGCAGGGCCCGATCCTGGAGGCGCAGGCGCACGTGATTGGCGTGGTCACCGGCATCCAGGGCAAGAAGACATTCGACATCGTCATCGAGGGCGAGCGCGGCCATGCCGGCACGCTGGCCATGGCCGACCGGCGCGATGCACTGGAAGCGTTCTCGCGCATGGCGATGGTGCTGTATGCGCAGGTCGGTGGGTACGACGAGGCTGTGAAGTTCACCATCGGGCGGCTGCAGGTCGAGCCCAATGCGCCGTCGGTGGTGCCCGAGCGCGTGACGCTGCGCATCGACCTGCGTCACCCCGACAACGCGGTGCTGGAACTGCTGGGCCAGCGCATCGTGGCCTCGTGCGAGCTGTTTTCGCTGCCGTGCCGGGTCACGGTAACGCCGCTGGTCGATGCGCCTTCGAACGACTTCGACCCCGCATTGCAGCAAGCCATTGCGGATGCCGCCGAGCGCATCGGCCAGCCGCACATGGCCATTCTTTCAGCGGCCGGACACGACGCGAGGCACATGGCGCCGCTGTGCCCGAGCGCGATGATCTTCATTCCCTGCCGCGGCGGCGTGAGCCATGCGGAGCACGAGTGGGCCGAGCCCGCGCACGTGGCCGCGGGTGCCAACGTGCTGTTGCGGGTGCTGCTGCCGTATGCGATGCCCGGCACGGCAGCCGGGGAGGGCGACGCGCCATGAACGACGCCGCTGCCGTTGCCAACGTCCTCGACATGGCCGACCTGCCGATGCAGCACCCGCGCTCGCCGGCCAGCGCGGCGCAGGCCAGGGCGCGCTTCTTCAACTCCGGCAATGCCTTCAATGTGAAGCTGCCCGCCGTGCCCGCGCGGCTTTTTTCCGCGCCGCAGGAAGGGCGCTTCGGCGTGTTCGACTGCGACCAGTCGCGTGCGCTGGGCTGTGCCTTTGCGGCCACCACGCCGTTGATGCTCGCGCGCTATGTGCGCATTGCCGCGCGCGACGCCTTGCTGCCGCTGGACCTGAACGCCACCGGCGCGGTCTGGTACGTGATTGCCGGCAGCGGCCGACTGGCGGGCGGCGCCGACAGCTTTGCCTTTGGCACCGGCGACGTGTTTCTGCTGCCCGGCGCCACCGGCTACCGGCTGGAGGCAGGGGCCGAAGGCGCGTTGTTGTGGACCGTGGGCAACGAGCCGCAACTGGCCTTCGAGCGCGCACAGCCCGCGCCCGTTGCCAAGGCGACCATCGACGCGGTGCACTACACGGCCGCGGAAATCGAACGCCAGTTCGCGTTGATATTTGCCAGCGCCACGCACGACGACACCTCGGGCCGCGCGCTGATCTTTTCGTCGGACCGGCAAGCCGCCGCGCGCAACCTCACACCCACGCTCACGCTGAGCTTCAACACGCTGGCGCCGCACACGCACCAGCGCACCCACCGCCACAACTCGGCTGCGGTCACGCTGGTGGTGCAGGGGGCGGGCTGCCATTCGGTGGTGGGCGAGGCGCATTGCCCGTGGGAGCCCTGGGCCACGCTGGTCACGCCACCGGGCGCGCCGCACTCGCACCACAACGCGGGCGCGCAGGGCGCGCGCTTTCTGATCGTGCAGGACGGCGGGCTTCACTACCACGCACGCACCATGGGGTTCGAGTTTCTGGAGGCAGTTGAATAAAGGGGTCACACGCCTTACTTCGATCTGTAATTTGAGCCAGCCACCATGCGCCCATGGCTGGCCAACTAATCTCTATCGCGCTGACCGTGGACCAACACGACGGCGGCGACTATTTCTGGGTGCTGCTCGAGTCCTTCGACAATTCGATGGAGTTCGAGTCGCTGATGGAGGCCGCCAAGGGCTTTCCCACCTATGCCGATGCGCTGCAGGCGGGCTACGCCGTGTTGCGGGGGCTGTCGGAAGACCTGAGCGTGGGGCCGCGCGAAGAGCTGCCTGACGCAGACCAGGGCGATGCCGCCGATGCCGCCGATGGTCCTGACGATTCAGCCCTGGTCGAAGACGGTGCTGTCGGCGAACTCTAGTAGCGGCGCGCTGTTGTCGGCGCTCACGTGCACGCCGTCTTCTTCGCGGCGCACGAGGCCACGGCTTTCGAAGTCGCGCATGGTCTTGTTCACCACCTCGCGCGAGAGCCCCGAGTACGAGGCAATCACCGCCTGCGTGATGCGCTTGTCGTAGCCGCCCGCACCGGCAGGTGCGAGGTGCGTCAGCTGGTGCAGCACGCGGCGCACCAGATCTTCGGACGACAGGCCCGACACGCGCTTGAGCTGCACGCGCAGCATGTCCGTGCGCTTCATGGCCAGCCGGAGCAGCCCCAGCGCCACTTCGGGGTGCCGGGTGCAAAGCCCGCGCATCGTTGCGATGGGCAACAGGTACACCGACGAGGGCAGGGCGGCAATCAGCGTCTGGGTGGCGCTGTAGCGATCCTCGTGCAGCGAAAGGTCGAAGAAGAAATCGTCGCGGCGGATGAACTCGGTGGTGACATCCGCGCCGTGGTCGCGCGCGGGCGTGACCACGCGCAGCAGGCCGCTGGCCACGCAGTAGATCTGGTCGGTGGATTCGCCCGTGAGGAGGATGGGTTCGTTGCGCTTGTAGGAGCGCGGCCGGCTGCTGCGCGCGAGCGCGGCGCGCTCCGCGGGCGGCAGGCCTGCCATCAAGGGGTGCAGGTACATGGCGCGATCGTGCCCGCCCCAGGCCGATGGGCGGAACCCACAAACATGGGGTGCGCTGGCCACTTGGCGGATGTCCAATGCCTGTCGGCAAGCGTAGGCTCTGGCCGACAGCGTCCCCGGTGGTCGAACGAGGACAGTGGTGGTTTGCGGTGATGGGCGCCCTTCGGCGTGCATTGCAGGCCGGTGGATTGATGCATCGGCCGAACCGACAAAAGCTCCGGGGAGTTCAGATGGTCGAGTATTTCAGGGTGGGTCTGCCCTACATCCGATTGCGTTTCAAGGTGCCCGCGCGCCGCGGCGGGCGCGTGGAGCTGCAAGGGCGGTTCGGGGTCATCACCGGGGCCAGCGGGGAGTACCTGCTGGTCAAGTTCGACGGCGAGCCCGCTGCGGTCATCGTGCACCCGGTGGAGCCGAACTACGTGGAGACGGGCGAGGCCACGGAGCCGGCGCCGCCTGTGCGCGAGGATGACGCTCGGCCCTGCGTGGAATAGCGCGCAGGGGTCGGCAGGAACCTGAAGGGGTCGACGGGGCGCGGCTATGCTCGTGCAAGTTTTTTGCGCCACCTGAATCCCATGAAGAAATCCAAACCCTCGGCCAAGCCGGGCACCTACGACCTCAAGAAGCAATGGCATTGGGGCCGCGCAATGCGTGAGCTGCGCATCGCCGATTTTCTGAAGGAGGGCCGGTTGCTGGTGCCTGGTGAGTACACGGGCGAGGGCCCCGCCACCGACGATGGCACCGGTGCGCTGCGCACCGTGGGCGGCGTGCAGGTGGGTGCTGCCGACCACGCGGCCGGAATGATGTGGGTGGGCCGCAAGCTGCGCGAGGGCGACCTGCCACCCAAGCCCGGCGAGCCCGCTTCCAAGAGCTAGGGTAAATCCCGGCGATTTTTGTCTCCCGCAGGTCTAAGTTGCATTTGTGACCCACTGTTGGAGACAAGCATGCTGATGGTTACAAAAGTGATAGCGGTCGGTGTGACGGCCATTGCAATGGGCGGCACCCCAGCGCCCGGTAGCGACCCGGCCGATCAGGCTCTTGCTGCTGGCCCCGTCGCAGCCGCGGAGTTGAACAGCAGCCAGAGCAGCCCCCCGTGCCCGAGCGGCTGCAACGTCTGGCGAATGATCTACGACGGGCGCTGACAGCCGCAGCGCAAAGACAGAAGGCAGGCAGCGAGCGCGCAGCAGCAGCAGCCTTGCTGGCCGCTGAAGCGGCTTGTGCTTGCCCCGTTCGTCATCGCATCCAGGCATCGATCAGCCCAGGGCTGGTTTACTGCAGTTAAAGACTGTATATTCATCCAGTCTTTTTGGCAGCAGGCCTGTAATGAGCGCGCAACGCGCCGGGGGCGATGAACCATGAACCAGTTTGAGCTTTTCTTTCCGCGTGTCACCGCCACGGTGATGCCCATGGCCGTGCCGCGTCATGCGGCGGCAGTGTCGCCAGCGGTGGCCGCGCCAGCGCCTGCGCCCTGGCACGCGCCGGCCCCGGCAAGGGCCACTCGCGACGTGCCTTTCCGCTTCGAGGATGTCGAGGTCGAGCCGCGTGTGACCTACACCGTGCGGCTCGCGGACTATGCGCATCCGGGCGCCGATGCGGCCAAGGTGGCCGAGCAACGCTTTCGCCGCGAGATCGACCGCCAGTTGGGCGCCGATGCCGTCGCGGCGTTGAGGGCGTTCCAGAACGCGAGCGAATCGAGCGAGAGCGACCTGTCGAGGTCCGAGATCGCGCTGGCCAAGCGATGGGCCAAGGCCTACGACGCAGCGCGCACTGCGGGCTTTCGCGACCTGGGGGACACCGACGAGGCGTTCTTCGACGTGCGGCCCGTTTGAGCCGACGCTTTGCGGTGGGTTTCAAACGGAAGGCGAATCCATTTTCCAGCCGAGTGCGTAAAGCAGGTTGAACCTGCCGAGAACGGCGTTGCCTCGAGCGATGCACGGGCCCCGGACGGTTGTTTCTTCCACCCGACGCTGGAGACGAGCCATGGCCACCTACGAGAAAGTGATTCGCGAAACCGGCAGGTACAACGTGGTGGACGCCGACGACTGCGAGGACACCGTCATCGAGTACACGACCTTCCTGCTGCGCGTGAGCCTGCACAAGGAATACAGCCCCAAGGTCGAGGGCGTTGCCTACAAGCTGCGCGATGGGCGCCTTGTGAACCGCACGCACGCAGGGCACTTCGACGTGGGCAACGGGTTCTGCAGGTTCTTTGCGACGGGCGAGGGTGCTCGCCAGGGGGCTGCTGCGGGTTTTCGGTGAGGGAAGAACAAGGCTGAATGAATCGCCCCGGGGTGTTGGCAGAGACAGTCAGTTCAGCGCTCGCTGCAAACAAATCGCGCCAGGGTTGACGCGAGCCGGCGCTTGATAAAAAAGGCGAAGCAGCTGCTGAAGCTGGCACCCGTCGGGAAGGCCACTGCGAAGCCAGTCTCTTGAAAGTCAGAGACTTTCGCATTGGTTAGAGACCGAATTGGCCTGCCCGGAGGGGATCGAACCCCCGACAACCTGCTTAGAAGGCAGGTGCTCTATCCAACTGAGCTACGGGCAGATATGAGGCCTGAAAGAAGCCGGGAAAATCAACGACTTAGACGTCTTTGCTTCCAGCTTGGCCGCGGCGGATTCTACCCAGTTCCGCTCTGGCGATCGGTGTGCGAAGCGCCCGCTTCACACCACTCAAGGCCTGAAACGAAAAATGCACACAGCCGGTTGAGTGACTGTGTGCATTTCGATTTTCTATGGTCGGGGCGAAAGGATTCGAACCTTCGACCCTCTGGTCCCAAACCAGATGCGCTACCAGGCTGCGCTACACCCCGACAAGCCTTCTACTATAACCCGAATATCGGCCTTAACGCTTCTCGTACTGTGTCTTGCCAAAAAGAATTTCGCGTTCCTTGTCACCGGTGATCGGTTGGCGCAGGTCTGCAAGCACTTTCACACCGCGTTGCACGGCCGGGCGCGCGGCAATGCCGTCGAACCAGGCCTTCAGGTGCGGGTAGTCGGTGAGGGTGATGCCCTGGTTCTCCCAGCTGCGCAGCCACGGGAAGATGGCGATGTCGGCAATCGAGTAGGTCTTGCCGGCAATGAACCTGTTCCTGGACAGCTGCCTGTCGATCACGCCATAGATGCGCTTGGCCTCGTTGCTGTAGCGCTCGATGGCATAGGCTATCTTCTCGGGCGCGTACAGGCGAAAGTGATGCGCCTGGCCGAGCATGGGGCCCACGCCCCCCATCTGGAACATGAGCCACTGCAGCACGTCGTAACGCTCGCGGTCGGTGTCCGGCATGAACTTGCCGGTCTTGCCCGCGAGGTAGACGAGGATGGCGCCCGATTCGAACAGCGAGATGGGCTTGCCGTCCGGCCCGTCGGGGTCGGTGATGGCGGGGATCTTGTTGTTGGGGCTGATCTGCAAAAAGTCGGGCGCGAACTGGTCGCCCTTGCCAATGTTCACCGGGTGCGCGTGGTACGGCAGCCCGCATTCCTCCAGCATGACGTGAACCTTGTGGCCGTTCGGCGTGGGCCAGGAATAGACCTCGATGGGCGATGCGGACATGTCTCGGACTCCGGTGGATGTGATGCGGGCTGGGCAGCATATACGTGCAGATTCAAACGCGCGCAGGCGCGGGAATTCGGCCGCGTAACCACCGACGCGGCAGCGCCACGTTCAGGCCACGGCGGAGGTCTGCGACAGGTGCTGGTGAATCAGCGCGACCGCAGCCGCGCCTTCGCCGATGGCGCCGCCCACGCGCTTGACCGAGCCCGAGCGCACGTCGCCCACCGCAAACACGCCCGACACGCTGGACTCCAGCGCCGTGGCTGCCCGCGCCGGAAAGCCGCTGCTCGCGGCCTCGCCGGTCAGCACGAAGCCGTGCTTGTCTACCGACACGCCGCAGCCTTCTAGCCACGTGGTCTCGGGCTCCGCGCCCACGAACAGGAAGATGTTGCGCGCCGGGCAGTCATGCTCGGCGCCGCTCGTGTGGCAGCGCCACGTGGCGCCGGTCAGGCCTTCGTCGGGGCCGCCGTTCAGGCGCACAAGCTCTGTGTGCGGATGCAGCTCGATGTTGGGCGTGGCCTCGATGCGGTCGATCAGGTAGCGCGACATGCTGGCCGCCAGCGACGGCCCGCGCACCAGCACGTTCACCTTGGCCGCATGGCGCGCCAGAAACACCGCGGCCTGTCCGGCCGAATTGCCGCCGCCGACCAGCGCCACTTCTTGCTGCGAGCAGATCTTGGCCTCGATGGCCGAGGCCCAGTACCAGATGCCGCGGCCTTCGAATTCGGCCAGGCGCGGCACCTCGGGGCGCCGGTAGCGCGCGCCGCTGGCAACGACCACGGTGCGCGCGTTGATCGTGCGGCCGTCGGCCAGTGCGATGCGCAGGCATTGCAGCGCGTTGTTTCGCGTGCAGTCGAGTGCGCCCACCTTCGCCGGAATCAGCATCTCTACACCGAACTTCTGCGCCTGCACGAACGCCCGGCCCGCCAGCGCCTGTCCTGAGATGCCGGTCGGAAAGCCCAGGTAGTTCTCGATGCGCGCACTGGCACCCGCCTGGCCGCCGAAGGCACGGCAGTCGAGCACGATCACTCTCAGGCCTTCCGAGGCGGCATACACCGCGGTCGCAAGCCCGGCCGGGCCGGCGCCGACCACGGCCACGTCGAACAGTTCGTCGCGCACGGCGGTGTCGACCATGCCCAGGCACCGCGCAAGCGCGTCGTCCGTCGGGTTCACCAGCACCGAGCCGTCGGGGCACACGGCCAGCAGGTGGCCGGCGCCGTACTGCGCGAGCAGCGCGGCGGCGTCGGGGTCTTCGTTGGCGTCGACCAGGTGATACGGATAGCCGTTGCGGCGCAGAAAGTTCTCCAGCCGCGCCATGTCGGGCGACTGCGGCTGGCCGATCAGCACCGGGCCGCTGGCACCGGACTCGATCAGCGCCACCCGCCGCAGGATCAGCGCGCGGGTGATGCGCTCGCCCAGGTCGGCTTCGGCCACCAGCAGCGCGCGCAGTTGCGCGGGCGACACGAGCAGGGCTTCCACGTCTTCGTCTGCATGGCCGTCGACCAGGGCAGGGCGGCCGCTCAGTTGGCCGACTTCGGCCAGAAACTCGCCCGGCCCTTGCCGCACGATCGGCACCACATGGCCCAGGCCGTCGCGTTGCGTGACGCTCACCACGCCCTTCAGCAGCACGAACATGCCGGGTCCGGTTTCGCCGGCGGTAAAGAGGCGGGTGCCGCGCGCGAACTGCTGCACGCTGCCGAAGCGTGCAATGCGCGCAATCTCGGTGTCGCTGAGAACGGGAAAGGTCTGGTGGAGGCGGCCGGTGTCGGTGCCGTTTGCTTCGGTGGCCATGCTGAAAAGCTCCATGTCGCGTGTGAGCGCATTAGACGACGAAGCCGGCAAAAAAGCCGCGCGGCGGGCCTTCCGTGGCGCCTGTAACACCGTCATGCGCCTGCCATCTGCCTGACATGCACGCTTCATGGCTGGTGCGCAGACTCCCCCCGCAGAAAGGGTTCCCCATGAAAGAACTGCCCAACCCGACGTTTCCGCTCTCGCAGCTCGGCCTGCGCGCGGCCTTGTGGCCAGCGCCCGCAACCGGTGTGTCGACGGTGGTCGCCAGCGCGATGCCCTCGGTCGTCCCGACGCCGGCACCGGTCGTCATATTGCCGCCTGCCGTCGAGCCGAAGCAAGGCATCACGGTGGGCTGGGCCCGCCACCTGGACGACGTGCGCGCCGCCCAGCGCCTGCGCTACGACGTGTTCGTCGGCGAGATGGGCGCGCGGGTGTCGTCGCCAGTCGCCGGCCACGACATCGACTTGTTCGACGATTTCTGCGAGCACCTGCTGGTGCGCGACGAAGCCACCCAGCAGGTCATCGGCACCTACCGCGTGCTCACGCCGGCGCAGGCGCGCCGCGTTGGCAGCACCTACAGCGACACCGAGTTCGACCTGACGCGCCTGCGCGACCTGCGCGAGCGCATGGTCGAGCTGGGCCGCAGCTGCGTGCACCACGAGCACCGCCAGGGCGGGGTCATCCTTGCGCTGTGGGGTGCGCTGGCCGGCTTCATGCACCGCAACAAGCTCGACACGATGATCGGCTGCGCCAGCATCCCGATGTCGCACAACGGCGTGACCAACGGGGACGCGGCCGCCAGCATCTGGCGCCAGGTGTCGGCCAAGCACATGGCCCCCATCCAGTACCAGGTGCAGCCGCGCCTGCCGCTGCCGGTCGAGCGGCTGGACAGCACGCTCGACGTGGAGCCGCCCGCGCTCATCAAGGGCTACCTGCGCCTGGGCGCCAAGGTGCTGGGCGCGCCGGCCTGGGACCCGGACTTCAACGCCGCCGACCTGCCGATGCTGATGCGCATCGACGATCTGCCGGCGCGCTACCGCAAGCACTTCCTGGGCGCATGAAGCCCGAGGCCGCCCTGTCACACAACGGGGCGGCCGCCGTGTCACACACAGGGGACATCGCGCCGTCACACAAGGCCGAAGCCTCTTTGATGCCGGGGATGATGGCGCCGCACAAGGTCAGTGTGACGGCAGCTTCAGGAGCGTCACGGCCATGTCATGAGAACGTCACAAACGACGTCGACACTGTCATATTTCCGCCTACGTGTGCTGCCGTGCCGCTTGCTCCAGAATCAGTCCCCATGCCATCCGCCTCCGCAGACCGGTCGCTCGCCGTTGCGGCGCCCACCTTCACGCTGCTCGACCGCGACCACAGCATCCTCTCGTTCAATGAACGGGTGCTCGACTGGGCGCACCGGCGCGAGGTGCCGCTGATCGAGCGGCTGCGCTATCTGTGCATCGTGTCGTCCAACCTTGACGAATTCTTCGAGGTTCGTGCCGCGCCCCACCTGATCGCGGGCAGCGCCGGCGACCACAAGGGCACCTACACGGTCGAGTCGTTCGAGCGCCTGGCCGAGGCGGCCCACAAGCTCGTGGCGCGGCAGTACGCGCTGTACAACGACGAGCTGATGCCGACCTTTGCCACGCACGGCATCCACATCATTTCGCACGGCGAGCGCAACCCGGCGCAGCGCAAATGGGTCAGCGAGTATTTCGAGCGCGAGGTGCGCCCGCTGCTGATTCCGGTCGGCCTCGACCCCGCGCACCCGTTCCCGCAGGTGGCCAACAAGTCGCTCAACTTCATCGTGCGGCTGGGCGGCAAGGATGCGTTCGGGCGCGAAAACCCGATTCAGATCGTCAAGGTGCCGCGCGTGCTGCCGCGCCTCATCAAAATGCCGGCCAAGGTGTCGGATGGCAAGACGCTGTTCGTGGCGCTGTCGAGCGTGGTGCGCGCGCACCTGGCCAGCATGTTCGTGGGGCGCGAGGTGGGCGACTTTTCGCAGTTCCGCGTCACGCGGCATTCCGACCTGGCGGTGGACGAGGAAGACGTGAAAAACCTGCGCACCGCGTTGCGCCAGGGCCTGCAGCACCGCCACTACGGGCAGGCCGTGCGGCTGGAGGTGTCGTCCAGCTGCGCCGAGTCGCTTGCGAGCTTTCTGCTGGCGCAGTTCAACCTGCCGCCCGAGGCGCTGTACCGCGTTCACGGCCCGGTCAACCTGGCCCGCCTCACGCAACTGGCCGACCTGCTCGACGAGCCGCAACTGCGCTTTGCGCCATACCCGGCCTCGTACCCGATCACGCTGTCGCCGTCGCAGTCGTTCTTCGAGCGGCTGCAGCGCAGCGACGTGCTCATTCACCAGCCGTTCGAAAGCTTCGAAGGCGTGCTGGCGTTCCTGCGTGAGGCGGTGCTCGACCCGCAGGTGCTGGCCATCAAGCAGACCATCTACCGCACGGGCGCCGATTCAGAGTTGATGGACCTGCTGCGCGAAGCCGTGCGCCGTGGCAAGGAAGTCACTGTCGTGGTGGAGCTGAAGGCCCGCTTCGACGAAGAGGCCAACATCAACTGGGCGGAAATGCTCGAGTCGATCGGTGCGCAAGTTGTGTACGGCGTGGTGGGCCTGAAGACCCACGCCAAGATGCTGCTGGTGACGCGCCGCGAGGGCAAGCAGATGCGCCGCTACGGCCATCTCTCCACCGGCAACTACAACCCGCGCACCGCGCGGCTGTACACAGACATCAGCCACCTCACCGCCGACCCGCTGCTCACCGCCGACATGGAAGCTGTGTTCGTGCACCTGGCCAGCCAGAGCCGGCTGCCCAAGCTCAACCGCATGTGGCTGGCGCCGTTCGACCTGCACAAGAACATCGTGGCGCAAATCGATGCGCTGGGCGTGGCGGCCGCAGCGGGCAACACCACGCGCATCGTCGCCAAGATGAACGCGCTGACCGACGAGGAAATCATCGGTGCGCTGATCCGCGCGGGGCAGAAGGGCGTGAAGATCGACCTGATCGTGCGCGGCGCCTGCACGCTGCCCGCGCAGGTGCCGGGGCTGACCGACAACATTCGCGTGCGCTCGGTGATCGGTCGTTTCCTGGAGCATTCGCGCGTGTTCTATTTCCGCAGCGGCGAGGACGAGTCGCTGTACCTGTCCAGCGCCGACTGGATGAACCGCAACATGATGCGGCGCATCGAGCTCGCCTGGCCGGTGACCGACCCCGGCCTGCGCCAGCGGCTGATCGACGAATGTCTGGTGGCCTACCTGCACGACGGGCGCGACGCCTGGGACCTGGGCGCCGACGGCATCTACACCCGCATCGACCACGACACGCACCCGGGCGAGGAGGGCGCATCGCGCGCCATCGAAGCCCATGGTGCACAGGCTGCGCTCATGAACCGCTACGCTTCCAGAGGGCATCTGCGCGATGCATCCAGCAACTAGGGTCTGTCATCGATCAAACGCCCGCGCGCTGGCCCCGCCATGCGGTGGATGTGCGGAGGGCGGCACAGCCCATGGTCATCCATGGGCAAGCCGGCCGACAAAGCAGACGCCGTATGGCGGGGCCAGCCCGGAGGGAGACCCTGCTGCGCGGCGCATTGCGGCGTTGCCCTTCACTTGCGTAGCGGTGCTACGCGGCGTTCAGGGCGCCTTGCACTGCACCGCGCAGCAGGGTCTCGCGCGGGCGTTTGATCGATGACAGACCCTACAGACCGAAAGATGATGACCATGGACTTGATCTTCTGGCGCCACGCCGAAGCCGAGGACTGGACCGAGGGTTGCGACGACATGCAACGCTCGCTCACCGCACGCGGCGAAAAGCAAGCCAAGCGAATGGCCAGCTGGCTCGACCGCCAGTTGCCCGACGGCACGCGCATCATCTGCAGCCCCGCGCGGCGCTGCGAGCAGACCGCTGTGGCACTCGGCCGCAAGTACAAGGTGCGTCCTGAACTGGCGCCCGACACCACGCCCGAAGCACTGCTGGGCGCGGCCGGCTGGCCCAACGGCAAGTCGGTGGTGCTGATGATTGGCCACCAGCCTTCGGTGGGTCAGGCCATTTCGCTGCTGCTGGGCCTCAAGCAGGACAGCTGCCCGGTGCGCAAGGGCGCGCTGTGGTGGATCCGCACGCGCGAGCGCGACGGCGACGTGCAGACCGTCGTGGTGACGGTTCAGTCGCCCGAATTGCTCTGATTGCTCTGAGCTGGAGGGTGCTCAGCAGCCGGTGAGCTCGACTCGCCAGCTGCTCGTCTTCTGCCAGGCCAGCACTTCCTCACGCAGCAGGTGCGCCGACTGCGGGTAGGCCTCGGCCCAGTCGGGGTCGCACACGATCGTGAACGCCCGTGCGCCCAGCGCCGCAACGTGCAGCGCTTGCGGGTCAGGGTCGCGGCGCGCATGGCAAAGAATGAGCGCCAGGCGCAGCGCGAGCAGCTGCATCACGAAGGTCTCGTCGTCCAGCGCCGCCTCGAGCTTGCGCAGCTTGCCGCGTTGGCCCAGCACCAGCTGGCCGAGCGCATGCATTTCATTGACGGCAAAGCCCGGCGCGTCGGTGTTGTCCAGGATGTAGGCGCCGTGCTTGTGATAGTCGCTGTGCGAAATCTGTGTGCCAATTTCATGCAACTGCGCTGCCCAACCCAGCTTGCGCAATGCGCGGCCGGCGCGGTTGGCCGTGCTGCCGCCGCGCGCGGCGGGCGCGAGCTGCACGAACAGCGAGGCGGCCGTGTCGCCGACCCGCTTGGCCTGCGCCGTGTCAACCGCGAAACGATTGGCCAGCCGTGCGACCGTGGCGGTGCGCATGTCGGCCACGCTGTCGTCGCGTTCCAGCAGTTCATACAGCACGCCATGGCGCAGCGCACCCTGGGCGACCTTCATTTCCTCGATGCCGAGCAGCTCGAACACCGCGCGCAGCACGCTCACGCCGCCGCCGATGACCGCCTTGCGGTCCTCGCGCATGCCGTCGATGCGCAGCTTGTCGGCGCTGCCGGCCTTCAGCAGCCGGTCGAGCAGCCAGTCGAGGCCTTCGCGGGTGACCATGCCGGGTTCGGCGCCGGACGCGGCCAGCACGTCGCCCACAGCGCCGATGGTGCCGGAGGCGCCGTACGCCACGTCCCACTGGTCGCGGGTGTAGCTCGCGAGCGCGTCGTCCAGCACGGCCTTGGCGGCCACCTCGGCGGCGCGGAAGGCGGCGGGGGTGAACTGGCCTTCGCTGAAATGCTTCATCGACCAGGCGACGCTGCCCACGCGGTACGACTCCATGCGGTCGGCCACCAATGCCTGGCCGATGATCATTTCGGTGGAACGCCCGCCAATGTCGATCACCAGCCGGCGTTCGGTGTCGGATGCATCGGTGTGCGGCAGCATGTGCGCCACGCCCTGGTAGATCAGTCGGGCTTCTTCCCGGCCCGGGATCACGTCGATGCCAAAGCCCAGGATGGTGCGCGCGCGCAACAAAAACTCTTCGCGGTTGCGCGCTTCGCGCAGTGTTTGCGTGGCCACGGCGCGCACCTGCGACCGCTTGAAGCCTGCCAGCCGTTCGCCGAAGCGGGCGAGGGCGTCCCAGCCGCGCTGCATGGCTTCGGGGGTCAGGTTGCGTGCGCTGTCCAGGCCGTTGCCCTGGCGCACGGTTTCCTTGAGGTATTCAGTGCGATGGATCTGGCCGTGGTCGACCTGACCGATTTCGAGGCGAAAGCTGTTGGAGCCGAGATCGACTGCTGCGAGGCGGGTGCCGTTTTGCATGGAGTTCCGAGAAGAAGCGGGATGTCTTTGTTGTGTTTGATCGTAGCGCCGGGACGGACCTTGATGGGCTCAGTCCGTGCGCGCCGCCTCCCGATTCGCACCGCTGCGAGGCTCGCAAGGCTAGGCGCGGCGCATGACGGTTATGTGACAGCGTCACATGCACCAGCGCGGAAAGAAAGGCATTTTCCCTCGACAGAGGGGGTGTCACACCGATGTCACACAAGCTTTTTAGAGTCCGTCCCAAGCCCGAAAGGGACTACTTCTTACTTCTAAAGGAAGCTTCATGAAAACGACGTTCAAATTTGCAACCGCCGGCCTGTTGGCCGCGATGTTCACCATTCCCGCTTTCGCACAAGACGTGACCGGCGCTGGCGCCAGCTTCCCGGCACCGCTGTATGCCAAGTGGGCTTCCGATTTCAACAAGGCCACCGGCGTCAAGATCAACTACCAATCGGTGGGTTCGGGTGCCGGCCTGAAGCAGATCGAAGCCAAGACCGTCGATTTCGGCGCTTCCGACGCTCCCCTGAAGGACGAAGAACTGCAAGCCAAGGGCCTGATGCAGTTCCCCACCGTCATCGGCGGCGTGATTCCCGTGGTCAACATCCAGGGCATCAAGCCGGGCGAGCTGAAGCTCAACGGCCAGGTGCTGGGCGACATCTACCTGGGCAAGATCACCAAGTGGAACGACCCCGCCATCAAGGCACTGAACGGTTCGCTGGCCCTGCCTGACGCCGCCATTGCCCCGGTTCGCCGCGCCGACGGTTCGGGCACCAGCTTTCTGTTCACCAACTACCTGAGCAAGGTCAACCCCGAGTGGAAGACCAAGGTCGGCGAAGGCACGGCCGTGAACTGGCCCACCGGCGCGGGTGGCAAGGGCAATGAAGGCGTCGCCGCTTTCGTGAACCGCCTGCCCAACTCGATCGGCTACGTCGAGTACGCCTACGTCAAGCAGAACAAGATGACCTACGCCCAGCTGCAGAACGCCGCCGGCACGTTCGTCTCGCCCGACGACACCGCCTTCAAGGCCGCTGCCGCCGGTGCCGACTGGAACAAGAGCTTCTACCAGGTGCTGACCAACCAGGCCGACAAGGGCGCATGGCCCATCACCGGCGCCACCTTCATCCTGCTGCACAAGGTGCAGGACAAGCCGGCCAATGCCACCACCGTGCTGAAGTTCTTCGACTGGGCCTACAAGAGCGGCGACAAGACGGCTGACGACCTCGACTACGTGCCGATGCCTGACGCCGTGAAGGCCACCATCGCCAAGTCCTGGGGTGATGTGAAGGACGCGTCGGGCAAGGCCGTCGCGTTCAAGTAAATCCAACCATCAGTCCAGACCGGCGCGCCCATGAGCAACTCCTCGCTCAAGGACGCGCCGCTTTCGTCTTTGCCGGAGCGACCTGTGTCATCCACCTTCCCTGCTGCTGCCACCTCCCTCGACCTCGCGGCCGAGCGCGGTCGTGCCGCCACCTCTCCGCCGCCTGCAAAGGCGCCCCGCTCCGGCCCCATGGCCGACCGCCTGTTCGGTTGGGCCGCCAAGGGCGCAGCGCTGCTGACGCTGGCGATGCTCATCGGCATCCTGCTGTCGCTCATCGTCGGTGCCTGGCCTGCCATTTCCAAGTACGGCCTCAGCTTTCTCACCAACAGCACGTGGGACCCTGTGAAGGAGGAGTACGGCGGCCTGGTCATGATCTACGGCACGCTGGCCACCTCGTTCATCGCACTGGTGATCGCCGTGCCGGTGAGCTTCGGCATTGCGCTCTTTCTTACCGAACTTTCGCCCAACTGGCTCAAGCGCCCGTTGGGTACGGCCATTGAACTGCTGGCGGCCGTGCCGTCCATCGTCTATGGCATGTGGGGCCTGCTGGTGTTCGGCCCGATCCTCTCCAGCTGGGTGCAGCAGCCGCTGCAAAAGCTGCTGGGCGGCATTCCGTACCTTGGCGCGCTGGTCTCAGGCCCGCCGGTGGGCATCGGCATTCTGTCGGCCGGCATCATCCTGGCGATCATGATCATTCCGTTCATCGCCTCGGTGATGCGCGACGTGTTCGAGGTGACGCCGCCGCTGCTGAAGGAGTCGGCCTACGGTTTGGGCTCGACCACCTGGGAAGTCGTTTCCAAGGTGGTGCTGCCTTACACCAAAGCTGGCGTGGTCGGCGGCATCATGCTCGGCCTGGGCCGGGCGCTGGGTGAAACGATGGCGGTCACGTTCGTGATCGGCAACATGAACCAGCTCAACTCGCTGTCGGTGTTCGAGGCTGCCAACAGCATCACCTCGGCACTGGCCAATGAATTCGCCGAAGCCGGCGCCGGCCTGCACCAGGCCGCGCTGATGTACCTCGGCCTCGTCTTGTTCTTCATCACCTTCGTGGTGCTGTCGCTCTCGAAGATGCTGTTGGCCCAGATGAAGAAGAGCGAAGGAACCAAGTCATGAGCACGGCTCAAAACCTGATGGCCGCGCAAGCGCTGGCCGAAACCCGCCAGGCCCGGTTCGCCTCGCGCAACCGCGTGAACAAGATCGCGCTGGCGCTGTCCCTGGCTGCCATGGCCTTCGGCGTGTTCTGGCTGGTGTGGATCCTGTGGGAAACGCTGCGCCAGGGCATCGGCGGCCTCGCGCTTGCCACCTTCACTGAAATGACGCCGCCGCCGAACGAGGAGGGCGGCATCGCCAACGCGATCTTCGGTTCTTTCGTGATGGTGGGCATGGCCACCTTCGTGGGCACGCCCATCGGCATCATGGCCGGCATCTACCTGGCCGAATACAACCCCAAGGGCTGGCTCGCTTCGGTCACGCGCTTCGTCAACGACATTCTGTTGTCGGCGCCGTCGATCGTCATCGGCCTGTTCGTCTACGCGGTGGTGGTGGCCTACTTCAAGTCGTTCTCTGGCCTTGCCGGTGCGCTGGCGCTCGCGCTGATCGTGATTCCGGTGGTCATTCGCACCACCGAGAACATGCTGCAGCTGGTGCCGCCGGGCCTGCGCGAAGCGGCCTACGCACTGGGTGCGCCGAAGTGGAAGGTCATTCTGAGCATCACGCTGCGGGCTGCGCGCGCCGGTGTGGTCACGGGCATTCTGCTGGCCGTGGCACGCATTGCGGGCGAAACCGCGCCGCTGCTGTTCACTGCGCTGAACAACCAGTTCTGGACCGCCGACGTGAGCCAGCCGATGGCCAGCCTGCCGGTGACGATCTTCAAGTTTGCAATGAGCCCGTACGAGAACTGGCAACAGCTGGCATGGGCCGGCGTGTTCCTGATCACCGTGGCCGTGCTGGCACTCAACATCCTGGCGCGTGTGCTGACGCGCAACAAACACTAATTCAACAAGGCGCCAACATGCCAACCACCGTTGCACCCCAACCCTCGCGCTCGAAGCTCTCGGTCAAGGACCTGAACTTCTACTACGGCAAATTCCACGCGCTCAAGGGCATCAACCTCGAGATTCCCGAGAACAAGGTCACCGCCTTCATCGGCCCGTCGGGCTGCGGCAAGTCGACCCTGCTGCGCACCTTCAACCGCATGTTCGAGCTGTACCCGGAGCAGCGCGCCGAAGGCACGATTGCCCTGGACGGCGAGAACCTGCTCACGTCCAAGCAGGACGTGGCGTTGATCCGCGCCAAGATCGGCATGGTCTTTCAGAAGCCCACGCCGTTTCCCATGTCGATCTACGACAACATCGCCTTCGGCGTGAAGCTGTTCGAGAGCCTCTCGGCCAGCGACATGGACGACCGCGTCGAATGGGCCCTGAAGAAGGCCGCGCTGTGGACCGAAGTGCGCGACAAGCTGCAGCAAAGCGGCTCCGGCCTGTCCGGCGGCCAGCAGCAGCGCCTGTGCATTGCACGCGGCATTGCCATCAAGCCCGAAGTGCTGCTGCTCGACGAGCCCTGCTCGGCCCTGGACCCGATCTCCACCGCGAAGATCGAAGAGCTGATTGCCGAGCTGAAGAACGAATACACGGTGGTGATCGTCACGCATAACATGCAGCAGGCCGCGCGCTGCAGCGACTACACCGCCTACATGTACCTGGGTGATCTGATCGAGTTCGGTGCGACGGAACAGATGTTCTTCAAGCCGCAGCGCAAGGAGACCGAGGACTACATCACCGGCCGCTTCGGTTGAAGTCAAAGGAGACAACATGACCGAGAAACACCTTTCCAGCCAGTTCGACAGCGAACTCAATGGCGTCTCGTCGCGCGTGATGGAGCTCGGCGGCATGGTCGAGTCGCAGATCCACACCGCGGTGTACGCGCTGCTGCAGTTCGACGCCGACGCCGCCGACCGCGTGATGGAGACCGAGCACCGCGTCAATGCGATGGAAATCGACATCGACCGCGAGCTGTCTTCCATCATTGCGCGCCGCCAGCCCACCGCGCGCGACCTGCGCCTGCTGATTGCCATCAGCAAGACCACCGCCAACCTGGAGCGTGTGGGCGACGAGGCCAACAAGATCGCGCGCATGGTCAAGTCGATCATCGAGAGCGGTTCGGCCCGCCAGCTGCCCACCACCGAGCTGCGCATTGCCGCCGACCTGGCCTCGGGCCTGCTGCGCACCGCGCTGGACGCCTTTGCGCGCCTGGACACGGCCGCCGCGCTGTCGATCCTGAAGGACGACGACCTGATCGACAAGGAGTTCGACGGCTTCGTGCGCAAGCTGGTCACCTACATGATGGAAGACCCGCGCACCATCTCCGCCAGCCTGGACCTGCTGTTCCTGGCCAAGGCGATCGAACGCATCGGCGACCACGCGAAGAACATCGCCGAGTTCATCATCTACATCGTCAAGGGTGCCGATGTGCGGCACACTTCGATGCAGGAAATCGAGTCCGCGCTGCAGTGACAACGGCGGCAAGACTCCCATAAAAGCATGAAGAAACCCCGAGTCCTGATCGTCGAAGACGAGTCCTCGATCGCCGAGCTGATCGCCGTCAACCTGCGCCACAACGGCTTCGAGCCGATCTGGTCGGAAGACGGCGCGGCAGCCCAGCGCGAGATCGACGCGTTTTTGCCCGACCTGATCCTGCTCGACTGGATGCTGCCGGGCCAGAGCGGCCTGCAGCTGGCGCGCCAGTGGCGCAAGGACGCGCGCACCAAGGCCATCCCCATCCTGATGCTGACCGCGCGCGGCGACGAGCCCGACAAGGTGGCCGGCCTGGACGCCGGTGCCGACGACTACATCACCAAGCCTTTTTCGACCCAGGAAATGCTGGCCCGCATCCGTGCGGTGCTGCGTCGCCGGGCGCCGGAGGTGGTGACCGAGCGCGTGGAAATCGGCGAGCTCGCACTCGACACCTCCACGCACCGCGTCACCTGGCAGGGCGGTGCGCTGAAGGTCGGGCCGACCGAGTTCAAGCTGCTGGCCTACCTGATGCAGCACGCCGAGCGCGTGCACAGCCGCGCGCAGTTGCTCGACAAGGTGTGGGGCGACCACGTCTACATCGAGGAGCGCACGGTCGACGTGCACGTCAAACGCCTGCGCGAATCGCTGGGTGCCGCCGCGCCAATGGTGGAAACCGTTCGCGGTGCGGGCTATCGCCTGACGGCCCAAGTCACGGTTTGAGTGCCGTGCTGACGGCGCCGCTTGCTGGCGGGCGCGGATAATCGCCCGCCATGCCTTTTCGCATTGCTACATTTTTAATAGCGTCTCTCGCAATTGCGACGGGCGTTGTTGCTGCTTTCGGCTGGAAGTTCGGCTGGCTGGGTGCCTGGCTGGGCGCCGTGCTCTGGCTGGTGCTGGACGCCTGGCGCGCCGAGCGCCTGCTGCAGGTGTTGCGCAACGACGCGGCCGGCCTGCCGACGCGCGGTCCAGGCGTGTGGGGTGAGCTGTCGGAGCGCATCCGCAAGCTGCTGCGCGAGCGCGAGCAGCAGACCCGTCAGGCCGAAGAGCGGCTGCAGGAGTTTCTGGCGGCCATTCAGGCATCGCCCAACGGCGTGGTGCTGCTCGACGAGCAGGGCCGCATCGAGTGGTGCAACCAGACGGCGGCCAGCCAGTTCGGCATCGACGCGGAGCGTGACCTGGCGCAGCACCTGGCCAACCTGGTGCGCGACCCGGCCTTCGTGGCCTACCTGGCCTCATGGAACTACAGCCGCGACGTGGTCATCGACGCCCCCGGCATGGGCCACCACGCACACCAGCGCGGCCATGCGGTGCGCCTGTCGGTGCAGGTGCATCCCTACGCGGGCAACCGCCGCATGCTGCTCACGCGCGACATCACCGCGCTGGAGCAGGCCGAGGCGATGCGGCGCGATTTCGTGGCCAACGTGTCGCATGAAATTCGCACCCCGCTGACCGTGCTGGCCGGTTTTGTCGAGACGCTGCAGAACCTGCCGCTCGACGCGGACGAGCGCATGCGCTACCTGCAGCTGATGGGGCAGCAGTCGCACCGCATGGAAACGCTGGTGAACGACCTGCTGACGCTGTCGCGGCTCGAAGGCAGCGCGGCGCCTTCGGGCAACCAGTGGATTCGAATTCGCGCGCTGCTTGCGCATTGCGAGGACGAGGGGCGCGGGCTTTCGAAACGGCTGGCGCCGCTGGGGCACAAGCTGTCTTTCACCATCGATGCGCAGTCGGAGGTGTCGGGCGCGCCGACCGAGCTGCAAAGCGCCATGTCGAACCTGCTGACCAACGCCATCCGCTACACACCGGGCGGCGGCGAGGTGGCTGTGAGCTGGCGCGTGCTGCCCGACGGGCGCGGCGAATACGCGGTGAAGGACACGGGCCCCGGCATTGCCGCGGAGCACATACCGCGGCTGACCGAGCGCTTCTATCGCATCGACCGCAGCCGTTCGCGTGAAACGGGTGGCACGGGCCTGGGGCTTGCGATCGTCAAGCACATTGCGCAGCGGCATGGCGCCGAGCTGCGCATCGAAAGCACGGTGGGCAAGGGCTCGCGCTTCGCGCTGCTGTTCCCCGCGGCCCGCGTGCGTGAAGCGCGCGTGCTGGCGAAGTAAGCCGCCCGCAAGAAAGCAGAAGAAGGCTCAGGGCGAGCGCTTGCGCATCGTCCAGTGCAGCAGGGCGCCGAACAGCACCGCCGCGACCGCGAGCGCGCCGGCGCTCATGAGCCAGAACGCCAGCGGCGACTGCATGGCCGGCCATGGCCCCAGGCCGCGGTAGGCCAGCAGGTAGCTGCCGCCCAGGCCCACGCCCCACAGCATCGTGCAGTAGATGACCAGCGGCGCCAGCGTCACGCGGTAGCAGCGCAGCACGAACACGCACAGGGTCTGCAACGCATCCGCAAGGTGATAGACGGCCACCACCAGCAGCAGCGTGGCCGCCAGCGCAATTACCGCAGGGTTGTCGGAGTACACGTTGGCCAGCTGAAAGCGCAGCGTGAGCATGGCGGTCGCGAACAGCAGGGCACACAGCACGGTCAGCTCGAACCCCAGGCGGCAGGCATGGCGGGCCTTGGCGGCGTCGCGCGCACCGAGCCAGAAGCTCACGCGGGCGCTGGTGGCAATGGCCAGCGACAGCGGCACCATGTACGCGACCGCCAGCAGGTTGGCCGCAATCTGGTGCGCCGCCGCGGCAGCGGTGCCAAGGCGGGCGATGAACAGCGCCATCAAAGTGAACGAGGTCACTTCGACCAGCACCGCAAGTCCGCCGGGCACGCCCAGCCGCGCGAACTGGTAGATCGCGCGCCAGTCGGGCGGCTCGATGCGTTGCCACAGCCGGTAGCCGCGGTAGAACGGGCTGCTGCGCAGCAGCCACACGGCGCAGGCGAGCATGGCCCAGTTGACGCACAGCGTGGCCCAGCCGCAGCCCACGAGGCCCATGGCGGGCAGGCCCGCACCGCCGAAGGTGAACCACACGGACAGCGGCAACTTCACCAGCAGCGAACCCAGTTGCAGCCAGGTGACGAGTTGGGGCTTGCCCAGGCTCTGGTTCAGCGTGCTGAACAGGCGGAACAGCAGCGCCGGCGCCAGGCCGAAGGCCAGCACCACCAGGTAGGCCTCGACCTCGCCGCGCATCTCGGGCGGCACCTGCGTCAGCCGCAGCACCGCACCGGGCGACAGCAACACCGCCATGCCGATCACGATGGCAATGCCGGCAAGGTAAAGAGACTGTCGTACCGATCGGCCCACTTCGCTGCCGCGCCCGCCACCGTGCAGCTCGGCCCAGATCGGCAGCATCGCCTGCAGCACGCCCATCAGCGAGACGTACACGCTCACGAAGACGGCCGCGCCCACCGACAACGCGGCCAGTGCGTTTTCCGAATAGCGGCCCGCGATGATGGTGTCGGTCACGCCGAAGGCCATCACGGCCAGCTGGCCGACCAGCACCGTGCCGGCGTGCCGCGCGATCAGGCCCCGTTCGCCGCTCACTGCGGCGGGATCTTCTGGTACAGCAGGAGGTCGTCCGCCGCGCTGCTCGGGCGGCGCAACGTCCCGGCAAAGCGCCATTGATCGAACGGAATGATGGTGTGCAGCCGCTCGATGGTCTCGGGGCTGGCCAGCAGCCAGGGGCAGGTGTTGTCGAGCAGCAGCGGCTTCACGTCGAGCTGGCCGTGATGGCGCAGCGCTGCAATGTGCGCGCGGCTGAGCGCCAGTTCGGCCACGCAGCTGCTTCGCCCGACGCGCTCGACCACCGCATCGACCTGCGGCACGTAGCTGCGGGCGTAGTCGATGGGGGGCAGCCAGAGCGTCATGAGCAGCATCCAGCACAGCGCGGTACCGCCGGCGGGCAGCACCAGCGTCTTCCAGAGCGCCGCGCGGTGGCGCCCGGTGCGCCAGCGCACCAGCCAGCACCAAGCGATGGTTGCGGCCACCGCCAGCACGACGGCAATGGGCGAGAACTCGGGCACGAAGCCGGGCACCAGTCGCGCGACGCTGGCGGCCGGCTTGGGCGGCACGCCGGTCTGCATGGCGATCCAGTAGACCCAGCCCATCACGGCCAGGCCGCTGAAGAACAGCACGTTGAACCAGTCGATCAGCGCCGCCGCGCTGCGCCGGAAGGTGGGCAGCGCGAAGGCGGCGAGCGTGGCAAACGCGGGCAGCGACAGCAGCAGGGAACGGTCCGAGAAGTCGGTGCTCCAGGTGGCGGCCAGCGGCACCGCCGCGAACCAGAAAGGCAGGGCCACATGGCGCGCCGTGAGCTGGCGGCGCCAGCGCCACAGCGTCCAGAGGGCGAGCGGCCAGACCGGCCAGGTGAACCACAGCAGCAGTTTGGCCTGGCTGCGCACGTCACCCAGCAGCGAGCCGCCGGTCATGGTGATCTTCCACTGCTGCAGCTTCAGGCTGAACACCAGCACTGCGGCCAGCACGGTGACGGCCACCATCGTGAGCAGGGCGCCGCGCGTGTAGCCGGGGCCGGTGTCTTCGTCGTAAGGGGCTTCGGCCTGGGCGAGCGCGGTGCGCCGGCGCTCGTAGGCGATGTACAGCGCGCTGCCGATGGCCAGCGCCAGCCCCACTGTGGGTGCGCCACTCAGCGTGATGCCCAGCGTGCCGACCACCAGGGCCGTTACCGGGCCGGCGCGGCGGTAAGGCAGGGCGGCAACGCCGTAGAACAGGTGCGAGGCAAAGAACAGCTGCGCCAGCGCGGGCGTGGTTTCATGGCCAAGCTGGGCCAGGCCCAGGCAGGCGATCAGCGCGAGCACGCCGCCGTCGGCAATGGCACGCGCGTAGTCGGTCGGCCGGGCCTCCCCGCCAAAGGCGAACGCCACGGGCTGGGCGCGCGCAGTGCGGGCCAGGTAGTACACGGCGTACCAGGTGGCGGTGAAGGTGCCCCACAGCAGGAACGCGAAGACGATGCGCACGGCCAGGTCGGGGTTCAGCCACGACGGGGCGATCTTGATGGCCAGGGCGCCGATCCAGTACGGAATGAGCGCGGGCGTTTCGGGGCGCAGGCCCAGCAGCATCGGGTCGAACCAGCGCGCAATGCCCTCGGTGGTGCGGGCCAGCTCGGCCATGTAGCCGAAGGACGTGATGTCCGCGCTTTTCCAGGGGCCCCGGCCGACCAGGCCGGGCAGCAGGTAGGCCGCGCACAGCATGAGCAATGCGATGCGCGGCAGGCGGCGCACGGCATTCTGGGCAACGATTGCGGGGGTGGGCTGGTTCAAGTGGCGGAAAGCTGGAGTCGGAAAGAAAAAGGGCAGCGCGGTAAACCGGGCTGCCCTCGACGCGAAAGCGCGTGCCTTACTTCGAAGCAGCGCCGGTGGTCTTGCCGAAGCGGTTGCGGAACCTCTCGACGCGGCCGCCCATGTTGTCGACCGACTTTTGCGTGCCGGTGTAGAACGGGTGCGATTCGCTCGTGGTGTCGAGCTTGTACATCGGCAGTTCGCGGCCGTCTTCGGTCTTGCCCATTTCCTTCGTGTTTGCGCACGAACGGGTCACGAACTTGAAACCGTTCGACATGTCGACGAACAGAATGTCGCGGTAATTCGGGTGGATGCCTTCTTTTGCCATGGTGTTTCCTTTTGCGCTGTTGGAATCAATGCGCGGTCGATGCGAGAGCCACCAGCTTGCCAGTCAACTGGCATACCGTCCCAAGGGAATCCCGGAGGAGTCTGGGGAGGCCGGGCGACGCTGCCCAGCCGCACTTTTCGCGGAGCCCATGATTATCGCATACTGCCCCTTTTGCCAGCAAACAAGCCCTTCCAATGACTGCTACACCCTTGCGCGCCGGCCTCGTCGGCTACGGCTTTGCCGGCCAGACCTTCCATGCCCCGGTGCTTTCGGCGGTGCCGGGGTTGGTGCTGGCAGCCGTGGCCAGCTCGCAGCCGCACAAGGTGCTGGCGGACTGGCCCGGCGTGGACGTGGTGCCGAATGTGGCCGCGCTGGTGGCCCGGTCGGACATCGACCTGGTGGTGGTCGCAACGCCCAACGCGCAGCATTTTCCCGTCGCCAGGGCGGTCCTGGAGGCTGGCAAGCACGTGGTGGTGGACAAGCCGTTCACGCTCGACGTCGCCGAGGCGAGGGCGCTTGAATTGTTGGCCAAGCGCAACGATCGCGTGTTGGCCGTGTACCAGAACCGGCGTTTCGACGCCGATTTCCTCACGCTCAAAGACCTGCTGGCCAGCGGCGAACTGGGCCGCCCGGTTTACCTGGAATCGCATTTCGACCGCTTTCGGCCCGAGGTGAAGGTGCGCTGGCGTGAGCAGGCGGTGCCGGGTGCGGGCCTCTGGGTCGATCTGGGCGCCCATCTGGTCGACCAGACGGTGCAGCTTTTCGGCCGACCTGACACGCTGCAGCTCGACACCGCCGTGCTGCGCGACGGCGCAGTGGTCGAGGACTACTTTCACGCCGTGCTGCGCTACGAGCGTGGGCCGCATGCGCCGCTGCGCGTGGTGCTGCATTCGACGACGCTGGCGGCCCATGCGGCGCCGCGCTACATCGTTCACGGCACGCGCGGCAGCTACGTCAAGCACGGCACGGACACACAGGAAGACGCATTGCGCGCGGGGCAAAGACCACCGGCCGAAGGGTGGGGCGTCGACCCGCTGGACGGCGAGCTCACGCTGGTCGGCAGTGACGGGGCGTTCACCAAGCGCAGCGTTTCCACGCGCGCTGGCAACTACGTCGACTACTACGCTGCGGTGCGCGACGCGATCCTGGGCCACGGGCCCAATCCCTTGCCGCCCGAGCAGGCTGTAGCATTGATGGAGTTGCTCGACATCGGCCGCCAGAGTGCCCTCGAAGGCCGCGCCATCGCAACCGGATGCCCATGAAAAAAGCGCGTCGACCCGTGAGGGCCGACGCGCTTTTTGCGGAAGAGCGTGGTGCTCAGCCGCCGCGACGCATCATGTCGAAGAACTCGACATTGGTCTTGGTCGCCTTCATGTTCTTGAGCATCAGCTCCATCGACTCGATCTCGTCCATGTTGTACATGAGCTGACGCAGGATGCGGGTCTTCTGCAGGATCTCGGGGGCCAGCAGCAACTCTTCGCGGCGCGTGCCGCTGCGGTTGAGCTGAATCGACGGGAACACGCGCTTTTCGTACAGGCGGCGGTCCAGGTGAATTTCGGAGTTGCCGGTGCCCTTGAACTCTTCGAAGATCACTTCGTCCATGCGGCTGCCGGTGTCGATCAGCGCGGTGCCGATGATGGTCAGCGAGCCGCCTTCTTCCACGTTGCGTGCGGCGCCCAGGAAGCGCTTGGGGCGCTGCAGGGCGTTGGAGTCGACACCGCCGGTCAGCACCTTGCCCGACGAGGGCACGACGTTGTTGTAGGCGCGGGCCAGACGCGTGATCGAGTCCAGCAGGATCACCACGTCCTTCTTCAGTTCGACCAGGCGCTTGGCGCGTTCGATGACCATTTCGGCCACGTGCACGTGGCGCGCTGCGGGCTCGTCGAAGGTCGAAGCAATGACTTCGCCCTTCACCGTGCGCTGCATTTCGGTCACTTCTTCAGGGCGCTCGTCCACAAGCAGCACCATCATGTGCACGTCGGGGTAGTTGGCGCTGATGGCGTGGGCGATGTGCTGCATCATCACCGTCTTGCCGCTCTTGGGCGGCGCCACCAGCAGGGCGCGCTGGCCCTTGCCGATGGGGGCGATGATGTCGATCACGCGGCCCGTGATGTTCTCTTCGCCCTTGAGGCCGTCGCGCTCGAGCTTCATCTGTTCCTTGGGGAACAGCGGCGTCAGGTTTTCGAACATCACCTTGTGCTTGTTCTGCTCGGGCGGACCGTCGTTGACCTTGTCGAGCTTGGTCAGCGCGAAGTAGCGCTCGCCATCCTTGGGCGTGCGCACTTCGCCTTCGATCATGTCGCCGGTGTGCAGGTTGAAGCGGCGCACCTGGCTGGGCGAGATGTAAATGTCGTCCGTGCTGGCGGTGAAGCTGGTGTCGGGACTGCGCAGAAAGCCGAAGCCGTCGGGCAGGATTTCGAGCACGCCGTCGGCAAAGACCTGCTCGCCGGCCTTGGCGCGCTTCTTGATGATCGCGAACATCAGCTCCTGCTTGCGCATGCGGCCGACGTTTTCGATCTCAAGCGCTTCAGCTTGCTTGAGGACTTCAGACACGTGGAGTGCCTTGAGTTCGTTTAAGTGCATGGAATGACCCCTCGCGGGGTAATCGAACGGAAAACGGGGGGAGGTTGAATGTGAAGCGAGAACTGCTTCACTAACCGGGGAACTCGAACCGGTTGCCTGGAAGGGCCGGTGATCTGTGGGAGATTATGACAGGAAAAACGCACCGGCCAACGCATTGCGCGCTGGCCGGTTGAATTCGCTCAGGCGAGCTGCTGGTCGATGAAGGCCGTGAGTTGCGCCTTGCTCATGGCGCCGACCTTGGTGGCGGCCAGCTGGCCGTCCTTGAACAGCATCAGCGTGGGGATGCCACGAATGCCGAACTTGGCGGGAATGTCGCGGTTCTCGTCCACGTTGAGCTTGGCGATCTGCAGCTTGCCTTCGTAGGTGGCAGACACTTCGTCGAGGATCGGGGCGATCATCTTGCAAGGGCCGCACCATTCGGCCCAGTAGTCGACCAGCACGGGCTGGGTGGACTTGAGCACGTCGGCCTCGAAGGAGGAATCGGAGATGTGTTTGATGAGTTCGCTGGCCATGTGATGGGTCCTTGTGCGCAGGGAGTTTCGGTGCAGCTAAAGTGCGGGTCATTGTGACAGAAACCAAGGGGTGGCGTCCCGTGCGGGGACGCTATGGCAGCGATAGCCAAAGCCCTTGCGCACCGTGTCGCCACGCCCGCTCCCACGCTCTCAAACCCCTCGATAGAACATGAACGAAGGCCACCCTGCCCAGGCCCTGTGGTGCGATCCCGCCGACGGCGTCGTCGCGCGGATCGTGCACGCACTCGCCCAACGCCAACTGCACGCCGCGCGCACCGTGGTGCTGGTGCCCTATGCGCAGCTGATGGCGGTGGCCCGCGGCATGTGGGCGCGCTGCGGCAGCCCCGGCTTCGTGCCGCGCTTCGAGACCACGCACAACTGGGCCCGCAGCGCGGGCGGCTTCGTGCCCACCGGCTACGACATTGCGCACGACATGGCGCGCGACCTCGTCACCGCGCAGGCGCTGCTGTCGCAGTCCGGTTTCAACGCGGAGCGCTTTGCCCTCGCCGGCCGCGTGGTCGAACTGGCCTACCAGCTGGCACCTCTTGCCGCCGCCGTGACGCCCGAGGTGCGCGTTGGCGACTGGGCCCAGCGCGCTGCGGGCGTGGCCGAGGCGGGCAGCGAGTCGGAGTGGTTCCGCACCGAAAGCGCGCTGATCCGCATTGCCGTCGCGTGGGTGTCGACCTCGGGCTACGCGACCGATGTGCTCATGCGTGACTCGACGCGCGCGCAGGTCGATGCACTGATCGTCCTCGAAGGCTTCCAGACCGATCCGCTCACCCAGTCGCTGTGCGACCTGTGGGGCGACGATGCCCTTCGTTTCTCGCTCGTGCCCGCCGCCGCGCCCGCGCAGTCTGTCGCCTGGCATGTGGCGCTCGACCCCGAGGACGAAGCCCAGATCGCCGCCGCCTGCGTGCTGCGCCACCTGGCTGAAGAACGCGCGCCCGTCGCGCTGATTGCCACCGACCGCGCACTCACCCGCCGCATCAGCGCGCAGTTGGCAGCGCAGGGCGTCGTCACGCACGACGAGACCGGCTGGAAGCTGTCCACCACGCGCGCCGCCGCCACGCTGATGAGCGCGCTGCGCGCCTGCGCCCACGACGCCAGCAGCGACCAGGTGCTCGAATGGCTCAAGGGCGGTGCCGACGGTGACGCGGCAGTCGTGCAGTCGCTCGAAGCGCGCCTGCGCCGCGAGGGCCTGCGCGACTGGTCCGCCTGGTGCTCGCTGGTGGCACGCAGCGAGAAGCCGCAGGACGTGGCGCTGCTGCCCTTCACCGATTCCATCGAAGCGCGCCGCATGCCCGTGGCCCGCTCACGTCCACTGGCCGAATGGCTGCTGGCCTTGCGCGAACTGCTCGAAGCGGGTGGCCATTGGCAATTGCTGCTCGACGACTTTGCCGGCGGCAAGGTCATCGGCGCGCTCTGGCTCGACGCCGGCGCGCACGGCGATGACGACGAGTTTCCTGGCGGTCGCCACACGCTGGCCGAATTCACTGCCTGGGCGCGGGACGTGCTCGAAGACGCGAGCTTCGTGCCGCCCGCCGGCGACCTGGCCCCGCGCGTCGTCGTGCTGCCGCTGTACCAGCTGCTCGGCCGCGCGTTCGGGGCCGTGGTCATTCCGGGTTGCGACGACCGGCGCCTGCCCGCGTCCCCCGAGCCGCCCGGCAACTGGAGCGCCGCCCAGCGCCTCGAACTCGGCCTGCCACTGCGCGAAGTGCTCGAAGCCGCGCAGCGTGCCGCCTGGGCCGACGCCTTGCGCAACCCGTGCTGCGAGCTGCTCTGGCGCCAGTCCGACGCCACCGGCGAGCCGGTGAGCCCCAGCCCGCTGGTGCAGGCGCTGCGGCTCGACCACGCCCTGCAGCCCACCACCGACCCGCGCCTGCCGCGCGAGGTGGCCGTGCAGCCGACCCGCTGCCCGACGCCCTCGGGCGCGCTGCTGCCGCTGGAGAACATCTCGACCAGCGTGTACGAAGACCTGCGCCGCTGCCCCTACCGCTTCTTCGCGCTGCGCCAGTTGGGCCTGCGCAGCGCCGACGAGCTTGATGCCGAGGTCGACAAGCGCGACTTCGGCAACTGGCTGCATGCCGTGCTCGGCCATTTCCACGAAGCCTTGATCGACACCCCGACACAGGAGGCTCAGGCGCGCCTGGCGTTCATCGAGGCCGCGGCGCAGCGCGCCACGCGCGAAATGGGCTTGTCCGATGCCGAATTTCTGCCCTTTGCCGCCGCCTGGCCCGCCGTGCGCGACGGCTACCTTGGCTGGCTCACCGGCCATGAGGCGAGCGGCGCGGTGTTCGTCGAGGCCGAGCCCTGGAAGGAGCAGTCGTTGGGCACGCTGCGGCTGGTCGGCCGGCTCGACCGCATCGACCGCATGCCCGACGGCCAGGCCTTCGTGATCGACTACAAGACCGAGTCGTCCTCGGTCACCAAGGAGCGCGTGAAGGACCCGACCGAAGACACGCAGCTCGCGTTCTACGCCGCGTTGGTGGCCGACGACACCTTGCGCGCGGCCTACGTGAACGTGGGCGAAAAATCTTCCGGCACGCAGACCGTCGAGCAGCCGGCCGTGGTGGAGGCGCGAGACGCCCTGGTGGCCGGCATCATCGAAGACTTCACGCGCATTGCGCAGGGCGTGGCATTGCCGCCGTTGGGGGAGGGCGCCGTGTGCGACTTCTGCGCGGCGCGCGGCCTGTGCCGCAAGGACTTCTGGGAACTGTCGAAATGAACGGCGCCGCTTACGAACACAACGGCCGCCACGTCGAGCGCGAGGCCTTCTATACCGTCGCCTGCGACCCGCGCCGCTCGGTCGCCGTCGAGGCTTGCGCCGGCGCGGGCAAGACCTGGATGCTGGTGTCGCGCATCCTGCGCGCGTTGCTGGAGGAGGGCGAATCCGCCTGCGAGCCGCATGAGATTCTGGCCATCACCTTCACCAAGAAGGCCGCCGGCGAAATGCGCGAGCGCCTCGACCAGTGGCTAGAAGACTTTGCCGAACGCCCGCCCGAGGAACTGGTGCGCGAACTCGTGATTCGCGGCGTCGAACCTGCGGCTGCGCTGGCCGCCGTGCCGCGGCTGAAGGGCCTGTACCGCCGTCTGCTCGAAGGCGGCCGGCCGGTGCAGTTCCGCACCTTCCACGCCTGGTTTGCCGGCCTGCTGCGCAACGCGCCGCTCGCTGTGCTGCGTGAACTGGGCCTGCCGTCGAACTACGAACTGCTCGAGGACGATGCCGAGGCCCGCGGCCACACCTGGCGGCCGTTCTTCGAGGCTGTCACCGCCGACAAGGACACGCTGGCCGACTACTACGCCGTGGTCGCCACCCACGGCCGCTCGCAGACGGCGAAGGCGCTGGGCGAGGCACTGTCCAAACGCGTCGAGTTTTCGCTGTCCGATGCGGAGCACGCGGTGCAGCATTTCAGCGCGTTCTACCCGTCGCTCGACGGGCTGCAGGAGCCGACGCAAGCGCTGCTGGGCGAGCCGGTTCGCCGCCGCTGGCTCGACCGCGCGGCCGCGTTGGGTCGCGAGTCCAACAAGACACCGCAGAAAGCTGCCGAAGCCATCATCGATATCTTCGGCACCGGAGAGCCCACCGCCGAAACCCTGCCGGCCGCGCTCGCGCACCTGCGCAAGAACTTCTTCGTTGCCACCGAAGACCGCCTCAACAAGAACCTGCAGAAATTCCCAGCAGCCCAGGAAGCCGAGGCCGACCTGCAGGTGCTGTGCGGTGCCCAGGCCCAGCACGCGGCCTGGCTCTACCAACAGCGCATGACACGCCTTACGCGCCTGTTGATCGCTGCCTTCGCCGACGTGAAGCGCGCCCACGGCTGGGTCGACATGAACGATGTCGAGCAGGCCGCGCAATTGCTGCTGGGCCAGTCCGCGCTGTCGGGCTGGGTGCAGGAGCGGCTCGACGCGCGCATTGCGCATCTGCTGATCGACGAGTTCCAGGACACCAACCCGCTGCAGTGGCAGGCCTTGTACGGCTGGCTCAGCGCCTATGTGGGCGCGGGCAGCAGCGCGCCGCGCGTGTTCATCGTGGGTGACCCCAAGCAAAGCATCTACCGCTTTCGCCGAGCCGAGCCGCAGGTGTTCATCGCTGCAAAGAAGTTCGTGCGCGAAGGGCTGGGTGGCGAGTTGCTGAACTGCGACCACACGCACCGCAATGCGCGCGGCGTGGTCGGGCTGGTCAATGCGGCCATGCTGGCTGCACAGGAGGCCGGCGAATTCGACGGCTACCGCGCCCATACCACCGAGCGCACCGACGAGGGCGAGCTGCTCAGGCTGCCGGCCATCGACCGCGATGCGCTCGGCGATGCAGTCGACGCGCAACCGGCCGACGACGGCATGCTGCACTGGCGCGACAGCCTGGTCACCCCGCGCGTGCTGCCCGAAGAACAACTGCTGCAGAAAGAATGCGAGCAGGCCGCGCAATGGGTCGCGCAGCGCATTGCCGACGGCACACCGCCGCGGCAGATCATGGTGCTGGCGCGCCGTCGCAGCCGCCTGTCCGCCATGCAGGACGCGCTGCGCCAGCGCCACATTCCCGTGCAGCAGCCCGAGAAGAACGAGCTGCACGACGCGCCCGAGGTACAGGACGTGGTTGCGCTGATCGACGCGCTGGTGTCGCCCGCGCATGACCTGTCGCTGGCGCGCGCGCTCAAGTCGCCGGTGTTCGGTGTCGACGACGAGGTGCTGGTGCAGCTCGCATTGCGCCAGCGCGAACGCGGCGCGGTCAGCTGGTTCGCCCTCATCCAAAAGGACGAGAGCCTGCCGCCGGTGTTGATCGACGCAGGCGTGAAGCTGAAGAAATGGCAGCGTTGGCTGATGACGCTGCCGCCGCACGATGCGCTGGACGCCATCTTTCACGACGGTGACCTGCTCGCGAAATTCGGCGCCGCCGTGCCTGCCACCCTGCGCCAGGGCGCGCTGGCCAACCTGCGCGGTGTGCTCACGGCGTCGCTCGACATCGATGGCGCGCGCTTCGTCACGCCCTATGCGTTGGTGCGTGCCCTGCGCGCAGGCGGCGTGCGGGCGCCGAACGTGGCCGCCCCCGAGGCGGTGCAATTGCTGACCGTGCACGGTGCCAAGGGCCTGGAGGCCGACACCGTGCTGATGCTCGATTGCGACGCGGCACCGCCGCGCGCGCAGACCATGGGCGTGCTGGTCGAATGGAAGGGCAGCGACAGCGCGCCCACGCGCTTCGTGTTCTTGGCGAGCGAGAAAGCGCCGCCCGCGTGCGCGGCCTCGCTGCTCGAGGAAGAGCAGCGCGCGCGGCATCGCGAAGAACTCAACGGCCTCTACGTGGCCACCACGCGGGCGCGCGAGCGGCTGGTGCTGTCGTCGGTGCGCCCCGCGCGTGCCAACGAAAGCAGCTGGTGGGCGCGGCTGGAGGCGCTGTGCGAACCCACCGAGGCCGACGAGCCCCTGGTGGCATTGCCCGCGGCCACCGGCGCTGTCACTGCCGCGGCCACCTTCGCCATGAAACGCATGCCCACGGTGCCCCCGTCCGCCGACGCGCCCACTGCGAAGAAAGCCGCCGAAGCCACCGTCGACGCACGCGCCGCGGCCTTCGGCCAGGCCATGCACCGCTTGCTCGAATGGGCGGTGCCGGGCGAGGCGCTACCGGCGGCGCATGTGCGGGCCGCGGCACGTGAATTCATGCTCGACGCCCAGCAGGCGCGCGGCGCCGCGGCGCTGGCCCAGCGCATCCGCGCGGGCGAGGGGGCCTGGGTGTGGGACGATCGCAGGGTCGACTGGCATGGCAACGAAGTCACGCTGGTGCATGAAGGCGAGACCTTGCGCATCGACCGTCTGGTGCGCGAGCGCGACGGCGGCGCCTGGTGGATCCTCGACTACAAATCCGCGGCGCGCCCCGAACGGGACGCCGCGCTGATCGCACAGATGCAGCGCTACCGCGCCGCAGTGCAACATGCCTACCCCGGTGCCACGGTGCGCGTCGCGTTCCTCACCGGGCAGGGCGAACTGGTGAATCTCGAATGACTGTTTTCTCTACCGTGGCCGTGATCGGCGGCGGCCCCGCCGGCTTGATGGCGGCCGAAGTGCTGAGCGCGTCCGGCGCGCAGGTGCATGTGTATGACGCGATGCCCTCGGTGGGCCGCAAGTTCTTGCTGGCAGGCCGTGGCGGCCTGAACCTCACGCACTCCGAGCCTTTCGATGTGTTCGCAAGCCGCTTCAGCGAGCGTCGCGCGCAGCTCGAGCCGATGCTCGCGAGCTTCGGTCCGCAGCAGGTGCGTGAATGGGCGGCGGGGCTGGGTGTCGAAACGTTTGTCGGCACATCGGGCCGCGTGTTCCCCACCGACATGAAGGCCGCGCCGCTGCTGCGTGCCTGGCTGCAGCGCTTGCGCGCGGCGGGCGTGCAGTTCCATATGCGGCATCGCTGGCAGGGTGAGGGTGCGCTGGACCTGGGCGCGTTGCGCTTTGCCACGCCGGGTGGCGATGTCACGGCGAAGGCCGATGCGTTGGTGCTGGCGCTGGGCGGCGCAAGCTGGGCGCGGCTGGGGTCCGACGGTGCATGGGCACCCTGGCTGCAGGCGCAGGGTGTGGATGTGGCGCCGCTGCTGCCCGCCAACTCCGGCTTCAACGGCGCGGGCTGGAGCGAGCATTTCTCCAGCCGCTTCGCGGGCCAGCCTTTCAAGTCGGTCGCGGTCTCGTTCACCGACAGCCAGGGGCGCAACTTTGCGCGCAAGGGCGAGTTCGTGGCCACGGCCACGGGCATCGAAGGCAGCTTGATCTACGCGGCGTCGGCACTGCTGCGCGACGAGATCGCAGCCAAGGGCAGCGCCACGTTGTTGCTCGACCTGCTGCCCGATCGCAGCGCTGAGCAGGTGCTGGCTGCGGTAACGCATCCGCGCGGCGCTCGCTCGCTGAGCAGCCACTTGAAGAGCCGGCTCGGGCTGGAGGGCATCAAGGCCGGCGTGCTGCACGAAACATTGAGCCGCGAGGCGATGCAGGACGCAGCGCAACTGGCGGCGACGATCAAGGCCGTGCCGCTGAAACTGGTCTCGACGCGGCCCATCGACGAAGCCATCAGCACCGCGGGCGGTGTGCGCTTCGACGCGATCGATGCACACCTGATGACCAACGCTTTGCCCAACGTGTTCGCGGCGGGGGAGATGCTGGATTGGGAGGCGCCGACCGGCGGCTATCTGATCACGGCGTCGATGGCCAGCGGTGCCGCGGCGGCGCGCGGCGCTGTCCAGCGGCTGGGCCTGTGAAGGCCCTGCACCGCAGGGTGTTTTTGCTGACCGACTGAGTGAATTTGCAAGCCCCGTTTCATTTCGCATGGAATGAAACGGAGCTGCTGAAGAGGTTGACGAGCCTTACCGCATGGGGCCTACACCATTGATTTCATTGAAGAAATTCAGAGTGTTGCACCATTAGATTAGCGGGCAAGTGCTACATCACCCGATGACGTTCCGATGGTACCGCAAGGCGGCTCAGGACACCGTGCAAAGCGGGGCTGACGCGGCATCTCGGCTAGGGGCTTGGCAGCAAAAGCGCTGTTCGACGCGGTGAGGGGATCGAGAGGCCTAGATGGCCTCCTAGGTCCCATGTGGGCATGGAGAAAAGACCGGAGGGGATCGACCCGCGCCCGGGATGCGCCCCCATTGGAGAAACAAGGCCTTCAACGCGGGACAGTACACAGTGCCAGTACGCACGACGAGCCACGAGTTTAGCCGCCCGTCACAGCATCTCAGCCGATCCGCGACGATCACTGAGGCGCGGCGTCTAGGATTGAGGCACCGTCGTCGAATGAGCCTGACAGTGATGGGCATCCCTCCCCTCTCAGGGTGTAGCGGCAATAGCGGCATCCACAAAATTGATCATCGCTCCGGTCCCTGCTTGGGCGTTTGTCGGGGCGAGGTTGAGCGGCAACGTTGCACCGATTTGTGGCTGTGAACCGAGGAGCAACGTAGGTTCGCTGTGATCAATCAGCGCGACACTAGACGTATCGATGCTGAATCTCGTCAGCGTAATGTTGTGAGCGAGGATGTAAGACCGGAAGAACATCAACGCTGGCGCCACGTGATTGAGCCAGTCTTCCTGAATATTCCCTTGAGCGTCGGCGACCCCCTCATAGCGAAAGACGCTGCCTCCAAGCCGTCGAAAGTGAAATCGCTCGAACATGCTGCGCAAATATGTACGCATGTGGCCTGGATTTACATCGCTAAGGTCGTAAGTGATGGTGACTGCCATAGGTCTGAAAAAGTTATTGTTGAGCTACGATTAAAACGGAAAAACGCAACAGCATTGAATTTAGCCCATCGCCACATCCCTTATTCGCCGAGTTAACATATCCTCGACCTCTTCACCGTTTCCGGCGAGCTTGGCTTCCAAGCATCCTAATAAATCACTGTCAAAGATTGGTAGAACAAGGCCTCGCTCCTCTTTGAATATATCGTTGCACCGGGCAAATAGCATAACTCTTTTTTCGGCATCGCGACATATGAGAAAGCCAACTCGACCTCTATTTGGGGCGAATCTTCCTGAAATTTGATCAAGCTCTGGGTTTTTTACGTCCTTGGTGTAATTTTTGCATTCTACAATGATCCATTGGCAGTTGAGCTTAAATTGATTTTGTAGTCTTACAAATACACCGTCCACCGCTGCATTGTCAAAAGTCAAGTCGATTCGGCGCCGTCCTTCATTTATTTCAACTTCGACCTGTGGGCAAAGTAGCTTTGGATAAAATAGCATTTCTAAAATGCTAACAACTATGCGGTGGTAGCGAGATGCACCGTCATTTCCTGGCTGGCCTGCCCTTAACTGCTCGATCAAATGAGCGATGACGTCGTTCACGTCTACTGAGCTCAAATCTTCATCGGATATGGATTTTTGATCATGCACTTGATCTGAGCGAAATTCCTTGAAGACCTCCGGATGCGCCTGCACGAATGTGGCTAGATGCTCTTTGTCAAAAGGTGCTTCAGGTTCAAGGCTCTTTTTTGTCACGTATGGTGTGTCGTCAACCCTGTACTGTACAAGTGCCGAGCCCATCTTAAGGTGTTCATGTTGAAGATACTCTAGTAGGTACTGACGGTGAAATCTGCTTGGCGTATATCTTTTTGCAAAAGAAACAATGCCTTTCGGGACTAATAGGATTTTTCGCTGATCCACTATCAGCATTTCAGAATAGCCGGTCCTCCAAGACCTCGATGCTGCATCCCAAAAAAAACCGGTTGGAATTTTGGGTGCGAGCGGAATTTGCCAAAGGCGACATTGAGCTTGGGTATAATTGATGAGGTGCGAACGAATGATGTTCGTTGTCATATCTGAGATTTTGTCTTTGTCGACGCCATAGACAAATACTCGAAAATCTTCAAGGTGCTCTACAAGCCCCGTTTGCACCGCTTTGCTCGCAAGAATACTTTGGAAAATTCGATCGGCATCAGACGAATTCACGCCTCGCCCCTTTGGTGTTCCTACGGACAAGCCCAAGCAGGTTTCATTCGGCTCCTCAAGATGCAGGAAAAGCGAGCGGGCAGCATCATTTTTTCCTTGATTTATAAGCCCGATGAAAAATGTGAAGAAACTACGGACAGTGCGATAAGCACGTGTTGAAAAATCGTCCGCTCGCATACCTAGAAAATAGGGGTCGAGAAACAAGGGTGTATCGACATCAGTATCAATGTCGATGAAGTCGAGTTCAAACTGACTGCGTCCGAGTTCAAATTTCTCGCTGATTTTCATCACCCAACCCCTAGTAATTTAGTTACTCGAGGTTACGTTCATCCCGCTGGTATGTGATGAGTGTTAACCATCTGTGTGAGCTCGACCAGAACTGGCAGTCCGACTAAGCATCCCTGTGTGGGCCAAGTGCTGCACGATGCCGCGCGCGGATTGCCTCTAGGTCCGCAAAGCTCTGAGCAGGTCTCCGAAATTCCTTGGGTTCCTCGGGACTGCTCCGCCGTCGCTCGGCGTACATGCGGCTGCGCTCGGCGATCATCAGCTTGACCCCGTCAGGGCGTGGCCCGTACTTGCGCCTTAGACCGCGTCTCAAGGCTGCCAAGTGCTCTTTACGGGCACGAGCGCGAGGGCGGCTTGCTGGGCTGCGTAGGCCTCAGGACCCCCAGCGGCCTTGATTGCTCTGCGTTTTGCTTTTTGCGACTTGGAAGATAGGGCGCTGTACTTGGCCTTGTCGGATTCTCTGCGGGCCTTGGAGGCCTCCAGGATACACGGCGTGCATCGAGTGTCGAAGCTGGAGAGCTGCCACGGATGCGCTCAGCCTGGGCGTCTGCAAAGGCCGTCCCGGAGATACCCCGGCGCGTCCAAAAAAAACAGTGGTGATCTAGTGCGCGTCCGTTTCGTAGGGCAAGCGGGCGGCCGCTGATCTTTCGCCGCGCGACCTTGGGTGTTATGCGCCCGCTTGTCGCTATGCTAGATAGGATGAAAGTTATCGCATCGAGCATCCGCATCCACCTATTCAGGCACAGCCGCGAGCCGGTCTTGTCTCTTCTTGCGGAACATGGGGTCGAGTTCGTGCATAACGCGCCTACGCCCGGGGTCGTCATGGCGTCCGGGGAATGGGTGGACGTTGTCAAGACGGTGACCATCGCCGCGCCATTGGCTGGTGTGGTCGTTGCCTTTCTTAAGCATCGGCATGGCCGCAAAGTCATCATCACGTCGCATGACCGAACCGTCATTCATGCAGAGAACTTGACGCATGATGAGTTGGTTATGGTGCTTGAAAAGGCGGCAAGCATCACCGCAATCGATACAGGTCAGCCCCCGAAGGCCGAAAAGAGCGCGGAGCCACCTCGTCACTCCGGGGGCGCAACCTAGGTAACACATGCTCAAGGCAACTGAACAAGAGTCAGGGGACATAGTTGAGTACATGAACTGGCAAGCGCCGGACCTGAAGGTCGAGATGGTGCAGAAGATGTACTCGGAGAACGTCGTCGGCGCTCAGCATGACATTTGGGATGTGCATACAAACAAGGATCGGTGGTGGGTCATAACGAATCCCACAAACCTGTATTCGCAGGAGCAGTTTCCGAACATGGATATCGCGCTGACGTGTCATGTCGGACTCGGAACGCGGATGATTCGTACGGAGCGCAAGGAGCTTGACGAACTCGATGCGGAGCCCTTTGCCGAGCCGTTTCGCTACATCTACGAGGCGCACGACGCTCTCGGGCAGGCGCAAGAGGTGGCCGACTATCAGTCGTTGGGCGTGAGATGCCGCGAGGCGTTGCTCGCTTTCTCCGCAGCGGCACAGATCGTCGTACCTTGGACTTCGACTGAAGCGCCGCCGAAAAAGGCGGACCTCAAAGCGTGGGGAGACCACATCTGCAGCGTCGTGCTACCGGGCAATACGCATGAATATCGACGCCATCTATTCAAGGCATTGCTGGATAGCTCCTGGAAGTTCGCGAACTGGCTCACTCACACGAAGAATTCGAAATGGCACGATGCAGAGGCATGCCTCACGGTCGTGGAAAATGCGCTCGGCCTTATGACCTCGACAGTCATCCGACACATTCGCGGGGTACCAGAAGAGTGCCCTGCGTGCGGATCGCACAGATTGACGCCGGAACGGGGATTACGTGAGGATGACCCCGAGGTCTGGTGGGAACGTCCCGTGTGCACGAAGTGCGGTTGGCTTGGAAGGGCAGTGATGGTGGATCAGGTTCCCCAGCCGCCGAACGAGGACACGGAGAAACGGCCGCCCCCCGCGGGGGAGTGCGCCATTCAGACGGTGCCGCTGCGCGAGTTACTTCGTCCGTAATGGCTATGCCGAGGGGGCTCTTCATCTAGCGTCCGTCGCGATGACCTAGGACAGGTCATGGCGCTTGGTTTCACTGGGATGCACTGGACCTAAAGGGGAGTCCAGCCATGCTCCTCCAGCATTCGAAGGTAGGGCTTGCGGTTGTCGGCGCAGACCCACTGCACTTCAATCTTGAAGCGCTGGCCTACCTTCCAAGCCGTCCTCATCGCCACCGAGCATGACACCTGGAATTCCCTGTACCGGGAGTCGACAGGACGAACGCGGATGGCCCGAGAAGATGGCTCACCCGGATTCGGATACGTCTCGACGATCAGTTCCACTTCTAGCCCTTTCAGGTCATAGGCGACTGCTTCATTCTCCGAGGCAGTACGGGAGCCCCAGTCAGCGCGGCGCGTTCGCGAGTCCGCGAAGCCTAGCCGATTTGAGCGCTCTACCTGGGCCGGCAAGGAGCGACACAAGAGGCGCGGGTGCCCCGTTGAATGGGCCTTCACGCAGAACTTCGATACCCAACAGGGCGTCATGAATCTGCCCATCGTCGGTATAGCCGTAGTCAACGGTTACCGTGCGTTGAAACCGGCGTGTGAGGCTCTTGCGCAGGGACTCGATTGCAGCGCGTTGCGTGAAGGTGAGGATGGGCTTGTCGTGCATGGCTTTCGGCCTCGGTTGTTGCTGGAAGCCCGACTTTCTTCGCTGCGGTTGCGAAAGTCAGCAGCACGAGTTGCCTAGTTGAGGGGCTTTCCCCGGCGTGTAGCGCGAGTCACTTGCGAAGCATTTGCTTCTCAGCGACTTGCGCCTTATTCAAACGCGACACAGACTTGCGAGGCGGAAGCGGCTCCGCTCGAACGAAAAAGTCAAGCCCTCCGTCGGGCTGTTGTTTGGTCGCTACTGAGTCCGCCTGAGGTCCAGCGCTGTCCAATCTAGCTTGGACACTGCGGCGGCCAGCGTTGCCACATCCGCATGCGTGTAGCGGCCTTGCACAGTGCCACTCTCGTGACCGACCAGCTTGTCAATGATTTGCTCATTGACCCCGGCAGCCGCCAACATCGACCGGCCATTGTGTCGCAGCGAATGGAACGTGAAACGCTCGTCCAGAGCGACATTCGCACTCTCACGCAGCTTCAGGAAATCCAGACCTGCAAGGTCGCCGGGGCGCCGCTTTCCCTTTTGAATGAATCTCGGGAAAACAAAGCGTTCGGCGGCCTTCTTTGATGCCTCGACGAACTCCAGAAATCCCAAATCGATAAGGTGCTGGTGGATTGGAATAGAGCGCTCTCCGGCCTTTGTTTTGACCGTGCGGTTCAGGTGGCCATCAGTCCTCCTATCGTGCACCTCTATGCACCAGACACCGTCGATCTGCTTGATGTCGGCTAGCTCCAACTGCGCAAGTTCGCCGATTCGGGCAGACGAGTACAGCCCCAACGGCAGCAACCACCGGCCTGCGTTGTCGCGGGCATTGTTTGTCGCCACCAGCTTCTTCAGGTCTTGCGTGCGCCATGGCAAGCGCTGGGTACTGTCGCTGGTATCGATCTTCAACCCAGCCCACGGATTGACCGTGAGCTTTCCGGCGTCCACAGCAACGTTCAGAAGGGCTTGGAGCGGGCCGATCAGATTCTTGACTGACTGGCCTTTGATGCCCTTTGCGACGAGGTGGGCTCGCAACTTGGCGCCATGCGTTCGATCAAGTTCGGGGAGTGGTACGTCGGCGCCAGCCTCCGTCAGCAAACGCAAGGCTCGCTCTGTGATCTTGACGGCGGGGCGGGTGCGGGTCTTGAGAGCGAGCCAGTCGGCTTCAATGTCCTTGAGCCGTAGGGGGGGCCTTCGGTAGCGCCTGTAGCTCCTGCGCATGTTGCTTCACCTCGGCAGGCAGAACAGGTGCAGGCGGCGTCTGGACCACCTGTCCCTCGTCGCGATGTACGGCGGTGTCACGGGTGCTGCTGTACGCGGCCAAGCATTCCTGTAGCAGTTGGGCGCCATCGGGCGTCATGTAGTCGATAGCGAGGCCCAGGCGCCTCACGATAGGCTGCACGATGGGAATCATCACTTCGAGGTTTCCACTGACCAAAGCGGCGCGGACCGTCTCCCGCCTGCGTTTGTTGAATGCAGCGCGTGCGGCGACCACCTCAGGCGCCAGTGGCGCTAGGGGGCTCACTGGAGGGGTTGTAGGCCGTTCTGGTAGGGCCCCGTCTGCAAGCTCATAGGCCACTATGACCGGCCCATAAACGCGGGAGGATCGGCCTTTATTCATGCGCTGCGCGGCATCTTCGGTGATGTCCGCATGCAGGAGCGCCTCAACGATGCAGCGCCGAACCTCGGGAGCGATGGCCGCCAATTTCGGCGGAGCTAGTTCACGGCACTGCCGGAGAAACTGCGCCTCCAATTCCGCTCGCTTCGCAGCGGCGCGGACTCTGGCTTCCTGGGGGTCACTGGTGCCCAAGGAGCCGCTGTGTGCGATGCGCTTGCCGCCGTAGAAGGGGTCTGCAGTTCGAGCGGCGCGACCACGCGCAGCCACCACATTCCCCCACGCTGAAACAGACTCGGTATTTTCGATGCCATGTCCTCTCCGATGACGATATTGACGATCTGTCATCGGGCCGAGTGCTACAGCGACGTGCCACAGTTATCGCGCTGGAGGCCGCATGAATGCTGGCTCCGAGGGAAAACTGTAGCACTGTTGATAGTTGACGAGCCTTACCCCTGGCACTGACTACGCAGTTAGGGCTGCTTGGTTCCCCACCTGACCCGGTTGGCCACTTCACCATGCAGGGAGGCCCGTCAGCCTGCATTCTAACCACGAGTCTTTGCCCACTTCGCGCCGTTCGACCAACGTCCTTTCAGAGGTCGGGGTGACCACTTCGGTGGTCTTGCGCACCGCCCCTGCGCAAGGCGCGCGGAAGCACCGCGTTTCTTGTCGTGCGGGTCGGATCGGTGCCTTGTGCCTTTTAGAATGCCCGCAATGTCCTATCTCGTGCTCGCTCGCAAGTTCCGTCCGAAAACCTTCGCTGAGATGGTCGGCCAGGGGCACGTGGTGCAGGCGCTGGAGAACGCGCTGACCACACAGCGCCTGCACCATGCCTACCTTTTCACCGGCACGCGCGGCGTGGGCAAGACCACGGTGTCGCGCATCCTGGCCAAGTCGCTCAACTGCCAGGGGCCGGACGGGCAGGGCGGCATCACCGCCACGCCGTGCGGCGTGTGCCAGGCCTGCCGCGACATCGACTCCGGCCGCTTCGTGGACTACACCGAGCTCGACGCGGCCTCCAACCGTGGCGTGGACGAGGTGCAGTCGCTGCTCGAGCAAGCCGTCTACAAGCCGGTGCAGGGCCGCTTCAAGGTCTTCATGATCGACGAAGTGCACATGCTCACCAACACCGCGTTCAACGCGATGCTGAAGACGCTCGAAGAGCCGCCCGAGTACCTCAAGTTCGTGCTGGCCACGACCGATCCGCAGAAGGTGCCGGTCACCGTGCTGTCGCGCTGCCTGCAGTTCAACCTGCGCCCGATGGCGCCCGAGACCATCCTCGAACACCTGACCGGCGTGCTGCAGACCGAGCAGGTGCCGGCCGAGCAGCAGGCGCTGCGCCTGCTGGCGCGTGCCGCGCGCGGTTCGATGCGCGATGCGCTCTCGCTGACCGACCAGGCCATCGCCTTCGGCAACGGCGAGCTGCTGGAAACCGGCGTGCGCCAGATGCTGGGCAGCGTGGACCGCGGCCATGTCTTCAAGTTGATCGAGGCGCTGGCGCAAGGCGACGGCAAGACGGTGGTCGAGACGTCGGAGGCGCTGCGCGTCGACGGCATGTCCGCCGCCTCCACGTTGGAAGAAATGACGGCCGTGCTGCAGGCCATGGCCGTATTGCAGGCCGTGCCTTCGCGCGCCGAATCGGCCGATTCGGCGACCGACCCCGACGCGGCCGACACCGCACGCCTTGCCGCGCTCATGCCGGCGGACGAAACCCAGTTGCTCTACAGCCTGTGCCTGCACGGCCGCGGTGAGCTGGGCCTGGCGCCCGACGAATACGCCGCGCTCACCATGGTGCTGTTGCGGCTGTTGGCCTTCAAGCCTTCCCAAGCGGCTGCCTCGACAGCCTCCCCGGAAAAAAAAACTCTGAATGAAGCTGCGGCCGCCGTGCCGCAGCCTGCCGCGCGCCCTGCGCCTCCTGCGCCTGCCCCTGTGGCAGCGCCTGCGCCGGTGGTGGTCAGGCCACCCGCGGAGCCCCCGTTGGCAGCCGCGCCCGCACTTGCGGCACCGGCGCCCATGGCCCCCTCGGCTCCTTCGGCGCCTTCAACGCATTCAACGCCCGCAGGCCACCGGCTCTCCGTGGTCGACGAACCCCGCCATGCCGACCCCCACCCAGCCCCGTCGGACAACTCCGCCAAGGTCGTCGGCGTGCCGATTCGCGTGCAGCCCCCGCCGGGCGCGCGCGATGAGCCCCGCGCCGAAGGGCCGCGCGCCTTCACGCCCATTCCCCCCAGCGAGGATGGCGACTTCTGGTACGCCACGGTCACCCAGCTGGTCGCGTCCGAGGCGGTCGCTGCGCTGGCACGCGAACTCGCGCTTCAGTCCCAGCTGGTGGGCCGCGACACCGACCAATGGATGCTGCGCATCGAGCGCGAAACGCTCAACCAGCCCTCCAGCCGCGAGAAGCTGACGGCGGCGCTGAACAACATTGGCCACAACGTCAAGCTGGCCATCGAGATCGGCGGCGTCATCGACAGCCCGGCGCGCCGCAACAAGCACGCGTCCGAAGAACGCCAGCGGGTGGCTGAAGATGCCATCCTGAGCGACCCCGAGGTGCAGGCGCTGATGCGCGACTTCGATGCGAAGATCGTTCCCGGCTCGCTGAAACCGGTCTGATGGCCTGTCTCTCTTATCCTTCCCTCACTTTCCAACCCATCTCAACCGATTAGGACCACACGATGTTCAATAAAGGACAACTGGCCGGCCTCATGAAGCAGGCGCAGGCAATGCAGGACAACCTCAAGAAGGCCCAGGAAGAACTGGCGCACATCGAGGTCGAAGGCGAATCCGGCGCCGGCCTCGTCAAGGTCGTCATGACCTGCAAGCACGACGTCAAGCGCATCACCATCGACCCCAGCCTGCTGGCGGACGACAAGGACATGCTCGAAGACCTGGTGGCCGCCGCCTTCAACGCCGCCGTGCGCAAGGCCGAGGAAACCAGCGAACAGAAGATGGGCAAGCTCACGGCCGGCATGCCCGGCATGCCACCCGGCATGAAGCTGCCGTTCTAAATGGTGCTCCTGCGCGAAAGGCTCGGCTGACATGGCTGACGCCAGTTCGCTCGACGCATTGGTCGATGCGCTGCGCCGCCTGCCCGGGGTCGGCGTCAAGTCGGCTTCGCGCATGGCGTTCCACCTGCTGCAGCACGACCGCGACGGCGCGCAGCTGCTCGCACGCGCGCTGCAACAGGCCGCGGGCGACGTGCGGCATTGCGAGCTGTGCAACACCTTCACCGAGGCGCCCATCTGCAGCGTCTGCATGGACTCGCGGCGCGACGGCTCCAAGCTCTGCGTGGTGGAGACGCCCGCCGACCAGGCCGCGCTCGAACGCACCGGTGCGTTTCGCGGCTACTACTTCGTGCTCATGGGCAAGCTCAGTCCGCTCGACGGTATCGGGCCCAACGACATCGGCCTGCAGAAGCTCTTCGACCGCGCGCGCGACGGCACCGTGAGCGAGGTCATCCTTGCCACCAACTTCACCGCCGAAGGCGAAGCCACCGCGTACGTGATTGGTGAAGCGCTCAAGCAGCACGGTCTCACCGTCACGCGCCTGGCGCGCGGCGTGCCCGCGGGCAGCGAGCTGGAGTACGTCGACCTCGGCACCATCGCGCATGCGCTGGTGGACCGCCGCTAACCCACACCCACAGACATGACTTTTTCATTGCTCACCGTCGCCTACTGGTGCGTGTTGATCGCATGCGTGCTGCCGTACTTCTCGGCCTGGGTGGCCAAGGCCGGCAGCTTCGGCCCGCGCGACAACGTGAATCCGCGCGACTGGGCCGCCAGGCAGAGCGGCTGGCGCGCACGCGCCAACAGTGCGCAAGCGAACAGCTTCGAAGGCCTGCCGTTCTTCATCGGCGCGGTGGTCATTGCGCACCAGCTCGGTGTGGTGCAGTCGCGCCTGGACCTGCTGGCCGTGGCCTACGTGGTGCTGCGCATGATCTACGTCGGGCTGTACATCAAGGGCATTGGCGGTGCGCGCAGCGCAGTCTGGGCACTCGCGTTTCTGGTCAATATCGCGATACTTTTTCTGGGGCGTTGACCCTTTCGCGAAGGCTTCTCGGCGAGGTCTTCGTGTTTACGTGAAAACCCGCACGGGATCACCCCGATGCAGCGGCGTGGTGCGGCCCCTAAGCTGGATTCAGTCCACAAGAATCACAGAGCCCACAGGCACAGCTTCAGGCACCGTTTCATGCTTCATCGCCGCACCCTCATCACAGCCTCCGCCATTGCAGCCGCAACCATTGCGTTGCCGCGTGTCTTTGCGCAGCAGGCGAAGCTGGAGAAGACCAGGATCTCCATCGCCGTGGGCGGCAAGGCGGCGTTCTACTACCTGCCGCTCACCATCTCCGAACAACTGGGCTACTTCAAGGCCGAAGGGCTCGATGTCGAAATTTCCGACTTTGCTGGCGGTGCGCGTGCGCTCCAAGCGGTGGTCGGCGGCTCGGCCGATGTCTGCTCGGGCGCCTACGAACACACCATCAACCTGCAGGCCAAGAACCAGTTCTTTCAGGCCTTCGTGCTGCAGGGCCGCGCACCGCAGATTGCGGTGGGCGTGTCGACCAAGAACATGGCGGGCTACACCGGCATTCAGGATCTGAAGGGCAAGAAGATCGGCGTCTCGGCGCCGGGCTCGTCGACCAACATGGTGGCCAACCTGGTGCTCTCGCGCGGCGGGCTCAAGGCCAGCGACGTGAGCTTCATTGGCGTGGGCGTGGCCGCGGGTGCGCTCACCGCGCTGCGCTCGGGCCAGATCGACGCCATCAGCAACACCGACCCGGTGATGACCATGCTCGAGCAGAAGGGCGACGTGAAGATCATCAGCGACACGCGCACGCTCAAGGGCACGCAGCAGGTGTTCGGCGGCACCATGCCGGCGGCCTGCCTGTACGCGTCGAGCGAGTTCATCCAGAAGAACCCCAACACCTGCCAGGCGCTGGCCAACGCCATCGTGCACGGCCTGAAGTGGCTGCAGACGGCCGGCCCCGGCGACATCATCAAGACCGTGCCCGAGACCTACCTGCTCGGCGACCGCGCGCTGTATCTGGCTTCGTTCGACAAGGTGCGCGAATCGATCGCCACCGACGGCCTCGTGCCGACCGACGGCCCCAAGACGGCGCTCACCGCCATCGCCAGCTTCGACACCAGCGTGAAGGCCGACAAGATCGACCTTGCCAAGACCTACACCAACGATTTTGCTCGGCGCGCGAAAGACAGGTTCAAAGCCTGATTCCGAACGTTCCCGCGACCCGGCCCAGGCCGGGTTTTTTCTGCCTTGTCCGAACATGCACGCGCATGCAAGACCGTGCCGGCACCTTCAAGACCATGCCTGACCACGCACTCGAGCTCCTCTCCATCAGCTGCACCTTTCACTCGAAGGACGATCCCGCCCAGCGCTACACCGCTGTGGCAGACACCACGCTGCGCATCAAGGCCGGGGAGTTCGTGTCGGTGGTCGGGCCCACGGGCTGCGGCAAGTCGACGCTGCTGAACGTGGGGGCGGGCCTGCTGGCGCCTTCGTCGGGCACGGTGAAGGTCTTCGGCCAGACGCTCGCGGGCATCAACACGCGCGCGGGCTACATGTTTCAGACCGAGGCGCTCATGCCCTGGCGCAGCGCCATCGACAACGTGATGGTGGGCCTGCAGTACCGTGGGGTGCCCGACGCACAGGCCCGCGAGCAGGCCGAGGACTGGCTCTCGCGCGTGGGCCTTTCGGGCTTTGGCGACCGGTACCCGCACCAGCTCTCCGGTGGCATGCGCAAGCGCGTGGCGCTGGCGCAAACGCTGGTGCTCGACCCCGACATCATCCTCATGGACGAGCCTTTCAGCGCGCTCGACATCCAGACGCGCCAGCTGATGGAAAACGAAGTGCTCGACCTGTGGAGCGCCAAGAAAAAAGCGGTGCTCTTCATCACGCACGACCTGGACGAAGCCATTGCCATGAGCGACCGCGTGGTGGTGCTGTCCGCCGGACCGGCGACGCACCCGATCGGCGAATTCGCCATCGACCTGGCCCGCCCGCGCGACGTGGCCGAGGTGCGCACGCAGCCGCGCTTCGTCGAGTTGCACAGGCAGATCTGGGAGGTGCTGCGCGACGAGGTGCTCAAGGGCTATGCGCAGCAACTGAGAAAGGCTGCCTGATGGCCCGTTTGTCACGTTTGTCACGCATCGGGCTCAACGAACGCAATGCGCGCTTCTGGCAACTGGCGCTGCTGGTGGTGATATTGGTGGCGTGGCACCTGGCCTCGCGCAACCAGCAGTTCGCCTTCTTCGTGGGCGAGCCCATTCAGGTGGCGGGGCGCATCTGGAGCTGGTTTCTGCCGTTCGAGGTGCCGGCCAACGCGCTCTTTCCCGACGGGCTCAAGGGCAACGCCGACATCTACCTGCACCTGGGCACCACGCTGCTGGAGACGGTGCTGGCCTTCGGCATTGGCACGGTGCTCGGGCTGGCCTGCGGGCTGTGGCTGGCGCTTGCGCCCACGGCCAGCCTGATTCTCGACCCCTACATCAAGGCGGCCAACTCGATGCCCCGCGTGATCCTGGCGCCCATCTTCGCGCTGTGGTTCGGGCTGGGCATCTGGAGCAAGGTGGCGCTGGCGGTCACGCTGGTGTTCTTCATCGTGTTCTTCAACGTCTACCAGGGCGTGCGCGAGGTCAGCCCGGTGGTGCTGGCCAACGCGAAGATGCTGGGCGCCAACCAGCGCCAGCTGCTGCGTACCGTGTACCTGCCGAGCGCCACCAGCTGGGTGTTCTCCAGCCTGCACACCTCCGTGGGCCTGGCCTTCGTGGGTGCGGTGGTGGGCGAGTACCTGGGCTCGGCGCGCGGCGTGGGCTACCTCATCCTGCAGGCCGAGGGCACCTTCGACGTCAACACCGTGTTCGCGGGCATCGTGGTGCTCACGGCCTTTGCGCTGGTGCTCGACAGCATCGTGGGGCTGGTCGAAAAGCGCCTCATGAAGTGGCAGCCCACGACAGGCGAAACCGAGAAGCTGTAGCCGCCTTCCGCCGTGCGATGATCCCGCGCGGCGCCGGGGGGCGCCGCAACGATTCATGGGGGTAACAATGAGCCACGACCACAAGCGGGGCACGACCTTGCGCTCGCGCGACGAGGCGGCCAGGGTCTCGAACGAAGAGCTTTTCTTCGACCTGGTCTACGCGTTTTCCGTCACGCAGCTGTCGCACTACCTGCTGGACCACCTCACGCTGCTGGGCGCGTTCCAGACCCTGGTGATGTGGTTTGCCGTGTGGCTGGGCTGGCAGTACACGGCCTGGACCACCAACTGGTTCAACCCCACCACGCTGCGCATTCGCGGCGTGCTGTTCGCCATCATGCTGCTGGCCATGGTGATGGCCTCTGCGCTGCCCGGGGCCTTTGCAGAGCGCGGGCTGGTGTTTGCGCTGTGCTTCGTGGGCATTCAGGCGGGGCGCACCTTCTGCATGCTGCTGTGCATCGGCGCCCACGATCCGCTCACGCCCAACTTTCGCCGCCTGCTGGCCTGGAACTGCGTGGCGGGCGCGTTCTGGATCGCCGGCGGACTGGCCGACGGGCCGGCGCGGCTGGCGCTGTGGCTGGGCGCCGTGCTGTGCGAATACATCGCGCCGATGATCGGGCTGCGCTTTCCGGGGCTGGGGCGCTCGTCGACCCAACAGGAATGGACCATCGACGGCGGCCACCTGGCCGAGCGCTGCCAGCTCTTCGTGATCGTGGCGCTGGGCGAGTCGGTGCTGGCCACGGGCATCGCCTTCGGGCACCACGCCGAATGGCATGCCATCGACCTGTTCGCGCTGATCGTGGGCTTTGCGGGCAGCCTGGCGATGTGGTGGATGTACTTCGACACCAGCGCCAAGGAGGCGACCCAGGTCATCGAGCATTCGCCGGACCCGGGCCGCATTGGCGCCAAGTTTCACTACACGCACGTGATTCTGGTGGCCGGCATCATCGTGTGCGCCGTTGCCGACGAGCTGACCCTGGGCGAGGGCGCGCACCATGCGGAGCTCAAGTACCTGGGCGCGCTGATCGGCGGGCCGGCGCTCTATCTGTTCGGCAATGCGCTGTTCAAGCGCGTGGTGCGCGGCTTCACGCCGCAATCGCACCTGTACGGGCTGGGTTTGCTGGCAGTGCTGGCGGTGTTTGCGTCGCACCTGACGGTGATGGCGGTCGGCACGCTGACCACGGTCATCATGATCGGCGTGGCCGCGCTGGAGTCGGTGGTGCGCCGCAGGGCATGGGCCGCGCAGGCGCATTGACGGCCTGAGGGAGCTGACAAAGCGCTGACGCCATGAGGCTCAGCGCTTGTTTTCAGCGTTTGTTTTTGGCCGGCGTACCGCCGCGCTTCTCACGCACCACCGGCTGCTTGCTGCTGGCCGGCACCTTGGCAATGTTGGCGCCACGGGGCGCCGCAGCCTTGCTGGGCGCGCCGCCGCGCCGCGGTGCCGCTGCCACGGTGTGCGACACGGGCCGCACGCCGGTGCCCACGCGCGCCGCCACCGACGCGCGAATGGGCAGGTACACCACCACGCTGTAGCCGCGCTTGAACGCGTGGCTCTGCTGCACGTCGTTCCATTCGGCCACGGCCGCGGGCTTGAGGTTGTAGCGCCGCGCAATGCTTGCGACGTTGTCCGCGCGGCCGGCCTTTACCGTCGTGCGACGCGTGACGATCTCGGGCTGAAAGCTCAGGTGGCCTTCGTCGGCCACCACGGCGGCCACGTCTTCCTTCACGCGTGCACTGCGCGGCACGATCAGCGTGGAGCCCGACTTGATGAGCATGCGCGGGGGCACGTTGTTGAGCGCGCGCAGGTCGGCCTCGCTCATGCCCGAGCGCTGGGCGGCGTCGGCCACCGTCATGGTGGTGGGCACGACCCAGGCCGTCCAGCTGGCGTACTGGCCCTGCGAGTAGGCGTCGAAGTTGCGCTGGAACACGGCCGCGTTGTCCCAGGGCAGCAAGATTTGCGGCGTGCCGGCGGCAATCAGCACCGGCTTGTGCGCGGCCGGGTTCAATGCGCGAAAGTCGTCCAGCCGCACGTCGGCCAGCTTGGCGGCCAGTTCCACGTCGAGGTCGCGTGTGAGCGTGACGGTCTGAAAGTACGGGTGGTTGGCAATCACCGGCAGCTCGGTGTTGAAAGCCTGCGGGTTGGCCACGATGTTCTTCACGGCCTGCAGCTTGGGCACGTACATGCGCGTTTCGGCGGGCATGGTGAGGTCGCTGTAGGTGGTGGGCAGGCCCAGGCGCTGGTTCTTTGCGATGGCGCGGCTCACGCTGCCTTCGCCCCAGTTGTAGGCGGCCAGGGCGAGCTGCCAGTCGCCGAACATGCCGTAGAGCTTTTGCAGGTAGTCCAGCGCGGCGCGGGTGGAGGCCAGCACGTCGCGGCGGTCGTCGCGAAAGATGTTCTGCTTCAGGTCGAAGTCGTTGCCGGTGGCCGGCATGAACTGCCACATGCCTGCGGCGCGCGCGCTGGACACGGCCTGCGGGTTGAACGCACTCTCGATGTAGGGCAGCAGCGCAAGCTCGGTCGGCATGTTGCGGCGCTCGAGCTCTTCGACGATGTGAAAGATGTATTTGTCGGAGCGCGCGGTCATGCGCTGGATGTAGTCGGGCCGGCTCGAATACCACTGCTCGCGGTCGCGCACCAGGTCGCTTTCGAGGTTGGGCATCTTGAAGCCGCGGCGAATGCGGTCCCACATGTCCGTGGGCGGGGCGAGGTTGACCACGCTCCGGTTCTGCGTCTGGCCGTTGGAAAGCGGCGAGAGCGCGTTGCGCGGATAGACCGGCGTCGCGGTACCGGCAATGCCACCGGGTTGCGATGAAGACGAGGAGGGAGCGGAGCCGTTGTTCGTGCCCGCGCAGCCCGCGAGCATCAGTGAACCTGCAAGGCAGGTGGCAGCGAAAAATTTCATCGGAAGTCGTTTTTCCATTGGCGCAGCGCGGCAAACACGTCGGCTTCGGCTGCGTCGGCAGCCAGCTCGGCGTGGGCACGCACCGCTCGAAGGACAGAGGCTTCGCGGCTGCGAAGAAAGGGGTTGATCCGGCGCTCGGTGGCCAGTTGCGAAGGCAGCGTGGGCTGCCCCTGCGCGCGCAGGCTTTCGCAGTGCGCGTTGTAGTGAGTCAGTTCGGCGTTGCCCGGTTCCACCGCCAGGGCAAAACGCAGGTTAGAAAGTGTGTATTCATGGGCGCAGCAGACACGCGTGTCGCCGGGCAGCGCCGCCAGCGCGTCGAGCGAGGCGAGCATCTGCGCGGGCGTGCCCTCGAACAGGCGCCCGCACCCGCCGGAGAACAGCGTGTCGCCACAGAAAAGCAACGGCGCCTGTTGGGGCGCCGCTGGCAGAAAGTAGGCGATGTGCCCGGCCGTGTGGCCCGGCACGTCGATCACCTGGAAGCGCAGGTCCAGCACCTCTGCCACGTCGCCTTGCAGGAGCGGGGTGAAAGGCTCTGGGATGCGCTCCCGCGCGGGGCCCCATACCGGCGCGCCGGTGGCGGTGTGCAGCGCGGCCACGCCACCGGTGTGATCGGCATGGTGGTGCGTGACTAGAATCGCGGCCAGTTGCAGCTTGTGGCGCGCAAGCGCGTCGAACACCGGTTGAGCATCGCCCGGATCCACCACGATGGCGTGGGATCCGTCGTGCAGCATCCAGATGTAGTTGTCGGCAAAGGCGGGCAGCGGAACGAGGGTCATGAGCGGTCAAATTATAGGTTTGCATGATTGGTTCGCGACCCCCCCCGGGCGCTACCTGCTGGCTTGGGAGCAGGCCCAGTTCGACCAGGCGGTGGCCGACGTGTTCGGCTATCACGCGCTGCAGCTGGGCGCGGCCGAGGTCGACGCCCTGCGCACCAACCGAATGCCGCACCGCTGGCTGGCGTTGGACGACCCGGCGCGCGGCGCCAAAGCGGCCCTGCTGACCGACTTTGCGGCGCTGCCATTCGCGGCCAACAGCCTCGACCTGGTGGTGCTGCCGCACGCGCTGGAGCTCAGCCCCGACCCGCACGCCACCCTGCGCGAGGTCGAGCGGGTGCTGGTGCCCGAAGGCCGCGTGGTGATCTGCGGGCTCAACCCGACCAGCCTGTGGGGCATGCGGCAGCGCCGCGCGCACCTTTACCGCCGCCTGGGCATCGGCGACCTTTACCTGCCCGAGGGCGGGGAGTTCATCGGCTACTGGCGCATGCGCGACTGGTTGCGGCTGCTGAGCTTCGAGGTGGAGTCGGGCCGCTTCGGCATCTACCGCCCCGCGGTGCGCAGCGAGGCCTGGCTGGAGCGCGCGCGCTGGATGGACGCCGCCGGGGAGCGCTGGTGGCCGATTTTTGGCGCCGCCTACTTTCTGGTGGCGGTGAAGCGGGTGCGCGGCATGCGCCTGCTGAGCGCCGACTGGCGCCGCGCCACCGCGCGAACCACCGCACCCGTGCCCATCGCGGGCAAGGTGCACCGCACTGAATCCGACAATCGAAAATGACAGCAACGCAGACAGAAGGAAAAGTTAGTTTGAACGAAGTAGTGATCTACACCGACGGTGCCTGCAAGGGCAACCCCGGCCCCGGCGGCTGGGGTGCCTGGCTGAAGTCGGGCACCACCGAAAAAGACCTGTTCGGCGGTGAACTCGACACCACCAACAACCGCATGGAGCTGACCGCCGTCATCGAGGGTCTGGCCGCGCTCAAGCGGCCGTGCAAGGTGCTGCTGTACCTCGACAGCCAATACGTGCGCAAGGGCATCACCGAGTGGATCCGCGGCTGGAAGGCCAAGGGCTGGATGACCGCCAGCAAGCAGCCCGTGAAGAACGTCGAGCTTTGGCAGCGGCTGGACAAGCTGGTGGCCGAAGGCGGCCACACGATCGAATGGCGCTGGGTGAAGGGCCACTCGGGCGACCCCGGCAACGAGCGCGCCGACATGCTGGCCAACAAGGGCGTGGACAAGGCGCTCGGGCGCATCTGATCCGAGGCGGCGGCGAGGTGCTCCGCTTGGGGCACGAATGTCGCTTGCCGCCAGCGTGTTGGCAGCAACCACGCACGCCCGTCGAATTGCTTTCCCCGCGGACGCCGCTGCGCCGCCACTGACGCCGCCCGTTCGGTATCGCGTCTCCTGCTGCCTGCCCATCGGATGGGCTCTGGCAGCCACTCTATTTCATTGCCCCTGCTCCCTGTCGTGAAGCCAGCCCTTCACGCAGCGCGCCAGCCTGCGGCCGCCTTTCCCCTCCATCGATGCGTGCCGGTCCCGTGACCAAAGTCACCGGCTGACCGAACCAGCACATCGCAATGGCGCTGTGAGCAAAGCGCGCGCGGCCTCGCGCCGATAACTTCAGCCACAGCTTTCAACCGTTCTTCACACCGTCCTTTTCACTGTCCTTCTTCCACCACGACCGGAGTCTTCCAGCCATGTCGAATAACCCTCTGCATTACCTCGAGCTTCTTGAAGTCGGCCGACTCATCCAGTCCCGCGAGCTGTCTTCGGTGGAGGTCACGAAGGCGCAGTTCGCGCGCATCGACGAGGTCGACGGTGCGCTGAAGAGCTATGTGCGCGTGACGACCGACTCGGCCCTGGCCGAAGCCGCGCGCGCCGACGCCGAAATTGCCAAGGGGGAGCTGCGCGGCCCGCTGCAGGGCGTGCCCTTGGGCGTGAAGGACCTGTGCTGGACCGCGGGCGTGCCCACCGCCGCAGGCATGACCCTCTACCAGGACTTCGTGCCCACCGAAGATGGCACCGTGGTGCGCAAGCTGCGCGAGGCGGGCGCGGTCATCCTGGGCAAGCTGCAGCTGACCGAGAGCGCCTATGCCGATCACCACCCCTCGGTGTCGCCCCCGGTCAACCCCTGGAACGCGGCGCACTGGCCGGGCGTGTCGTCCAGCGGCTCGGGCGTGGCCACGGCGGCAGGCCTGTGCTACGGCTCGCTGGGCACCGACACCGGCGGCTCCATTCGCTTTCCGTCAGCCGCCAACGGCCTCACGGGCCTGAAGCCCACCTGGGGCCGCGTGAGCCGCTACGGCGCCTTCGAGCTGGCGGCCACGCTCGACCACATCGGCCCCATGACGCGCAGCGCGGCCGACGCGGGCGCGATGCTCGGCGCCATTGCCGGTGCTGACGCCAAAGACCCGACCGCGAGCCTGCTGCCCGTGCCCGATTACCTCGCCGACATCGGCAAGGGCCTGACCGGTGTGCGCGTGGGCATCGACACGCGCTGGACCACCGAAGGCGTGGATGCGCCGACGCGCGCCGTGCTCGACGCGGCCATTGCGGCCGTGAAGGCGCTGGGCGCACAGGTGCACGAAGTGAGCTTTCCCGACCCCACCCAAGCCATCGACGACTGGTTTCCGCTGTGCGGCATCGAAGCCGCCGTGGTGCACGAAACGACCTACCCGTCACGCAAGAACATGTACGGCCCCGCGGTGGCCGGCCTGGTCGAACTGGGCTTGGCGCAAAGCGGCGTCGACTACCAGAAGATCGTGCTGCGCCGCCATGACTTCAGCGGCAAGGTGAGGGCGATGTTCGAGGGCATCGACCTGCTGCTGATTCCCGCCACGGGCATCGCGTCGCCCACCATGGAGCGCATGTCGCAGATGGGCGTCGACGCCGATCTGATGGCCGCGATGCTGCGCTACACCTGCCCCTTCGACATGACCGGCAGCCCGACCATCACGCTGCCCGGCGGCTTCACGCCCGCCGGCATGCCGGTGGCCTTTCAGTTCGTGGCGCGTCACTTCGACGAGGCGCTGCTGGTGCGTGCCGGTGCGGCCTTTCAGCAGGCGACCGACTGGCATCGCAAGCACCCGGCGCTCTGAACCCGTTCTTCTTTTTCATCACCTCCCTCGAAAGCACATCACCATGAAACTACGTCGCGCGCTTTTCTCCCTGGGTTGCACGGTGGCTCTGGCCACCTCCACGCTGGGCACCGCCGCCTGGGCGGCCGACCCGCTGAAGGTCGGCCTGATGGAAGACGTCTCGGGCGATCTCGCCTTCATGGGCAAGCCCAAGCTCAACGGTTCGCTGCTTGCGGTGGAAGAGATCAACAAGGCCGGCGGCATCATGGGCCGGCAGATCGAGCTCATTCACCTCGACCCTCAGGGCGACAACGCGCGCTACCAGGAGTTCACGCGCCGCCTGCTGAGCAAGGACAAGGTCGACGTGCTCATCGGCGGCATCACCTCCGCCTCGCGCGAGGCCGTGCGCCCCATCGTCGACCGCACGCAAACGCCGTACTTCTATACCAACCAGTACGAAGGCGGCGTGTGCGACGCCAACATGATCGGCATGGGCGCAGTGCCCGAGCAGCAGTTTTCCACGCTCATTCCGTACATGGTCGAGAAGTTCGGCAAGAAGGTGTATGTGGTGGCGGCGGACTACAACTTCGGCCAGATCAGCGCCGAGTGGAACCGCTCCATCCTGAAGGACATTGGCGGCACCGTGGTTGGCGAGGAGTTCATTCCGCTGGGTGTGTCGCAGTTCGCGCAGACCATCCAGAACATCCAGAAGGCCAAGCCCGACTGGCTGCTGATGCTCAACGTGGGCGCCGCGCAAGACTCGTTCTTCGAGCAGGCGGCAGCCGCCAAGCTCAACCTGCCGATGGGCTCGTCGGTGAAGGTGATGCTGGGCTTCGAGCACAAGCGCTTTGCGCCGCCCGCGCTCAACCGAATGCACGCCACGGCCAACTGGTTCGAGGAAATCGATTCGCCCGCGGCCACCGACTTCAAGAAGCGCTGGCACGCCAAGTTCCCCAACGAGCCGTACATCAACGACATGGGCTACAACGCCGACAACACGCTCTACATGTACAAGACCATGGTGGAGAAGGCCAAGTCGACCAAGCTGGCCGACCTGCGCAAGGTGATCGCGGCAGGGGAGGCCTGCATCGATGCGGGCGAGGGCAAGATCTGCATCGACCCCAAGAGCCAGCATGCATCGCACCAGATGCGGCTGATTGCGGTGGACGAGAAGCACAAGGTCAATGTGCTGAAGGACTACGGCACCATCCAGCCGTACTGGCTGGGCAAGGTCGGTTGCGACCTCACGAAGAACAACGACAAGAAGCAGTACACGCCTTCCGATCTGCCGAAGAAGTCCTGACACCCGCACCCACAGGAGCTTGCGGTGTTCGCCGAAATCTTCTCTTTCTTCTACCAGTTCGCGGACGTGTTCGCGTTTCTCATTCTGTCGGCCGCCGGCCTGGCGATCGTGTTCGGAATGATGGGCGTGATCAACATGGCGCACGGCGAGTTCATCATGTGCGGGGCCTATGTGACGGTGGGCCTGGTGCATGCGGGCTTTGCGCTGCCGCTCGCGCAACTGTGCGGCACGCTGGCCGCCGGGCTCATCGGCGTGCTGCTGGAGTGGAGCCTGGTGCGCAAGCTCTACAAGCGCCCGCTCGATTCGCTGCTGGCCACCTGGGGCCTGAGCCTGATCGTCACGCAGGGCATGCTGCTGACGGTGGGCTCGTCGGTCACCGGCATCGGCACGCCCGAAGGCAGCTTCGTGGTGGGCGGCTACACCTTCTCCGTCTACCGCATGGTGCTGTTCGCGGCGGCGGTGGCGGTGCTGGGCGGCATCTACGTGGTGTTCATGCGCACCCGCTTCGGTGTGCATGCGCGCGCAACCATGCAGAACGCCAGCATCGCGCAGGCCACCGGCGTGCGCACGGGGCGGGTGTATGCGCTGAGCTTTGGCATTGGCGCGGCGCTGGCCGGGCTGTGCGGCGCGCTCTATGCGCCCACCATGACGCTGATTCCGACCATGGGCGCGGCCTTTCTGGTGGAGAGCTTCGTCACGGTGGTGGTGGGCGGTGCCAACGTGCTGCTGGGCACCGCGCCGGCCGGCATTCTGCTGGCGGTGGTGCGCACCGGGCTGAACGGCTGGGGCGGGCAGATCGTGGGGCAGATCGGCATGCTGCTCGCAGTGATCGTGGTCATTCGCATCCTGCCCGAAGGGGTGTCGGGCTGGCTCGCCCGGCGCACCCGTTGAACTTGTTGAATCGACGGAGTTTCACTGCATGTTCCAACTCATCAACGGCCCGCAGACGCTCGGCAGCACACGCGTCTTCTGGCTTCCTTTCATGGCGGTGCTTGCCGCGGTGCTGCTGTACCCCGCGTTCGCCGATGCCTACGACGTGGGCAATATGGCCTACCTGCTGACCTGGGTCTTCATGGCCATGGGCCTGTGCCTGGTGTGGGGCTACGGCGGCATGCTGTCGTTCGGGCAGACGCTGTTCTTCGGCATTGCGGGCTACGGCTACGGCGTGCTCGCCATCAACCTGGGCGGCGAGGCGGGCACCACCTTCCTGGCGCTGCTGGGGGCCTTGGCGCTCGCGGCGCTGGCGGCGGCAGTGCTGGGCTACTTCATGATCTGGGGCCGCGTGGGCGGCGTGTTCTTCGGCATCGTCACGCTGTCGGCCACGCTGGTGCTGGCCTTTTTTCTGGGGCAGACGGCGGGACCCGAATGGCACATCGGCAGTGCGCGGCTCAACGGCTTCAACGGCATGAAGGACATGGCGCCGCTGAACCTGCCTTTGCCCGGTGGTGAAGCGCTGTACTTCGATGGCATGGCGCTCTACTACCTGGTGGTGGGGCTCATTCTGGTGGTGTACCTGGGCCTGCGCATGCTGCTGAACTCGCGCTTCGGCAACGTGGTGGTGGCGGTGCGCGAAGACCCGCAGCGTGCCGAGCTGCTGGGCTACGACGTGCGCAAATACCAGCTGGCGACCTTCGTCATCGGCTCCGCGCTGGCGGGCCTGAGCGGCGTGCTCTACACCTCGTGGGGTCAGTTCATCACCCCGGCCAGCATCGGCCTGCCGGCGGCGGCCATGCCCATCGTGTGGGTGGCGTTTTCGGGGCGGGGCGACATCACGGCCACGCTGGTGGGTTCGTTCCTGGTGCTGTGGGCGTTCCAGACGATCACGGTGTACAGCCAGCAGGCGGCACTGCTGTTGATGGGCGCGATGCTGTTGTGCACGGTGATGGTGGCGCCGCAGGGCTTTGTCATCGGCGTGGTGCAGGCGGTGCGGCGGTTGTTCGCGCGGCGTACCGGTGCAGCGGTAGGAACGGTAGGAGCGGCGCCCCCAGCGGTGCCACCCGTTGTGCAAGACGCGCATGAGGCCCGCGCATGACCGCCTTGCTCGAAACCCGTTCGCTCACCAAGCACTTCGGCGGCCATGCGGCGGTGTCCGATGTGAGCCTGTCGGTCACGCAGGGCGAAATTCATTGCCTCATCGGCCCCAACGGGGCGGGCAAGAGCACGTTGTTCAAGCTGATCGTGGGCACGCACGAGCCCACGTCGGGCCACATCGCGTTCCAGGGTGCGGACGTGACGCGCCAGCGCCCGTTTCAGCGCGTGCAGCGGGGCATGAGCATCAAGATGCAGGCGCCCAGCGTGTTCAAGGAGCTTCCGGTGCGCCAGAACCTCCACATTGCGCTGCAGCACCACGTGGCGGGGCATGCGGCGCTGACGAGAGAAGAAGACCGGCTGCTGGAGCTGCTCGACCTGTCGGCCGATGCGAAGAAGCTGGCCGGCGAACTGGCGCACGGACAGCAGCAGTGGCTGGAGATCGGCATGGCGCTGGCGCTCAAGCCGGTGCTGCTGTTGATGGACGAGCCCACGGCCGGCCTGTCACCCGAAGAGACCTTCAAGACCGGCGAACTCATCCAGAAGCTAAACGCAGAAGGCATGACGGTGTTGGTGGTGGAGCATGACATGGCGTTCATTCGTCAGATTGCGCAGCGTGTGACGGTGCTGCATTTCGGCAAGGTGTTCGCCGAGGGGTCCATCGGCGAAGTCATCGCCGATCCACGCGTGGCGGAGATCTATCTTGGGAAGGCTCATGACTGAACGGGCGCTGCCTTCCCTTGTTCTTTTTGTGTGTGTTGAGCGCTGTTGTTCAGGGCGACGCCCACGCCGACGGGGTGCCTTGCTCCGCGAATGTCCCCCGCTTCGCTCCTCCTTTATTTCGCTGCGCAAGGCACCCCATCGGCGTGTGCGTTGTAAGCCGCGGTGGTTGATCGTGCGATCACCCAGAGCGTGCCCAGGTGCACAGGGCGTCGGGTGCTCCCCGCAGCGAAATAAAGGAGGAGGCCGCAGGCCGGGGGACATTCGCGGAGGGGAGTACCCGGCGGCCTTTGCACGCGCCCTGAATACGAGCGCCCCGAAACAGCAGCGCCCCAAACACAAACAACAAGCAAAGGAACACTGACATGGTCCTGGACGTACAAGCACTGCAAGCCAGCTACGGCGCCACGCCGATCCTGCAAGGCGTCGACCTGCAGGTGCGCAAAGGCGAAATCGTGAGCCTCATCGGACGCAACGGCGTCGGCAAGACAACCACCATGCGCTGCCTCATGGGCCTGCTGCGTACACACGGCGGCACCGTGCGATTCCTGGGGCAAGACATCGCAAGCCTGCCGAGCGACGCGCGCGCCCGCCTGGGCATCGGCTACGTGCCACAAGGCCGCGAAGTGTTCGCCCGCATGACCGTGGCCGAGAACCTCATGGTGGGCGAACTCGTCGGCGGGCCGCAAGGCAAGAAACTGCCCGACCTCGTGTATCAGTACTTTCCGCGCCTGGCCGAGCGCCGCAACCAACTGGCCGGCACCATGTCCGGCGGTGAACAACAGCAACTGGCCATCGGCCGCGCGCTGGTGGGCAACCCCGCGCTCATGCTGCTCGACGAACCGTCAGAGGGCATACAGCCCTCCATCGTGCAACTGATCTGCGACGTGCTGCGCGCCATTCGCCGCGACCTGGGCACGACCATTCTGTTCGTCGAACAAAACCTGGACACCATCCTCCACGTCTGCGAACGCGCCTACGTCATGGAAAAGGGCCGCGTCGTGGGCCGCATCGAGGCGGGCGACATGAACGCGCAGAACGTGCGCAACCACCTGATGATCTGAAGGAAAAACACATGAGCTGGCTCGACCAATCCATCATGCGCACGCGCGGCATCGGCCGCGAACGCAGCATCGCCACGCACGAACTCACCGAGGCCAAGCAAGGCACCTTCCACTTCACCATCGGCCCGTACTCCCAGCCCGTGATGACAGTGAAGCCCGGCGACCGCATCGTGGTGGAAACGCGCGACGCCTTCGACGGCAAGGTCAAGACCGAGCAAGACCTGCCGTCGAAGGTGCTCACCATGCCCTTCGTCAACCCGCAGAACGGCCCGATCATGGTCGAGGGCGCGGAGCCCGGCGACACGCTGGCGGTGCACATCGAATCCATGGCGCCACGCGGCCCCAACCCGCGCGGCACCTGCTGCATGATTCCGGAGTTCGGCGCCCTCAGCGGCACCGCCTTCACCGCGCTGCTGAACGACCCGCTGCCAGAGCGGGTGCGCAAGATCGACGTGGACGAGCAGGGCGTGTACTGGAGCAAGCGCGTCACGCTGCCCTACAGGCCGCACATCGGCACGCTGAGCTGCTCGCCCGAAATCGACTCCATCAACAGCCTCACGCCCGACCAGCACGGCGGCAACATGGACCTGCCCGACATGGGGCCGGGCAGCATCACCTACCTGCCGGTGCGCACGCCGGGCGCACGGCTGTTCATCGGCGACGCGCACGCCTGCCAGGGCGACGGCGAGGTGTGCGGCACGGCGGTGGAGTACCCGAGCCTGACGACCATCCGCGTGGACCTCATCAAGGGCTGGAAGCTCGAATGGCCGCGGCTGGAGACGGCCGAGATGATCATGGCCATCGGCAGCGCCCGCCCGCTGGAGGACGCCACCCGCATCGCCTACAAGGAGCTGGTGCTGTGGATGGAGGCCGAGTACGGCTACGAGCGCTGGGACGCGTACATGATGCTCAGCCAATGCGGGAAAGTGCGGCTTGGCAATTTCGTCGACCCTAAGTACACGGTGGGCGCGGGAATTTTGAAGACCTATCTGGCGCCCTGACCGGGCCCCTGAATCGCGGTCAGAAGCAGTTGACAAGTGTTGCGCAATAGCAAATGACGCGCTCCAACCGCCGATAATCCGGGCCATGACCGAACACTCACGCCTGGCCGAACTGCGCCGCGTGGCCATCCTCGATACCAGCGAAGAGGCCGCTTATGACGAAATCACCCGATTGGCGGCCCAGATGTGCGGCACGCCCATCGCGCTCATTTCGCTGATCGACGATCGGCGGCAATGGTTCAAGTCGCGCATCGGGCTGAAGGCGGCAGAAACGCCGCGCGCGCACGCCTTCTGCGCGCATGCGATCCAGACGCCAGACCAGGTGATGGTCGTCACCGACGCCCTGGCGGACGAGCGCTTCAAGCAAAACCCGCTGGTCACCGGCGACCCGAGCATCCGCTTCTACGCGGGTGCGCCGCTGGTGATGAGCAACGGCGAGGCACTGGGCACGGTGTGCGTGATCGACACCGAGCCGCGCACGATCAGCCCGGAAGCCCTGGAGCAACTGCGCTTTCTGGCGCAGCAGGTCGTGACCAAGCTCGAGGAACGCGCGCGAGACAACCCGCCGGAGGCTTGAACCGCCTCTGTGTTAAATCGCCCCAGGGAGCACCCCAGGGGTTGCTCAGACCGCGCCGGCAAACATCATCACGTCGACCTCGTCGCCCGTCGCCACATTGCCCTGGGCGTGGTGCAGCACCACGAGGCCATTGGCCTCGACCATCGAGCTCAGCACGCCCGAGCCCTGGTTGCCGGCCACGGTCACTTCGGGCGGCGCGCCGGCCACGGACCTGACCAGGCCGCGCTGGTACTCGGTGCGGCCGGGCTTCTTGCGGATGGCGCTTGTGCTGCGCGCCCGCAGCAAGGGCGGCGGCGCGCAGGCGGCGGCGTGGCAGCCCATCATGCGCAGCAAGGCTGGCCGCACGAAGGCTAGGAAGGTGACCATCACCGCGACCGGGTTGCCCGGCAGGCCGAACAGCAGGGCGGGTGGCGCCGAGCCTTCATTCGCATCCGGCGCACCTAGCGTATCTGACGCACCCCGCGCATCCCGCACATCGTGAGCATCCCGCGCAATGACCCCCACGGCCAGCGGGCGCCCCGGGCGCATCGCCACCCGCCAGAACGCCATGTCGCCGAGTTGCTGCATCACCTCGCGCGTGTGATCGGCCGCGCCGGCGCTCACGCCGCCGCTGGTGACGATGGCATCGGCCTCGCGCGCGGCGCGCCGCAGCGTGGCGGCCAGCGTGGCCGGGTCGTCGCGCACCAGGCCCAGGTCGATCACCTCGCAGCCCAGGCTGGCCAGCAGGCCGAACACGGTGTAGCGGTTGCTGTCGTAGACGGCGCCTTCGCGCGGTGCCTCGCCCGGGCTCAGAATTTCGTCGCCGGTCGAAAAATAGGCCACCCGGAGCCGCCGCAACGCGGTCACGCCGGGCAGGCCCAGGCTGGCGACCATGCCCAGCGCGGCGGGCGACAGGCGCTCGCCCTGGCGCAGCGCGGGCTGGCCCTGCATGAGGTCTTCGCCGGCCAGGCGGCGGTTGGCGCCGCGGCGCAGCACGCGCGCTGAAAAGCGCACACGGTCGCCGTCGAGCTGGCACAACTCCTGGGGAATCACCGTGTCGAGCCCGGCCGGCATCATCGCGCCGGTCATGATGCGCACCGCGTCGCCCGCGCCCAGCGCGCCGCGCCAGGCCGCGCCGGCCAGCGCCGTGCCCGCCACGCGCAGGCTGATGCAGGCGTTATCGGGCGCGTCGACGGGCAACAGCGCGCCATCGAAGGCGTAGCCGTCCATCGCGGAGTTGTCGTGCGGCGGCACGCTGATGGGCGAGACGATGTCTTCGGCCAGCACGCGGCCCAGGGCATCGAACAGCGCGACGCTTTCGCGCTCGGTCACCACGGCCGGTGCCGTCAGCTGCAAAAGAAAGGCGTGAACCGCCTCGACGCTCAGGTCGTCGGCGTCGTAGCCCGGCAGGAGGGAGGCGATGTCTGCAATGCGGCTCATGGGCTCATCGGTTTTCGAGGGCGTGCAGTTCGGGCAGCGTGTTGGCGTTGAAGAACGCGTCGGGCGCGTCGCCGGGGCGGTCGAAGGGCACTTGCACCGTGCGGTGCTGCGCGGTCCAGGCGTGCACCTTGCGGCCGCCGGCTGCTGTGTAGCGCTGCAGGCTGTCGCGCAGGTCGGCGCGCAGCAGGCAGAACACGGGTTGGGGGCGCAGCGCGACGGTTCCTTCAGCGCTGGTCTCGGGCGCGCTGACCATGGCGATCTGCGCGTTCTCGCGGGCCGCCGCCTCGGCGAGGCGCACCGCCAGGTCCAGCGGGAACAGCGGCGTGTCGCACGGCACGGTCAGCAGCCAGGGGGTGGCGCAGTGCGCAAGGCCGGCCAGGAAGCCGGCGAGCGGGCCGGGGTGGTCGGGCAGGGTGTCGGGCCACACCGGCACGCCGAAGGCTTCATAAGCCTCGAGGTTGCGGTTGGCGTTGACCAGCAAGGTGCCCACCTGCGGCCCCAGCCGGCGCACCGCTTGCAGCGCCAGCGGCTCGCCGTCGAACAACTGCAGCCCCTTGTCGACACCGCCCATGCGGGCACCACGGCCGCCGGCCAGCAGCAAGCCCGTGATGTCGGCAGGCGCGATGGGCTGCTGCTGCACGGGCATGGCACTCGCCCGCGTCATCCGCCGATGTAGCTCATCTCGACGCGGCGCGGTGCCTTGCCGTCGCCATTCCCGTTGCCTTCGTCGGGCCCCAGCAGCGCGCGCAGCTCGGAATATCGGTCGGCCCGGCCTTGCCAGATGTGGCCGATCGCCGAGGAAACATCGCCGTCGCTGGCGCTGCCGCGCAGCAGCGGGCGCAGGTCGTGGCCCGATGTGGCGAACAGGCACAGGTACAGCTTGCCTTCGGTCGACAGGCGCGCGCGGCTGCAGTCGTGGCAGAAGGCCTGGGTCACGCTGCTGATGACGCCTATTTCGCCGCCGCCGTCCGCGTAGGCCCACCGCTGGGCGGTTTCGCCGGGCGTGGTGGCCTGGAGCGGCACCAGCGGAAATTCGGCATGGATGCGGGCGATGACGTCGGCCGAAGGCAGCACCTCGTCCATGCGCCAGCCGTTGGTGGCGCCCACGTCCATGTATTCGATGAAGCGCAGCACCACCTGGGCGCCGTGGTGCGAGCGAAAGTAGCGCGCCATCGGCAAGATTTCTTGCTCGTTGGTGCCGCGCTTGACCACCATGTTGACCTTGATGGGCCCCAGGCCCGCGGCCAGCGCCGCGTCGATGCCGGCCAGCACGTCGGCCACCGGAAAGTCGACGTCGTTCATGTGGCGGAACACCGCGTCGTCCAGGCTGTCTAGGCTCACGGTCACGCGCTGCAGGCCCGCGGCCTTGAGCGCGGCGGCCTTGCGCGCGAGCAGCGATCCGTTGGTGGTGAGGGTCAGCGCCAGCGGCTCGCCGGTGGGCGTGCGGATTTGCGCGAGCTGTTCGATCAGCCCCTCGATGTTCTTGCGCAGCAGCGGCTCGCCGCCGGTGAGGCGAATCTTGCGCACGCCGTGGCCCGCGAACAGACGGGCCAGCCGCGTCATTTCCTCGAAGCTCAGCAGCGCGCTGTGCGGCAGGTACTGGTAGTCCTTGTCGAACACGTCCTTCGGCATGCAGTAGCTGCAGCGAAAGTTGCAGCGGTCGGTCACGCTGATGCGCAGGTCGGTCAGCGGCCGGCCCAGGCGGTCGATGAGTTCGCCGGTGGCGGGCACGGCCACGTCCGGCACCGCCACGGCGGGTTGCGCGTGGCCGACGGCGGAGATCGGAATGACGGTGCTGCTGCTGTTCTTCATGGCATCGAGGGGAGGGGGCCGATTTTGCGCCATCGCCCATGGGCCCGCTCCCCGCAGGCTACTTCAGCACGGCCGCATAGACCATGTTGCGCGCCAGGCTGCGGTAGTGGGTGCGGTGCTTGGGCGACTGCAGCATGAGCACCACGAACATTTCGTTCTTCGGGTCGACCCACATGTAGGTGCCGCCGGCGCCGCCCCAGTTGTATTCACCGCCGGCCGAGGGGTAGGGCGCCTCGCCGTCGTTGCGGCGCACCGCAAAGCCCAGGCCGAAGCCGTAGCCCGGGCCCGGCAGATACAGCGGGCCGGGCACGATGCCGGCGCCCGCGTTGGCGTGGTCGGAGGTCATCAGCGCCAGGGTGCGCGGCCCCAGGTAGCGCTTGCCGTCGAGCGAGCCGCCGTTCAGCAGCATCTGCAGAAAGCGCGCGTAGTCGTTCGCGGTCGACACCAGCCCGCCGCCACCCGACTCGTACTTGCGCACGGCGCGCGGGTCGTTGAAGTCGGCCCCCACGCCAAAGCTGCGGTCGCTGGGCAGCGGCTCGGCAATGCGCGGCTGGCGCGCGGGCTCGGGCACGTAGTAGCTGGTGTCCTTCATGCCCAGCGGGTCGAGCAGGCGGGTTTTTTCGAACTGGTAGAGCGACTGGCCCGATGCCACTTCGATCACGCGACCGAGGATGTCGGTCGACTGGCTGTACTCCCAGGTGGTGCCGGGCTGGTAGGCCAGCGGCAGCTTGGCCAGGCGCTGGGAGAACTCGGCCAGCGTCGGGTTGCCCGCGCCCAGGTTGGCGGCGTTGTAGGCCTGCTTCACCAGGCCGGGGCCGAAGAAGCCGTAGGTCAGGCCGGAGGTGTGGCGCATCAGGTCCTGCACGGTGATGGGGCGGCGCGCGGGCATTGTTTCAAGCACGGGCTTGCCGTCGGGCCCGGGCTTTTCGACGCCCACGGTCATGCTGGCGAACTCGGGCAGGTAGGCGGCAACGGGGTCGTCCAGCTTCAGGCGGCCGTCTTCCACCAGCATCATGGCGGCCACCGTGGTGATGGGCTTGCTCATGGAGTAGATGCGGAAGATGCCGTCGCGCGGCATTGGCGCGCCGGTGGCGGTATCGAGCTTGCCGACCGGCTCGAACCACGCCACCTTGCCCTGGCGCGCCACCAGCAGCACCGCGCCCGGAATCTTGCCGGCGGCCACATCGGCCTTGAGCACGTCGGTCAGCATCTGCAGGCGCTCGCTCGACAGGCCGACCTGCTCGGGCGTGGCGGTGGGCAGCAACTGCGCCGCGGCCAGCAGGGGAAGGGCCAGGCCGAGGCCCAGCACGGCCGTGCGCAGGTTGCGCTTGAAAAATCTCATGGTCTTGTCTCCGTCTTGTTGTGAATGGAAAAACCGGCCCGGCGGTCTTGGCGCCGCCTGCATCTGATTCGTTGTGCGCCACTTGGCTACCCGCGGCAGAGCTTCAGGTTGGTGCGGCTGGCGCGCACCACGGGCAAATAGATATCGGCATCGGCTGGCGGGTAGTTTTCCTTGACGCCGTCGTCGGTGAGCGCGGCGTCTTCGGCCAGCGGCTGCAGGGTCTTCAGGCAGCCGGCACGGTCGCCGAGCTTGAACTGCGTGAGCGCAAGGTCGTTGCGCAGCCAACCCTTGGTGATCCAGTCGAGCGTGGCGTCGCAGCCGGACAGCACCGGCGCCAGCGTGCTCCGGGCGGCGGCGTAGTCCTTGGCGTCGTACTGGCGCTTGAAGGTCTGGCGCGTGGTGGCCACGGCCTTGTCGGTGCAGCCCGGCGCGGGGCGGGTGTAGGTGCCTTCGAAGCTGGCGCGCACGCCGCAGTTGTCGCGGCATTGGTCGGCGCCGTTGGTGCTGACCTGCACCTTGTCGGCGTTGACCGCGAAGCTCACCACGCAGGCGGTGTCGTCGATCTTGGCCTTGCCGCGCACGATGGCGCCGTCCAGCTCGCAGGTGTGGGCGTTGGGGCCGATGGTCGTGATGTCGAAGTGCCCGTCGGCCTTCACGCGCAGCTGGCCGCTGCCGCGTTCGTAGATGTAGTCGCCGGCGGGCGGGGTGGCGGTCTGGGCGGCGCACAGGCCGGTGCCAAGGAGGAATGCCAAAGGAACGGCAAGGAGATGGATGCTGGCGAACTTCATCATTGGTGTTTCCCTGGAAAGTGCCGCTGGCAGTGTATCGATCGTTGCCAAAAGCTACCTGCGCTGGCCGGTTCGCACCATCGACCTTGCCGATGTCTTGACGTAGCCAATGAGAATTCCTATCATTTGGGTGCCTGAGTACGCACCACAGTCGACAACGCAAAGGGCTCTTTCAAACCAGGAGCTTCAGACCGTGCCGTACACCTTGCCAGCCTTGCCCTATGCCTTCGACGCGCTCGAGCCGCACATCGATGCGCAGACGATGGAAATCCACCACGGCAAGCACCACCAGACCTATGTGAACAACCTCAACGCCGCGTTGAAAGACACGCCGCACGAGGACACGCCCGTCGAGCAACTGATCGCCGGCGTGGAGCAACTGCCCCAGGCCCTGCGCGCCCCGGTGCGCAACAACGGCGGTGGCCATGCCAACCACAGCCTGTTCTGGCGGGTGATGGCGCCGGTTGGGCAAGGCGGCGGCGGCGCACCCACGGGCGCGCTGGCCCAGGCCATCGACACCGACCTGGGCGGCCTCGACGCCTTCAAGGACGCCTTCACCAAGGCCGCGCTCACGCGCTTCGGCAGCGGCTGGGCCTGGCTGTCGGTCGCGGCCGGCGGCAAGCTTGCCGTGGAAAGCAGCGGCAACCAGGACAGCCCGCTCATGCAGGGCATCGGCTCCGGCAACACGCCGATCCTGGGGCTGGACGTGTGGGAGCACGCCTATTACCTCAAGTACCAGAACCGCCGCCCCGAGTACATCGCGGCCTTCTACAACGTGGTGAACTGGGCCGAAGTGGCCCGGCGCTACGCCGCGGCCACCGCCGCGACCGCTGCCAACGGCGGTTGAGGGGCAGGCCCATGAACGACCCGCTGCAGGGCACCGTGCCAAGCGCACGGCCCAAGCCGGCACGCCCGCTGCGCGAACGCGTGGGCTTTGCCATCGTCGCGGCCGGCGTGCTGGTGGGGGTGTCGCAGTTCTGGAGCTTCGTGCGCGCCGACCCGCTGGTGTGGAACGCCTTGCTCGGCGGCTCGGTGGCGGCGCTGGCCACCGCGCTGGGCACTTTGCCGGTGCTGTTCTCGCAGAAGCTGCCCGACCGGCTGCAGGACACGCTGTTCGGCTTCGGCGCCGGCGTGATGCTGGCGGCCAGTGCCTTCTCGCTCATCATTCCGGGGCTGGAGGCCGCGAAGAACACAGGCGTGTTCGGCGGCGGCAGCTGGGCCGCGGGCGGGGTGATCGGCTCGGCCATTCTGCTGGGCGGCGCGGTGCTGATGCTGATGGACCGCGTGCTGCCGCACGAGCATTTCATCAAGGGCCGTGAAGGGCAGACTGCAAAGCAGTTGCGCCGCACCTGGCTCTTCGTGTTTGCGATTGCGCTGCACAACGTGCCCGAGGGGCTGGCCATTGGCGTGGGCTACGCGGCCAACAACGGGCTGCGCGCGGATGCGCTGGCGACCGGCATCGCGATCCAGGACGTGCCCGAAGGCCTGGTCGTCGCGGTGGCGCTGCTGGCCGCGGGCTACAGCCGCGTGTTCGCGGTGCTGATCGGCATGGCCTCGGGCCTGGTGGAGCCGCTGGGCGCGGTGCTGGGCGCGGCCGCGGTCGGGCATTCGGCGATGCTGCTGCCCTGGGGGCTGGGCTTTGCGGCAGGCGCGATGCTGTTCGTCATCAGCCACGAGATCATTCCCGAGTCGCACCGCAAGGGGCACGAAGCCTTTGCCACCAGCGGGCTGATGATCGGCTTCGTGCTGATGATGCTGCTCGATACAGCGCTGGGGTGATACCCGATGGCGTTCGAAAAACCAACCCGTTCACGCCGAGTTCGGCCTGTCCCGAGCCCGTCGAGGGTCGAAGCGCCGCGCAAGGCTTCGACAAGCTCAGCCCGAACGGTTTGCTGACTCGGCTCTAGCCGTGCTTGATGGCCACGGTCTTCAGCGTGGTGAAGCCGTACAGCGCCTCGAAGCCCTTCTCGCGGCCGTAGCCCGAAGACTTCACACCGCCGAATGGCAGCTCCACGCCGCCGCCCGCGCCGTAGTTGTTGATGAACACCTGGCCGCTCTTCACGCGCTTGGCCATGCGGAACTGGCGCGAACCGTCTGCTGTCCACACGCCGGCCACCAGGCCGAACTGGGTGGCGTTGGCGAGCGCCACGGCCTCGTCTTCGTCGGTGAACGACATGGCCGCCAGCACCGGGCCAAACACCTCTTCCTGCGCCAGGCGATGGCCCACGGGCACGTCGCGCAGCAGGGTGGGGGCCTGGTAGAAGCCGGTTTCTGGCGCTTCGTCGACCACCACGCCCTGAGCCACCATCGGAATGCCGGCGTGCTGCGCATCGCTCAGAAAGTCCCACACGCGCTGCTGCTGCGTTTGGCGAATCAGCGGGCCCACGTCCAGGTCCATTGCGGCGGGGCCCACGCGCAGGGCCTCGAAGGCATGGCCCAGGCGCTCGAGCAGCGGCTCGTAGATGTCGCGCTGAATCAGCACGCGCGAGCCGGCCGAGCAGGTCTGCCCGGCGTTCTGCACGATGGCGTTGATGACCACCGGGATCACCGCATTCAGGTCGGCATCGGCAAACACGATCTGCGGGCTCTTGCCGCCCAGCTCCAGCGTGACCGGGCAATGCCGCTCGGCCGCCACCTGCTGGATCAGCGTGCCGACCGTCGGGCTGCCGGTGAAGCTGATGTGGTCGATGCCTTCGTGCCGCGCCAGCGCGTCGCCCACCTCGTGGCCGTAGCCGGTCACGATGTTGAGCGCGCCGGCCGGAAAGCCGACTTCGGCCGCCAGTTGCGCCACGCGAATCAGCGAGAGGCAGGCGTCTTCGGCCGGCTTCACCACGCACACATTGCCCGCCGCCAGGGCGCCGCCCACGCTGCGCCCGAAGATCTGCATCGGGTAGTTCCACGGAATGACGTGGCCGGTAACGCCGTGCGGCTCGCGCCAGGTGAACACGCTGTAGCCGTCCTGGTAGGGAATGGTCTCGCCGTGCAGCTTGTCGCAGGCGCCGGCATAGAACTCGAAGTAGCGCACCAGCGCCACCGCGTCGGCGCGGGCCTGCTTTACGGGCTTGCCGCAGTCGCGCTGCTCGATGAGCGCGAGCTCGTCGACGTGCTCGGCGATCTTTTGCGACAGCTTGTAGAGCAGGCGGCCGCGGTCGGCGGCGCTGACCTTGTGCCACACGCCTTCGAAACAGTCGCGCGCGGCGCGCACGGCGGAGTCGATGTCGGCGGCATTGCTGCGCTGGATCTCGTCGAAGACCTGGCCGTCGGAGGGGTCGATGACCGGCAGGGTGCGGCCGGAGGAGGAGGGAACGTCGGCGTTGGCGATGTAGTTGAGCTGCATGGGGCAGGATTTTGCGTGAAGTGCGCAAAAGTCGGGGCCGGGCGGGGCCGCTGTCCCTGTGGAGCGGTCGGCCCGCGCTACCTTGCCGCGGTGGCCTTCGGCAGCGCCCGCACCGCGTTCAGCGTGCGCTCCACATGCTTGTCCGGATTCAGGTTCTGGTAGTAGTAGGCCACCTTGCCGTCCGGCGCAATCACGTAGGACAGGCGGTTGGCGAAGTCGGGGCGCGTCTGCATCAGCGCGTCGAAGCCCTGGATCACGGTCTTGCCTTCGTCGGAGGCCACCGGAAACCGGCTCTGGCAGGACTTGACCGAAAACTTGGACAGGGTGTCGATGTCGTCCGCCGACACGCCGATCACCGTGGCGCCCAGGGCGGCGAACTTGTCGACGGCCTCGGCGAAGGCGTGGGCCTCGATGGAGCAGTCGGCGGAGTCGGCCGCCGGAAAGAAATACACCACCACCGGCCCCTTGGCCAGCGCGTCGGCCAGCGAATAGCGGAACGTTTTGCCGCCCAATGCGGCGTTGGCGGTGAACTTGGGCGCCGTGTCGCCGATGTCCAGGGCGGCCCAGGCGGGGTGGGCCAAGGCTGCAAGAACAGTCATCAAGGCGATGCGGGAAAGGGGCGAACAGGCCATGATGCAACTCCGTAGCAGTGTGGCGCGAATTCTAGGCCGGCGCATCGGCGCAAAGGGCCTTCTGAAACCGGCACCGGTCGAATGGCGTACTGAACACAACAACTGAAAAATATCGCAATGGACGCACCCTCATGAACGCCTGGTTTTCACTTTTGCGCATTGCGCTCGCAGGCGTCCTGATCGCGGCCCTGGGCGCCTGCGGCTCGCTGCCGCCCACCCGGGAGCGGCCCGCCGAGTTCTCCGGCTCGGCCGATCCGGGCACCAGGCTCGCGCGCATCGTGGCGGACTCCACGCCGCCCGACGAGCATTCGGGCTTTCGGCTGATGCCGCTGGGCGTGTATTCGCTCGATGCCCGCATTCAGCTCGCCCAGCGGGCGCAGCGCTCGCTGGTGGTGCAGTACTACCAGCTCGAGAACGACTCGGTGGGCCGCCTGCTGCTGCGCACGCTGCGCGAGGCCGCGGCACGCGGCGTGAAGGTGCGGGTGCTGGTGGACGACCTGTACACCGTCAAGAGCCAGCAACTGCTGCTGGCGCTGTCCGAAACGCCCAATGTGGAAGTGCGCCTGTTCAACCCGTTCTGCTGTGGGCGCAACGGTTTTCTGTCGCGCTTCGCGGCCTCGCCGTTCGAGATCGTGCGGCTCAACCACCGCATGCACAACAAGCTCTTCATTGCCGACGGCGTGATGGCGGTGGTGGGCGGGCGCAACATCGCCGACGAGTATTTCGTGCTCAGCGAGGCGCAGAACTTCATCGACATGGACGCGCTGGTGGTCGGCAAAGTGGTGCCGCAGCTGGAGCAAATTTTTGACGCCTACTGGAACAGCGTGCAGGTCTGGCCCATTGCCGACATCGTGACAGGCGAGCGTGGCCGCAAGCCCAACACCGCCGACTTCGACGAATGGGTCGGCATGGCCGCGCCACCGCCAAAGATCGTGCTGCCGCCGTCCGACATCCTGGGCTACGGCCCCATCGCCGAAGAACTGGACGCCGGGCGCATGGGCCTGTTGTGGGGCGAGGCTCGCGCCATTGCCGACCCGCCCACCAAGCCCGCGACCATGACGGCCGACGAGGCCATCGCCACCAGCGTCACCATGAAGGTGTGGGCCCTGATGCTCGACGCCAAGACCGAGGTCGACCTGACATCGCCGTACCTGGTGCCGGGCGAGCGCGGCATGGCGGCTTTCGAAGAGCTGAGAAGCCGCAACGTCAAGCTCACGCTGCTGACCAACTCGCTGGCCGCCAACGACGAGCCGCTGGTGCACACCGGCTACGCGCGCTACCGCCAGCGGCTGCTGGAGAGCGGCGCCGACCTGTACGAGCTGAGCCCGCAGCGCACCAGCAAGGGCGAGCGCTTCGGCATGTTCGGCAAGTCGCTGGGCCGGCTGCATGCCAAGACCGCCGCCATCGACCAGAAGCGCATCTTCATCGGCTCGATGAACCTCGACCCGCGCTCGGCCAGCCAGAACACCGAGATGGGCCTGGTGGTCGAGAGCCCGCAACTGGCGCGCGAGATGCTGCGCATCATCAACATCAGCAAGCTGCAGAACTCCTACCGGCTGCGCTTGGCCAAGGGCACGGGCACCCTGCAGTGGCTCACCACCGACGGCGAGCAGGAGATGATCCTGACCTCCGAACCCGAGTCGGGTTTCTTCCAGCGCTTCTACAACATGCTCATTGCACCCATCGTTCCGGAGATGCTGTTGTAGCCTCGGGGGATGGCGCAGACTTTCACCTTGTTGTCCGCCCCGCAGGTCATGCTGTGGGGCGTACTTTTTTTTGGCGGTATCTATCTCGGTTTTGGCGGGCTCACCTGGCTGCTGACGCGGCGCGTGCTGCCGGCGCTGGGCATCGGGCGCGTGCTCGACCCGCGGCCGTTGCAGCCGGGCCAGTTGCGGCGCGAAGTGGGGCAGTCGGGCGTGTCGGTGCTGATCTTCGGGCTGGGCATGGTGTTTCCGTGGGGCTTGCTGCAGCTGGGTTGGGCGCGGCTCGACGGTGAGGCGGGCTGGTGGCAGGTGGCGCTTGAAATCGTGGTGCTCGCGGTCTGGAACGACGTGCATTTCTGGTTCAACCACCGGCTGCTGCACACGCGTTGGCTGCGGCGTTTTCATGGGCCGCACCACCGCTCGTTCGTGACCACGCCGTGGGCCACGTACAGCTTTCACCCGATCGAGGCGCTGATGCTGGGCAACGTGATCCTGCTGCCGATGGTGGTGCACGACTTCAGCTTCTGGGCGCTGGCGGCGGTGCCGGTGTTCAGCCTGTTCTTCAACTGCGTGGGGCATTCGAACTACGACTTCTTCACGGGCGTGTCGTACAGCCACTGGTTCGCGGCCAGCCGCAGGCACCACCTGCACCACGCCGTGCACAACGGCAACTACGGTTTTCAGTTCACGTTCATGGACCGGCTGTTTCGCACCCGCATCGCGGCCGACGCTGCCGAGCCGCTTTTCAGAGCCTTTCACAAGAAGCATGGCGCCACCACGACCGCCTGACGCACGCCCTCGCTGGCCGAGGCTGCGCCACTGGCGGGACTGGCAGAGCCTGGCCTATCTGGCGGCGCTGCCCGCGCTGGCGGCGTGGCAGTGGGTGCATGGCTTCAACGCGGTGCTGTATGCGCTGATGTTGTTCCTCACGCTGGGCATCGGCGTGATCCACCACAACCATGTGCACCTGCGCATGTGGCGCGGGCGGCGCATGAACCGGCTCACCGACTTCTGGATCACGCTGCTGCAGGGCCACCCGACCTTCGTGTTCTGGCCCGCGCACGTGGCCAACCACCATCGCCACCGGCACGGGCCCGACGACGTGGCACGCACCTACCGCTTTGGCGGCGACACCAACCACCTGCAGGGCTACTTGCTGCACCCGTTCCAGGCCGTGTGGGTGCTGGTGCCTGTGTTCGTGGCGTGGCTGGCGCGGCTGAGGCGGCACCAGCGCGGCGCGTGGCGCTACTGCATGGCGCAGTACGTTCTGTGGGCGGGCAGCTGGACGGTGCTGCTGGCGCTCGACTGGCGCAAGGCGCTGGTCTTGGTGATCGTGCCGCAGTTGCATGGCCTGCACTGGCTGCTGGCCACCAACTACCTGCAGCACGCGCACGCGGATGGCCGCAAACCCGTGCGTTCGACCGCGCAGAAGGAGGCGCGCGGCGATACCCCGGGTAGCCGCCTGAACTACGCCCGCAATTTCGAAGGGCTGGTGAACCCCTTGCTGTTCAACATCGGCCTGCACACCGCACACCACGAGAACCCGCATGCCCATTGGTCCGAGCTCACCCACCTGCACAGCACGCGCTACCGTGCGCGGGTGGACCCTGTGCTCAACGAGGGCGGGCTGGTGCCTTACATGGTGCGCGTGTTCGTGCTGGGGCCCGTGTGGCCGCGTTTTCGCAGCCGCCCGCTGATGCCTCCCGATTCATCCATCACCTGAACCCATGCCCGTTTCATTTCAACGCGTCTACCTCGAAAGCGCCGGCTATTTCATGCCGGGCGAGCCTGTTCCCAACGACCGCATGGACGCGTACATCGCGCCGCTCAACCGCATGTCGCAGCGCATCAAGCGGCGCATCCTGGCGGAGAACGGCATCCTCACGCGGCACTACGCCATCGACGCGGAAGGCGTGACGCAGCACACCAACGCCCAGCTGGCGGCCGGCGCCATCCGCGACTGCCTGCAGCGCGGCGGGGCGGAGCTGTCGCGCGTGTCGCTGCTGGCCAGTGGCTCGTCGGGTGGCGACGTGCTGATGCCGGGCTTCGCCAACATGATCCAGGGCGAGCTGGCCGCGCAGCCGATGGAAACGCATTCGGTGCACGGCATCTGCGCGGCGGGCGTGTCGGCCATTCAGACGGCGGCGCAGGGCATCGAGCTGGGCGCGCATCGCTCGGCGATGGCGGTGGCCAGCGAGATGCCGTCGCGCCTGTTCAAGCGCTCGCGCTTCGCGGCGCGTGGCTACGAAACCGACTTCGACTCGCACTTCCTGCGCTGGATGCTGTCCGATGGCGCGGGCGCCTTGCTGCTGTCCGACGGCGCACCCGCGCTGGCCGGCGCGCCGGGGCTGCGCCTGAAGCTGAAGTGGGTGCACCAGCGCGCTTTTTCGGGCGACTACCCGGTCTGCATGCAGATGGGCCTGACCGAAGACCGCGCGCGCGGGCACCTCGACTTCGGCTCCTGGGCCGAGGCGGAAGCGGCGGGCGCGTTGTCGCTGCGGCAGGACATTCGGCTGCTGCCGCACCTGTTCGACATCGGCATTCATGAATACGCGGGGCTGGTGCGCGACGGCTGGGTCGATCCGAAGCGGGTCGATCACTTCCTGTGCCACTACTCGTCGGAAAAATTCATTCCCGTGGTCGAAGACCTGATGGCCAAGGCCGACCTGTCGATTCCGCGCGAACGCTGGTGGAGCAACCTGGCCTGGCGCGGCAACACCGGGGCGGCCTCAATCCTGGTGATGCTGGCGGAGTTTCTGCACACCAAGACGCTGAAGCCCGGCGAGCAGATCTTCTGCTACGTGCCGGAGTCGGGGCGCTTCATGGCGGCTTACATGCTGCTGGAGGTGGAAGCGGTCGATGCCGCGCCCGTGGTGGTTGCGCCCAGGTCCCTGGACACTGCGGCGGCGCCCGACGACGACCTGGTCATCGCGCCCCCGCACGACCCCGCCGCCGCGCCCGAAGGCCTGGGCGCGTTGCTCACCGAGCTGGCCGCCATCTGGCACGACTACCGCTCGCGTGTGTGGCGCACGCCGCTGGTCCGCCAGATTCGCGAGCGCCGCTTTGCCGTGCCCGACTACCTGAACTGGATGGCGCAGTGGGTGCCGCAGGTGCGCGAAGGCAGCTTGTGGATGCGCGAAGGCGCGGCCTCGCTGAGCGAGCCGTACCAGGTGCTGGCCTCGCTGATCGACGTGCACGCGGGCGAGGAGCAGAACGACTTCAACATTTTGTTCAGCGACTACCGCAAAGCCGGTGGCACGGTCGAGAAAATCGAGGACCTGCACCGCAACCCGGGCGGCGAGGCGCTCAACGCCTACCTGCACGGCCTGGCCGCCACGCGCGACCCGATCGGGCTGCTGGGCGCGATCTACATCATCGAAGGCACGGGCCAGCGCATCGTGCCGGCACTGTTGCCGTTGCTCAAGGCCAGCCTGAAGCTGCCGCCCGACGCCTTTCGCTTCCTCGAATACCACGGCCACAACGACGAGCACCACCTGAGCCGATGGCTCACGGCGGTCGAGATGGTGATGGCCGTGGAAGGGAATGCGCGCGCCGCCCGCCAGATTGCCGACACGGCGCGCCACACGGCCGCGCTGTACCTGATGCAGTTTCAGCACATCACCGAAAGAACAGCGAGCTGAGCACGCATGGACCGAACCCCTGACTTCCTGACCCAGGCGCACGACGAGCGCGACCCCAGCCCCTGGCTGGCGCTGTACCTCGACCAGAGCACGCCGCTGCCCGACGAGGTCAAGTCGGCGTGGCTGGCCGATTCGAGCTCGGGCTCGCGCCAGTACCTGCTGCCGTTTCTGCGGCCGTTGGCGCGGCTCACGATCATCCTGATTCAGATCGTCAAGGTGTTCGTGCCGCGCAACTGGTCGCATTCGATGCTGCTGCACCGGTTTCTGGCGTGGGGGCTCAAGCGCTTCGTGTCGCCGGAGGCCAACTGGCTGATCCTGCGGCACTTTCACCTGGGCTCGCAGGTGCTGGCCTTCATTGGGCGCAATTCGCCCGCGCCCGTGGGCACCCACCCGCTGGAGCCGGCCGACATCGACGCGCTGAAGGACGAGATGTTCCTGAAGCACGACCTGAACCTGTTCAACTTCGTGATCCGGCTGAACACGGCGTTGCGCGACAAGGGCCTGACCCTGTGCAAGGCCGACAAGGTCGACTTCTCGATGATCAAGTCGCCGGCGCTGCGGCTGGCCGACATGCCCCAGGGCAAGCTCAACTTTCTGGACCTGCAAAGCGCCATCGAGCTTTTCACGCCGCTGTACCAGCTGATGCTCACCGACAACGATTTCTGGCGCGCGGCCAATTCCTTGCAACTGGACGAAACCATCGGCATCTACACGGCGACCATCCTGAATGCGCCGGAACACCTGATTCTGGTCAACAACAAGCACCCGCTGGTGCCCCTGTCGACACTGCGGGCGGGCCACCGGCTGGTGATTCACGGGCTGTCCACCGAAATGCTGCACAGCCTGCTGCAACGGATGCAGGTGGCGCAGCAGGCTGGCGAGCCCGAGACATCCCTGTACGAGCAGCCACTTGCATAGGCGTATGCTGCCCCCAGATGAAAAATCATGAACACCACCGATAATCCGTCTCCCAAGACCGATCTGGCAGTGACCCACGTACTGGCGCAACTGCTGGAAAAACTCGAGCACAGCCCTGTGCCCGTCGGCGCGGAGCAGTACCGCTCCGTCGTCGAGCACCTGGTGCACGAGTTCGAAGATGTCGAACAGGGGGCCGAACTCGGCCGCCTGCTAGATGCCTATCCGGCCGCGGCCGAGGTGTATGAAAACCTCAATTACCAGCACGCCGGGCTTTGCCGCTCGGCGCTCGACGCTTCGCTGGCTGCTGAATTCAGCGCCCGCGAAGCCATTGCACGCGCCATGCGACGTGCCGAACCGAACAGCAAGGACTAGATGCATGGCGAAGGGTGAAGTGAAGACGGCAGTGGTGGCGGACGGGCTGCGCTACAAGACCAAGGCACCGGGTTCCCCGTTTCGTGCCTCCGCGTCGTTCAGCGGCGCGACCATGTCGTGCTTCATGTGCGGCAAGCACCGGGTGCGCTCCCAGTTGCGCACCCGCCAGGTGCTGGGCAAGTCCCAGACCGTTTGCGCGCCCTCGTGCAAGGCGCTGGACGAATCCCTCGAACAGGGTTGAAGGGTTGCCGAAGTCACGCTGCTGACGGGCTCGCCCGCTAGCACGTAAAGGAGACGTTTTGGCGACACGGCCGTGTGCATAAAGTCACGGTTCGACTTCCACGGCGGCGCTAATCGCTATACAGTTGGAAACAAATGATGCAAGTAATTGCATTTATTCAAAAGTTCTAATTTGTAGTCGATTCCCAATGAATTGCAGCCACGCCATCGCCGCTTCGCGCGGGACATGGATTTCAACGCTTGCAAAGGGGTTCAGCCATGGCTAAACCGCGCCACGTCATCATGCAAGTGGTCAAGCGCTCCTCCGGCAGCGCCACGCACCACGTCGAATTTCTCATGGACGACAACTTTGCCGAGCGCTTGCGTCAACTGCGCTCGCTGGTGCCGCCCCTGGGCAGTCTCAACAAGCAACGCGACCTGGTCATCGACAAGGTGCGCGTGCGCTTGCCCAACGCCATCTGGCGCTCGGGCAACGAGATCGACGTGGACGGGGGTGTGGACGGCTCTTGCATCGTCATTGCCGCCGAAGGCTCGTTCAATTGCGGTGGCAAGGACCGCAAGACGCGCGAGAAGCTGGTGACGTACAACTTTTCGATTGCGCGGCTGATCGAGCTGCACACCGAGCGCCCCGAAGGCGAAACCCTGTACATCCGAGACGGCGTGTTCGCCAACGACGAGCCGGCTGAATCGCCTGCCGGCCGTTGGGTGACGTCAATGCATGAACTTGAAGTTGTGATGCGCGTGCCGTCGGACGCACCGTCCGACTTCGACACGCTGCATGACCTGTCGCTGCGCCCCGAGCACCAGCCGGCCGGCAGCGGCGCACCGCGCCGCGCCAGCATCTACTGAATTTCGCTTTAGGAGACAGCCATGGCGCCCATGGCCGCTTCAGGTACGGCCCCCACGGGGCTGTACTGCGCGCGGTTGTCCGCCAGCCAACGTTGGGACAGGGTGCTGTCCTGCTGCGCCGGATGGAAGTCCGCGCGCAGGTAGCTGCGCCAGCCCGCCAGGTTGCCGCGCAGCAGGCCGTCGCGGCCCAGCAGAATGCGCGCCGCGCTCTTCCAGGTCGACCACTTCCAGAGTTGCTTTTCGTGGCGCAGGTTGCCGACGGTCTGGTGCATCAGATCGCCCAAAAACATCAGCGTGACACGGCGAAACCAGCGCGTGCGCCAGGCATCGGAGCCGCCTGCGGCACGGTAGATGTCGAAGGCCACGCTCTTGTGCTCGAGCTCCTCCGCGCTGTGCCACAGCCACATGGTTCGCAGCCGGGGCTCGGCGCCGTCGAGCACCTGCGGGTGCGCCAGCAGCCATTCGGCAAACATGGCCGTGAAATGCTCGGTGGCCGCCGTCACCGCCAGCGCATGGCGCGGATCGGCGTTTTCCATCAGCGTCAGGCGCTTGCTGGCTCGCGCGGTCCAGCCGTCCACCAGGCCCTGGCTTTCAAGGTGCTGGTTGAAGAGCGAGTGAATGCGCCGGTGCGTCGCTTCCTGGCCGATGAAGCCGCGCACGTCGTCGCGGTGCTTGTCCTGCGTTTCGGGCGGCAGGGTGGCCACGGTGTTGCGCACGGCGTCGATGAAGAACTGTTCGCCGAAGGGGAAGCTCATCGACAGGGCGTTGAAGAAAGCGGTCGAGAATGCGTCGCCGCCACACCAGTTGCGGGCAAAGGGCGACTGCAGGTCAATCAGGAGACGGCGAACAACGAGTTCAGTCATGAAAAAAAGCCTCGAAGAAACACGGCATGCGTGAGGTGAAAAAGTTGGTACAGCTTCGTACCGCATGCTGCCATCGTGCAATTGTGAACTGGTACTGTCAAGTACCGAGGCGTAGGAAAATGTGCCCTTCATGAGCGAAACCATCGAAAAAGCAGCCAATGCCAAGTCGGCGGACGGCCTGGGAAGCGAGCACTACACGCGCCTGCTGCAGGGCATGGCGCACGCCGTGGCCGCCAAGGGCTACGCCGAGACCACCATTGCCGACATCGTGCGCGAGGCCGCCGTGTCGCGCCGCACCTTCTACGAGCACTTCAGCACCAAGACCGAGTGCCTGATCGCGCTCTACGAAAACGCCAGCCGGCTCGCGCTGCAGGCGGTGAGCGAGGCCTTCGACCCGGTGCAGCCGTGGCATGCGCAGGTGGAGCAGGCCATGACCGCGTACTTCGATTACCTCGCGCAAGACCCGGTGCTGCTGCGCACGCTGTTCGTCGAAATCCTGGGGCTGGGCATGCCGGGCCTTGTGGTGCGGCGCCGGGTGAACGACGAAATTGCCAACTTCATCCAGGTGGCGATCAACAGCAGCGCCAGCGCGGAAGGCCCCGCGGCGCACCTGACGAGCGAAATGGCGATGACCGTGGTCGGCGGCATCAACGAGCTGGTGCTGCAGGCCATCGAGCAGGACCGCGCGGGCGACCTGCGCGAGCTGGTGGCGCCCGCCACGCGGCTGGTGCGCGCAGTGGCGGCTGAAAGCCAGCGCTGAGCGTCAGGCACGATTGGCGTCAGTGGCGCGCGGGGTGGCCGTCAGCCACAGCGTGAGCAGGCCCGCCAGCGTCAGCACCAGCAGCACCGCCAGATGGGGCAGCACGTCGTGCAGCGGCGCGCCCATCTGGTTGAGCCGCAGCGAGGCCTGGATGCCGGCCGTGCTCGGAAACACCCATCGCAGGGCTTGCAACGGGCCCGGCAATGCCTCCACAGGCCATGAGAACCCCGAGAGAAAAGCCATGGGCAGGGCAGTGAACAGCAGCACCTGCAGGGCCCGTTCGCGGTCGCGAAACCAGCAGCCGAGCAACAGGCCGAGCGTGCAGATCGCCGGCACATAGAACGCCAGCAGCACCAGCGCCCCCCATGGGTTGCCGCCGCGCGGATAGTCCTGCAAAAAGAACACCCAGCCGAAATAGAAAACGCCGCTCAGAAAGCCGAAGCCCGACAGCGCACCCAGCCGCCCCAGCCACGCGCCCATCGAGGCGCGCAGCCGCCCGGCTTCGGCCCAGGTGCCCGCGAGCATCGCAGCCCCCATCAGCAGCGTCTGCTGCAGGATCAGCAACGCCACCGCCGGCACCACATAGCTGCCATAGCCCTCCGTCGGGTTGAACAGCGCGACCAGCTGGGTGTTGAGTGGGCTGCGGCTGCGCGCGGCCTGCACCGCGCTCTGTCCGCCAGCCTGCAGCTTGCGAATTTCCACGCCCGCCGACACCGTGCCCACCGCTTCAGAAAAGCCATACAGCACCGCCTTGTTCAGCAAGGCATAAGCACCGTTGCCTTCGATGGTGACCACGGCCGGCGTGCCCCGCACCACGTTGCGCTTCAGGTCGGCCGGCAGCAGCGCGTAGCCCTCGATCTCGCCGCGCCACAGCGCCTGCTGCGCCTCGTGCACGTCGGGCGTGACCAGCCGCACGTCGAGCCGCGGGTTGGCCAGCGCAAAGCGCGCGATCTGCCGTGACAGCGAACTGTGGTCCTGGTCGACTACCGCCACCGGCACGCGCGTCACGGCTTGCGTGCCGTAGGGCCACGGGTAGAAGAAGCCGTAGATGATGGGCGCGAGCAGCATGATCAGCAGCACGCCCTTGTCGCGCAGCACGGCCAGTGCGGTGTTGCGCCACGCGGCGCCGAAGTGCGTGCCTTCGTTCGTCATCAGCGTGCGCCCCAGCTCTCGGGTGCCTTTGCCGCGCGCACCAGTGCCGCGGCCGAGGCGGCCAGCAGCAGGGCGGTGGCCAGCACCATCCACAGCGGCGTGGCGACCGAATAGGCCAAGGGCGCACCCATCTGCAGCTGCTCCATCTGCACGCGGATGTAGTGCGTGTACGGCAGCAGGCTGGCCCAGGCCTTGGCAAGGAACGGCATCGCCACCAGCGGAAAGCCCACGCCGCCGAACGCGAAGGCCGGCGCCGTGATGAAGCCCGTGGCCGACAGCGCCGTGCGCAGCGAGCGCGTGATGCTGGCCACGAACGCCCCGAGCGCGATCGACAGGGCCAGGAACACCACCAGCGCCAGCAGCGTCCACCCGAGCGAGCCGACCGGATGCCACCCGCGCCCCGCCGTGATCCACAGCATCGCGGCAACGGCCACCGCCGACAGGCTCGCGAACGACAGCGTCAGCTTGCCCGCGAGCGCAGCCAGAGCGTCGTGCCAGCGTGGGGCGGTGCCCAGCCATTCGCCGATGCTGCGGTCGCGCAGTTCGCGGCCCACGGCCCAGGCGCCGGCCGTCATGGCGAGGATGTGCAGCAGCGCCGGAATCAGCGCGGCGCCCAGAAACTGCTCGTAGTCGGTCGAGGTGTTGAACAGCGCCACCATGCTGGCCTTGATCGGCTCCATGCTCACGCGCGCGGCCTGCATCGATTCACCGCGTTTGGTGCGCACGGCCAGCTCCACGCCGCCCGACACGGTGGCCACGGCGGTGCGCACGTCGCGCTGGATCAGGCTCGAATGCGTGCCCAGTTGCGCGTTGTGCAGCAGCACGACCTGCCCGACGCGGCCCTGCTTCACGTCGCGGCTCAGGTCGCGCGGCAGTTGCACCGCGGCATCGACCGCGCCGCTGGTGAGCGCGCGCGCCATCTCGCCTTCGTCGCCGTACTGCTGCACCACGCGCAGGCCCGGCGTGGCCTCCAGAAAGCGCACCAGCTGGCGCGACAGCGCGGAGTGGTCCTGGTCGAGCACGCCGATCGGCAGGCGCTCTGGCAGGCCGGCCGAGAAGATCCACCAGATCAGCCACACGGCGAGCAGCGGCACCCAGGAGACCATCGCAAGGTCCCACGGGCGCGTGCGCAGCAGCGCGAACTCGCGCCGGGCACTGGCTGCGGAGCGGCCTTGCAGGCTCATCGAAGCAGTCCGCGCGGGCTCAGTCGACCAGCACGCTCATGCCGGGCCGCGCGCCGTCGATGGGCTTGAGCGGTCGCGCGCGAACCTCGAAGGTGCGCACGTCGAAGCCGGCGCCGCCGCGCGTGGCGCGCCAGGTCGCAAAGTCGGGCATGACGGCGCTGTAGTAGACCTTGAAGCGCGCGGTGCGCCGGTCTTCGGCCAGCGCGGGCACGCGCGCGTCGAACTCGCTGCCCAGCGCGAAGCGGGCGAGCCGGTCTTCGCGCACATTGAGTACCAGCCACTGGTCGTTCAGGTCGACCACCGTCACCACGGCCACCCCCTGCGGCGACAGCTCGCCAACCTTGGCCAGCACCTTCGCCACCTCGCCGCCGACGGGGCTGCGCAGTTCGGTCTCGGCCTTGGCGGCTTGTGCTTCGGCCACCACGCCGGCCACCTGGCGGGCCTGCGCGCTGGCGGCGGCCTTGTCCTCGGGGCGGGCACCGGCGCGCGCCATGTCGTACTGCGCCCGGGCCGCGATGGCAGCGTCGCGCGAGGCCTTCCAGTTGGCTTCGGCCTCGTCGCGCTTCTGGTCGGCCACCAGGCCTTCGCGTGCCAGCCCGTCGACGCGACGGAAGGAGGTCTGCGCCAGCTGCGCCGCGGTTTCCGCGCGCTGCCATTGCATGCGCGCCATTTCCAACTCTTGCGGGCGGGCACCGTTCTGTGCCTTGTCGGCGACGGCCTGCGCGGCCTGCTCGGCGGCGGTGGCCTGGGCGAGCTTGGCGCGCACCTCGGGGCTGTCCATGCGCACCAGCACGGCACCGGCGGCGATGCGGTCGCCTTCCTTCACCAACACCTCGGCCACGCGCGCCGTCACCTTGCCGGCCACGTCGGTCTCGCGCGCTTCCATCTGGCCCTGGAACACCTCCGGCGCGGGCTGGGACGCGCGCCAGAAGCCCCAGGCGAGCACGCCCAGCACGAGCAGCGCGGCGAGCACTGCGATCAGTTTGCGGGTCTTGGCACTCATCATCAATTCACCTTCACGTCGGCGCGCGCGATGTAGTCGGAAAACCTGTCGGAAATGCCCGCGCTTTCGAGCAGTTGCGCCAGCGCCTGCACGTAGTCGTTGGCGGCTTGCGCGCGTTCGGTCAGCACTTTGGCCTGGTTGGTTTCGGCGTCGATCAGGTCCAGCGTGGTGCTCGTGCCTTCGCGCAGGCCGGAGGCGCGCAGCTTGACGACCTCTTGCGCCAGCTCGATCGACACCTTCATGTCCAGGTACTGGCGCCGCGCGTTTTCCAGCGCGCGCCAGTTGCGCTCGACCAGCAGGGAGATGTCGCTGCGCGCCTGCGCATCGGTGCGCTCGGCCTGCTCGATCTGCTTGAGCGAGGAGGCCGACAGCGCATTGCGGTCGACCGAGTCGTACAGCGTCCAGCGCACGCCCACGCCGGCCACCCAGTCGGCGTTGCCGCTCTTGAGCTCGCGTGTGCCGAAGGCAATCACCTGCGGGCGGCGCAGCGCCTCTTCGCCTTCGTGCAGTTGCTCGGCTTGCGACTTCTTGGCCGCGACCTTGCCCAGGCCGGGGTGCCGCGTGAGCGCCGAGTCGATGAAATAGCCCAGCGGCTCCACCGGCGTGCTGATGAGGAACAGCGGTGTTTGCGGCGCCACGCTGCCGTCGGCACGCACGGTGCGCGCGAGCGCCACGGCGGCCAGCGCGGCGTCGTCCTCGGCCTTGCGCGCATTGCGGCGCGCTTCTTCGTAGGCGGCACTGGCCTGCAGCCGCTCCACGCGCGAGATGACGCCGGCCGCAAGCATCTTCTGCGCGGCCGCATCGTGTTGCGCGATGGTGCGTTCGGCCTGTGCGCGCAGCGTGGCCGCGCGCTGTGCGAGCTGGGCGCCGAAGTAGCGTTGCACCAGCAGCGTGTCGACCTCGTGGCCGGCCTGCTCGGCATCGGCCTGGGCTTCGCGCGTTTGCGCCGACACGAAGCCGCGCACCGCGTCGGTCGCGCCGCCCACGTAGAGCGGCCACACGGCAGATACCGACGTGTTGGTGCCGGTGTCGTGCCGGTTCAGCGTGTAGCTGTTGGGCAGTTGCGGAATGGGCACGCGCGAGATGAAGCTCTGCACCGACGAAGGCAGCGCCGAGCCGATCTGCCCGAGCTTCTGGTTGAGTGGATCGAGGTCGAGGTTCAGGTTGGCGTTGTACGCATAGGCCAGGCCCGAGATGCTCACCACTGGACCGCCCAGGCCCTTCACGCCTTCGCCCTGCAGCTCCTTCGACTCGACCGCCGCGCGCGCCGCGGCCAGCTTGTCGGAGCGGTCCACCATGCGGGCACGCGCGGCGTCGAAGCTCAGCGACAGGGTGTTGCCGCCGGCCGGCGCCTGTGCCTGGGCTTGCGCGAAGGCCGTGGCGCCCAGGCCGAGCAGGGCCGGCAGCAGGAGCAATGAAGGCAGGAGGGCGTTGCGGGGTCGGGTCATGGTCATGGCTTCAGGCGGCCTTGCGCAGCAGGGCGTCCAGCTCCTGCTGCAGGATCACGGGGAACGCGGCCTGCACCGCGCCGGTGGCGAGCGGGCGCGCGCGCTCGAGCAACTGGGCCGTGCGTTCGGCGTCGATGGCGTCGCCGCGCAGCAGGCTGTCGGCCAGCGTACGCAGCCAGTGGCGCGCCACGGTGCGCAGCGTGCGCGCCATGGTTTCCTGCATGCCGATCACGTCCTCCAGCGGCAGGCCGAGCGCGGCCAGCTGCTCGGCGACTTGCCCCAGCGCCGGGCTGAGCATCTGCACCTGGCCATTGGGCAGTTCGCGCATCAGGCCGGCCTTGGTGGCGCGTGCGAGCAGGGCGGGCGTCATCTGGCCCTTCCACTTTGCGGCGAGCGCCTTGGCCGACACCACCACCGGCGTTTCCTCCGCGAACAGGCTTCCCGACACCGAGCGCGCAACGGCCACCAGGTCGGGCCAGGACGACGCCGGCGCGCGCGCGAAGATGCGGCGGATGGCTTCGATGCCGAAGCCCTGCGCGCGCAGTTCGCGGATCAGCGCCAGGCGCTGCGCATGCACGTCGTCGTACAGGCCCAGGCGCCCGCGCAGCCGGGGTGGCGGCAGCAGGCCGGCCGTTGTGTAGGCGCGGATGTTGCGCACGGTGACGCCGGTGCGCGCGGCCAGTTCCTCGACGGCAAGGTCCATGGCGGGGGCTGCAGGGGCGGGGGCAGGGGTTGGGGTGGCATTCATGATGTGACGGATCGAATGTTACATCGACAATGTCACATCAATCAAACCTGGATCGTCGGCTTGTAGTCGGCCAGCAGCACTTCCTTCCACTTGCCGAACAGCGCCATCAAGCCCACGGCCACCGCGCCCGACAGCGTCACCACACCGCAGGCGTAACCCCACCCGTCGTCGAAGGCGCCGAACATCACCGCGCGAAAGGCCTGCACCACCCAGCTGAACGGCAGCCAGCTGTGCACGTCGCGAAAGAAGCCGGCCGACAGCTCGACCGGCAGCACGCCGCCGCCGGCCGACAGTTGCAGCGTGAGCAGCAGCACCGTGAGGATGCGGCCGAAGTCGCCGAACACATGCAGGATGGCGAACAGCACCACCAGAAACACCAGCGAGGCCAGCACCATGGTGAGTGCCAGCGCCATCACCCGCGGCGCCTGCACCTGCAACACGCCCAGCAGCGTGGCCAGCACCAGCGCCACCTGCAGCAGCACCACGAGCGCCGGCATGGTGATCTTGCCGATCGTTTTTGCCAGCTTGGGGTAGTGCGTGTGGTCCGCCAGCACGATGCGGATGTTGAACAGGTAGCCCGCCATCACCGCGCCGATCCACAGCGCCACCGACACCATGTTGGGCACGAAGGCGCTGCCGTTGTTGGCCACGGGCGCCACCACTTCCACCTTGGGCTCGACCGAATCGGCCAGGCCGGACGCACTGCCCTGGATGCGCGTGATGGAGGCGGGCAGGGCGGCCTCGATGGTGCGCACGCCGGTCAGCAGGCGCTGCGCCCCTTGCGAGAGCTGTGCGCCGCCCTGCACGAACTCGTCGAGCTTGCGGTCTTCGGGCAGCTTGCCGGCCATGGTGCGGATGCCCGCGGACAGCGCACCCATGCCGTCGGTGAGCTTGCCCACGCCCCCTTCGAGCGCGGATGCGCCTGCCACCAGCTTCTGGTTGCCGTCTTGCGCCTTGGTCATGGCGGCCTGCGCCTGGCCGAGGCCGCCGCGCAGCTTGTCGGACCCGGCCGCGAGTTCGCCCGCGCCCCGCGCGAGCCTGTCGCCCACGAAAAGGATGTCGGCCGATTCCTTCTGCATCTTGCGTGCGCCGTCGCCCAATTGGCCGGCGCCCGTGCTCAATTGATCGAGCCCGTCGCCGATCTGCGCGAGCCCGCTGCCCAGTTCGCGCTGGCCCGCGGTGAGCTGCTGCGCGCCGGACTTGAGTGCGCGCAGGTCCGTGTCGGCCGGCAGCTTCGACTGGATGGTGCGGATGCCGCCATTGACCTGCTTGAACCCGGTGCCCACTTGCTGCGCGGCGGCGCTGTACTGGATGGCGCCGTTGGCCAGCGCCTGGCTGCCATCGCGCAGCTGCAGCAGCGCCTGTTTGAGCTGTTCGAGCCGCTGCTGCGAACCCGAGGCGGCATTCAGCACCAGCTCCCAGCGCTGCTCGTTGAGCATCTCGTTGACCTGATGGCCCAGCTCTCCAGCAAAGCGGCGGGCCAGCCCGGCCGAGCTGTAGTTGTTGCCCTCCGACGTGTAGACCACCAGCTGGCCGGCGCCGCGGTGGGTGCCGGGCACGGCATTGGCGCTGAAGTCGGCCGGAATCAGCAGCGCAAATGCGAGCGTGCCGCGGCGTACTTCGGCGCGCGCGGCCTCGGGGTCGGTCATGGTGCGAAAGCCGAAGGCGCGCTTTTCGAGCAGGGTGCGCGCGAGCTCATTGCCCACGTTCACCGAGTGCGCCATGTAGGTGACGCCTTGGTCCTCGTTCACGATGGCGGCCGGCAGGTCGGCCGTGTGGCCCGCCGGGTCCCACACGCTGGTGAGGTAGATCAGCGCATAGATCGCCGGCACCACGCCCACCGCCACCACCGCCAGCAGAATGCGCGGAAAGCGCCGCACGATGGCCAGTTCGGCCCGCGCGATGGCCCAGGTGCCGGCAAACAGTGCTTGGAGGTATCGCATGGCGCTAGTGTGTCCGAAGCGCCATGGCGATCCGCCCGGGTGTGCGCGTCAGGGCTTGACCTTGACCTCCACCCGGCGCGCCTCCGAGGGTGGGCCGTCGGCCTGCGACTGCTCGGGCTTGGCCAGCTCGATCTTGTCTTCGGGCGCACCGGCCGCCTTGAGCGCATCGCTCACGGCCATGGCGCGCTGCTTGGCCAGCTCGGCATTCTTGGCCGCGTCGCCGCTGGCGTCGTGGTAGCCGCTCACCAGCACCGTGCTGCCGCTCTGCACAGCCTTGATGACGTCGGCCAGTGCCTCCTTGGCGTTGGGCGCCACCTCGGCGCTGGCGCTGGCAAAGTAGAACTTCACGACACCGTTCTCGACCTTCACCGCAGCGGCTTCGACGGCGGACACGGCGCCCGCCGCCACTACGGCAGCGGGTGTGGTGGGCGCCATGGCGGCAGGTGCCATGGCCGCCGGCGGCGTTTCGATCTTCGTCGGCACCGCGGCCGCCGCATCGCCGGCATGGAACTTCACCACCAGCGGCACGATGAGCAGCGCCACGATGTTGATGATCTTGATCAGCGGGTTCACGGCCGGGCCGGCAGTGTCCTTGTAGGGGTCGCCCACGGTGTCGCCGGTGACGGCGGCCTTGTGCGTCTCGCTGCCCTTGCCGCCGAAGTGGCCGTCCTCGATGTACTTCTTGGCGTTGTCCCACGCGCCGCCGCCAGTGCACATGCTGATGGCCACGAACAGGCCTGTGACGATGGTGCCCATCAGCAGCCCGCCCAGGGCCTTCGGCCCGAGCACCAGGCCCACGACGATCGGCACCAGCACCGGCAGCAGCGAGGGGATCATCATTTCCTTGATGGCCGCGCCGGTCAGCATGCTCACCGCCTTGCCGTACTCGGGCTTGCCGGTGCCTTCCATGATGCCGGGGATCTCGCGGAACTGGCGGCGCACTTCTTCCACCACCGCACCGGCCGCGCGGCCCACGGCCTCCATGGCCATGGCGCCGAAGAGGTAGGGAATCATCCCGCCGATGAACAGGCCCACGATCACCATCGGGTCGCTCAGGTTGAAGTCGATGGACAGGCCGTAGCCTGCGAGTTTGTGCGTGTAGTCGGCAAAGAGCACCAGCGCTGCAAGCCCGGCCGAGCCGATGGCGTAGCCCTTGGTCACCGCCTTGGTGGTGTTGCCCACGGCGTCGAGCGGGTCGGTCACGGCCCGCACGCTGGCGGGCAGGTCGCTCATTTCCGCAATGCCGCCGGCGTTGTCGGTGATGGGGCCGTAAGCGTCCAGCGCCACCACGATGCCGGCCATGCTCAGCATCGACGTGGCGGCCACCGCAATGCCGAAGAGGCCGGCCATCGAATACGACGCCAGGATGGCGATGCACACGAAGATCACCGGCCAGGCCGTGGAACGCATCGACACGCCCAGGCCCGCGATGATGTTGGTGCCGTGGCCCGTGGTCGAGGCCTGCGCGATGTGCTGCACTGGCTTGTACTGCGTGCCGGTGTAGTACTCGGTGATCCACACCAGCGCCGCCGTGAGCGCCAGGCCCACGAAGCAGGCGCCGAACAGCTTCAGCTGGCTGCCGCTGGGCGCAATGGCGTCGTCGGGCATCAGCCAACTCGTGACGAACCAGAACGCGATCAGCGACAGCACGCCCGCCACCGCCAGCCCCTTGTAGAGCGCCGGCATCACGTTGACCATGCCCGGCGAGGCCTTCACGAAGAAGCAGCCGATGATCGACGCGATGATCGACACGCCGCCCAGCGCCAGCGGATACAGCACCGCGTTCACTGGCGCGGCCGTGACCATCAGCGCGCCCAGCACCATGGTGGCAATGAGCGTCACCGCGTAGGTCTCGAACAGGTCGGCCGCCATGCCGGCGCAGTCGCCTACGTTGTCGCCCACGTTGTCGGCGATCACGGCCGGGTTGCGCGGGTCGTCTTCCGGAATGCCGGCCTCGACCTTGCCCACCAGGTCGGCACCCACGTCGGCGCCCTTGGTGAAGATGCCGCCGCCCAGCCGCGCGAAGATCGAAATCAGCGAGGAGCCAAAGGCAAAGCCGATCAGCGGATTGAGCATGGCCGCCAGGCTCTGGCCCGCGGGCGGCGCGCCGCTGCCCACCAGAAACCAGTAGAAGACCGAGACGCCCAACAGCCCCAGGCCCACCACCAGCATGCCGGTGATGGCGCCGCCGCGAAACGCGACGTCGAGTGCCGGGCCAATGCCGTGCGTGGCCGCCTGCGCGGTGCGCACATTGGCGCGCACCGACACGTTCATGCCGATGAAGCCGCACGCCCCCGACAGCACTGCGCCCACCACGAAGCCCACCGCGGTGGTCAGGTCGAGGAAGAGGGCGATGAGCACCGCGAGCACCACGCCCACGATGGCGATGGTGCTGTACTGCTTGGCGAGGTAGGCGGAGGCGCCGGCCTGGATGGCCGCCGCAATCTCCTGCATGCGGGCGTTGCCGGGATCTTTCGCGAGGATCCAGCTTCGGGCCCAGAAGCCGTAGCCCACGGCCACGAGGCCGCAGACGATGGCCAGTATCAAGGGGGTGTTGCCAATCATGCTTTGCATCTCCATTCGTTCTTCAAGACTTGTGGAGACGGACACCATGGACCCTGCGTGCAACGCGTACGGGAGCATGATTTCCGCCGCGTTGCTTCCTCGAAGCTCGCTGCACTTTAGGTGCGGAGCCGATTGGCCAACGGTTGCAATTTACAGGCAAAAACGAGCGCGTGTGCGACCGTGCGGTGACACGGAAAGTAAACTCCGGGTTTGTCCCCATCCGTCTCATACTTTTCAACTACTCGAAAAACGTCATGTCCTTCGACAAAGTCTCCCCCGGAAAGAACGTTCCCGACGCCTTCAATGTCGTGATCGAAATCCCGATGAACGCCGACCCGATCAAGTACGAAGTGGACAAGGAATCGGGCGCGATCTTTGTCGACCGTTTCATGACCACGGCCATGTACTACCCCGCCAACTACGGCTACGTCCCGCAGACGCTGTCGGGCGACGGCGATCCGGTCGACGTGCTGGTGATCGCGCCGTACCCGCTGCTGCCGGGCGTGGTGGTGCCTTGCCGTCCGCTGGGCATTCTGATGATGGAAGACGAAGCCGGCGTCGATGGCAAGGTGCTGGCCGTGCCCACCGACAAGGTGCTGCCCATTTACAGCCACTGGAAGTCGGTCGACGACGTGAACCCGATGCGCCTGAAGGCCATCAGCCACTTCTTCGAGCACTACAAGGACCTGGAAGCCGGCAAGTGGGTCAAGGTGATCGGCTGGGAAGGTATCGAGTCGGCGAAGAAGGAAATCATGGACGGCATCGCCGCCTACCAGAAGTAAGTTGTTGCCGCCGCAAGGCGGCGTCCGGGGGCGCAATGCTCCCGGACTGGCGGCTTCAGACTGATCGTTTCAGACTGATCGTTTCAGGCCCGGCCCTTGTTCGTGGCCTCCGAGGCCAGCCGCATCCACTCGCGATTGACCGATCGCGCGTGCGAGTTCCAGTGGCGTGCCGCCTGCTGGAGCTCATCCCACTGGCGTTGCGCGCCAGCGGTATCCCCTTGTTCAGCCAGCCATGCGATGTAGCGAGCGCGGGTCTCGACCGTGTTGTATTGGCTCAATGCACTTTCGAAGGCATCGCGTGCCTCCTGCTGACGGCCGTCGGCGGCCAGCGCGCGGGCGGTGAGCACGGCGACCTCGTCGCGGCGGTAGTCGTCGCGTGTGGCACGCAGGGACTGGAGCGCCTGCAGCGCTTCACGGCCGGCGGCGGGCCCGCCCGCGGCCAGCAGCGCGCTCGCCAGACCGAACTGCAGTTCGGGGTCGGAAGCGAGCGGGCCTTTCAGTGCGTCGCGGTAGTGGCCCACGGCGTCGGCGGCCTGACCCCGGTCGAGTGCGGCCTTGGCCAGGCGCAGCTTGTTCTGCGCGGTGGGCGCAAGGTCGTAGGCATCGGCGGCAGCGCGGTACTCTCGTTCGGGGTCGATGAACCCGATGGCTGCGCTGGCCACCTTGCCGGCGGTGCGCTGCATGCGCGAGGCGGGCAGGTACTCGGCCACGAAGTACACGATGCTGCCGAGCAGCGGAAAGCTGAAAAGAATGATCAGCCAGTACATCTGCTTGCCATGACGCATGGCGTGCACGGCAAAGAACAGTGCAATGACGATGTGCAGCCCCAGTCCGACGATTGGCATCGGTTTCCCCTTGTGTTGTTGTGGATGTCGGGCGCGTTTATAGCAGCCCGGCATGGCGGGTTGGGGGCCGTGTGCAAGCAGTGATCAGGGGGTGATCAGGCGTCGATCTCGTGGCGATCAGCAGTCGCTCAGGCGGCCTTGAACGGGCTGCGTTCGCCCAGGTGGTCCATGTAGTTCTCGATGCCCGCGCCCTCGCGCTCCAGAAAGCGCTCCACCGCATCGGCGAACGACGGATGCGCCAGCCAGTGGGCACTGGTGGTCTTCACCGGCATCAATGCGCGCGCCATCTTGTGCTCGCCCTGGGCACCGCCTTCGAAGCGGTACGCGCCATGCGCAATGCACCAGGCCAGCGGCTGGTAGTAGCAGGCCTCGAAATGCAGGCAATCGACACGCTCCAGCGCGCCCCAGTAGCGGCCGTAGGCCACCAGTGGCGCGTCAGGCTGGGTCGACAACGCAATCAGGCTCGCGGCCATCGGCTTGCCATCGCGCTCGGCCACGAACAGCAGCCAGGCCTCGGGCATGGTGTCGGCCATGCGCCGGAAGAAGTCGCGCGTGAGGTAGGGCGGGTTGCCGTGCTCGCGGTAGGTGCGCTCGTAGCAGCGGTAGAAGAAGTCCCAGTCGGCTTTGGCGATGTCGGTGCCGCGCGACCAGCGAAAGCTCACGCCCGCGTCGGCCACCTTGCGGCGCTCCTGGCGAATCTTCTTGCGCTTGTCGTGCGAGAGGCTGGCAAGGAAGGCGTCGAAGTCCGCATAGCTGGTTTCGCCGCCGGGCCGCCCCAAAACGAAAGGTGCCTCATCGGGGGGCAGCGAGGACACTTCGTCACTGCCGAGCGTGGGGGCCACATTCGTCCAGTGGAACTGCACGGTGTTGCGCAGCATGAGGCCCGCTTCAGCGCAGGCGGCAATGTCGGCGTCGGCGCCGAACAGCAGGTGCAGCGACGACAGCTTCTCCTGCTTGCACAGAGCAATGAGGCCCTGCACCAGCAACGTGCGGCTTGGGGCGTCGCGCGCCAGCAGACGCGCGCCGGGCACCGGTGTGAACGGTACGGCGACCACGGCCTTCGGGTAGTAGGCCAGGCCGTGCTGTTCATAGGCATTGGCCCAGGCCCAGTCGAACACGTACTCGCCGTACGAATGGTCCTTGATGTAGAACGGGCACGCCGCATGCAATACATCGCCTTGCCACAGCGTGACGAACTGGGCCGTCCATCCGCTGTCGGGCGTGGCGCTGCCGCTGTCGTGGAGCGCCGCAAGATACTCGTGGCGCATGAAAGGCGAGGGCTCGGCCTGGGCGGCGAGCAGCGCGTTCCAGGCTTGCGGGCTCACGTCCGACGGCGACGACAAAACCCGAATGACATAATCGTTCAAGCCTTTTTCTTCCTTCTGTATGACGCTCAAGCTCGCCATCGCGCAACTCAATTTTGTGGTGGGCGACCTCGTCGGCAACGCGAAAAAGATCGTCGACGCCACACGCCAGGCCCATGCACAGGGCGCGCGCCTGTTGTTGACACCCGAACTCTCGATTGCCGGCTATGCAGCGGAGGACCTGTTCCTCCGTCCCGCCTTCACCGAAGCCTGTGATGATGCCGTGAAAGGCATTGCCTCTGCGCTGGCCGACCTCAAAGACATGGTCGTGGTGGTGGGGCATCCCACGGGAGGCAGTCTGCGCAGCCGTTCGGTGGCGGTGCAGCTGAGGCACAACGCGGCCAGCGTCATCACGGAAGGCCGCATTCTGGAGACCTACGCCAAGCGCGAGCTGCCCAACTACCAGGTGTTCGACGAGCGCCGCTATTTCACGCCGGGGGAGGGTACCTGCGTGTTCGAGGCCGGCGGCGTGTCGGTCGGCCTGCTGATTTGCGAAGACGCCTGGTTCGACCAACCGGCCGAGCTGGCCCGCGCAGGCGGTGCCGAGGTGCTGGCGGTGATCAATGCCTCGCCGTACCACGTGGGCAAGGAGGGCGAACGCGTCGCGCGCATGGCCGAGCGGGCGCGGGCTGTGGGCCTTCCGCTGGTCTACGCGCACCTGGTGGGCGGGCAGGACGAAGTGGTGTTCGACGGCGCCTCCTTCGCGCTGCAGGCCGATGGTGCGCTGGCGATGCAGGCCGAGAGTTTTCAGGAGAAATTGGTCTTTACGCAATTGGAGCGATCGCCGCAGGGCAGCTTCGGCTTCGTGGCCGAGCCTGGCGCCATTGCGCCGCCGCGCGACGCCGACGCCCAGCTCTGGGACGCCCTGGTGCTGGGCGTGCGCGACTACATCGGCAAGAACGGGTTTCCGGGCGCCATCCTGGGGCTGTCGGGCGGCATCGACTCCGCATTGGTGCTTGCCATCGCAGTCGATGCACTGGGCAAGGACCGGGTCCGCGCGGTGATGATGCCTTCGCCTTACACCGCGGACATCAGCTGGATCGACGCGCGCGACATGGCAGCCCGCTTGGAGGTGCGCTACGACGAAATTTCCATCAAGGACACCTTCGAGTCGTTCAAGGGCGCGCTGGCCGACGAATTCAATGGCCTGCCCGAGGACACAGCCGAGGAAAATCTCCAGGCCCGCATTCGCGGCACGCTGCTGATGGCGCTGTCGAACAAGTTCGGCTCCATCGTTCTCACCACGGGCAACAAGAGCGAAATGGCCACCGGCTACTGCACGCTGTACGGCGACATGGCCGGCGGCTTCGCGGTGATCAAGGACCTGCTCAAGACCACGGTGTTCGCCCTGGCGCGCTGGCGCAACGCGCACGACCCGTACTGCACCGGCACCGAACCGATTCCCGAGCGGATCATCACGCGCCCGCCCAGTGCGGAGCTGAGGCCCGACCAGACCGACCAGGACAGCCTGCCGCCCTACGACATCCTGGACGCCATCCTGGCACGCTACATGCAGGACGACGAGGGCATCGACGAGATCATTGCCGCGGGCTACGAGCGCGCGGTGGTCGAGCGGGTTGCGCGGCTCATCAGGATCAACGAATACAAGCGGCGCCAGGCGCCGGTAGGCATCCGGGTCACCCATCGAAGCTTCGGCAAGGATTGGCGTTACCCTATCACCAGCAAATTCAACGAAACCGCCGGAGCACAAAAACCATGAAGCAGATCACCGCCATCGTCAAACCCTTCAAGCTCGAGGACGTGCGCGAGGCCTTGGCCGAAGTGGGCGTCACCGGCCTGACCGTGACCGAGGTCAAGGGCTTCGGCCGACAAAAGGGACACACCGAGCTCTACCGCGGCGCCGAGTACGTGGTCGACTTCCTGCCCAAGATGAAGGTCGAGGTGGTGGTGAACGAGGCCGATGTGGAGCGCTGCATCGAGGCCATCGTCAGCTCCGCGCGCACCGGCAAGATCGGCGACGGCAAGATCTTCGTCACCAGCGTCGACCGCATCGTGCGCATCCGGACCGGCGAAGAGAACGAAAACGCGGTCTGAAACAAAAAAGCCCCCAGTGATGGGGGCTTTTTTCAGACGTGGGCGTCAGAGGTTTTCAGACAGCCGGTCTTTGTGCGGATGGAGCGGCACTTCGGCGCGCAGCGCGGTCAGCAGCTCGGTCACTTCGGTGCCGGTGCGGATCAGTTCCATCTGCCATTCGCCCATGAACCCCTCGCGCACGCTGTGCGCCAGGAAGCTCAGCAGGCCGTCGTAGTAGCCGGCGGTGTTGAGAATGCCGGTCGGCTTGTCGTGGTAGCCGAGCTGGCGCCAGGTCCAGATCTCGAACAGCTCCTCGAAGGTGCCGATGCCGCCCGGCAGGGCCACGAAGGCATCGGCGCGCTCGCCCATCATGGCCTTGCGCTCGTGCATGGTGTCGACCACATGGAGTTCGTCGCACAGCGGGTTGGCCAGTTCCTTGTCGACCAGCGCCTTGGGAATGATGCCGACCACGCGGCCGCCAGCCAGGCGAGTGGCGTCGGCCACGGTGCCCATCAGGCCGGTACGGCCACCGCCGTAGACCAACTGGCCGCCATGCTGGCCGATCCATTGGCCGACCGCTTGCGCGGCCAGGGAAAACTCGGGACCCTCGCCGGGGCGCGAGCCGCAATACACACAGATCGAAAATTCAGGATTCATCCCGCCATCATGCCGCAGGCGGCAGGCCTTCTCATGACATGAAGCGCTGCCACAGCGCCGTCACCCAGATGCTCGCGCACAGCGTGAGCGACAGCAGCACGGCGGCGCTGCCCATGTCCTTGGCGCGCTTGGACAGGTCGTGCCACTCGGGCCCGATGCGGTCGATGGCCGCTTCCACGGCGGTGTTGAGCAGCTCCACGATCATCACCAGCATGGCGCTGCCGGCGAGCAGCGCTACCTCGACCCAACTGCGGCCAAGCCAGAAGGAGACCGGGATCATGACCATCGACAGGATCGCTTCCTGGCGGAACGCGGGCTCGCTCCAGCCGGCGCGCAGGCCCTGCAGCGAAATGAGCGTGGCGTGGAACACGCGCTCCAAGCCCTTGCGCGCCTTCTGTGGGTTGACGGCGGGATCGGGAAGATTGGGCAAGGCACTCATCGGCGACTCATCGGTTGGGAGGTGATGAGCCGTGTACCGGCCCAGGCGTCGTGCCAGAACTGGCGCTCGGGGTGAAAACGTGAAAGCAGGGCCCAGACGGCGACCCAGCCGAAGACAAGAACGGTCGACTCGCCGCCCGACAGCTTGAAGGGCGCGATGGCGGCCAGCGGCGGCAGGAACCAGATCCAGCTCAACAGGTAGCGCGCCAGCGCCCGGCGCTGGGTGACGGGCCGGCCGTGAACGTCGACGATTCGGATGTTCCAGGTTTTCATGGCGAGGGTCTGGCCCGTGGCCCAGAACCAGACGAAGTACACGCCGAAAACGATGAAAAGAAAAGCCTGGAACAGGTGCCGGCGCGAATCCATGGCGTCGCGCATCTGGCCCAGCGTGCTGAACAGCCAGCCCGAAACGAAGACCACCGCAAACAGCAGCATGCCTTCATAGAGCCAGCAGGCCATGCGGCGCCAGAGGCCGGGAACGTCTGCGGCTATCGAAACAGGAGCGGTGGTTTCAGGTTCGACAGGCAAGAGAGGCTGATTCGACCCAGAAGCCTGGGGTGAGCTGGAAACCATCGAGACTTTGCGTCAGGGCGACGAGGCGGGCACGTCGGCCGGTGCGGGCACCTGGGCTTCGGCCGGAACCGGCGGCGATGTCACGTTGGACGGCGCGGGTGCGGCGGGCACGACGGAAACCGCCGGCGTGGCCGTGGCCGCAGATGCCCGTTCAAGCGGCGACGACACCATGATCGTGGCGGGTGTCGAAAGGGGCGCGGGCGGCGCCAGCAGAATGCGGGGCGTGTGCTGGCCAGCCGGGGTGACGGCCGGCACCGGCACGAGCTTCTGCGACGACACCGGTCGCACGGGAATGGCCGCGCCACGTGGCTTGGCCGGGGCGCGCTCGGCGAGCTTGCGCCTTTCTTCCTCGCTCAGGGCCAGGTACTGCTCCCATTTGGCCTTGCGCTCGTCCGCGGGGATGCGCTTGACCTCGGCGAAGTTCAGCCGCGCCTGGGTGCGCTGCTGGTTGCTCAGCGCGGCCCATTCGATCATGCGGCTGTGCAGGGTGGCTTGGTCGTCCGCTGCCATGCTGGAGAAGTTGCGCGACAGCGCCAGCCACTTCTTCTTCTGCAATGCGTTCAGCGTGTTCCAGTGAACGCTCAGGGGCTTCAGCGCCTGTTGCTGTTCAGCGGTGAGTTCGCTCCACAGGGGCTTGGTTGTCGAAACCGCCTTTGGGCTGCTGGCGCTCGAGGTGGCGGCCGTAGCCGCGGCTGTGCCATTTGTCGACTTGGTTGTTGCCTCGGTGCCGGGTTGGGCATGAGCCAGCGTCAAGCCGAAGGCTGCGACTGCAAGCGCGCCCGCCCAAATGACGGCGCCCGCCTGGAGCGGGCGCGTCGGATGGGGAATGTTCGCGCTGGGGGAGGAACGGCGTCGCATTCGGTCGGTGAAGAATTTCAGGCGGTGAAAGTTCAGTCGGAGGCGCTGTCGGCCTTCAGGAATTGGGCGAAACCGGGGTCGGTGTAGGCGGCGGGGGGCAGATCGCCCGTCAGCAGCGCGGAATCCACCTCGGCCAGTTCGCTGGCGCGGTCGTCGTCCTGCATCACGCTGATGGTGATGAGGCCGGCCACGAGAGCGATCAAGGGCACCACCGAGCCGATGCGGGTCCACCAGCTGCCACCCAGCGTCATGGTGTGGCCCGACTTCACCACTACGGGCGCGGTTCGCAGCTGCGGGGCCAGCTTGCGCGCTGCCACGGCTTGGGCGCGTGCAACGCGCAGCCGCTCGCCGATGTCATGGGGCAGCTCGCGGTTGCCGACCGACAGGCGGGCACTTACGCGTTCGCCGAAGCGGTCTTCGGCCGCTGCGGATGATGTAGTTAAAACCTTCGTGTTCATAGCGATATTCCCTTTGCCTTCAGCGCCTTGCTCAGAGCGTGAACGGCTCGCGAGCAGTGGGTTTTGACGCTGCCTTCGGAGCAGCCCATTGCGGCGGCCGTCTCTGCGACGTCCATCTCCTCCCAGTAACGCATCAGGAAAGCCTCGCGTTGACGGCCCGGCAAAGCGGCGATCTGTTCCTCGATTTCGTGGAAGATCTGGGCGCGGCGGGTCGTGTCTTCGGCGCTCTCCGTTTCCCTAGAGTCGGTTGGAGAGACGAAGTTCTCCAGCAAGTCGAAATCTCCGTCGTCGTCGACGGAATCGAAGTCGCTCAGGTTGGAGAAAAGGGCGCGGCGGGTCTTCTGACGGCGAAACCAGTCGAGCGTGCAGTTCGACAGGATGCGCTGGAACAGCATCGGCAACTCGTTGGGCGGCTTGTCTCCGTAGTGCTGCGCCAGCTTCATCATGCTGTCCTGCACGATATCGAGCGCAGCTTCTTCGTCCCGCACGTGATAAACCGAGCGCTTGAAAGCGCGTCGTTCGACGCTTTTCAGGAAGTCGGAGAGTTCTTGTTCAGTGGCCAAGCGAGAGGGGGCGCGTTGGGCGCGCCACGTGGGAAGGGGGTCTAGCTATCGTGGAGGTTTGTCGCCGCGAATTATGCCTTTGTCGCTTTACAGTCAAGCTGAAGCGAATCTGAACGGCGGGAAATGCCATAATGCGCGCTGCAAGTCAAAAGGCAAACGGGTCAAGGTCCGGCGGAACATCAGTCCGCTCATGGCCATGGCCTCAAGTCCTGGCGCGGCCTCACAAGGGTTGGCAAGGGGCACCCAAGGTATTTCGTTCCCGAAATAAACAAAGGTTGATCATGGAAATCTCCAAGGCGGAAATCGCTTCCGCAGCAGCCGCGTCTTCAGGCGCTGGCAATCCTACGCAAGAACTCATGGGCGCTGAAGTGCTGGTCAAGGCACTGCAGGCCGAAGGCGTCCAGTACATCTGGGGCTACCCCGGTGGCGCGGTTCTGTACATCTACGACGCGTTCTACAAGCAAGACACCATTCAGCACGTGCTGGTGCGCCACGAACAGGCGGCCGTGCATGCGGCGGACGGCTATGCGCGTGCGACCGGCGAAGTCGGCGTGGCGCTGGTCACCTCCGGCCCCGGCCTGACCAATGCGGTCACCGGCATCGCCACTGCGTACATGGACTCGATCCCGATGGTGATCATCTCGGGTCAGGTGCCAACCGCAGCCATCGGCCTCGACGCCTTCCAGGAATGCGACACGGTCGGCATCACCCGCCCCATCGTCAAGCACAACTTCCTCGTCAAGGATCCCAAGGATCTGGCCATGACGATGAAGAAGGCCTTCCACATCGCACGCAGCGGCCGTCCCGGCCCGGTGGTGGTGGACGTGCCCAAGGACGTCTCCTTCAAGAAGACCCCGTACGCCGGTTATCCCGACAAGGTCGACATGCGCTCGTACAACCCGGTGCGCAAGGGCCACGGCGGGCAAATCCGCAAGGCGCTGCAGCTGCTGCTGGCCGCCAAGCGCCCGTACATCTACACCGGCGGCGGCGTGATCCTCGGCAACGCCACCAACGAGCTGCGCACGCTGGTCGACATGCTGGGCTACCCGGTCACCAACACGCTGATGGGCCTGGGCTCCTATCCGGCGAGCGACCGCAAGTTCCTTGGCATGCTGGGCATGCACGGCACCATCGAAGCCAACAACGCGATGCAGAACTGCGACGTGCTGCTGGCCGTGGGTGCGCGCTTCGACGACCGCGTGATCGGCAACCCCAAGCACTTCGCGCAGAACGAACGCAAGATCATTCACGTCGACATCGACCCGTCGAGCATCTCCAAGCGCGTGAAGGTCGACATTCCAATCGTCGGTGACGTGAAGGACGTGCTCACCGAACTCATCTCGATGATCCGCGAGAGCACCACCAAGCCCGACGCCGGCGCGCTCTCCGATTGGTGGAAGACCATCGAGGCCTGGCGCTCGCGCGATTGCCTCAAGTACGACCATGGCAATGGTGACGTCATCAAGCCGCAGTACGTGGTCGAGACGCTCTGGAACATGACCAAGGACGCCGACGCGTACATCACGTCCGACGTGGGCCAGCACCAGATGTGGGCCGCGCAGTACTACCGCTTCGACGAGCCGCGCCGCTGGATCAACTCGGGTGGCCTCGGCACCATGGGCGTGGGCATTCCGTACGCCATGGGCATCAAGCTTGCGAAGCCCGATTCGGAAGTGTTCACCATCACCGGCGAAGGCTCGGTGCAGATGTGCATTCAGGAACTCTCCACCTGCTTGCAATACAACACGCCGATCAAGATCTGCTCGCTCAACAACCGCTACCTGGGCATGGTGCGCCAGTGGCAGGAGATCGAATACTCCGGCCGCTACAGCCACAGCTACATGGACGCGCTGCCCAACTTCGTGAAGCTTGCCGAGGCCTATGGCCACGTTGGCATGCTGATCGAGCGTCCACAAGACGTGGAGCCCGCGCTGCGCGAAGCACGCAAGCTCAAGGACCGCACGGTGTTCATGGATTTCCGTACCGACCCCACCGAGAACGTGTTCCCGATGGTGAAGGCCGGCATGGGCATCACCGAGATGCTGTTGGGTTCCGAAGATCTCTGATCTTCGGGGCATTTCTTTCTCGCAACTTTCACTGACGAATCTATTGCCCGCCGAGCCTGCGCATTACCGTGCGCGGGGGAGGGCGGCGAAAAGAGGAGTCACGCAAACATGAAACACATCATTGCGGTGCTGCTGGAAAACGAGCCAGGTGCTCTTTCCCGCGTGGTGGGCCTGTTCTCGGCCCGCGGATACAACATCGAATCGCTGACGGTGGCGCCCACGGAAGACCCGAGTCTTTCGCGCATGACCATCGTCACGAACGGCTCGGACGATGTGATCGAGCAGATCACCAAGCATCTGAACCGCCTGATCGAAGTGGTGAAGGTCGTCGACCTCACCGAAGGTGCCTACACCGAGCGCGAGCTCATGATGGTGAAGGTGCGCGCGGTCGGCAAGGAGCGCGAGGAAATGATGCGCATGGCGGAGATTTTCCGCGGCCGCATCATCGACGTGACCGACAAGAGCTACACCATCGAATTGACCGGCGACCACGGCAAGAACGACGCTTTCTTGGAAGCGATCGAGCGTAGCGCTATCCTCGAGACTGTCCGCACCGGTGCCAGCGGCATCGGGCGCGGCGAGCGCATCCTGCGCGTGTAGGGGGTGAAGATCCCCTTAGTTCCAACGTTAATCAATACATGAGGAGAAGGTGAATGCAAGACTTGCTGGGATTCGACAAGATGGTGACGCCGATCATCATCCGGATACTGTATTTCCTCGGATTGCTGGGTGTGGTGGTGATGACCGCTGTGTCCCTGTTTCAAGGGAACATCCTGCCGGCCATCGGCATCCTCGTCTTCGGCGCGATCATGGTTCGCGTCTATAGCGAATTGCTGATCCTGCTGTTCCGCATTCACGACAACCTCGTGTCTATCAATCAGCAAATGAAGGACCGGAATTCTTCCGGCCAACTGTGAGTGAACGCACCCCCATTCAGGGGGTGCATCGAGACTAAATAGGAAAGACGCATCATGAAGGTTTACTACGACAAGGACGCCGACCTCAGCCTCATCAAGGGCAAGACGGTCGCAATCATCGGTTACGGGTCGCAAGGTCATGCGCACGCGCAAAACCTGAACGACAGCGGCGTCAAGGTCGTGGTCGGCCTGCGCAAGGGTGGAGCTTCGTGGGACAAGGTCGGCAAGGCCGGCCTGCAGGTCGCCGAAGTGGCTGACGCCGTGAAGTCGGCCGACGTGGTCATGATCCTGCTGCCCGACGAGCAGATCGCCAACGTCTACAAGAACGACGTGGCCCCGCACATCAAGGAAGGCGCTTCGCTCGTCTTCGCGCACGGCTTCAACGTGCATTACGGCTTTGTGCAACCGCGCGCTGACCTGGACGTGTGGATGGTCGCCCCCAAGGCCCCGGGTCACACCGTGCGCAGCACGTACACCCAAGGCGGCGGCGTGCCCCACCTCGTGGCCGTGCACCAGGACAAGACCGGCAAGGCGCGTGACCTCGCGCTGAGCTACGCCACCGCCAACGGCGGCGGCAAGGCCGGCATCATCGAGACCAACTTCCGCGAAGAAACCGAGACCGACCTGTTCGGCGAACAAGCGGTTCTGTGCGGCGGCACGGTCGAGCTGATCAAGGCTGGTTTCGAAACGCTGGTGGAAGCCGGCTACGCGCCTGAAATGGCGTACTTCGAATGCCTGCACGAGCTCAAGCTCATCGTCGACCTGATCTATGAAGGCGGCATCGCCAACATGAACTACTCGATCTCGAACAACGCCGAATACGGCGAGTACGTCACGGGTCCGCGCATCGTGAACGACGAGACCAAGAAGGCCATGAAGCAAGTGCTCAAGGACATCCAGACCGGTGAATATGCCAAGAGCTTCGTGCTCGAAGCCGCTGCCGGCCAGCCGACGCTCATCAGCCGTCGTCGCCTGAACTCGGAGCATCAGATCGAAGTCGTCGGCGAAAAGCTGCGCGCGATGATGCCCTGGATCAAGAAGAACAAGCTGGTCGACCAGACCCGCAACTGATCTTCGCGCCGAAATGCGAGAGGTGCTCCGGCACCTTTTCCCAAGGGCCACCCGTTGCGGTGGCCCTTTTGTTTGCAGGGGCCGCCAAGGTCCCTGAACTACACTGCAAGCCATGCGACCCACAGACCTAGATGCTATCGAATGGATAGCTGACCGCGCAGTGCCCATGAGGGACGGAGGCAATTTCAATGCATGACGATACGGTTCCCGACCAGGTGCAACCGCGCAAACGCCGCAAGGGCATCTACATCCTGCCGAACCTGTTCACGCTCGCAGCGCTGTTCGGCGGTTTCTATTCGGTCGTGATGGCCATGAACGCGCGCTTCGACCTCGCGGCGCTCGGCGTGTTCGCCGCGATGATTCTCGACAGCCTGGACGGGCGCGTTGCCCGCATGACCAACACGCAGAGCGCGTTCGGCGAGCAGATGGATTCGCTGTCCGACATGGTGTCTTTTGGCGCCGCGCCGGCGCTCATCGCCTACGAGTGGTCGCTCAAGGGCCTGGGGCGCTGGGGCTGGATCGCGGCCTTCGTGTACTGCGCATGCGCGGCACTGCGGCTGGCGCGCTTCAACGTGAACACGAGCGTGGTCGACAAGCGCTGGTTCCAGGGGCTGCCTTCGCCCGCGGCCGCGGCTCTGGTGGCGGGCTTCATCTGGCTCGTGGACGAATGGGGCAAGCGCGGCGGTGAGGTGTTGTACCTCTCGTGGACGCAGATCACCTGGGTTACCTTTGCCTTCACGCTGTATGCGGGCCTCACGATGGTCACGAACGCGCCGTTCTACAGCTTCAAGGACATCCAGATGAAGAAGAGCGTGCCCTTTGCCGCGATCGTGCTCATCGCGCTGGGCATCGCGGTCATCAACATCCATCCGCCCACCGTGCTGTTCAGCCTGTTCGTCATCTACGGCCTGAGCGGCTATGTGGTGTACGGGTGGCGCAAGGCCAAGGGCCAGCCCGCGAGCGTGATCAGCACGTCGACAGAAGAGCCCGACGAGCGGGGGCTGCACAACTGACCCGCCGGGCCTTCACAGGCCCGCGAAGGCTGTGCTACATTCGCAACCCTCATGACCCAGATTTCGCTGCTGACCCTACTAGCCCTCCCTCACGGGCGGAGACGGTAGCGCACGCGCTAATCCCTCACCACGGCCCGTTCGCACCAGCAACGGGCCGTTTGTTTTTGGGGTTGCTGGTTGATTGCCAACCATCACAGAGAATCGACATGCTCAAGCAACCTCAAAGCAAATACCGCGCATTCGCCCCGATCGGCCTCAAGGACCGCACCTGGCCCGATGCCGTGCTGACCAAGGCGCCCATCTGGCTGTCGACCGACCTGCGTGATGGCAACCAGGCACTGGTCGAACCCATGGACATTGCGCGCAAGATGCGCATGTTCGAAACGCTCGTCGCCATTGGCTTCAAGCAAATCGAAGTCGGTTTCCCCTCTGCCTCGCAGGTCGAGTTCGACTTCGTGCGCAAGCTCATCGAGGAAGACCGCATTCCCGACGACGTGACGATCCAAGTGCTGACGCAGGCGCGCGACCACCTCATTGCACGCACCTTCGAAGCGCTTCAAGGCGTGCCGCGCGCCATCGTGCACCTCTACAACGCTGTGGCTCCGGTCATGCGCCGCGTGGTGCTCGGCATGGACGAAGACCAGATCGTCGAGCTCGCCAGCAGCCATGCGCGCATGTTCAACGACTTCGCCGCCAAGCAGCCGAACACGCAGTGGACCTTCCAGTACTCGCCTGAAATGTTCTCGGGCACCGACGTCGTGTTTTCCAAGCGCGTGGTCGATGCGGTGACCGACGTGTGGGCACCGACACCGCAGCGCAAGTGCATCGTCAACCTGCCGACCACCGTCGAGCATTCCACGCCGAACATCTTCGCGGACATGATCGAGTGGATGCACCGCAACCTTGCGCGTCGCGATTCGATCGTGCTGTGCGTGCACCCGCACAACGACCGCGGCACTGGCACCGCGGCCGGTGAGCTGGCCTTGATGGCGGGCGCCGAGCGCATCGAAGGCTGCCTGTTCGGCAACGGCGAACGCACCGGCAACCTCGACCTCGTGAACGTAGCGCTCAACCTCTACACGCAGGGCGTGTCGCCCGAACTCGATTTCTCGAACATCGACGAGATTCGCGCCACGGTGGAGCATTGCAACCAGCTTCCCGTGCACCCGCGCCACCCGTATGTGGGTGACCTGGTCTACACCTCGTTCTCGGGCTCGCACCAGGACGCGATCAAGAAAGCCTTTGCCGCGCGCAAGGAAGGCGACATCTGGGACATGCCCTATCTCCCGATCGACCCGAAGGACGTGGGCCGCAGCTACGAAGCCGTGATTCGCGTGAACAGCCAGTCGGGCAAGGGCGGCATGGCTTATCTGCTCGAGAGCGAATACGGCATCGAAATGCCGCGCCGCCTGCAGATGGAATTCATGCAGACCGTGCAGGGCGTGATGGACGTTGCGGGCAAGGAGCTCACGGCCGCCGACCTCTGGCAGCTGTTCGTGCGCGAATACGGCATCGAGACCGCGCAGTCGTTGCAAAACCGTGTGATCGAGGAAGAAGGCGAGGGCGCCGCTGCCTCGGTGGTGCTGCGCGGTGACCTGGTGTGGGACGGCGAAGTGCGCATCATCGAAGGCCGCGGCAACGGCCCCATCGATGCTTTCACGCAAGCCCTGAGCAAGGCCACCGGCCACGCGGTGCGCGTGATGGACTACCACCAGCACGCCATTGGCGCGGGCGCCGATGCCAAGTCGGTGGCCTACCTCGAATTGCGCGTGGACGAGAACCAGACGCTGTTCGGCGTGGGCATCGATGCGAACGTGACCACGGCGTCGCTGAAGGCGATTGTCTCGGGCGTGCTGCGTGCTCGGGGCCGCGGCGCGCACAGCGCACAATCGGCGGTTGAGGTCGCCTGAGTCAATTGACCCTGGCGAACCAACCCGCGCCTGACGCGCCAGGTGGAACGAACAAAGGACAGCCACGATGACCGACCAACTCATTATTTTCGACACCACCTTGCGCGACGGCGAGCAATCGCCCGGCGCCTCCATGACGCGCGACGAGAAGATGCGCATCGCCAAGCTGCTGGAGAAGCTGAAGGTCGACGTCATCGAGGCGGGCTTTCCCGCCAGTTCGAACGGCGACTTCGAGGCTGTGAAAGCCATTGCGAGCGCCATCAAGGACGCGACGGTGTGCGGCCTTTCGCGCGCCAACGACCGCGACATTGCGCGCGCGGCCGAAGCCCTGAAGGGCGCGGCCCGCGGACGCATCCACACCTTCATTGCGACCTCGCCGCTTCACATGGAAAAGAAGCTGCGCATGACGCCCGACGAGGTGCACGAGCAGGCCAGGCTCGCCGTGCGCTTTGCGCGCAACCAAATGGGCGACGTCGAGTTCAGCCCCGAAGACGGCTACCGCAGCGACCCGGACTTTCTGTGCCGCGTGCTGGAGACCGTCATCAACGAAGGCGCCACCACCATCAACGTGCCCGACACCGTGGGCTACGCCGTTCCCGAGCTCTACGGCAACTTCATCAAGATGCTGCGCGAGCGCATTCCCAACAGCGACAAGGCGATCTGGTCGGTGCATTGCCACAACGACCTGGGCATGGCCGTGGCCAACTCGCTGGCCGGCGTGAAGATTGGCGGCGCGCGTCAGGTGGAGTGCACCATCAACGGCCTGGGCGAGCGCGCGGGCAACTGTTCGCTCGAGGAAGTCGTCATGGCGGTGAAGACCCGCAAGGACTACTTCGGGCTCGAGGTCAACATCGACACCCAGCACATCGTGGCCGCGAGCCGCATGGTGAGCCAGACCACCGGCTTCGTCGTGCAGCCGAACAAGGCCGTGGTGGGGGCCAATGCCTTTGCGCATGCTTCGGGCATTCACCAGGACGGCGTGCTCAAGGCGCGCGATACCTACGAAATCATGCGCGCCGAAGACGTGGGCTGGGCCGCCAACAAGATCGTGCGGGGCAAGCTCAGCGGGCGCAATGCGTTCAAGCAGCGCCTGCAGGAACTTGGCGTGACGATGGCGAGCGAAGGTGACATCAATGCCGCCTTCCTGCGTTTCAAGGAACTGGCTGACCGCAAGTCTGAGATTTTTGACGAAGACATCCTCGCGCTCGTCAGCGCGGAGGAGGTGTCGAACGTTGGTGAGCAGTTTGCTTTCGTCTCTCTCTCCCAGCACAGCGAAACCGGCGAGCGCCCTCAGGCCAAGATCGTGTTCACCGTGCATGGCAAGGAAGTCACCGGCGAATCCGACGGCAATGGCCCGGTTGATGCTTCCCTGAAGGCCATCGAGTCGCACGTCAACAGCGGTGCCGAGATGGTTCTTTACTCTGTAAACGCCATCAGCGGCTCGACGGAAAGCCAGGGAGAAGTTACAGTCCGGTTACAAAATGCAGGGCGGGTGGTGAACGGTGTGGGTGCAGACCCCGACATCGTGGTCGCTTCGGCAAAGGCTTATTTGAGTGCGCTCAACAAGTTACAGAGCCAAGCTGAGAAAGTTGCGGCACAAGGTTAGGTTTTCAGGCACTCCTTGCTATTCGATTGAAGAAGAGGATGCAAGTAACTGATATTGCGTGCCTTTTTTGATTTCGATACACTGCGGTCCTTGTTTGTCGCCGCTGGAGATTTATTAATGCCTGAAGCCCGTCTCCGCCGAGTTTCCAGCCAGCGGTTTTTACCCGCCTTCCGATTCATCGCCGTCGCGCTCTGTGCCACGGCGTTTTTGCTGCCCGGCGCCCAGGCAGCGAAAAAAGAAAAGCCCACCGCCGCCAAGACCGCCGTCGCCAAGAAGGCGAAGGGTGCTGCGCCGGTGGAAGCCAAGCGCACTGCTTCGTCCAAGACGGCGCGTGCCGGCCGGGCTGAAAAGCCCGAAAGAGCAGAAAAGGTCGTGCGCGGTGGCCGCAACGTCGTGGCCACGCTGTCCAGGAAAAACGGCAAGACCGTAGTGGCCGTGCAGCGCCGCTCGGTGGTGCGCGTCGAAGCCCCGGCCCGCCAGTCTTTCGGCCAGATGGCCGGCCTGCATGGCACCGAAGACGTGCTCGACCTGAAGTCGAGCGTTGCTCTGGTCATCGACCAGGACACGCATGAAGTGCTGTTCAGCAAGAACGACCACGCCGTGCTGCCGATTGCATCGCTCACCAAGCTCATGACCGGCCTGCTCATCAGCGAGGCGCACCTGCCCAATGAAGAGCTGATCACTATCACGCAGGACGACGTTGACACCGAAAAGCGCAGCAGCTCGCGCCTGACGGTCGGCACCACGCTGTCGCGCGGTGAACTGCTGCACCTGGCGCTGATGTCGAGCGAAAACCGCGCCGCCCACGCACTGGGTCGCACCTACCCGGGCGGCCTCTCGACATTCGTGAGCATCATGAACGCCAAGGCCAAGATGCTCGGCATGAAGGACACGCGTTACGTGGAGCCGACCGGCCTGTCGAGCCGCAACCAGTCGAGCGCGCAAGACCTGGCGCTGCTGGTTAACGCCGCTTATGCCGATGCCACGGTGCGTTCGCTGTCCACGTCGCCTGAATACCAGGTGGAAGTCGGCAATCGCATGCTGCAGTTCAACACCACCAACCGCCTCGTGAAGAGCCCGGACTGGGAAATTGGCGTGCAGAAGACCGGCTACATCTCCGAAGCTGGCCAATGTCTCGTGCTGCAGGCCCGCGTGGCCGGCCGCAAGCTGATCATGGTGTTCCTGGATTCGGCCGGCAAGTTCAGCCGCATTGCAGACGCCGAGCGCGTTCGCCGTTGGGTCGAGGCCACGCATGCCGCCGGTTCGCCGGCAGCCTCGCGCAACGTTGCGGCTTACCAAGCCGGCTGATTGGGAGTCGACAGACTCCCAACGAAAAACAGGCCCTTCTCAGGGCCTGTTTGCTTTTTGCGGGAGGGCGCGAGCGACGGTGACTCAGGCGGCGCCCGTGGCCGATGCGCTTGATGCACCCGATGCGCCATTACTCGGCACAGGCGTTGCCGCCATGCCGTCCCTGAACCCCAGCGCGCCCGAAATTTCGTTGGCCGTGGCCTGCAGCTTGGGCAGCCAGCCTTCGTCCAGCCGATCGGCCGGCGCGGAGATCGACAGCCCCGCCACCAGCTTGCCCTGGTCGTCGTAGATGCCTGCGGCCATGCAACGCACACCCAACTCGAGCTCTTCGTTGTCGCGGGCGATGCCGTACTGGCGCGCCTTGGACAGCTCGCGCTCCAGCGCCGGCAGTTGCGTGATGCTGTTGCGCGTATGGCCGGCCAGCCCGGTGCGGGTGGCATAGCTGCGCACCCGCTGCGGGTCGTCCGCGGCCAGGAACAGCTTGCCGGTAGAGGTCAGGTGCAGGGCGGCACGGCCGCCAATGGCGCGCACCACTTGCATGCCCGAGCGCTCGCTGTAAGAGCGTTCGATGTACACGATCTCGTCGCCCTGGCGCATGCTGAGGTTGACGGGTTGCTGGGTGAGCTTGTGCAGCTCGCGCATCGGGCCAAGGGCGGCGTCACGCACATTGAGGCGGCCCTTCACCAGGTTGCCCAGCTCCAGCAGGCGCATGCCCAGCCGGTAGCTGCCGGCCTCGGGCCGGTCGACAAAGCGCCCGACTGCCAGATCATTGAGGATGCGGTGCGTTGTCGAAGGGTGAAGCCCTGTCTTTTCGCTGATCTCCTTCAGCGAAATGGCCTCTTCGCGGGATGCCAGCACATCGATGAGCGAGAACATGCGCTCGATCACTTGGATCACGGGAACGGCGGGAACGTCGGATTGGTTTTTTCTCATGGCGCTTTGCGGTGAAGACCGGACGCCATTTTACCTTGTGAAATCAGTTGGTGCCTGCCAATGCCCGTCGACCAGCACTTCATGCGGGGAGAAGCGCGCCTTGTAGTTCATCTTCGGGCTGTGCTCGATCCAGTAGCCGAGGTAGACGTGCGGCAGCCCGAGCTTGCGGGCCTGTTCGATCTGCCACAGCACGCTGTAGGTGCCGTAGGCGGTAGACGTCGGCCCACCGCTCGACCCGTCGTCCTGCGCGGCACGGGCATCGGGCTCGTAGAACGTATAGACGGCCGATATGCCGTCGTTCAGCACGTCGAGGATCGACACCATCTTCAGTGCGCCCGTGCTGCCATCGGGCAGTGTTTCGCGGAACTCGACCAGCCGCGAATTGACGCGGCTCTGCAGCAGAAACTGCGTGTACTGGTCGATGCTGTCGTGGTCCATGCCGCCGCCCGCGTGCCGACCGTTCTGGTAGCGCAGGTAGAGCTGGTAGTGCTCGGGCATGAAGCACAGCTTGAGCACGCGCGCCTGCAGATCTGAATGCTGCTTCACCGCGCGGCGCTGGCTGCGCGTGGGGCGAAAGCTGTTGGCCAGCACCCGCAGCGGAATGCATGCGCGGCAGCCGTCGCAGTAGGGCCGGTAGGTGAACATGCCGCTGCGACGGAAGCCGCTGAGCACCAGGTCGGAGTACGCGTCGTTGTGGATCAGGTGGCTGGGCGTGGCCACCTGCGAGCGGGCCTGGCGATCCGGCAGGTAACTGCAGGGATAGGGCGCCGTCGCATAGAACTGCAGTGTGTGAAGCGGAAGGTCCTTGAGGTGCGTCACGTCGTCACATCGGGAGAAGAAGGAGGTCGCGCGGAAAGGAGGCCGAGCCAGTATACGGGGTCGAATCGCCACCGTGGGCCCTCCTGCTGTCGCGCCGAAGCCACGTGCGCGACGAAGCGTTTGCGTGCCATCTCGCGCGCGCCAAGGCTGGCCAGGTGTGCCGTGTTCTGCTGGCAGTCGATCATTTGCACGCCGTATTCGCGGCACACCGACACCAACGCTGCCAGCGCGATCTTGGAGGCGTCCGGCTGGCGCGTGAACATCGATTCCCCGAACACCGCGCCGCCCAGCGCCACGCAGTAGAGGCCGCCGGCCAGCTTGCCGTCGATCCACGTCTCCACGCTGTGGGCGTGGCCCGCCAGGTGCAAATTCGTATAGGCCCGCACCATGTCCGGCACGATCCAGGTGCCCGACTGGCCCACGCGCGGCGAACGCGAACAGGCACCGATGACGGCCTCGAAATCGTGGTCGATGCGCACCTCGCAGCCCGGGGTGTCTGCGAATCGCAACAGGGTTTTGCGCAGGGAGCGGTGCAGCTTGAAGTCGGCCACCCGCAGCACCATGCGCGGGTCAGGGCTCCACCACAGGATGGGCTGGTCCTCGCTGAACCAAGGAAAGACGCAGTGGCTGTAGGCCTGCATCAAAGTATCGACGTCGAGCGAGCCGCCTGCCGCCAGCAGACCAGGCACAGGGTCGCTCGTTCCCCAGGCCGAGGCGGGGTCTGGGAGGGCATCTCCGGGTTCGAGCCAGGGCAGTTGTCGCATGGCTCTAGGTATACACGGCTTCTCTGAAAACCGAATCCGGCAGCAATGAATTTGCGTATGCACCGGGTCTGTCCGACAGACGCGGGCTCGGGGTGCTGCCACGATCGCGGCGACACCCCCCCAAGACACCCCCCACACACGCCCCACAAGACCCGTCGAAAACCATATAGTGCTCAGCTTGCATTCGCACTACCACAGCGGATCCAGCAGGCACAGCTGCTTTGCGCGGGGATCAGCACAAGAGGACCACGTTGACCACTGAACCCAATCCCTTCCGCTTTGGCAGCGGCCAGGCGGTGCGCCGCCTCGAGGACGCCAGCCTATTGGCCGGCGCCGGCATCTACACCGATGACGTGACGCTGCCGAACCAGGCGCATCTCGTTTTCCTTCGCTCGTCGTACCCCCACGCCCGCATCCTGTCGATCGACACCAGCGCCGCCGCGGCCATGCCGGGCGTGCTGCGCGTGATCACCGGCGCCGAAATGGCCGAGGCCGGCGTCAAGGCCATGCCCGGTGCCGCGGGCTTCAAGCGCGCCGACGGCAGCGACAGCGCGAGCCCGCCGCGCCTTGCCATGGCGCACGAGCGCGCGCGCTTCGTGGGCGAGGCGGTGGCGGCGGTGGTGGCCGATACGGTCCAGCAGGCGCGCGACGCGGTCGAAGCCATCGTGGTCGATTACGAAGACCTGCCCATGGTGGTCGACCTTGCAGGCGCCACGGCCGAAGGCGCTCCCTTGCTGTGCGAGGAAGCCACCGGCAACATCGCCGCCGAAATGCGCCATGGCAGCAGCGCTGACGCCACTGCCGCCTTTGCCAAGGCCGCCCACGTGGTGGCCCTGGACGTGAACAACCAGCGCGTGGTGGCCCTGACCATCGAGCCGCGCTCCGTGCTTGCCGCGCGCGACGCCGAAACCGGCCGCCTCACGATCCGCATGAGCACGCAGATGCCCTCAGGCGTTCGCGATTCCGTGTGCGCGGCCATCGGCCTTCCCAAGGACAAGGTTCGCGTGATGGTGGGCGACGTGGGCGGCGGCTTCGGCATGAAGACCGGCGCCTACCCAGAGGACATCGCGGTCGCCTATGCCGCGCTGCAGGTCGAGCGCCCCGTGAAGTGGGTGGCCGACCGCAGCGAGGAGTTTCTTTCGAGCGCGCACGGCCGCGACATCGAGGCGCGCGCCGAGATGGCGCTCGACGCCAACGGCAAGATTTTGGCGCTGCGCATCAACACGCTTGCCAACGTGGGCGCCTACGCCACGGGCACCGGCGTGGCCATTCAGCTGCTCATCGGCCCCTGGGTGCAGACCAGCGTCTACGACATCCAGACCATCGACTTCCATTTCAAGGCGGTGCTCACCAACACCGCGCCCACCGGCGCCTACCGCGGCGCGGGCCGCCCCGAGGCCATCTTCACCATCGAGCGGCTGATGGACGAGGCCGCGCGCCAGACCGGCATCGACCGCATCCTGCTGCGCCGGCGCAACTTTATTCGCCCCGAGCAGATGCCGTACAAGAACCCGATGGCGCAGACCTACGACACCGGCAACTTCGAGTCGGTGATGGACCAGGCGCTCACGCTGGCCGACTGGCAAGGCTTCGAGGGCCGCGCCGCCGAGTCGGCGCGCAACGGCAAGCACCGCGGCCTGGGCATTGCCACCTTTCTGGAGTGGACGGGCGGCAACGTGTTCGAAGAACGCGTCACGGTCTCGGTGCAGGCCGACGGCGTGATCGAGGTGTTCTCGGCCGTCAACGCAATGGGGCAGGGCATTTCGACCTCGCTCGCGCAACTGGCGGTCGATGCCTTCGGCGTGCCCATCGAGAAGGTGCGCGTGGTGCTGGGCGACACCGACCGCGGTGACGGCTTTGGCAGCGCCGGTTCTCGCTCGCTGTTCACCGGCGGCTCGGCCGTGCGTGTCGGCGCGGAGCGCACCATCGACAAGGCGCGCGAACTTGCCGCGCAAGAGTTCGAAGCCGCCATCGACGACATCACCTACAGCCGCGGCGTCTTCACCGTGGCGGGCACCGACCTCGAGCTCGACCTGTTCACGCTGGCCGGCAAGCAGCCCGAGCGCGAAATTTTCGTCGACTCCACCAGCACCGTGGCCGGCCCCACATGGCCCAACGGCTGCCACATCTGCGAGATCGAGGTCGATCCGCCGACCGGTGAAATCAGCGTGGTGGCGTACAGCTCGGTGAACGACGTGGGCCGCGTGATCAACCCGATGATCGTGCGCGGCCAGCTCGAAGGCGGCGCGGTGCAAGGCATTGGCCAGGCGCTGTACGAGCAGGTGGTGTACGACAACGAAACCGGCCAGCCCGTCACCGGCAGCCTGATGGACTACGCCGCGCCGCGCGCCGACATCGTCGACACCATGTTCAACATGGAAATGGACGAGTCGACGCCCTGCAAGAACAACCCGCTGGGCGTGAAGGGCGTGGGCGAGCTCGGCACCATCGGCGCCACGCCGGCCATCGTCAATGCGGTGGCCGATGCCTTTGCCCGCAACGGCCTGGCCACGCGCGCGCCGCGCCTGCACATGCCGCTGAGCCCCGCGCGCGTGTGGCAGGCCATGCAGACCGTCGACTGACGCCGCGCCTCGGGGTGCCGCTCCAAAGGCGAAAGCCATGCGCGTCACCACCGAGCTGCAGACCGAGCCCTTGCGCGTTTTCAGCTACTGCTGCGACGCAGGGCCCGACGCCAAGCCCTTCACCGAACTGCACGAGGGCCACTCGCTCTCCTATGTGCGCAAGGGCAGCTTCGGCTACCGCACGCGCGGTCGAGGCTATGAGCTGGTGACCGGCTCGGTGCTCGTGGGCCACCCCGGTGACGAGTACATGTGCACGCACGACAACCATGTGTGCGGAGACGAGTGCCTGGCGTTTCATCTGTCGCCGGGCTTCGTAGAGCTGATTGGCGGCGACCCGAAGGCGTGGCGCGCGGGCGGCCTGCCGCCGCTGGCCGAGCTGGTGGTGATCGGCGAGCTCGCGCAGGCCGCGGCCGAAGGGCAGGGCGATGTCGGGCTCGACGAGCTGGGCATGTGGTTCGCCAGCCGTTTCATCGAAGTTGTCTCTGGCTGCAACAAGCCCGCGACGGAGTCCACCGCCACGCCACGTTACCGGCGTCGCGCGGTCGATGCCGCGATGTGGATCGACGCGCATTGCGCGCAAGTCATTGGCCTCGACGGCGCGGCGGCGCAGGCCGGCCTGAGTTCCTTTCACTTTCTGCGCGTCTTCTCCCAGGTGCTAGGCGTCACGCCGCACCAGTACCTCGTGCGTTCGCGGCTGCGGCATGCCGCGCGGCTGCTGGCCGCCAACGACAGCCGACCCGTGACCGAGGTGGCGCTCGACGTCGGCTTTGCCGACCTCAGCAACTTCGTGCGCACCTTCCACCGGGCCGCGGGCGTGTCACCGAGCGGCTTTCGCAAGGCGGCCCGCGGAGATCGCAAGATCATCCAAGCCCGCATTGCCGCGCGCCTGGATGATGGCCGCCTGATTCACCCATCGAGCCGGAAGCCCTCATGCACCACCGCACCCGACTGAACGGCGACTGCTTCACGACACGGCTCTGAAGGCGGCGCTAGACGGGCAAGCGAACAGGCAAGCGCGGCCTAGAAGTCTTCCAGCGGCAGCCCGACGTAGTTCTCCGCCAGCGACGTGGAGGCCGCGTGCGAATGCACCAGGTAGTCGAGCTCTGCCTCCTGGATCTTCTGGCCGAAGGCACCGGTTTCCGGAAAGCGGTGCATCAGCGAGGTGAACCACCACGAGAAGCGCTCGGCCTTCCACACGCGGCGAAGGCACAGGTCCGAGTAGCGGTCCAGCGCGGAGGCCGACTTTTCCGCATAGAAGATCTCGAACGCGCGCGAGAGATACCCCACGTCGGCCGTTGCCAGGTTCAGCCCCTTGGCCCCGGTGGGCGGCACGATGTGCGCCGCGTCACCCGCCAGAAACAGCGCACCAAAGCGCATCGGCTCGGCCACGAAGCTGCGCAGCGGCGCAATGCTCTTCTCGATGGAAGGCCCGGTCACCAGCTGTTCGCGTGCCTCCGGGTCCAGGCGTGCGCGCAGTTCGTTCCAGAAGGCCTCGTCGCTCCAGTTCTCCACCCGCTCTTCGGTGGGCACCTGCACGTAGTAGCGGCTGCGCGTGGCGCTGCGCATGCTGCACAGGGCAAAGCCGCGCTCGGTGTTGGCGTAGATCAGTTCATGCGACACAGGAGGCACGTCGGCCAGCACGCCAAGCCAGCCGAAGGGGTAGACCTTCTCGTAGGTCTGAATGGCATCGGCCGGCACGCTGGCGCGGCTCACGCCGTGGTAGCCATCGCAGCCGGCGATGAAGTCGCATTCGAGCTCATGCGTCTGGCCGTCTTTTTCGTAGCGCACGCGCGGCTTGGCCGAATCGAAGTCGTGCAGGCTCACGTTGGCGGCGTTGTAGATGGTGGTGAGCCCATCGGCCGTGCGGGCTTCCATCAGGTCGCGCGTCACTTCGGTCTGGCCGTACACCGTGACCTGCTTGCCGCCCGTGAGGCCGTGCAGGTCGATGCGGTGCCGCGCGCCCTTGAACAGCAGCTCGATGCCTTCGTGCGGCAAGCCTTCGGCCTTGGCACGGGCATCGACACCGGCACGCGCCAGCAGGTCCATCGTGACCTGCTCGAGCACGCCGGCGCGGATGCGGCCCAGCACATAGTCGCCGCTCTGGCGTTCGACGATGACGTTGTCAATGCCGGCCTTGTGCAGGAGCTGCCCGAGCAGAAGTCCGGCGGGGCCGGCGCCGATGATCGCGACCTGTGTGCGCATGTTCGTGTCTCCGAGATGGTTTGATGCAGCGTAGGGCGAGCGGGCATTTGCAGGGGCGCCTTCGCGCAGGCTCTGTGCGATCATGCGAACGCGTGCGCGATGATCGCGCAACACTTCGATTCCGCTGCAACCTACCGACCCGCCACCGCCGCATGACCATTGCCAAAGCCGACTTCATCGAGGGCATTGCCAAGGGCATGGCGGTGCTCGAAAGCTTCGACACCGAGCGCCAGCGCCTCAACGCCACGCTGGCCGCCGAGCGGGCCGGCCTCACGCGCGCGGCTGCCCGGCGGCACTTGCTGACGCTGGCGCACCTTGGTTACCTGGAGACCGACGGCAGCTATTTCTGGATGGCGCCGAAGGTGCTGCGTTTCTCGGGCAGCTACCTGGCGTCGTCGCGGTTGCCGCGTGCGTTGCAGCCCACGCTCAACCGGCTGGCGGCGCAAACGGGCGAGTCGTTCTCTGCCGTGGTGCTCGACGGGGAAGAGGTGGTGATCATTGCGCGCAGCGGCAGCTACGGCACGCCGACGCGCGTGCTGGCCTACGGGCTGCACCTGGGCGCGCGGTTGCCGGCCCATGCCACCTCCACCGGCCGTGTGCTGCTGGCCGCGATGCCTCCCACTCAGTTCACGCAGTGGCTCAAGGGCCGGCACCTGGCGCGCCTCACGCCGCAGACGGTGACGCAGGCACGCGGCCTGCGCCAGCAGGTGGCCCGTGCACGCAAGGACGACCATTGCTTTGCAAGCGAGGAGCATGAGCTCGGCGTGCAGGCGCTGGCTGTGCCTTTGCGCGACATGCAAGGTCACACGGTGGCTGCGTTGAACGTGGTGCTGTCTGGTACCCGCTATCAGGAAGACGCGTTGCAGCGCGACATGTTGCCCTTGCTGTTCGAGGCTGCGCGCGAAGTGCGTTCGCTGCTTTGAAATGGCGCGCTGTTTTTTGGAGGTTCGGGTTGGGATGCATTCGGGGCGCGCCCACGCCGACGGGGTTCCTTGCTCCGCGAATGTCCCCCGGCCTGCGGCCTCCTCCTTTATTTCGCTACGCAAGGCACCCCATCGGCGTGAGCGTTATGCGGAGCGGTCGTTGATCGTGCGATCCCCTAGAGCGTGCCCAGGTGCACAGGGCGTCGGGTGCTCCCCGCAGCGAAATAAAGGAGGAGGCGAAGCCGGGGGACATTCGCGGAGGGGAGCACCCGGCGGCCTGTGCACGCGCCCCGAACGAGACCCCGCTGAACTTTAGCCACAGCAAACCCCTCGAATCCCAGCAAACGGACACACAACCATGCGACTCCTCCTGCTAGAAGACGACGTGATGATCGGCGAAGCCGTGCTCGACCTGCTGCGCGCGGAACAGTACGCGGTCGACTGGGTGAAAGACGGCGAGGCCGCCGAATCGGCCCTTCGTACACAGCAATACGACCTGGTGATGCTCGACCTGGGCGTGCCCCGGCGCGACGGCCTCGAAGTGCTTCGCAACCTGCGTGCCCGCAAACAACGCATGCCCGTGCTCATCGCCACCGCGCGCGACTCCGTGCAGCAACGCATCGAAGGCCTCGACGCCGGTGCCGACGACTACGTGCTCAAACCCTACGACCTCGACGAACTGCTGGCCCGCATCCGCGCCTTGCTGCGCCGCGCGGCAGGCCGCGCAGAGCCGGTCTACGAACACATGGGCGTGAGCATCAACCCGGCCACCAGAGAGGTGACCGTGGCTGGGCAGCCCGTGGTGCTCTCGGCGCGCGAATGGGCCGTGCTGGAGCCCCTGCTCGCGCGGCCCGGCATGGTGCTGTCACGCGCCCAGCTCGAAGAAAAACTCTACAGCTGGAAAGACGAAATCAGCAGCAACGCCGTCGAGGTGTACGTGCACGGCCTGCGCAAGAAGCTGGGCGCCGAACTCATTCGCAACGTGCGCGGGGTGGGCTACATGGTGCCGAAACTATGAGGCGCAGCGTGACGGGTTCGCTGCGCGCACGCCTGCTGTGGTTTCTGCTCGCGGCCATCGTGCTGGCCGCGGGTGCGCAGGCGCTGGTGGCGTACCGCACCGTGCTCGCCGAGGCCGACGACATCTTCGATTACCACATGCAGCAGATGGCGCTGTCCCTGCGCGCGGGGCTGCCGCCCAGCGCGGCGGTCGGTGGCATCGGCACCGGTGAGCAGAACTTCGACTTCGTGGTGCAGGTGTGGACCGCCGAGGGCGTGCGCATTTTCGAGTCGGCGGAAGAGGCCGCGCTGCCGCAGCTCGCGGTGCTGGGCTTTGCCGACGTGCAAGCGCGCGGCACCACCTACCGCGTGTTCTCGATGCAGACGCGCGGGCTGGTGATTCAGGTGGCGCAGGACATGGCGGCGCGCCGCCACATGGCCGGCACGCTGGCCCTGCGCACCATCGCGCCGGTGGCGCTGATGGCGCCCTTGCTGATGCTGGTCGTGTGGTGGGTGGTGAGCCGCTCGCTCGCACCGGTGGCGCGCGTGCGCAAGCAGGTGGCCTCGCGCCAGGCCGACGACCTTTCTCCGGTCAACGAAGAAGGCCTGCCCGAAGAGGTGCGCCCGCTGGTGCAGGAGCTCAACCTGCTGTTCGACCGCGTGCGCCATGCCTTCGACGCGCAGAAGCACTTCGTGGCCGATGCCGCGCACGAGCTGCGCTCTCCACTGGCCGCGCTCAAGCTGCAGGTGCAGGGCCTGCAGCGTGCACCCGACGGCGCCTCGCGCGACCTGGCCGTGAGCCGGCTCGTGGCGGGCATCGACCGCGCCACGCGGCTGGTCGAGCAGATGCTTGCGCTGGCGCGACACGAGGCCAGCATGGCGGCCGGTGCCAAGCCCGAGGCGGTCGACCTGTCGGAGGTGGCGCGCCTCGCGGTGTCCGATGCCGTGGCGGCGGCGCAGGCGCGCGGCATCGACATCGGCATCACCCATGCCGATGCCGCCGTGGTCAGCGGCCAGCCGGAGGCCCTGCGCATGCTGCTGCGCAACCTGCTGGAGAACGCGGTCAAGTACACGCCCGTCGAAGGGCGCGTCGACATCGCCATCGTCCAGCAACAGCAGGCGGTCGAACTCACGGTGGACGACAGCGGCCCGGGCCTGCCGCCAGGGGAGCGCGAGCGCGTGCTCGACCGCTTCTACCGCTCGGGCGAAACGCAGGCGCCCGGCAGCGGACTGGGGCTGGCCATCGTCAAGTCGATTGCCGAGCTGCATGGCGCCAGCGTGACGCTTGACGCTTCGCCGAGCCTGGGCGGCCTGCGGGTGGTGGTGCGCTTTCCGGCACAGGCCTGAGTGCTTCGAACGAGGGCGCTGGTTTAAGCGGTGCTTAAGCCAGCGCGGCGACATTCCTTTCATCGTGTTTGCGTCCATACGCCTTGAAAGGAACCGACAAATGAACTCCCGTCTGACTTCGCCCCGCGCCCTGGTGATTGCCCTGGCGAGCGCGGGTGTGATCGGTGCCGTTGGTGCCGGTGCCTACACCAGTGCCCGCGCCGTGGGCGCCCCCACCAACGCCGCCGTCACCGCGCCGGCGGCCATGGTCACGCTGCCCGACTTCTCCACCATCACCACGCGCGACGGCCCCGCGGTGGTGAACATCAGCGTCACCGGCACCATGAAGGCGTCGGACGACGAGGCCGCCGCCGAGGTGCAGGGCGTGGACCCCGAAGACCCGATGTTCCAGTTCTTCCGCCGCTTCCAGGGCCAGATGAACCCGCGCGGCAAGCAGCAACAGCAGGAGCGCGACGTGCCGGTGCGAGCGCAGGGCTCGGGCTTCATCGTGGACGCCAACGGCATCATCATCACCAACGCCCACGTGGTGAAGGACGCCAAGGAAGTCACCGTCAAGCTGACCGACCGGCGCGAGTTCCGTGCGAAGGTGCTCGGCGCCGACGCCAAGACCGACATTGCGGTGCTGAAGATCGATGCCAAGAACCTGCCCACGCTGGCGCTGGGCAACACCAAGGACCTGAAGGTCGGCGAATGGGTGCTGGCCATCGGCTCGCCCTTCGGGTTCGAGAACACAGTGACGGCCGGCGTGGTGAGCGCCAAGGGCCGCTCGCTGCCAGACGACAGCTACGTGCCGTTCATCCAGACCGACGTGGCGGTGAACCCCGGCAACTCGGGCGGCCCGCTGATCAACACGCGCGGCGAGGTGGTGGGCATCAACTCGCAGATCTACAGCCGCAGCGGCGGCTACCAGGGCCTGTCTTTCGCCATTCCGATCGACGTGGCCATTCAGGTGAAGGACCAGATCGTTGCCACCGGCAAGGCCACGCACGGCCGGCTGGGCGTGGCGGTGCAGGAGGTGAACCAGGCCTTTGCCGAGTCGTTCAAGCTCGACAAGCCCGAAGGCGCGCTGGTCTCCAACATCGAGAAGGGCGGCCCCGGCGACAAGGCCGGCCTGAAGGCGGGCGACGTGATCCGCAAGGTCGACGGCCAGGCGATCGTGTCCTCGGGCGACCTGCCTGCAGTGATCGGCCAGCAGGCACCGGGCAAGAAGGTCACGCTCGAGGTGTGGCGCCAGGGCGAACGCCAGGAGCTGCAGGCCAAGCTGGGCGATGCGAGCGACAAGCCGGCGCAGGTCGCCAAGGCCGACGCCGCGGCCAGCCAGGGCAAGCTGGGCCTGGCGCTGCGCCCGCTGCAGCCGCAGGAAAAGCGCGAGGCGTCGGTGGAAATCGGCCTGCTCATCGAAGATGCCGCGGGGCCGTCGGCGCAAGCGGGCGTGCAGGCCGGCGACGTGCTGCTGGCCATCAACGGCACGCCGGCGCAAAGCGTGGAGCAGGTGCGCGAGGTGGTGGCGAAGGCCACCAACAAGTCGGTGGCCCTGCTCATCCAACGCGGCGAAGACAAGATCTTCGTGCCGGTGCGAATTGGTTGATCTGCCGACCGAACGCAGTGGCCGAACTCAGTGACTGAGCGGATGAGCACCGGCGGCCTCTCGGCGCACATCCTGCCCACGTCGGCCACCATGATCGGCGTGTGCATGACGGTGATGTCGATTGGCCATCTGGGCCCGCGCGACGACATGCGCCTGCTGATCGACCGCTTGCTGGCCGTCGACGCGCTGGTCTTCCTGGCCAGCGCGTTGCTGTCTTTCATCTCGATGCGCACGCGCGCCTCGGGTGCGCGGCTGGAGGCCTGGGGCGAGATGGTCTTCATCGCCGGCCTTGCGCTGCTGGCGCTGGGTGCCGTCACGCTGGCCTTCGCGCTGCGCTGACGCGTCAGGGCAGGGTGCAGGGCCAGTCCAGGCGCACGCGCGTGCCGCCGTCAGTGTCGTGCGCGGTCTCGATGAGCAGCAGCGCGCCGATGGACTGCGCGCGCGCACGCATGTTCGTGATGCCGTGCCCCGCTGGCCGCCCACCCGCAGGCGTGGCGGCAAGCCCGCGCCCGTTGTCCGTGAGCACGATGCGCACCAGCGGTGGCGTGGCCTCGCCATGCCAGCCGGCCTGCATCACGATGCGCGTGGCGCCCGCATGCTTCAGCACATTGGTAAAGGCCTCCAGCAGGATGCGTTGCAGCTGCAGCGCGGCCTGCGCGGCGAAGGGAGCGAGCGTGGGAATCACGGCCACGTCCCACACCAGCTCGATGCCGGCGGCGTCCAGGCGCGGCTGCAGGCGGTAGCGCAGCGTGGCCAGCACTGTGGCCAGGTCGTCGTGCGTGGGCTGCAACGAGTCGACCGCCATGCGCATCTCGTCGAGCGCGAGCTTCACATGCTCCTCGACCACGCCGCGGTCGGGCATGGGCTGGGTCACCACGTTGAGCAGGCCCACCAGCTGCGAGCCCACACCGTCGTGAATCTCCCGCATGATGCGCTGGCGCTCCAGCAGCACGGCCTGCTGCTGCTGTTGCTGGCGCATGGTGTCGAAGGCGCTGCGCAACTGATCTTCGCGTTCCGCGACCCGTGCCGCGAGGTTGGCGTTGAGCGCGCTGTAGTCGGCCACCGTGCGGCTGTAACGCTCGACCACCAGGCCCGCCAGGATCATCACGAAGAAGAACATCGCATGCGCGGTGAGCGTGTAATACGCGCCGCCGAACAGGCCCATGCGCACCAGCAGCAGGTCGTGCGCGCCGGCCAGAATGGCCCCGGTGCCCGCCGCCAGCAACACCGCCGCAATGCGCCGGTGCTCCACCAGTGCGCCGTACACCACGTATGGCAGGCAGACGATGCTCGTCGCCTGAAGCACCACCAGTCCCGCGGTCCACAGCATGGGCAACGCGAAGGCGAAGGAGGCGCAGGCCAGCGCGACCGACAACGCCAGCGCCGCATAGATAGAGCGCACCAGCCACGGCGGGTTGCGCTCGAGCACCAGCAGCACGAAGCGCGCAATCAGCCCGATGTGGCAGGCATAGCAGACTGCCACCACCGCGCCCCACAGGGGCCAGGGAATCGGCATGTCGGGCCACACACGGTCCAGGTTGCGCGCCACGCCGGAGAGCGCTGCCAGCGCGAAGCAGCCGTACAGCGCATCGCGCTGGCGCAGCCAGAGGCCACCGGCCAAGCCGCCCATCAACACCAGGCTCACGGCATAGACGATGGCCGAGGTGTTGCGCCAGTTCTGCTGCGAGCGGTAGAGCGGCGCCAGCGCGGCCTCGGTGCCGTACTGAATGCTGGCCAGCCCCGCGCCGCGCTGGCGTTGCACCGTGGTGCGAACCTCCAGCGACTGGGCAGGCCCCTCGCGCTGCAGCGCGGCCGGCAAGGGCACGAGCAGGTTGCTCTTCGACGCGTCGTGCGCCGGGTCGCCGAGCGTGCCGTAGCTGGCCACCAGCGCGTTGTTGAACGAAATGCCCACCTGATTGCCCACGCCCGACATCAACAGCGCCCCGGGCTCCTGGCCGGGCACGGCGGCGGTGGGCAGGTCGATGCGGTAGGTGGCCTTGCCGCCCAGGCCTGGAAACTCATGGTCCCAGCGGAACGGCAGCGACACGCGGCGCGTTTGCGCGGGGAGGCCGTCGGGTTCGAGCACGGCTTCGGCCGTGGTGATGTCCAGCGCGTTGGCGGGCGTCGCGGCGTGTGCCTGCTGCGCGGCGCCAGCGGTCCACGCCAGCAATGGCCATGCCGTCCACAGCGCCGCGCGCAACAGCCTGCGGGCCCGCGCGGCAGTCACGCTAGGGGAGCCAGCCGAGGTTGCGTGCCTCGAACACGGCTTCCGACTTGTTGTGCACATCCAGCTTGGCGTAGATGTTGCGGATGTGGGTTTGCACCGTGGACGCCGAGACGCCCATCTGCGTGCCCACTTCGACATAGGTGAAACCGCGGGAGACCAGGTCGAGCACCTCGAACTCTCGCGGCGACAGCCGCTCGTGCCCCAACGAAGGCTTGGCCGCCAGGGCGGTGGCAGTGGTGGCAAGGTTGGCCGTGCTGGCCGCATCGGCTTGGGCCGCGGCCCCGGCATTCGCCTGCCAGCGGCGCAGCAGCTTGCGCGCGATCACCGGCGACATCGGCGAGCCACCGGCGCGCAGGTGGCGAATGTGGGTGGCCAGGTCGGCCTCGGTGCCGTCCTTCAGCAGGTAGCCGCTGGCGCCTGCCTCGAAGGCCTGGACCATGTTGGCCTCGTCGCCGAAGATCGACAACACCATCACCGCACATGCCGGTTGCATGAGGCGGCACTGGTTGATGACCTGCAGGCCGGGCCGGTCGGGCAGGCCGAGGTCGACCAGCAACACGTCGACCGGGTTGTCGACCAGCCACGCAAGAATTTCGCCGGCGTTGGAGGCGCTGTAGGCCAGGCTCAGAGAAGGGTCGGCGTCGACCACGCGCGCAATGCGTTCGCGCATGCCGGTGTCGTCTTCGACCAGGGCAACCCGTGTGTCCACGGTCATGCGTGCGCCGGTGCGAAAGAGCTGCATGCATGCATGCAGAGGATGGGGGCGAGGCGCATGGCGAAGGGGTTCCTCAAGGGCGATGGGGGTGGCCCTGAGGGTAGGTGCCGGGCCGTGCGCTGCCCATCCTATATACAAGGGAGGTGGTCCACTGCTTTCGGTGGCTTGCGCCTGGCGATCGACCGCTGCTCCCCGTTGGCACGCCGCGAGGGCGCGCCTGTTTACTTGCGACGGCGGTTGGTCGTGGCCGCGGGCGCCGAGGTCTGCGACGGCGCGGCGCCGCCGTCCACGCCCAGGCGGCCACCGCCACCCAGGCCCTGGCCACGCACCGTCTGCGCCTTGTAGCTGCGCAGCGAGCGAACCATCTGGTTGAACGCATCCATGAACGCCGCGGCAATCACCTTGCCCTGCGGCGTGCGCGTATAGCCGCCCACGCCACCGGCGCCCGAAAGGCCACCCAGGCCGGCGAAGCCCGCAAAGTCGGTCTTGGAGGCGCTGCCTTCAGCAGCAGCCACCTGCACGCCGGAGCGGTTGTCGATGAGGGTCAGCAGCGCGCTGGCTTCCTTGGTCTGCATGCTGGCGCCAAGCTGTGCAATGGCACGGCCGCGCCCGCCACCCACCAGGCCGCCGAGTGCGCCGCCCAGGCCGCCCGCGTCGCTGTTGCTGAAAACGATTTCGGGCGACAGGCCGTAGTCGGACGCCACCATCTGGCCGCGGCCGAAGTTGCTGCCGCCGCGCATCTCGCCCGACTGCTGTATCGCGCGCTCGCGCGTCATGGCGTTCATGCCCGCCGCGCCGCGCTCCACCACCACGAAGCAGTTCGATTGCTGCACCAGCAGGCGCAGCAGGTTGGCCGTGGGTGGCAGCTTGTATTCGCCGGTGAGCACGGTGTACCAACCGGCGCTCTGGTTCTCGATCAGCGACACGGTGCCCAGTGGGGAATCGCAACGCTCGAGCTGGGTGCTTTCGCCGGAGGTGGCGGCACCGGCGGCGCTGCCGGTGGCCACGGTCTTGGCGGCCGGGGCGCCCATTTGCATGTCCATGGTCTGGCAGCCCGAAAGGGCCAGCAGGCCAGCGAGTGCGCTTGCGAGAGAAAGTTTGAAGAAAGCCATGTGCTGATCTGTCAAGTGAGAAGAATGCGGCGCCCGTGGCGCGCGTCACTTGTCAAGACCGAAGATGGAATTGCCAGGGCCTGTACGGCCTCCCGAGTCGACGCGCCGCCGGCGACCGCGCGACGATACGACCCGACAGTTCGACACACCAGTGTCGAAAGTCATGTTGGCTGTTTGCAGGGCGGTGATCGGACCACGGCGAGCACCGGCCGCGGCGCCTCAGGCCTTGTGGTCGTCGTGCTTTGTAGTCAGCCCGTGTAGTCGCCGCTGGCCTCTGGCTGAAACAGCACCGCAAGCACGCGCGTTTCACCTTGCGCGCCATTGGGCAGGTGCCAGCGCGCGAGCGTGCCGCTCTTCACACCCAGCAGGCCGGTGCCGATGGGCGACAGCACCGAGACAAAGCGCGCGCCCGGCTGTGCGTCGCCGGGGTAGCACAGCGTGATCTTCTGGCGCTGCTGCGTGGCCGGGTCTTCGACCTCGACCTGCGAGTTCATGGTGACCACGTCGGCGGGCACCTCGCGCGAAGGCAGCACCTCGGCCACGTCGAGCAGTTCGGCCAGCGCCGCGGGAGGCTGGTGGCCGGTCAGTTTTTCGAGCCGCACGACGTCGAGTTCGGTGAGCGTGCGCTCCCCGTGAATGGTTGCAAGCATGAAGCACTCCAGTTGAATGCGTCGTCGGTCCGGATGGAAGGAGGAACGACGACGCTACCGCGCGGCGGGTGCCCGGCGGTCAATGGTTCGCGCATCAAAAAGAAAGGTAGCGGACCGCCGGGCTCAGGAAAGTGCGCGGGTGCGTCGCAAGACCCGCGGCGTTGCCTTGACGGCAGCACCCGCGCCGCGGCCGGCCGCTGCCAGGGGCAGGGCTGCGTATGCGGCAGGGTGTTGACGAAAGGTGAACCACGGTGACATGCGCGGGAGTGTAGGTGCGTGGGGTGGTGCCATCAAGCAATGGCCTCACGTGCCTTGCCGATAAGCGTGGTGCGGCCCCGCACAATTGCGGCATGCGCGTTTTTCTTCTGTACGTGGCGACGGCTGTCGCCGAAATCATCGGTTGCTATCTGCCGTACCTGTGGCTCAAGGAAGATCGTTCGGCCTGGCTGCTGGTGCCCGCGGCCGTGAGTCTGGCGGCGTTCGCGTGGCTGCTGACCTTGCACGACGCGGCGGCGGGGCGCGTGTATGCGGCATACGGCGGCGTGTACATCGGCGTTGCGATCGTGTGGCTCTGGGCGGTGGACGGCATCCGGCCGACGACGTGGGACGTGGTCGGCGTGGCGGTGTGCTTCGTCGGCATGGGGCTCATCGCGTTCCAGCCGCTGTAAGTGCTGCGAGCAGACTGCACGAGAACGTTGCACGAAGGGCGCCACAAACGGAAATGCCTCGCTACCTTGAGAGTAGCGAGGCATTCAGGAACCACCGAAGTGGTGTGTTTTGGCTCCTCGACCTGGGCTCGAACCAGGGACCTACGGATTAACAGTCCGGCGCTCTACCAACTGAGCTATCGAGGAACAAGCCTTAAATTATATGCAATGGATTTGTCGATTTTTGAATCGACGCTTCATTTTTTTGAACGTGTGCAACACAGTTGCAATGCGGCGCCACAAATGAAAATGCCCCGCTACCTTGTGAGTAGCGGAGCATCCAGTGGCCTTGCGGCTTTTTGTGGCTCCTCGACCTGGGCTCGAACCAGGGACCTACGGATTAACAGTCCGGCGCTCTACCAACTGAGCTATCGAGGAACAAGCCTTAGATTATAGCGCGATTTTTGGGGTGTTCTCAAACACGCGCCACAGCCTCGCCTAATTCGTGAGTCGCACCACGCTCACAGCGCCACGCTCACACCCAGCCGCAGCGTGCGCGGCGCACCGGGAAACAGGTAGATGTGGCCGAACTGATACGGCGACTCTTTCCAGTAGCGGCGATCGAACAGGTTGTCGACCGCTAGCGTCCACGTCGTGTTCACGCCGCGCAGTTTGGTGTCGTAGCGCAGCACCGCATCCACCCGCGTCCAGGAGGGCAGCGTGATCGAGCCGTCGGGCAGCACATTGCGCCGGCCTTCGTACGACAGCTGCCCGGCCAGCTCCAGACCCGGCACCGCCGCCACGCGATACGCCGCCTGCGCGCGCAGCACCTGCTTGGGCACATTGGTGGGGGCTTGGCCGTTGGTGCTCGGCTCGACGGTGCTGCCGCGGCGCTTGGCATCGATCAGCGTCACGCTGCCGCCGAGCCGCCACGGGCCTTCGTTCCATTGCGCGCCAGCCTCCAGGCCGCGGTGCACCGCACTGCCGTCATAGCGTGCCTCGCACGGCGTGATGCCCAGCCGGTCGCAGGCGTCCAGGTTGGTCATGGGCCGCGAGATGTCGAACCATGCAAGCTGCCAGTTGAATGCATTGCTGCCGCCCTTGATGCCCAGCTCCCACTGGCGCGAGCTCAGCGCGGGCAGCGCCTCGCCGGCGTTGCTGTACTGCGAAATCTTGTTCGGCACCACCTGCGACTCCACACCCTTGCCCCAGCTCGCATAGGCCAGCAGTCCGGGCTGAATAGCATAACTCGCCGCCACCCACGGCGTGGTCACGCCCTGCTTGTAGCCGGTGGGCCGCGAGCCGTCGGTGCGGATGCTGTCGCGGTCCAGCCGCGTGTGGCGCACGCCCACCCAGGTCGTGAAGCGGTCGTTCCAGCGGATGGCGTCCTGCACCGAAAGCTCGGTCGAGCGTTCGTCGCGGTTGGTGTTGGGGCTGGTGAGCGTCGGGTCGGCCGGCAGCACTGCGGTGCCCCAGATGTTGCCCGTGCCGACGTAGTTGTAGGCCTGGTCCTGGAAGCGGTTGCGCACGCGGCTCTGCAGCAGCCCGAAGCCCAGTTCGTGCTTCACGCTGCCCGTGGTCACGTTGCCCTTCAGGTTCAGGCTGCCCGCCGTTTGCGTGCGCCGCTCGTTCTCGCTGCGGAAGTCGTACACGTCGAAGGTGCCGTCCGAGCAGTAGCGGTCGTAGTTGCCTTCGGCACCGCAACCGAAGGCGTAGGCCAGCCGGTCGTCGCTCTTCAGGCGCTGCTGGCCAATTTGCGCGCTCCAGCGCCAGTCGGTGTTCAGTGCCTGGCTGAAGCGCAGCGAGCCGGTGAACGCCTTGAACACCGACGGCTGCGACCACGGCTGGTTGTTCAGGTTCATGCGCGGATCGACCGGCGCGGGCAGCACGTTGCCCAGCAGGCTGTAGCCGTTCTGGCTGGGCTGCGTCTTGCGGCTTTGCTCCAGCTCCAGCTCCAGCACCGAGTCGCGCGTGATGCGCCAGTCCGCCGCCAGCGAGAACAGGTTGCGGTTGCCGTCGAGGTTGTGCGTCAGCGGCTTGAGGTTTTCGCTCGCCACGTTGATGCGGTAGCCAAACTCGCGGTTCTCGCCGAAGCGCCCGCCCAGGTCGATGGCGCCCAGCAGGCTGCCACGGCTCGTGGTCTCGATGCGCACCGTGCGCAGGTCCTGCTCGGTGGGGCGCTTCACCACGTAGTTGACCAGCCCGCCCGGCGCGCTGGTGCCGGCCTGGATGCCGCTGGTGCCGCGCAAGATTTCCACGCGCTCCTTGTTGTCCAGCGGAATCGAGGTTTCGGCGCTGATCGGCAAACCCTCTCGCCGGTAGTTGAAGCGGTTGTCCAGCACGAAGCCGCGCACCGTCAGGTAGTCCCAGTAGCCGGCGGAGTTGTAGGCGTCCGTCACGGACGAATCGAACTGCGTGAGGTCGGCAAGGCGGCGCGCACCGCTGGCGCGCAACTGCTGGCTGTCGATGACCGTGGCGGAAATCGGCAGCTCGCGCAGCGGCACGTCGCCGAACCCGCTGATGTCGGCCTGCGGCGCGGCGGCACCTTCATTGACCGTGATTTCGGGCAGCGAAGCCTGCTGCGCCTGCGCACCGCACGCCACGGCAAGCAGAGCGACAGCCATTGCGCGCGCGACCTGAGAGACCGGCGAGCGGGCCAGCAAAAAAGGAGGGGAGAGTTGAGCTTGGTTCATTGTGTTCAGTTGCGGGCGGCAGCAGCCATGGCCGCCATCCATTGCGCGGCCGTGGCCTCGGGGTCTTCGGCTGCGACCAGCGCGCGCACCACGGCGACCGAGCCGACGCCGGTGGCCAGCACCTCGGGCAGGCGCACGGCGTCGATGCCGCCGATGCCCACCTGCGGGTAGCCGCGCAGCAGGCGCGCGTAGGCGCCGAGCCGGGCCACGCCCTGCGGCGCGGTCGCCATGCGCTTGAGCGTGGTCGGGTACACCGCGCCCATCGCGATGTAGCTCGGGCTGACCTTGTCGGCACGAACCATCTCTGCATAGCCGTGCGTGCTGACGCCCAGCCGCAGACCGCTGGTGCGCAGTTGCGCCAGTTCATCGGGCGTGAGCGCGTCGAGGTCTTCCTGGCCCAGATGAATGCCATAGGCGCCGGCCGCAATGGCAATGCGCCAGTGGTCGTTGACAAAGAGCAGCGCGCCAGTGCCTTGCACCGCGTCGACGGCGGCCTGCACCTCGCGCTCGACCGCCGCGGCATCGTCGGACTTGAAGCGCAATTGCACCGTCGGCACGCCGGCGCGCGCCATGCGGCCGACCCATTGCGCGTCGGGCAGCACCGCGTAAAGGCCCAGGCGTTCGGGGCAGGGCGGGAAGGCGTCTTCGCGCGCGGTGGGAGGAAAGGGCCGAAGGCCGAAATCTTGCGGCGCGTCGGGCCACAGCGTGGCGTCGAAATGGCTCAGGCGTTGCGTCTGCGCGCGCCAGGCCAGGGCCAGGCATTCGGCGTCGATCTCGATGAAGCCGAGCGCGGTGCAGGCCCGCTTGGCGCCGCGGTACACCGTGTCGTCCGAAGAGAACCTGGGCGCGCTGATGGGCGCCGAAGTGATGGCGCCGAAGCGCAGCCCGTGGGCCGCGACGATGGCCTGCGCGATGGACCCGGCGTCGTGTGCATCGCCTGCCTTGTGTGCACCGCCGGCGGCGAGCGTGTCGTGTGCGTTGCTCATGGTGCGTGGTGCCAGAAGGGCGTGCCCAGCACCGGCGTGCTTGCCTGCGCCGCATCTTGCGCGGCCATGGCGCCGGCCCGGTAGGCCGTGCGGCCGGCCTGCACCGCGTCGGCGAAGGCACCGGCCATGGCGACCGGGTCTTGCGCCAGCGCCACTGCCGTGTTGAGCAGCACGCCGTCGTAGCCCCACTCCATCACCTGGCAGGCATGCGACGGCAGCCCCAGGCCCGCGTCGACCAGCATCGGTACCTTGAGCCGGTCGCGCAGCACCTGCAATGCATAGGGGTTGACAGGGCCACGACCGGTGCCGATGGGCGCGGCCCAGGGCATGACGGCCTGGCAGCCGATGTCGACCAGCCGCTGGCACAGCACCAGGTCTTCGGTGCAATAGGGAAGCACCTTGAAGCCGTCGCGAATCAGCTGCGAGGCGGCGTCGACCAGGTTCAGCGTGTCGGGCTGCAGCGTGTAGTCGTCGCCGATCAGCTCCAGCTTGATCCACGGTGTGTCGAACAGCTCACGCGCCATCTGCGCGGTGGCGACCACCTCCTGCACGCTGTGGCAGCCGGCGGTGTTGGGCAGCACCGGCACCTTCAGGTTGCGCAGCAGCTCCCAGAAGCCGTTGCCGACGTCGCTGTTGCCCGAGCCCTGGCTGGCGGTCTGGCGGCGCAGCGAGGCGGTGAGCATCGCGGGCTTGGCGCGCTTCACCGCGGCTTCTAGCAGGTCGGGCGAGGGGTAGCGCGCGGTGCCCAGCAGCAGGCGGCTCTGGAAGGTTTCGCCGTAGAGCAGCAGCGGGTCGCTTGGCACGAGCGGGTCATTCGGCACCAGCGGGTCGTTCGGGGTCATGTGTTGTGTCTCCATCGTTCAGCCGCCCGTGACGGGGCGAATCACTTCGATGCGGTCGTCGCTTTGCAGCACGCGCGCGGCATAGGCCGAGCGCGGCACAAACTCGCGGTTCACCGCCACCGCAAACGGCGGTGTGGCGTTCAGCACGGCCAGTGCGTCGGTGAGCGTGGCTTGCTCGGGCAATGCAAAGGGCTTGTCGTTGATCAGAATGTTCATCGTCATGTGTCGGCGGTCTCCATGCCGAAGCCGCGCGCCAGGGCGGAGTGGCCGGTGGTGAGCAGCTCCATCGCCACGTCGAGCATGGCGGGCGCGATCATGAAACCATGGCGGTACAGGCCGTTGATCTGCAGCACGCGCGGCTGCGGTCGGCGAATGGCGGGCAGGTTGTCGGGCAATGTCGGCCGGCACTGCGTGGCAATTTCCACGATGCGTGCCTCTGCAAAGCCGCTGTGCACCGCATAGGCGGCGCTCAACAGCTCGAGCGTGGAGCGCACGCTGGCGGGCGACATGTCGTCCGACTCGATCTCTGTCGCGCCGATCACGAACAGGTGGTCGGGCTTGGGCGCGATGTAGAGCGGGTAGCGCGGATGCACGAGGCGGGTGGGGCGCTGCAGGCTCACGTCGGGTGCGTGCACGCGGATCACCTCGCCGCGCACGCCGCGCAGCGCGCTCCATTGGGGCTTGGCGCCGAGGCCGCGGCAGTCGATCACCCAGTCGGGCTGGCCGGCGGTGCCCGGCGCGAAGTCGGCAGGGGCGCGTGGCGATTGCCAGTGCAGCGTGACGTTGGCGTGGGCCTGCAGCGTGGCATGCAACGAGGCGAGCAGCGCGCGGTTGTCGAGCTGGCCTTCGCCCGGCAGGAACAGGCCTTGCGCAAAGCGCTGGCCCAGCGAAGGCTCCAGCGTGGCGATGGCCTGACCGTCGAGCGATTGCATCGGCGCGAGTTCGGGCACCTGCGTGCCGGTGGCCGCGAGCACGCGCGCCAGCCGGTGTGCTTCGGCCGCGTCTTGCCGGTGCCAGAGCACCAGCGTGCCTTCGCGCTGAAAGAACACGGGCTGCGCCAGCGGCGCGAGCAGCGCAGGCCAGCGCGACAGCGCGTGATGCCCCATGCGAACGACCGACACCGGCGCCACGGCGGACTCGGCCAGCGGCGCGAGCATGGCGGCAGCCACGCGCGCTGCCGCGCCCTCGGCTTCGGGGCTGCCTGCTTCGAAGAGATCGACCTTGCAGCCCTGCCGCGCAAGGGTCACCGCCAGCAGCCGGCCCATGAGGCCGGCACCCAGAATGGCGGCCGATTGAAAAGGCACGCTCATGGTCTTGCTCCTTCCCCCTCTGGGGGAAGGCTGGGATGGGGGCAGGCAGAGCGCCTAACGCGAGCGCCGCGCGCCCCCGCCCTGGCCCTCCCTCGCGAGGGGCGAGAGCAAGACAAAGACAGTCGCCGATAATTTTCGACATGACCCAAGCACCCACCCAGCGCTACGCACGCGTGCTCTCCATCGCCGGCTCCGACAGCGGCGGCGGCGCCGGCATTCAGGCCGACCTGAAGACCTTCGCCGCCCTCGGCTGCTACGGCATGACGGCCATCACCGCGCTCACCGCGCAGAACACGCGCGGCGTATCGGGCATCCACGGTGTGCCGCCGGCTTTCTTGAAAGCGCAGATCCAGGCCGTGGTGGAAGACATCGGCGTCGACGCCGTCAAGCTCGGCATGCTGCACGCCCCCGAGGTGGTCGAGGTGGTGGCCTGGGCCATAGACCACTACCAGCTGAAGAACGTGGTGCTCGACCCGGTGATGGTCGCCACCAGCGGCGACCGGCTCATTGCCGCCGAGACGGTGCAGGTGCTGGTGCGCGAGTTGTTCCCGCGCGCGGTGGTCGTCACGCCCAACCTGGACGAGGCGGCCTTGCTGATTGGCCATGGCATCGACGGCATCGAGGCGCTCGATGGCGCGGCCGACGAGCTGCTCGCGCTCGGCGCGAAGGGCGTGCTGCTCAAGGGCGGCCATCTGCCCGGCGACGATGTGGTCGATGTGCTCCTGCAGGCAAACGGCCAGCGCACACGGCTGGCGTCCCGGCGCATCGCCAGCCGCAACCTGCACGGCACGGGCTGCACGCTGTCCTCCGCCATTGCCGCGCACCTGGCGCTGGGCGCCACGCTGGCCGAGGCGGTCGAGCGCGCGCGTGCGTACATCCTGGGTGCCATGGCGGCCGGGGCCGATGTGCTTGTTGGCGGTGGTCATGGCCCGCTCAACCACGGCTTTGCGCCAGTGCCGACGCACCGCCTGCCGTTGTAGCCGTCCGCCTGGGGCGGCTGAGCCAAGCGAGCATGAAGGTTGCAGCCAGCGTAGGCAAGGCAGAGCCGAACTGCGGCGCCCACTGGGCGAGCGCGTGGTAGGCGGCGATGCCCGCTATCCAGATCAGCGCGGCCACCACGTCGACCTTGCGCGCGTCCGCCAGCGACACCGCTTGCCCGCTGCCCAGTCGCCCGATGATCACGCCGTACAACGGCACGAACACAGAGCTCAACATCAGCAGGAAGGGCTCCAGCGTGTGCATGGGCAGCACCAGCGCCAGGGCGATGCACAGCGCGGCCAGCAGCAGGCCCCAGCGCTTCACGCTCCAGCGCGGCAGCAGGCTGTGCGTGGAGACCGAGCCCGAGTACACGTCGCCGTAAGCGTTGTCGAGCTCGTCGACCAGGATCAGGCCCAGCGCCACCAGCCCGCCTTGCGCCAGCAGCAGTGCCATGACCAGCGTGGTGCCGGGTTCGGCCACGCTCACCACCATCACCCCCAGTGCGTAGCACCACACGTTGGCCAGCGCATAGCCGATCCATGTGCCGCTGAAGGCGCTGCCCAGGCCGCTCTTGCCGACGGCATTGCGCTTGCCGTGCCGCGCGTAGTCGGCCACCAGCGGCAGCCACGACACGGGCATGGCAATCACCAGATCGAGCGCGCTGAACAGCCCCATGCTGCCGTCGCCCGGCCGGGCCCAGAAGGCGTCCAGGCCCTTGGCGTGCAGGCGGGTTGCAAACTGCCAGCTGAGCCACAGCAGCGACAGCACCACCAGCGGCAGGCCGAAGCGGCTCACGAAGCGGCGCACCAGCGTCACCATGGAACCCGCGAGCAGCGCCAGCAGCACCGCGCCCCACAGCAGCGTGGTCAGCACGCCGCCCCATGTGGTGCCCAGCGACGGGCCGAACGCCGACTGCCCGATGGCCTGAGTGCCTTCGCGCATGATGACCAGCTCGAAGGTGGTCCAGCCCACCAGCTGCACGATGTTCAGCAGCACCGGCAGCCGCGCGAAAGCACTGCCGTAGGTCGCATGCATCAGGCCGGCGCTGGCCAGGCCGCTTTCGCAGCCCAGCCGGGCGGTCCACGCCAGCAGGCCCGCGGCCAGGCACGAGCCCAGCACGATGGCAATGGCCGCGTCGCGCGTGCCCACCGCAGGCACCAGGTAGGCGCCGATCTGCATCACCAGCAGGCCCACGCCCAGGCTGAACCAGAGCGAGGCGTGGTCGTGCCAGCCGAACACGCGCTGCGACGCGGGCAGCGGTGTCAGTGCCTCGTTGTTGTCTTCATGTGCCATCCGTTTTGCTCCCGTGCAAAAGGTTTGGCAGGTGGGCGGGGCCCGGGTGGCGCGGCCGTCACGCGAGAGAACGTGAGCGAGCATGAGAGGCCACCGGACCAGCTTCCCTGCGCGAGGATTACCTCAATCAGGTTCAAAGGGACTTTCTCAGCCGAACCGCAAGCAGCCCAGCACCCCTAGCAAGTGCACCGTGGTGGTCCACGGCGCAGGGCGGAGTTTATCCGCTGTCGGGCAGCCGCAACAGCGGATGCGCCGTTGCAGGGGCAACCCCGTTCGTGGCAGCCCCAAGTCGGCGGAGAATTGCCCCGGGGGAGACGACAAGAAGACACGAAGAGGGCGCGTGCCGGCCGGTACGCGAAGGGGAACAGCATGGCAGACGATTCCACGCGCAGCCGCATGCGCCGTTTCCGCGTCGACGTCGGCACCATCATCTGCGCCGTCGCACTCGTGCAGTCGCTGCTGCTGGTCGCGCTGGGCTACTGGGCGGTCGAGCGGCTGGTGTCCAAGGTGGGCACCGCCGCGCACAAGATCAATCACGACCGCGTCGAAGACAACGTGCTCGCCTTCCTCGCCAAGAGCGAGGCGGTCATTCGCGCCATCGGCGATTCGCCCAGCCTGCACGCTGCGGGGGAAGACGGCGAGCAGACCGCCGAGATGCTGTGGACCCTGCTGGAGCAGACCCCCGAGATCGACAGCCTCAACGTGGCCACCGACGACGGCCACCTGGTCACGGCCATGCGCTACCCGGCGCCTTCCGTGCGCCAGGTGTTGCGCGGCCCCGCGTTCAGCACCGAGACCTGGCAATACAAACGCTCGCCCGACTCCGAAGGCGGCGACCCGAAGCAGCGCTTTGCCACGACCAACGTCACCGCCTACCGCAGCGACTACGACCCCACGCGGCGCCCCTGGTTCGTGGCCGCCCTGAAAGCCAAGGCCTCGATCTGGACCGCGCCCTTCGTCTCCGCGTCCGCGCAGGAGCTGGCCATCAGCCACGCATTGCCCGCCGCACGGCTGGACGACGAAGGCCGCACGCAGCACATGGTGGTGGCGGCCAACGTGTCGCTAGGGCACCTCTCGAAGCTCGTGCGCATCTTCGGCGAGCTCGGCCACGGCGACAGCGCCTTGCTCAGCGCCGACCACCATGTGCTGGCGCGCGGCGACCACCCCGACCCGGTGCGCCAGATGCAGTCGCCCGACAGCGGCGTGCTCGGCGCGCTGCACGCCCACATGCTTGCGGCGGGCACGCACAGCGCTGTGGACGACATGGCGTTTTCCATCACCCAGGAAGGCCGCCGCTACCTGGTGCAGACCTCGCACATTCCGTCCACCCAATGGCAGCTCGTGAGCTGGGAGCCTGAAGACCTGCTGCTGGGCGACCTGCAGCGCACGGTGGCCTGGGCCCTGGTGCTCACGCTGAGCTTTCTGGCGGTGGCGCTGTTCATCGCGTTGCGGCTGTCCAAGCTGGTGACCCAGCCCATCGAAAACCTCTCGCGCGTGGCGCGCCGCATCGGCCGGCTGGAGCTGGACAACCTGCCGCTCGCGTCGAGCCGGGTGCTGGAGATCCAGCACCTCAACCAGGCGCTGGACGAATCCGCGCGCAGCCTGAAGGCCTTCAGCAAGTTCGTGCCGGTGGACGTCATCAAGCAACTCATTGCCGAGGGCCATGCGCTCGCGCCCAGCGGATCGCCGCGGCGCATCACGGCGATGTTCACCGACGTGGAAGGCTTCACGTCCATCTCGGAGTCGCTCCCCGCCGACGTGCTGGTGAAGCAACTGACCGAGTACTTCAACCTGGCGGCCCGCATCTTTGCGCGGCATGGCGGCGTGGTCGACAAGTTCATGGGCGACGGCATCATGGTGCTGTGGGGTGCGCCGTCTGATCTGGACGACGCCGAGTACCGCGCCTGCACCGCGGCGCTGGCGTTGCACTTCGAGATGAACGAACTCAATGCCAGGTGGCGCGCCGAAGGCATGCGCGAATTTCGCACGCGCATCGGCATTCATACAGGCATGGCGATTGCGGGCGTGCTGGGCTCGAGCGACCGGCTGTCGTACACCGCCGTGGGCGACGTGATCAACGTGGCCAGCCGCATCGAGGGCGCCAACAAAGAGCTGGGCACGCGCACGCTGATCTCGCAGGCCACCTTCGAGGGGCTGGGCGGCCGGCTTGCCACCCGGCGCATCGAGGAGCTGGCCGAACTGCGCGGCCGGCAGACGCGCATGGTGCTGTACGAGCTGCTAGAGGTCGAGCACCAGCCGGGGTGAACGGGCTCGCGAGCAGCAGGGCAGGAACTGGTCGTTGGCCGCCTGCTCGGCGGGCGTGAGGTAGAGGTCGTTGTGCGCGACATCGCCCGCCAGCACCCGGGTGAGGCAGGTGCCGCAGACGCCTTGCGCGCACGACACCGGAATGTCGATGCCTTCCGCCGCGAGTGCGTCGACCACGCTGACCGACTCAGCGACACGAATGACGCGGCCGCAACTGCGCAGTTCGACCTCGAAGCTGCCTTGTCCATCGGCCGGCGCCATGGCGCCGGCGAAGTATTCGACATGCACCCGCGCATCCGGCCAGTGCAGGGCATGCGCGGTTGCGCGCACCGCATCGATAAAGCCCGTGGGACCGCACACGTACAGATGTTTTCCAGGGGCCGGTGCGCCGATGGTCGCCGCCAGGTCGATGCGCTGCGCCACTGCGTCGTCGTCGTGATGGAAGAACACCTTGTGCGCGAACGCGCCGCCTTCGAGCCGCCGCCGGTAGGGCGCGCGCGCGGCCGTGCGGCTGCAGCAGTGCAGCGAGAAGTCCGCCTGCAGCGCGTGCAGGCGCTGCGCCATCGACAGCAGCGGCGTCACGCCGATGCCGCCTGCCAGCAGCAGGCTGTGCGTGGCGCTTTCGTCCAGGGGAAAGTGGTTGCGCGGCGGGCTGATCCGCAGCACCTCGCCTTCATGCACCGCGTCGTGCAGGGCCTGCGAGCCGCCGCGCGAAGCCGGGTCGCGCAGCACGCCGATCTCGTAATGGTCCGCCTGTGCCGATGCGTTGCACAGCGAGTACTGGCGCACCAGCCCGCCAGGCAGCGCCACGTCGATGTGCGCGCCTGCCGTGAAAGCCGGCAGGCGCGCACCGTCGGCCGCCACCAGGCGAAAGCCCGCCACACCCTCGGCCTCCACCGTTTTGCGCGCAACCCGCACCGTGAGCACAGTGCTCATTCGCTCACGAGAAAGTTGCCGGCCTCGAACTGCACGGGCGGCGCTTCAGGGTCGAAGCTCACGCCGGCCGGGTCGCGGCCTTCGCGCAGCGCGTCGAGCTGGCGCTGCAGCAGCCGGCGCAGCATGACGATGCCGCGGTCCGACGTGGCCAGGTGCTCTTCCGAATGCGACGTGATGGCGCCCTGGCTCACCTGCGCTTCGTAGTCGCCCGGAAAGCTGCGGTGTTCGGCCTCGCTCAGTTCTTCCCACAGCTTGCCGTTCAACCGCGAGCGCACGCGCGCCAGGTCACCCGGTGTCTTCACGCGGCCCGCGGTGTAGATGCGAAAGCTGTGGTCGTCGATCGGCAGCACCCAGCCGATGGATTCCACGCGCCCGTAGGCGGCCACTCGCGGGTTGGGCACCACGCGCAACGTGGGCAGCACGGGGCCCGCCACGCGGCGGAAGATGCCGCCGCCTTCCAGCTTGCGAACCGAGGTGATCTTCACGCCGGTGTCGGTGCTCTCGAAGCTCACGTCGGGCATCTGGCCCATCAGCGCCACGAACTGCGTGCCGCTGAAGCTGCCGTGCAGCACGGGCACGTGGAACGGGTCGGCCACGTTTTCGTAGTGCTGCAGCCAGTTGCATGGAATGACCTGCGGGCCGCCGCCGCCGATGCTATTGCCGTCGGCCTCCAGGGTTTCGCCTTCGTCCATCTGCTCCAGGCATTCGTAGCGCGGCAACACCGGCTTCTTGTCGGCGGGGCCCATGTACGCCCAGATCAGGCCGTATTGCTCCTGCACCGGATACCAGGGCTGGCGCACCCGGGCGCGGCTGCGCGCGCCGCCGTCGGGCTCGCAGGGCTGGTCGACGCACTGACCCTGCACATCGAACATCCAGCCGTGGTAGCAGCAGCGGATGCCTTCTTCTTCCACCCGGCCGTAGTAGAGCGACGCGCCGCGGTGCGCGCAGCGCCAGTGCACCAGGCCCGCACGGCCTTTCTTGTCGCGGAACAGGATCAGGTCTTCGCCCAGCACACGCACCTGGCGCGGCGTGTCGCCAGCGTCAGCGGCCAGGCCGATGGGGTGCCAGTAGCGGCGCAGCAGTTCGCCCATTGGCGTGCCGGCGCCCACTTCGGTCAGCTCGGGCTTGTGGCTCGGCGGCTTGCGGCCGTAGGCGGTTCCGGTGTCGAACGCGATGGGCTGCCACTCGTCCGTGGTCGCGGCTGCGGGAAGTGGGGAGGATGGGGAGGGCGGTGCGATGGCGCTCATTCGGGTGTCACTCCTGCGGCCTTGATCAGGTCCGCGACGCGGGGAAAGTCGGCCTTGTAGCTGGCCCGGAACTCGGCCGGCGTGTTGCCCAGGGGTTCGAACCCGAAGCCGGACAGGCGCTCCTGCACGTCGGGCAGCCTGGTGATCTCGCGCAGCGCGCTCGACCATTCGTCGAGCACGGGCTGCGGCGTTCTTGCCGGCGCGTACACGCCGATCCAGCTGTCGAGGTCGAAGCCCTGGAAGCCCTGCTCCGTGAAGGTGGGCACGTTGGGCATCGAGCGCACGCGCTGCCGCCCGGTGATGCCCAGCACCTTGATGCGGCCCGACTGCGCCAGCGCGCGCGCCGTGGCCGGATTGGCCCAGGCCACGCCCAGTGCCTCGCCAAACATGTCGTTGTGCGCGGCGGCCTCGGCCTTGTAGGGCACGTGGACCAGGTCGATGCCGGTCTGGCGGGCCAGCAGCTCGCCGAACAGGTGCGCGTTGGAGCCGTTGCCCCAGGTGCCGTAGGAAACACCCGGGTGGGCCTTGGCATAGGCCACGAATTCACGCACGTTCGAGAACGGCGCCGAGGCGCGTGCAATCAGCATTGGCCCGCCGGTGGCCAGTTGCGACAGCGGCTCGAAGTCCTTCACCGGGTCGTAGGGCAGCTTGGGTTGCAGCACCACGTTGTTGATGTGCGTGAGCGGCAGCGTGAGCAGCACGGTGTAGCCGTCGGGCGCGGCCTTGGCCACCGCGTCCGCGGCGATGGTGCCGCTGGCGCCGGGCCGAGCCTCGACGATCACGGGCTGGTTCCAGCGCACCTTGAGCTTCTCCGCGTAGATGCGCGCGATGACGTCCATCGGCCCGCCGGGCGAGCCGAAGGGAACGATGCGCACCACGCGGCTGGGAAAGTGCGCGGTCTGCGCGAAGGCCGGCGTGGCGGCAATCGCGGCAAGGCCGGCGCCCAGCATGCCTAGCGTGCCTAGCAGGTGCCGCCGCGTGGCGCCCGCGTGCGTCGAGGGTCTGAACCGATTCATCGTGTCTCCAGTCGTGTTGTACTTGTGCGCTCGACGATACGGACCGCCCGCCTCCTGGGCAATTCGAAGCTTTGGATATGAGATATGGCCCAACGTGATATCCGCAGCCTCGACGTCGGCATGCTGCGGACCTTCGATGCCTTGATGCGCGAGCGCAGCGTGTCGCGCGCGGCCACCCGTTTGTTCCTGAGCCAGCCGGCGGTGAGCGCGTCGCTCAACCGCTTGCGCGACACCTTCGACGATCCGCTGTTCACCCGCACCGCGCACGGCGTGGAGCCCACGGCGCGGGCGCAGGCGCTGGCCGGGCAGGTGGAGCGCGTGCTGGCCGACCTGTCCGCGATGCTGGAGCCCGGCGAGGGCTTCGATGCGACGGCGTCGCAGCGCATCTTTCGCATCTCGGGCGGCGACTATGCAAGCCACCTGCTGCTGCCCACGCTGGCCAACGAACTGGTGGCGCGCGGCTCGCGCGTGCGCATCTACTGGGAGACCAGCTCGTTCCTTACGCTGACGGAGCGCCTGCGCAAGGGCGACTTCGACATCGCCGTGCTGCCGCGCCTGCAGCCGCCGAGCGACTGCGAGTCGGCGCTGCTGTACGAAGACCGCTACGTGGTCGCGGTGCGCAGCGGCCATCCGACGATGGGCGCACAAGCCACGCTGGAGGCCTTTTGCGCATCACCGCATGTGTTCCTGGGGTACGGCAGCTCCGCGCTGGACGACCTCATCGACCAGGTGCTGGCGCGGCTGGGCCACACCCGCACCATGAGCGTGGCCATGACCAGCTTCGGCCAGATCGTCGACCTGCTGGCGCAGACCGACCACGTCGCGGTGATGCCGCTGCGCGTGGCCGACCGCTTTCGCCATTTGCTCGCGGTACACCCGCTGCCTTTCGAGCTGCAGGGCTACCGCTCGGTCGTGTGCTGGAACCGGCGCTCCAACTCCGATGCGGGCGTGCTGTGGCTGAAGGACGCGCTGTTGCGCATCGGGCGCAGCGCTCCGGCAAACGACGCCCTGACTGTCTGATCAATCAATTGCGATGCCGGGGCGCCGTCAACGCGCCATCCATGCCAACCCAGAGAACCATTGCCATGACGACAACCACCGCCATCGACCAAGCCCTGGCCCACGCACACCAGCGCTTTGCCGACAGCAACCCGGTCAGCCGCCGCCAGTTCGACGCGCAGGCGCGCTACATGCCTGGCGCCAACAGCCGCTCGGTGCTGTACTACGCGCCGTTCCCGCTGACCATCGCCCGCGGCGAGGGCGCCGTGCTGTGGGACGCCGACGGCCACCGCTATGCCGACTTCATCGCCGAGTACACGGCCGGCGTGTACGGCCACTCGGCGCCGGAGATCCGCGAGGCCGTGCTTGAGGCGATGCAAGGCGGCATCAACCTCACCGGCCACAACCTGCTCGAAGGCCGGCTGGCCCGGCTCATCTGCGAGCGCTTTCCGCAGGTCGAGCAACTGCGCTTCACCAACTCGGGCACCGAGGCCAACCTGATGGCGCTCACCGCGGCGCTGCATTTCACGGGGCGCCGCAAGATCGTGGTGTTCTCGGGCGGCTACCACGGCGGCGTGCTGGGCTTCGGCACCAAGCCGCTGCCGACGACCGTGCCGTTCGACTTTCTGGTGCTGCCCTACAACGACGCGCAAACGGCGCGCGAGCAGATCGAAAAACACGGCCCCGAGATTGCCGCCGTGCTGGCCGAGCCGATGCAGGGCGCGAGCGGTTGCATTCCGGGCCGGCCAGATTTTCTGCAGGCGCTGCGCGAGTCGGCCACGCAGGTCGGCGCCTTGCTGGTGTTCGACGAAGTGATGACCTCGCGCCTGGCGCCGCACGGCCTGGCCAACGCGCTGGGCATCCGCTCGGACCTCACCACGCTGGGCAAGTACATCGGCGGGGGCATGTCTTTCGGCGCGTTCGGCGGGCGTGCCGACGTGATGGCGCAGTTCGATCCGCGCACCGGGGCGCTGTCGCACTCGGGCACGTTCAACAACAACGTGATGACGATGGCCGCCGGTTATGCGGGGCTCACCAAGCTGTTTCCACCCGAAGCCGCGGGTGCCCTGTCGGCGCGCGGGGAGGCGATGCGCGCGCGGCTCGATGCGCTGTGCGCGCAGGCGGGCGTGGCGCTGCAGTTCACCGGCCTGGGCTCGTTGATGAACGCGCATTTCGTCAAGGGCGAGGTGCTGCGTTCCGAAGACCTGGCCGGTGTCGACGGGCGGCTGCGCCAACTGCTGTTCTTCCACCTGCTGGAGCAGGGCATCTATGCCTCGCCGCGGGGTTTTGTGGTGCTGTCGCTGCCGGTGGCGGACGCGGACATCGACCGCTTCGTTGCCGCCATCGGCAGCTTCATCGGCGCGCACCGGGCTTTGCTGCCCGGCACCGACTGACCAGGGCCAGCTAACCGGCGCGGGACACGCCCAGCAGCTCGTGCAGCCGCGTGCTGGTGGTCGTGTACTGCAGGTGCACGGCCTTGCCGGGGAACACGATGGCCGTGGCGCCCCAGGCGGCCAGCGTGGCCTCGTGGAAGCCGCAGACGATGAGCTTCTTCTTGCCTGGGTAGGTGTTGATGTCGCCCACCGCGAACACGCCGCGCTCGCGGGTCTGGTAGGTCTCGGTGTTCACCGGCACCTGCTTGCGCTCCAGTTCCAGGCCCCAGTCGGCAATGGGCCCCAGGCGCGGCGAGATGCCCAGGCACGCGACCAGCGCGTCCAGCGGCAGGTCGACCGTGGTGGTGTCGGGCGTGGTGATTTGAAGTTGCTTGCCGTCGAAGGCGCTGGGCTGGCCGACCTTGAAGGCCAGCTTGCCCTCGGCCACCAGGGCACGCATGGCGGCAACGTGGGCCTCGCTGGCCTGGAAGCCGTCGCGGCGGTGCACCAGCGTGACCTGCTTCGCGATGGCCGTGAGCGCAATGGCGGTTTCCAGCGCAATGTCGTCGCCGCCATTCACCACCACCGTCTGCGCCGCAAAGCGGTCCAGCGAATCGGGGTGATAGAAGAGCGACGTGCCCTCGAAGCGGGCCATGTCGTCCAGCACGATGCGCTTGGGCACGAAGGCGCCGACACCGGCGGCAATGAACACGGTCTTGGCCAAAAAGGCCTTGCCGGCCGATGTGGTCAGCAGCAAACGGTCATCGGCCTGGCGTGCGAGCGTGGCGACCTGCTCGCCGAAATGAAACTGCGGCTTGAATGGCGCCACCTGCTGCAGCAGCGACTGCGCCAGTTCGCGCCCGCTGGTCATGGGCGTGCCGGGAATGTCGTAGATCGGCTTGTCGCCGTACAGCGCCACGCACTGGCCGCCCGCGGCGGGCAGTGCGTCGACGATGTGGCAGGAAATTTCGAGCAGGCCCAGTTGAAAGGCCTGGAACAGCCCCACGGGGCCGGCACCGACGATGAGCGCGTCGGTTTCTACAGGCGCCGTGGCGGCGCTCAGCGGATCAACTCCCCGATCTTGTCGGTCTTGTCTTTCCATTCTTCGGCTTCGGGCAGGGCGGGCTTGCGCTTGGTGATGCTCTTCCAGCCATCGGCCAGTGCCAGCTCGGCATTGATCTTGATGAAGGCGATCTGGTCGGCCGGCAGGTCTTCTTCGGCGTAGATGGCGTTGACCGGGCATTCGGGAATGCAGACTGCGCAATCAATGCACTCGTCCGGGTCGATCACCAGCATGTTGGGACCTTCGCGGAAGCAGTCGACGGGGCAAACGTCCACGCAGTCGGTGTATTTGCAACGGATGCAGGCTTCGGAGACGACGTGGGTCATTTGTTTTTTAACGTCAATGTGAGGTCGGGAAAACCCGAGATTTTAGGCCTTTGCGGCGGCAGGCTGCACAAGTACCGCAGCGGCGGTCCGGTGCGAGGCGGTATCGACCAGCACCAGCGAGCCCAGCGCGCGCGATTGCGTGAACGGCAGCACCGCCAGCGGCTGCTGCAATGCCAGCACCACGTCGCCGATGGCGTTGGCTTCCAGCTGCGTGGTCGGCTCCGATTCGAGCGTGGTGATGTTCACCCGGTCGATGATGCGCGCCACCTTGGCCTTGACCCAGCGGTGGCCCTGCAGCGCCCAGTACACGCGGCCCGCGACCAGCGGCTCGTCGTCCAGCCAGGCGACGGTGGCGGTAATTTCGCGCACCGGCTCGAAGGCTTCGGGCGCCAGCAGCCAGTCGCCGCGGGACACATCGACCTCGCGGTCGAGCACGATGCCCGCGCTGTGGCCCGCATGCACCGCCTGCGGGTGGCGCGTGTGGTTGAGCACCTGGGCGACGGTGGCGGTCTGGTTGCTCGGCAGCACCGTCACGCGCTGGCCCGGCTCCACATGGCCCGAGGCCACGCGGCCCCAGAAAACGCGACGGCCTTGCGAGGTGTCGGCGGAGCCTGAGAACTTTTCGACCCACTGCACGGGGAAGGCGAAGGGCACGGCCTCGTCCTGCGCCGTGACCGGCAGCTCTTCGAGCAGTTCGAGCAGACTGGGGCCTTCGTAGCCGACCCAGTCGGCATGGCGCGTGGCCACGTTCCAGCCCTTCAGGGCAGAGATCGGCACGATGGCGGCCACCTGCACGCCGGCCGCTTCGGCAAATGCGTTCAGCGCGGTGGAGATGCGTTCGAAGGCCAGCCCCGCGTCTGCGATTGCGTCGAGCTTGTTCACCGCGAACACGATCGACTGCACGCGCAGCAGGTGGCACAGCAGGGTGTGGCGGCGGGTTTGCGGCAGCAGCTCGCGCCGCACCACGGTGCCGTCTTCCACTTCGGCGGCCCAGGCCAGCTTGGTGGCGTCGACCAGCACCACGGCGGCGTCGGCGGCCGAGGCGGCGGTGACCATGTTGCGCGTGTACTGCTCATGGCCCGGCGCGTCGCCGATGATGAACTTGCGCTTGGCGGTCGAGAAGTAGCGGTACGCCACGTCGATGGTGATGCCCTGCTCGCGCTCGGCCGAGAGGCCGTCGGTCAGCAGGGCCAGGTCGGTTTCGCCGCCGCGCTGCACGCCGGCCAGCTGGTCTTGCAGCACGGTCTTGCTGTCCACCAGCAGGCGGCCGATGAGCGTGCTCTTGCCGTCGTCGACCGAGCCGCAGGTTATGAAGCGCAGGGCGGTGCCGGTGTCACCGTGCACGGCCAGTTCATGGGGGGTGGCTGTCGTCGCGCTCATCAGAAGTAACCGTCTTTCTTGCGTTTTTCCATCGAAGCTTCAGAGGTCATGTCGTCCATGCGCGTGGCACCGCGCTCGCTGACGTCGACCGTGAGCGTTTCCAGCACCACGTCGGCGGCGTCGGCCGCCAGGCTTTCCACCGGGCAGGTGGTGGTGATGTCGCCCACGGTGCGAAAGCGCACGTCGCGCACCTGCACGGTTTCGCCGTCGCGCGGCGGCGTGAGTTCGGTCACCGGCACCAGCAGGCCGCGGCGCTCGACCACTTCACGCTTGTGCGTGTAGTAGATCGACGGCAGGCCGACGTGCTCGCGCTCGATGTACTGCCACACGTCGAGCTCGGTCCAGTTCGAAATGGGGAACACCCGAAAATGCTCGCCCGGTGCCAGGCGAGTGTTGAACAGCGTCCACAGCTCGGGGCGCTGGTCTTTGGGTTGCCATTGGCCAAAGCTGTCGCGGTGCGAAAAAATACGCTCCTTGGCGCGCGCCTTTTCTTCGTCGCGGCGGGCGCCGCCAATGAGCGCGTCGAAGCGGAATTCTTCAATTGCCTCCAGCAACGTGACCGACTGGTGCGCGTTGCGCGACTCGCCCGGGTGGGCCAGGCGCACGGTGCCGCGCGCCATCGAGTCTTCCACGCTGCGCACGATCAGCTCGGCGCCCAGCTCCTTGGCGCGCTGGTCGCGGTAGGCCGTCACTTCAGGAAAGTTGTGGCCGGTGTCGATCATCAGCAGCGGGTAGGGGATGCGGCCCGCGCCAAAGGCCTTCTCCGCGCACTTCAGCAGCACCAGCGAGTCCTTGCCGCCCGAGAACAGCAGGGTGGGGCGCTCGAAGGCGGCCGCCACTTCGCGCAGGATGAAGATGGTTTCTTCTTCCAGCGCATCGAGGTGCGTGTTGGACAGGCGCGCGGGAGAGGGCATGGACGGCAGCAGCAGGTCGGTTTCGGTACGGGCGTTCATCTGGGAGGGGGCTGAATGCGGTGAATGGGTGAGGCGTTGGCGCTCAGTGCGCAATGTGCAGGCCGCACTCGCGGTTGTCTTCGCCCTTGGTCGGGTCCACGTAGTCGAAGTTGTTGGGCAGGCCGTGCGCTTCGCAGTAGTCGTACAGGTCTTTGGAGGACCAGTGCAGCAGCGGCGCCACCTTGATCAGGCCGTCGGGGTTGACGCTGACCGGGTCCATCTGCGCACGCACGGCCGTGTCGGTGGCCCGCAGCGCGGTGAACCACACCTTGGGTGCCGTCTCGCGCAGCGCGCGGGCAAAGGGCTCCAGCTTCACTTCGGCCGTGAAGGCGGCATGGCGCGCGTCGTCCAGCGCGGGCGTCGGACCTTCCACCGCCTCGCGGTGCGCACGCGAGCGGCGCGGCAGGTAGATGTGCAGGTCCAGGCCCAGCAGCCTGGTCACTTCGTCGGCAAAGCGGTAGGTGGCCTCGGTGTTGTAGCCGTTGTCCATCCAGACCACGGGAACATCGGGCCTGGCACGCGTCACCATGTGCAGGATCACCGCCTCGAACGGGCGAAAGTTGGTGGTGATGATCGAAGCCTGACCCAGGCCGGTAGCCCAGTCCACAAGGCCCTGGGCGTTGCGGCCGAGGTCTGTGTTGATGCGTGCGAAGTCGATGTCCGTGGCGATGCTCATGTCAAGAATTTCCAAGCAGGTTCAGTTGCCGTCCACGAAGTGCGGCGCGGTCTTCACCGCATCGCCTTGGTAGAAGCTGGCGAAGCGGTCGAACTGGCGCTGCGCGTCGGAGGCGTCCACGCCTTCCTTCAGCACGGCGCTGGAGAAACCGGTGCGTTCCATCTGCACCAGCTGGTCGATCAGCACGTCGCCGGTGGCGCGAATGTCGCCGGTGAAACCCAGGCGGCGGCGCAGCAAGAAGGCCTGGCTGTAGGCGCGGCCATCGGTGAACTTCGGAAAGTTCAGGTCGATGCGCTCGATGTCCGCCAGGCACACCTCGATGGCCAGCGGGTCGGCGTCGTTGGCCAACTGCAGCACCTTCGGGTCGCCGTCGTCGATGTGGTCTTCGGCGGCAAGAATGTTCAACGTCTTGTTCATGCCGCTTCCTCCACCTTGAAGCGCGCACCGTTGGCCGCGGCCTTGAACGGGTCGGGCCCCACACGGCGCAGCGTGTCGATGAAGGTCTCGCCCGACACGCGGGTATCGCGGTAGGTGGTGAGCACCGCCTCGATCACGCCCGGCACTTCGGCCGCCGAGAACGACGGGCCCACCGCCTTGCCGGCCATCGGCGCGCCGCTGAGCGTGGAACCGTCGGAGCCGCCCAGCGACACCTGGTACCACTCCTTGCCGTCCTTGTCGACGCCCAGAATGCCGATGTGGCCGCTGTGGTGGTGGCCGCAGGAGTTGATGCAGCCGCTGATGTGCAGGTCGATCTCGCCCAGGTCGTCGAGCTCGTCCAGGTCCTGGTAGCGCTCGGTGATGGCCTCGGCAATGGGAATGGAGCGCGCATTGGCCAGCGAGCAGAAGTCGCCGCCGGGGCAGGCGATCATGTCGGTCAGCAGGTGCACGTTGGCGCTGGCCAGGCCGGCGGCGCGGGCGGCAAGCCACAGCGCGTGCAGGTCTTCTGCATGCACCCAGGGCAGCACCACGTTCTGGTCGTGCGTGACACGCGCTTCGCCGGCGGAGAAGCGGTCGGCCAGCTGGGCCAGGGTGTCGAGCTGGTCGGCCGAGGCGTCGCCAGGGGCCTGCTTCAGGCGCTTGAACGACAGCGTGACGGCGCGCAGCGCGGGGTTCTTGTGCGGAGCCACGTTGCGGCCCAGCCAGCGCGCGAACTGCACGTCGTCGGCGGCGTAGGTGCGCAGCGCGGCGTCGGTGGCTTCGGCGCTTTGCAGCACGCGGGTGGACAGCGTCGGCGGCACGAAGGAGGCGGCCACGCGGTCGAACTCTTCCTGCGTGATGGTGTGCGGTGCGCCGTCGTGCTCCAGGATCTGCTTGTACTCGGCGTCCACGTCGTCCACGTAGCGCTGGCCTTCGGCCTTCACCAGGATCTTGATGCGCGCCTTGTAGATGTTGTCGCGGCGGCCGTAGCGGTTGTAGACCCGGATCACCGCTTCGAGGTAATTCATGATCTGCTGCCACGGCAAAAATTCGCGCAGCACGGTGCCGATGATGGGCGTGCGGCCCATGCCGCCGCCCACCTGCACCCGAAAGCCGATTTCGCCGGCCTCGTTCTTCACGATGTGCAGGCCCACGTCATGCCAGCCGGTGGCGGCGCGGTCTTCGGTAGCGCCGGTGATGGCAATCTTGAACTTGCGCGGCAAAAAGGCGAACTCAGGGTGCAGCGTGCTCCACTGACGCATGATTTCCGCGTAAGGGCGCGGATCGGCGATTTCGTCGATGGCGATGCCGGCGCGCTCGTCGCTCGTGATGTTGCGGATGCAGTTGCCGCTGGTCTGAATGCCGTGCATGTCGACCGAGGCCAGCAGGTCCATCACGTCGGCCGACTTGGACAGCGGAATCCAGTTGTACTGGACGTTCTGGCGCGTCGAGAAGTGGGCGTAGTGCGTGGGCAGCTTCAGGCTGCCGAGCTGGCCCTGGGTTTCGATGGCCTTTTTGTAGACCTCGGCCTCCGGCTCGTCGTACTCGCGGGCAATGCGGGCCAGCACGCGCAGCTGGCGGCTGGAGAGCTCGCCGTAGGGCACGGCCACGCGCAGCATGGGTGCATAGCGCTGAACGTACCAGCCGTTTTGCAGCCGCAGCGGGCGGAACTCTTCCTCGTGCAGGCGGCCCTTTTGCCAGCGCTCGAGCTGGTCGCGAAATTGGGCGGCCCGTTGGTGAACGAACTGTCGATCGAATTCTGTGTATTGGTACATCGTGCGTATGTGTCTTGAAGTGCAGTGCGTCCATCGCCCCAGCAAGAAGCCGAGATTCTGAAAGCACGCCTTATGGAAACAAACTATTTTTTGGTTCGCGCTTTATGCGGATTAGCTTATTCACCAGCATCCATGCGGGTTGCGGGACGGTTGAATGCTTATTCTGGATAAGGCGAGCGGGCCGCGAACGGGGTTGCGGAGCCCGAATTCTAGGAACAGAACGACAACTGCGTGTGCAGAGCACCGGCATGCGCCAGTGGCCTAAAGTTTTCACCCGAACTGCCGATAACCAGCCAAGGAGAGCGGCCGCCCTGGCCGTTTCTTTCAGATTCGATGGTGCCGCCCGTGTCCCCGGGGGCACTCTTGCCCCATCCATCCCCCTTGAGTCCCGGAGTCCGACCATGTTTTTGAGCAACGTCTCAATTGGCAAACGCCTTGCCATCGTGCTGGGTGCCATCCTGGCGCTTTTTCTTGCCACCAGCGTGGCCGCGGTGCTGAAGCTGCAGCAGTTGAGCCAGGAGATCGACACCATGATCCAGGACAACGTGAAGACCGAGCGCGCCGGCTCCGACTGGCTGCGCCACACCACCTCGGGCGTGCAGCGCGCCGCGGCCATCGCCAAGAGCAGCGACGCCAGCCTGATCGAGTACTTCGCGCCCGCCACGGCCAAGTCCATCAAGGACACCAACGAGCTGCAGAAATTCATCGAAGGCAAGCTGACCAAGCCCGAAGAGAAGGCGCTGCTGGAAAAGGTGGGCGGCCTGCGCAAGGCCTACCTGGCCTCGCGTGAAGAGGTGAGCAAGCTCAAGCTCACGGGCGACCTGGCCGGTGCCAACCGCGCCTTCGACCAGCAGTTTCAGCCCACCTCGGTCGCCTACCTGGCCGGCGTGCAACAGGTGGTGGACACCCAGCGCGAGCAGCTCGACGCCGCCGCGGGCCGCGCCATGGACCTGCAATCGCAGACCCGCATGCTGCTGATCGTGTGCTCGGCCGTGAGCCTGGTGGCCGGCGCGCTGCTGGCCTGGCTGCTGGCGCGCAGCATCACCGGCCCGCTGCGCAGCGCGGAAGGCATTGCGCAGTCGATTGCCGACATGGACCTGACCGGCGCGCCACAGCACGCCTATGCCAAGGACGAAACCGGCAACCTGCTGCGCGCGCTCGACCTGATGCGCGCCGCCCTGCAGGGCTCGCTGTCGCAGGTGCACGGCGTGGTGATGAACGTGTCGACCGCCAGCACGCAGATTGCCACCGGCAACCACGACCTGTCTTCGCGCACCGAAGAGCAGGCCAGCTCGCTGGAGCAAACCGCCGCCTCCATCGAGGAGCTGACCTCCACCGTGAAGCAGAACGCCGACAACGCGCGCCAGGCCAACCAGCTGGCCACCTCGGCCTCCGAAGTGGCCGTGCGCGGCGGCAGCGTGGTGTTCCAGGTGGTGGAGACCATGGGCTCGATCAATGCGTCGTCCAAGAAGATCGTGGACATCATCAGCGTGATCGACGGCATCGCGTTTCAAACGAACATCCTGGCGCTGAACGCGGCGGTGGAAGCGGCGCGCGCCGGTGACCAGGGCCGCGGCTTCGCGGTGGTGGCGTCCGAAGTGCGCAGCCTGGCCCAGCGCTCGGCCGCGGCGGCCAAGGAAATCAAGACGCTCATCGGCGACTCGGTCGAGAAGGTCGAGGAGGGCAGCCGCCAGGTGGCCGACGCCGGGCGCACCATGGACGAGATCGTGGGCAGCGTGAAGCGGGTGACCGACATCATGGGCGAGATCAGCGCCGCCAGCCAGGAGCAGACCTCGGGCATCGAGCAGATCAACCAGGCCATCACGCAGATGGACCAGGCCACGCAGCAGAACGCCGCGCTGGTCGAAGAAGCCTCGGCCGCCGCGCAGTCGCTTCAGGAGCAGGCGGGCAGCCTGTCGGAAATCGTGGGCCAGTTCAAGCTGGAACCCGGGCAAGGGCACAGCGGTGCGCCGGCCCATGCTTCGCGCGCGTTCTCGGCGAAGGCACCACGCGGCATCGGCATGCGCGAGGTCGCGTTCCAGTAAGGAGCGACGAGGAGCGACGGCACCGACGGTGCGAAACGTCGGGCGGTGCCGCCTCAGCGCAGCATCGACGACATTGCCGAGCAGCAGTTCAGCATGCGCACCGCCGCTTCCACCGTCTCGGCGGTGAAGCGCAGGGTGGCGCCGTCGAGCCGCTCGAAAGCCGGCCACTGGCAGAACAGGTCGGCCAGCGCGGGCGACTGGGCGCGCAGCGTCACCGTTTGCACGCCCGCAAAGACCAGCGGCCTGGCGTCGGCACGCGCAGCCAGCGCTTCTTCCACACCGGCACGGATGGCGCGGCGCGACTGCTCGGGCGACAGCGAAATGCCGCTGCCGAACCCCGTGGCCTTCTTGGTTTCCACGAAGGTGGCGTGCGGAAACAGCGGGCGGTTCTCGGCGATGAACACGTCGTCGCCGCTGCCCATGACCACCGGCGCGCCGTATTCACCGGCCAGCGCACCGTAGAGCCCGGCTTCGCCCAGCTCCTGCCCGTTCAGCGAAATGCTGGCAAAGGCAAAGCTGTTGATGGTGTGCGCCAGAATGCCGCGGCCCTGCGCGCGCGAGTGGTAGCCCACCATGCAGACCGCGTCCATTCCTTCTTCCACGCCGGCCACCATGCTCAGGTAGCGCGGCTTGCCCTGCACCACGCGAGCGCGGGGGTCGAGCACGTCGGGCGGCATGTTGCGAAAGCCGCCGTGCGAGTCGTTCACCAGCACCTCGGTGGCGCCCGCGTCGAAGGCGCCGGCAATGGCCGCGTTGGCCTCCTGCGTCATCAGCAGGCGGGCGCGCTCGAACTCGGGGTTGCCGGGGCGCACCTGCTCGTGGTGGTAGACGCCGGCAACGCCTTCGATGTCGGTGGAGATCAGGACTTTCATGGGCGGTACGGTAAGAAGAGTCGGGTCAGAGGGAAGAGGGCGGCAGCAGCTCGCGCAGTGCGGCGCGGTGGTTGCCGTCGCGCCCGGTCACGGGCGTGGCGCGCCACAGGGCATGCAGGATGGCTTGTTCGGTGCTGTCGGCCGCGGCCTGGAAGAGGCCGTCGAGCAGGCCGTCGTGCAGCATGGCCACGGCCGGCATCGGCCGTTCGGTGCTGTCGGGCACGGTGTAGGCGGTGGAAAAGGCCAGCACGATGTCGCCGCTGCCATGCCCGAAGACCGAGCCCGTGCGCGCCAGCCCCGCCCCCGCGCGCAGCGCCAGGCGGCGCAGCTGGCGGGCGTTTAGTGGGGCGTCGGTGGCCACCACGATGATGATCGAGCCCTTTTCGGGTTCATCGGCTTCGTTGGTTTTTTCCATAGGCAGCAAGCTGCGTGCGGCCTGCAGCGCGGCAAGTCGCTCGCCCACCGCATGGCCGGCCAGCAGCAGCTGCGGCTGGCGCCCATAGTTCGCGAGCACCAGCGTGCCCACCGTGTGGCAGCCGCCTTGGCAGTTGCCGCGTGCCGACACGCGCCTGGACGCGCTGCCGATGCCGCCCTTCAACTGAAAGCTCGACATGCCGCGCCCCGCACCCACCGAGCCCTGCGCAAAGTCGGCGCTGGCGCCCTGCAGCGCCTGCAGGTAATCGGCTTCGCTCACGGCCAGCCGCTGAATGTCGTTGAGGTAGCCGTCGTTGCACTCGAACACCAGCGGGTTCACCGTCGGCAGCGCGCGGCCGGTCTCCGGGTTGTTCGCGATGCAATCGCGGATCTGCGCCGTGGCCACCGTGCCTACCGAGAAGGTGTTGGTCAGCGCAATGGGCGTCTCCAGCACGCCAAGCTCTTCCAGCTGCACCAGCCCCACGCTCTTGCCGAAACCGTTGAGCACCACCGCGGCGGCGGGCACCTTGTCGCGGAACGGGTCGCCGGCATGCGGGCGGATCACCGTCACGCCGGTCTGCACGCCGCCCTCGCTCAGAGTCCGGTGGCCCACGGTAACGCCGGCCACATCGGTGATGGCGTTGCGCGCGCCCTGCAGCAGGTTGCCGATGAACGGAAGCGGGTCTTGCTGCGTGCTGGAAGACATGGGGCAGAAGATTTACTGGCGGTCGATCTTCGGATCGAGCGCGTCGCGCAGCGCATCGCCCAGCAGATTGAAGGCGAGCACGGTGAAGAAGATGGCCAGGCTCGGGAACAGCGCCACGTGCGGCGACGTCACCATGTCGGCGCGCGCTTCGCTCAGCATTGCGCCCCATTCGGGCGTGGGCGCCTGCGCACCCATGCCCAGAAACGACAGGCTGGCCGCCGTGATGATCGAGGTGCCCACGCGCATCGAAAAATACACCACGATCGACGAGATGGTGCCCGGCAGAATGTGCCGCACGATGATGGTCCAGTCCGAAGCGCCAATGCTGCGCTCCGCCTCGATGTAGGTCTGCTGCTTCAGCACCAGCGTGTTGCCGCGCACCAGGCGCGCGAAGGCCGGCACGCTGAACACCGACACCGCCACCACCACGTTGGTCATGCTGCTGCCCAGAATGGCCACCACGCCCAGCGCCAGCAGAATGCCGGGGAAGGCGAACAGCACGTCGGAGATGCGCATCACGATGCGGTCCCACCAGCCTTCGTAGTAGCCCGCCAGCAGGCCGAAGGCCGTGCCAATGAAGCCGCCCACCAGCACCGACAAAAAGCCCGCCATCAGCGAGATGCGCGCACCCGCCAGGATACGGCTGAAGATGTCGCGCCCCAGCGGGTCGACGCCCATCCAGTGGGTGGCCGACGGACCGCTGTTGAGCATGTCGTAGTCGAAGAAGTTCTCGGGGTCGAAGGGCACGATCCACGGCGAGAACACCGCGATGAACACCAGCAGCACCACGAAGGCCGCGGCCACCAGGCCCACGGGCTGCTTCTTGAAGCGGCGCCAGCATTCGCCCCAGGGCGTGCGGATCTTGCCCGCGCTCTGCAGCGTGGCAACCGGGGAGGTCGGAAGAAGGGTGTCGGCAGGCGCGCCGGAAGCTTGCGTCATGTCGGCGTGCTCACTTGTAGCGAATGGTGGGGTTGATGTAGCCGTACAGCACATCCACCACCAGGTTGATCAGGATGAACTCGAGCGAGAACAGCAGCACCAGCGTCTGAATGACGGGGTAGTCGCGCATCTGCACCGCATCGACCAGGAGGCGTCCGAGGCCCGGCCAGTTGAAGACCGCCTCTACCAGAATGGAGCCGCCCAGCAAGAAGCCGAACTGCAGGCCCATCATGGTGACCACCGGAATCAGCGCATTGCGCAGCGTGTGCTTGAACACCACGCCGGACTCGCGCACGCCCTTGGCGCGCGCGGTGCGCACGAAGTCTTCCTGGATCACCTCGACGAAGGAGGCGCGCGTGAAGCGCGCCATCACGGCCGCCACGGCCGCGCCCAGCGTGATGGAGGGCAGGATGTAGTGCTTCCAGGTGCTGGCGCCCACCGTGGGCAGCCAGCCGAGTTGCACGGAGAAGATCTGCATCAGCAGCATGCCGAGTGCAAATGCGGGAAATGAGATGCCCGACACGGCGAGCGTCATGCCCAGCCGGTCAGGCCATTTGTTGCGGTACACGGCCGAAACAATGCCGATGCCCATGCCGAAAATCACCGCCCACACCATGCTGGTGATGGTGAGCATCACCGTGGGGAAGAAGCGCTCGCCAATCTCCACCGACACCGGCCGCCGCGTGCGGATCGAGGTGCCGAAGTCGCCCTGCACCATGTGGGTGAAGAAGCTCACGAACTGCTGCGGCAGCGGCTTGTCGAGCCCGAGCTCGGCGCGCACCATGGCCACCGTTTGCTCGTCGGCCTCCTGGCCGGCGGCAAGGCGCGCCGGGTCGCCGGGAAGCATGTGGACGAACATGAACACCAGCACTGCCACGATGAGCAGCGTGGGGATCAGGCCCAACAGTCGTTTGAGGAAGTAATTCAGCATGGGATGCGTTTGTCGCAATCGGGCGGCGGCTGCATGCCACCGCCCGTTGGACAGTCAGTCAAGGAAACGAAGAACCGGGCTCAGTTCGACACCGCAATGGCGTCGATGTTGATGTTGCCGTCAGGCATCACGAACACACCGGAGAGGCGCTTGGCGTGGGCAGACAGGTTCTGCTCGGTCACCATCGGCACGCGCGGCAGGTCCTTGCGGATCTCTTCTTGCGCGGTCTTGTACAGCGCGGCCTTTTCGCCTTCGTCGATCGTCACCAGCGCCTTGGCCAGTGCGTTGTCGACCACGTCGCTCTTGTAGAACGACATGTTGTTCAGCTTGGGTGCCCAGGCTTCCGAGGCGAACAGCGGGCGCAGGCCCCAGTCGGCTTCACCGGTCGACGACGACCAGCCCGTGTAGTACATGCGGACCTTGGCGGTCTTGGGGTCCGGCCATGCGTCGACCATCTCGGTGCGCTGGCCCACTTCGAGCGCCTGCACCTGCACCTTGATGCCCACTTGTGCGAGCTGCTGCTGCACGAACTGAATGGTCTTCTGGCTGGTCGTGTTGTTGTAGGCGCTCCACAGCACCGACTCGAAGCCGTTGGGGTAGCCGGCTTCCGCGAGCAGCTCCTTGGCCTTCTTCACGTCGTAGGGAATGGGGGCCATCTTCTCGGCGTACTTCACGCCCTGGGGCAGCACGCCCTGCGCCGGGAAGGCATAGCCGCCGAACGCGACCTTGGCCAGTGCTTCCTTGTTGATGGCGTAGCCAATGGCTTCGCGCACCTTCGGGTTGTCGTACGGCTTTTGCAGCATGTTGAATGCCAGGAAGCGCGTGATGATCGACGGCGTGGCCACCACTTCGAGCTTGTCGCTCTTCTTCAGCAGGTCGGCCTGCTCGTAGGGAATGGGGAACGCGAAGTCGGCTTCGCCGGTCTGCAGCATGGCCGCGCGCGTGTTGTTCTCCAGCACCGGCTTCCACTGCACGGTGTCGACCTTGGGGAAGCCCTTCTTCCAGTAGCCGTCGAATTTCTTGGCCTTGACGGAGTCGGTCTGCTTCCACTCGACAAATTCGAACGGGCCGGTGCCCACGGGGTGGAACGCGATGTCCTTGTTGCCCCACTTCTTCAGCGCGGTGGGCGAAATCATGGCGGCCGAGGCATGCGCCAGCGAGTTGATGAAGGGGCCGAAGGGCTCCTTCAGCGTGACGCGCACGGTGGTGGCGTTCACCGCTTCAACCTTGCTCACGCGGTTGAACTGGTTGTAGCGCAGCAGCTTGTTGTCCTGGTTCAGCACGCGGTCGAGCACGAACTTGACGGCCTCTGCGTTGAAGTCGGTGCCGTCGTGAAACTTCACGCCGGTGCGCAGCTTGATGGTGTAGACCAGGCCGTCTTTGGACACGTCGTAGCTCTCGGCGAGCACGTTCTGCACCTTCAGGTCTTTGTCGAACTGGAACAGGCCTTCATAGAAGGTCTTGGTCACGGCCGTGGTGATGGTGGTGTTGGTGTTGTACGGGTCCAGCGTTTCCGGCTGGTAGCCGATCGACAGCACCACGTCTTTGGCGGCCAGGGCGGTGCCCGAAGCGGCCAGCGCGGCCAGGCCCAGCAGTGCGGATGCCCATCGCAGGGAGGAAGAAGATTGCGTCATGGAAGAACTCCAGTCGGTTCGTGGAAAAAAAGCAGGGGGGCCTGCCGGTTGAAGAAATCAGGGTCTGAAAAATGGGCTCAGAACGCGCCACCGATGCTGTGCCGCGCCACGAAGTGGCCCGGTGCCACCTGCACCAGCGGCGGCACCACGGGCTCGTCGCCCACCGCGCGAATGGGGCTGGGAATTTCGCCTTCGAGCAGCGCGCGCGGCTTGTGGCGGCGCGACGGGTCGGCCACCGGCACCGCCGCCATCAGCTTGCGGGTGTAGGCGTGCTGCGGTGCCTCGAACACCGCGCGGCGCGGGCCAATCTCCACGATCTGGCCCAGGTACATCACCGCCACGCGGTGGCTGATGCGCTCGACCACGGCCATGTCGTGCGAGATGAACAAGAAGGCCACGCCCAGCTCGCGCTGCAGGTCGAGCATGAGGTTGACGATCTGCGCCTGAATGGACACGTCCAGCGCCGACACCGATTCGTCCGCAACCACCACCTTCGGGTTGAGCGCCAGTGCGCGCGCAATGGCAATGCGCTGGCGCTGGCCGCCCGAAAATTCGTGCGGGTAGCGCTGTGCCACCTCGGGCGGCAGGCCGACCTTCTGCAGCAGCCAGTCGACGCGCTGCTGCGCCTCTGCGCCCTTGGCGATGTTGTGGATGAGCAGCGGCTCCATGATGGAGAAGCCCACCGTCACGCGCGGGTCGAGCGAGGCGAACGGGTCCTGAAAAATGAACTGGATGTTGCGGCGCAGCGCCTGCAGTTCGCGCGTGGGCAGCTCGCGAATGTTCTGCCCGCCAAACTCGATGGCGCCGCTCTGGCTTTCGACCAGCCGCAGCAGCGAGCGGCCCGTGGTCGACTTGCCGCAACCCGACTCGCCCACCAGCGCCAGCGTTTCGCCGGGGTACAGGTCGAAGCTGATCTTTTCCACCGCATGCACGCGGCGCTTCACGCGCCCCAGGATGCCGCTGCGCACGTCGAAGCGCGTCACCAGGTCGCGCACGCGAAGGATCGGGCCTGCGTCTTCGCGCACCGTGTCTTGCGGCGTGGCCTGGGCCACGGGCGTTGCATCGGTTGCGTCTTCGGTGCGCAGCAGCTCGAACTTGGCGGGCAGGTCGGTGCCCTGCATGGCACCCAGCTTGGGCACCGCGGACAGCAGGGCGCGGGTGTAGGGGTGCTGCGGCGCGGCAAACACGGCGTCAGACGTGCCGGCCTCCACCTTGTCGCCGCGGTACATCACCAGCACGCGGTCGGCAATTTCGGCCACCACGCCCATGTCGTGCGTGATGAACAGCACGCCCATGTGCATCTCTTTCTGCAGCTCGCGAATGAGCTGCAGAATTTGCGCCTGAATGGTCACGTCGAGCGCCGTGGTGGGCTCGTCGGCAATCAGCAGTTGCGGCTTGCACGACAGCGCCATCGCGATCATCACGCGCTGGCGCATGCCGCCCGACAGCTGGTGCGGAAAGCGGTCGAGCACGTTGCGCGCTTCAGGAATGCGCACCAGCTCCAGCATGCGAAGCGCCTCGGCGCGCGCGGCCGAATTGCTCTTGCCCTGGTGGATGCGAATGGCCTCGGCAATCTGGTCGCCGGCGGTGAACACCGGGTTGAGCGAGGTCATCGGCTCCTGAAAAATCATGGCGATGTCCGCGCCGCGAATGCCGCGCATCGTCTGGTCGCGTGCCTGGGCCAGGTCGAGCACCTCGCCGTTGCGGCGGCGGAACACCATGCGCCCGTCGAGGATGCGGCCGCCGCCGTGCTCCACCAGACGCATCAGCGCGAGCGAAGTCACCGACTTGCCCGAACCCGATTCGCCGACCACCGCGAGCGTTTCGCCGTGGTTGATGTGGAAGGACAGTTTCTTGACGGCATCGACCGTGCGCTCGGAGGTCGAGAAGCGAACGGTGAGGTCGTCGACCGCGAGAACGCGGCCTTCCGGCAGGGCAAGGGCGGGGGCAGGGGTGGACATGGGCGTGCGGAAAAAAAGGGGGGCGGGGGCGCTGCGACGAAAGGGTGGCGTCAGGCGAAGATGGCCGTCTGCGGCGCCTCGGTGCCGCGCGCGTGGGCGCGGTACATGCCTTCGGTGTTGAAGGCCAGGCTCAGGTTGCCGTGGCGGTCGACGGCAATCAGCCCGCCGGTGCCGCCCAGGGCGGGCAGCGACTGCTGCACCACCGCATACGTGGCGGCCTGCAGCGTGGCACCGCCGTAGGCCATGCGCGCGCACACGTCGTAGGCGGCGGCCACGCGAATGAACATCTCACCGCTGCCGGTGCACGACACGGCCGCCGTGCGGTCGTCGGCATAGGTGCCGGCGCCGATGAGCGGCGAGTCGCCGATGCGCCCGACGCGCTTGTTGGTCATGCCGCCGGTGGAGGTGGCGGCGGCCAGGTGGCCGTGCATGTCGAGCGCCACCGCGCCGACGGTGCCCATCTTCTTGTCTTCGTCGAGCGGGGAAGCGGAAGAGATGGCCGCGGCGGTCATCGATGCGCCATCGTGGTCCGTCACCACGCGGCCGGTGTCGCGCACGCGGTACAGCTGCTGGCGGCGTGCCTCGGTGGAGAAGAAAGAGGGCTCGACCATCTCCAGCCCGTGTTCGCGCGCAAAGGCCTCGGCGCCCGCGCCGGCCAGCAGCACATGGGCGCCGTCTTCGAGCACGGCGCGCGCGGCGCGCACCGGGCGGCGCACATGGCACACACCGGCAATGGCGCCGGCGGCCAGCGTGGCGCCGTCCATCACGGCGGCATCCAGCTCATGGGTTTCGTCGTGCGTGAACACCGCGCCGTGGCCGGCGTTGAAGAGCGGGCATTCTTCGAGCAGCTCGACGGCGAGGCAGGTGGCGTCGAGCGCGCTGGCGCCCTCCAGCAGCAGGGCCTGCGCGGCGGCCACGATGCGGCTCAGCGCGTCGTGGTAGGCCTGCGCCTGCTCGGGGCTGGTGGTGGCGGCGCTGATGGTGCCGGCGCCGCCGTGGATGGCGATCACGGGCACATGGCGCGTGGCGGTCGGAGCCTGGGTCTGGGTCTGAATCTGGGTCATCGGGAAGCCTTCTTCTTTTTCTTGCCGTCGCCGTTCGGGGCGGCGGCATCGGTCGTGTTGCGCAAGCTCGCATGGGGCGCATGGGTGTCTGGAGCAAGCGCGTTGATGCGCGGCAGGCCGTTGGCACCGTGCAGCCAAGGCTGCAGCACCTGAAGGCTGCGGCGGGCGGACTGCACCGGGTTGGGGGCGCGCAGCGACACCGCGCTGGTCAGCGCCTCGATGAGCGCCAGCACGCTGGTCTCGCAGTTGGGGCGGTAGCTGGTTTCGGTCTGGCAATACAGCGCCACGTCGGCCAGCGGTGCCAGCGGGGAGGTGGGCCGGTCGGTGAGGGCGAGCACGCCGCAGCCCTGGTCGCGCGCGATCTGCGCGAGCGCCACGGTGTCGATCAGGTAGCGCGGAAAGGTCAGCCCGATGAACAGGTCCTGCGGGCCTGCGTGCATCAGCGTGCGGGCCGCGTAGGTGACGCCGCTCACGCCCGGCAGCAGCCGCACGTCTTTGCAGCTGCCGTCCAGCCCGTGCTGCAGCAGCCCTGCAAGCCAGCCGCTGGCGCCAAAGCCGGCGATGTAGACGGAGCGCGCCTTGCCGATGCGCTCGACCGCGGCTTCGCAGGCGGCGTAGTCCAGCGTCTGGCGTGTGCTTTCGATGTTGCGGCGGCTCTCGTCGAGGGCAATGGAGAACACCTCGGCCACCGTTGTCGGCCGTTCCAGGTTGCCGAGCAGGCGCTCCACCGGCGCCACCAGCGGCTCGAAGCCGCGCACCAGCTCCGCGCGGAAGGTGGCGTAGCCGTCGAAGCCCAGCGCGCGCGCAAATCGATTGGCCGTGGCCACCGACACGCCCACTGCGGCGGCAAGCTCGTCGATGGGCAGCATTGCCACTTGGAGGCGGTGCTGCAGCACGTAGTCGGCCACCTGGCGGTGCGAACGCGTCAGCCGCGGCAATGCCTGCGCAATGCGCTGGGCCACGGTGGTGCCTGGGGTGTCGACGGTGGTGCTCATGAAGGGTGCGGTGTGCCCGAAAGTGTGCGTTTTCTGAAAATCAGTTTACAAATATAAGTCAAACAAGAAAATTTTCTGTCATTTTTGATCGGGTTTGCAAGGAATGGGCCAGGGTGTAAGGGAATTCCCTTGGGTCAGTTGGTGGCGCTCGGACGCTCAGCGCCACGGACAGAAGTCGTCACTTGTTCGGGCCGGTGCCGCGACATTCCGCACACGCTGCCTTTGACAGGCATCGACACAGTGCCGAAGGCCTACCCCAAAGTTCGGCGCATTGACGTGGCAGCGTTCACCTGGAGCCTCGACCCGTTGCTGACCGAGGTCGTGCGGCTGTACGGCTTTGCTTGGCAAGCAAGTTTCAGTCGGCGCTAGCGATACACTCCGCGCCGCACGTAAAAAAACGTGCACGGGATTGGCGTCCTGAAACACCTCTGTGACTTCAAACCTCTTGGAGGCCTTCATGGCTATGTCTTCTTGCGCGTCCGCGCAATCTCCCGCTTCTTTCGATATCGACTCGCTGGCGCTTCAGGCTTGCGATGACGCCAACAATCTCAACGAGGTTCTGCATGCCTACGCATGCCTCGAAAAGCTCATCGAGCCCGCCGAGCTGGGCGACACCGAACAAGTCAACCCGAGCCGCACTGAGTTGGCTGCCTTGGTCGGCATGGTGAATCTGGAAATGAGCCGCCGGCTCGCTGTGATCGAAACAACGCTTGAATCGATGCGCGCCGAACTCGACGCGCGAACTGCAGCAGACGCCCCAGCCAACTGACGGCCCGGCCGGCCGTACCGCGCCGGCGAAGAGAACGCATGCGCGAGCCGGCCGGTCGTTGCACTCACGCAGCAATGCCTCCGGCGCGCGCGGTGATCGACCAGCACGCGGCCACAAGCCGCACCTCGTCGCCGTGCACGAAGGGTTCGAACGCGGCGCGCACGGTGTCGATCACTTGCGCGCGGGTTCGCTCGTCGGCCTGTTGGAGCGCCGCGCCAACGGGGCCCATGCGGCTCAGGTAGCCGAGCAGATCCTTTTCGGGGAGGGTGCAGGGCACGTTGATCGGCTCGATGGCGATGTGTTGCCAGCCGCTCTGTTGCAACAGCGACTGGACGTGCGCGCGGTCGGCAAAGGCGAACTGCCCTGGAGCGCCCGGTTTGCTTGAAGGCAGATTCGGCAGCAGCGGTGCCGCGGCGCGCTCGGCGGTGGTCATGAAGGGGTTCTCGGCACCGCCGCGCCAGGCGATGAAGCACAGCGATGCGTCGCGCGCGGCGGCATGCCGCAGGTTGACGAACGCACGCACAGGCTCGTCGAAGAACATCACGCCGAAGCGCGAGATCAGCAGATCGAAGCTGCCTGGCACGAAGGCATGCGTCTGCGCATCGGCGCAAACGAAGGTGGCCGGCATGCCTTGTTGCGCTGCACGCGTGCGTGCGGTGTCGATCATGGGTTGCGAGATGTCGATGCCGCGGCAATGACCTGCTGCACCGAGTTGCTTCGCCACTGCAAGCGTGATGCCGCCGGTGCCGCAACCCACATCGAGCACGCGGCGCGTGGACGCTGCCGCACTGGCCGTACACGCTGCATCGACCAGCAGGTCTTCGAACGGTTGAAAGAGGCGGTCGAGCAACGCCTGCGCATCGACCCACGCGTGGCCGGCTGAGCCGTTCCACAGCCTCGACTGTTCGTTGCCCGTGGGCTGGGTGGTTTCCATGATCTCGTTTCCTTCAGCTTGCCTTTGCGAGGCGGAAACCGCACTATGCGAGCTCAAGTCGACTTGAGGTCAAGGGGGAGTTCATGGGCACGATGCATCTGGACATCAGTGAGGTGGCACAGCGCTCCGGCTTGCCGGCGTCGGCGCTGCGGTACTACGAAGAAAAGGGGCTGATCGCCTCGAGCGGACGGCGGGGCCTGCGCCGCCTGTTCGACGCGGGCGTGCTCGAGCGGCTGGCGCTCATTGCGCTGGGGCGCACCGCAGGTTTCTCGCTGGACGAGATCGCGCGCATGTTCGGCACCGACGGCCAGCCGCGCATCGACCGGCTGATGCTCACGGCCAAGGCCGACGAGCTCGACCGCACCATCCGCAACCTGAGCGTGATGCGCGACGGCCTGCGGCATGCCGCCGTGTGTTCCGCGCCAAGCCACATGGCGTGCCCGAAATTCCGGCGCATCCTGCGCGCGGCAGGGGCGGGGACTGCAAAGGCGCGAGAGACCAGCAAGAAACCCGAGAAGGTCGAAACCCTCGCACGCGGCAAACGCAGCCGAGCATCCGGCCCGGCTTGAGGGCCACCGCTCACCGCCACTTCCACCCGATGCCCGCGTTGATGCCCCAGTCCTTGCCCGTGGTCGTCACCCCTGCGCCCCACGACATCTGACCGTCGTCGGACAGCTTCTTGAAAGTCAGCGCCAGTGCGGTGTAGCCCTTGTAGCTGCCCAGGCCCACGCCCACGGTCTTCTCGCCGGGGTACAGCGTGGGCAGGTAGGTGCCCGACATCGCAAAGGCCATCGCGGTGCCCGAATAGGCGATGCGGGCCACGTCCCCCACCGTGCTTGCGACCTGGTTCAGCTGGGCCACGTTGACCGCATCGGCCGGCAGAATGCCCGGCGCCACGTTGCCGATGCGCGTGCCGTTGGGGGCATTGCCGTTGCCCAGGTTGAGCTGGTTGTAGTTGACCGTGCCGTCCGGGTTGGTGGCGTACTGCACGCTGGCGGCGGCCACCGCGCCGGTGGTGGCCCGCAACTGGGCCACGTTGGTGGCGTCGCTGTCGGCGGTGCCGGCGGCCACGCCTGTTATCTGGCGGAACTGGCCGCTGGCCGCATCGCCCACCGACACGGCCGCCTGCGTGCCAGTGGTTGCCCTGATGGCCGCGGCCTGCTGCGCCGTGGCGCTGCTCGGCACAAAGCCGGCGGCACCCGCCGGGGTGGAGGCCACCGCGCCCGCGCCCAACGCCACGCCGCCGCTTTGCATGACCACCGCGCCAAAGCCGATGGCGGTGCCTTGCGAAATGTTCGGTGCCTTGCTCAGCGGCGTGCCCCCGGCGTCCGCTGCGTCACCGAACGCGGCGCCGCCGCCGCCCGCACGCGCGTTCGCACCGATGGCCTGCGAGCCCGTGGCCAGCGCGCCGCTGCCGATGGCGATCGCGTTCGCGCCCGTGGCCTGTGCGCCCATGCCCACCGCCACCGCGCCGTCGGCCGTGGCCTTCGCGCCGTTGCCCGCCGCAAATGCGTTCGCGCCGCTGGCGGTCGACTGCGGGCCGATGGCGATCGAATCCGTTCCCGCGGCCGATGCGTCCGTGTCGGTCGAATTGGTGCGGAAGTACTTCGTGCCGCCGTTGTTGATGTTGTTGATGGTTGTGCTCAGCGTGCTGACGTTGCTCACCGCCGTGCCGATGCTGGTCGACAGGCTGTCGATGGAGCCGACGCTGGTGGACAGGCTGGCCAGGTTGCTGTTCGTCGTGCTCAGGCCGGTGGACAGACTGCCGACGTTGGTGTTCGTCGTGCTCAGCCCGGTGGAGAGGCTGGCGATGCCGCTGGTCGCGGTACTCAGGCCGGACGAGGTCGAGGTCGAAAGACTGCCGATGCTGCTGGTGGCCGTACTCAAACCGGTCGAGAGGCTGCCGACGCTGCTGGTGGTGGTGCTGATGCCGGTGGAAAGGCTGCTGACGTTGCTGTTGGTGGTGCTCAGGCCGGTGGAGAGGCTGCCGACGTTGCTGTTGGTTGTGCTGAGGCCGGTGGAGAGGCTGCCGACGTTGCTGTTGGTGGTGCTCAGGCCGGTGGAGAGGATGCCGACGTTGCTCTCTGTCGTGCTGAGGCCGGTGGAAAGACTGTCGACGTTGCTGTTGGTAGTACTCAAGCCGGTCGAGAGACTGCCTACATTGCCGTTCGTCGTGCTCAGTCCCGTTGATGTCGAGGTCGACAAGCTGTCGATGTTGCTCGTGGCTGTACTCAGACCCGTCGAGCTCGATGTAGACAGGCTGCTCACACTGCTGTTCGTCGTGCTCAGCCCGGATGACGTTGAAGTCGACAAGCTACCGACATTGCTGTTGGTAGTGCTCAGCCCCGTCGACAAGCTGCCGATCCCGCTTGTCGCAGTGCTCAGGCCGGACGATGTCGAGGTCGAAAGACTGCCGACGTTGCTGTCGGTGGTGCTCAGCCCCGTCGACAAGCTGCTGATGCCGCTTGTCGCAGTGCTCAGCCCCGTCGACAAGCTGCCAATGCCGCTGGTTGCGGTGCTCAAGCCGGTCGACAGGCTGCCGACATTACTGTTGGTGGTGCTCAGGCCCGTCGACAAGCTACCGATTCCGCTGGTCGCGGTGCTCAGGCCGGACGACGTTGAAGTAGACAGGCTGTCGATGTTGCTCGTCGCCGTACTCAGACCCGTCGAGCTCGATGTAGACAGGCTGCTCACGCTGCTGTTCGTCGTGCTCAGCCCGGATGACGTTGAAGTCGACAAGCTACCAACATTGCTGTTCGTGGTGCTCAGCCCCGTCGACAAGCTGCTGATGCCGCTGGTTGCGGTGCTCAAGCCGGTCGACAGGCTGCCGACATTACTGTTGGTGGTGCTCAGGCCCGTCGACAAGCTACCGATGCCGCTGGTCGCAGTGCTCAGGCCGGACGACGTTGAAGTCGACAGGCTGTCGATGTTGCTCGTGGCAGTGCTCAAGCCGGTCGAAAGACTGCCGACATTGCTGTTGGTTGTGCTCAACCCCGTCGACAAGCTGCCGATGCCGCTGGTCGCGGTGCTCAGGCCGGATGACGTTGAAGTCGACAAGCTGTCGATGTTGCTCGTGGTTGTACTCAGGCCTGTCGAGCTCGACGTAGATAGGCTGCTCACGCTGCTGTTCGTCGTGCTCAGGCCGGTGGACAAGCTACCGACGTTGCTGTTGGTCGTGCTCAACCCCGTCGACAAGCTGCCGATGCCGCTGGTCGCGGTGCTCAGGCCGGATGACGTCGAGGTCGAAAGACTGCCCACATTGCTGTTGGTGGTACTCAGGTTCGTGGACAGACTTCCTACATTGCTGTTCGTCGTGCTCAGTCCCGTCGATGTCGAGGTCGACAGGCTGTCGATGTTGCTCGTTGCCGTACTCAAGCCCGTTGACGTCGAAGTCGACAAGCTGCCGATGCTGCTGATGGCCGTGCTCAAGCCACTAGACGTAGACGTGGACAAACTGCCCACACTGCTGTTCGTCGTGCTGAGCCCAGTCGACAGACTCGTGATGCCACTCGTCGCAGTACTCAACCCCGTCGAAGTCGAGGTCGACAAGCTCGTCACATTGCTCGACACCGTGCTGATCGCCGTCGACAGGCTCGTGCCGCTGGTGCTCAGCTGTGCCACGCTCACCGCGTCCTGGGGTGCCGAGCCATCGGCCACGTTGGTGATGCGGCGCAGTGCCCCCGGCGCACCCACCGACACTTCAGAACTCGGCGCGGCCGTGCCTGTCAGAAAGCCCGTGCCCGTGGGTGCCGCCGCGCCGGTGATGGAGCCCGACCCGATGGCCACGCTGTTCGCGTACTTCGCATTGGCACTGGCGCCGATGGCGATGGTGTTGGCCGCCAGCGCCGCCGCCGTGTCGCCCAGCGCCACCGCGCTGCCGCCCACCGCCTGCGACTTGTTGCCCAATGCCACCGCACCGTCGCCGGTCGCGACGTTGTCCGCCCCGACGGCCACCGCGCCGGTGCCGGTGGCCGTGTTGGGGTCGCCGATGGCCACTGCGCCGTTGCCGACCGCTGTCTGTTTGCGCCCGATGGCAACGGCACCGCCTGCCGCAGTGCCGCCGTTGGCCGTGGTGGCGTCGGAGCCGATGGCCACATTGCGCCCCGTCGCGCCGCTGACCACGCCGTCCCCCTGTGCAATGCCAAAGACTCCGTTCACGGTCGCACCGCGGCCGACGGCAATGCCGGAGGTGGCCGCAGTGACCACGCTGGACTGGCCCCCAATCGAGATGGAGTCGGGCGCGGCGGCCGCCGCCCCGCTGGTGGCATTGCCGCCGAGCGCCGTGGCACCGCTGCCACTAGCGTTCGCAGCCGGGCCTACTGCCGAGGCATAACCGCCGGAGGCCTTCGCGGTCCAGCCAATGGCAACGTTTCGGATAGGGGTCGTTGAAATGGTCGAGCCGGAAATGGCGGCGTAGCCCATGGCCACATCGTCTTGGCTGTTGGCCTGGGAGTTGCCGCCCACCGCAATGCTGGCGATCCCCTTGGACTGAGCCTGGGCTCCGACGGCCAGGCCGTACTGATTGGCTGCAATTGCGGCGAAGCCAAATGCGGATGACAGTCGCCCCGCGGCATTGCTCCCGGGGCCGATTGCAACGGAAGCACCGCCGGTGGCTTTCGAATCGGAGCCCAAGGCCACTGAAGGAGCTGCGCCGCTGGCATCGCCGACAGCAAGCGCATTTCTACCGAAGGCGATGTCACTGGAGAAGGCGGCGTTGGCTGAACTGCCCAGGGCAATGGACCGCGCGCCGTTGGCCTGCGAGCTGTCGCCCAAAGCCAGCGCTCCCAGCCCGATCGCGTTGTTCGAATTGCCGATGGCCACAGCGCCTTGGCCGATCGCGTTGTTCGAATTGCCCACCGCCACCGACCCGTTCGCCGCCACGGTGCCCGCGGTGTTGCCGGCCGCCGTGCTGTTGGCCCCCAATGCGATGGCCCCGTCACCGTTGGCTGTGTTGGGGTCGCCAATGGCAACCGCACCGTTGCCGGTCGCGGTTTGACCGCGCCCGATGGCCACCGCACCGCCCTCGGCCGTGCTGGAATTGGCATTGGCGCCGGAGCCGATCGCTATGTTTTGCCCGACAGTCCCGCTTGTTGCGCTTTCACCAATGGCAACGCCGGCGTCGGCTTCGACCAGCGCGCTGCTCCCGATGGCAACGCCCCATGTCGTCTGCGCCACGACGGTGGCGTTCGAGCCGATGGCAACCGAAGAATCGCCCAGCGCTGAGGAAAATGCGCCCAGGGCAACACCGTCGTTGCCGGCGGCATGCGCAAACAGTCCCAATGCCGAGCTTTGTTGCCCCGCGGCCGAGGCATTCAAGCCGAGTGCAACGGCGTTGAGGCCCGCAGCGTTCGCCAGGGTTCCAAATGCGCTTGAACCACGGCCTTCGGCTCTTGCATCCCGCCCGACAGCCACCGATGCCGAATCCCCGGCCGCAGAACCGCTGGAGAGCGCGCGAGACCCGATGGCTATGTCGCTGTCGAAGACCGCATTGGCGGCATAGCCCACGACTGTCGAGCCAACGCCACCCGCACGGCTCAAGCTCCCGATGGCAACGCCCAGCGTGCGGACCGCACCGGCGCCCCTTCCAATGGCAATGCCATCGTCTGCGCCGGACGCCACAGAAGACTCCCCGCCAATGGCGATGCCGTTGGCAGCCGCCGCTTGCGCCCCGTTGACCGAATTGCCTCCGATTGCCGTAGAGCCCTGTCCGCTGGCGTTCGCCAACCTGCCGATTGCAGTCGCTTGACCGCCGGCGGCGTTTGCGCCTGAACCCATTGCGATGTTTCTCCCGAGCGTTGGGGAAGCTGCCGAACCGGCGGTTGCACTTAAGCCCAGCGCAATGTCGTTGGTTGAGAGCGCATTGGAGGAATTGCCAAGAGCAACGCCATTCTGTGCGCTGACATTCGCGCTCAGGCCAATGGCAATGCCACCAGCCGCGGCGGCGGTCACGCTGGACTGGCCGCCAATGGCGATGGAGTCGCTCGCAGCCGCTTGCGCGCCCTTGACCGCATTGCTGCCGATCGCAACGGCCCCGGCGCCGGAAGCCGTGGTGGAGTTCGCGACGCTCAGGGGCGTGGTGCCGTCCCCGCCGGCCCCGCCAATCGCGACCGAGTTCAGCGCCGAGGCGTTGGCCCCGAAACCCATGGCAATGCTCGATATGCCGCCGGCCGACGATTCGAGGCCAAAGGACGAACCCCAGCGCTGAGCGGTGGCGAGAAAGCCGAAGGCCGCTCCGCCAATGCCCGTGACCTTGGAGAAGGTGCCGTACACCACCGCCGCAGTGATGCCTCCGCCGCTCGCGCTGCAGCCTGCCACAGCCGAATAGGAGCCCGAACCATCTTGCGCGGGAGAACCGACGCCGCCAGGTCCGTCGGCCGTCGCTCCAGGGTTGACCCGGCCCACCACCGTGTTGCCACCCGTGGTGCAGGTGTTGCTCATCAGGATGAGGTCGGCCAGCGCCGATCCGGGCCAGGCCTGCATCACGACGAAAGCAGCGGCCGCAACGGCGAACAACGCCGGGGGCCGACGGCCCGCACGGTTGGGTTTGCCCCGGGTGCGGGTGTTTTCCGAAGCGGCCACCCACGCGCCGAGCGCGTCATTCCATACGCTGATGAAAGAGTTGTTCATGACCACTGCCCCTTCTCCACGGTCGACCGCAGCCCTGCGTTCGCAGTGCTTGCTGGACTCCCCTGAAGAATTCGCCTGGGTCAGGCCACGGGACCTGTCGCAGACAGGGCGGGATTGGCGGAACCAGCCTCCATACCGGCTATCGATTCTTGGTGTTTTTGCAGACGGCCGTCGTGTTGCCGATCGATAAGGCGTCGCCAGCGGACAACAGAAAAAAAACTCTAGTTGATTCCAAGTCGAAATTGGATTCGCCGGAAGGCATATGCAGAACGTCATAGCCGCAACCCAGGCGTTCGCCTGGTCGGCTCAGGCAATGGTCATGCAGGCGTCTTGTGCATGAAGACGCTGAAAGGGTCGGGCGCATACGCACCGAAAGGCCCGCGACGCTCGTAGCCCGCGCTTGCATAGAAGGCCAGTGCTTCGGGTTGGCTTGGCCCGGTCTCCAGCATGAAGCTGGTGCAGCCTGTCGCTTGCGCCTGGCTTTCCAGAAAGGCCAGCAGCTTGGCTGCAATGCCTTGCCCTCGGTTCTCGGGCCGCACGAACATGCGCTTGAGTTCACCGAACGCCGGGCCCACGACGATGGCGCCGCAGCCAACGGCGTTGCCTTGCGCATCGCGCGCCACGGCAAACAGCACGCCAGGGGCCGAGAGCGCCGCAATGTCGATGCCGTAGTGGCACTCCGGCGGATACAGCGGCTTCTGGTACGCATCGAGATCGTCAATGAGTTGCACGACGTCGGGCTGGTTGGGGCTTTCAAGAGATATGTGCATCGCTCGATGTTACTTAGCCGAAAAGCGCAAAGCCCACCTGACCGCAGGGTTCCATGCTTCGTCCAACAATGCCTTTCGACGGCGGGCCGCTCGGCTTGCCGATGTCATGAATACACATGCGCTAAGGAGCAATATTTTGGAATACCGTCATCTGGGCAAATCGGGCCTCAAGGTCCCCGTGTTGAGTTTTGGCACCGGCACCTTCGGAGGCAAGGGCGAGTTTTTCAGCGCATGGGGCAGCACCGACGTGGCCGAAGCGCGCAAGCTCATCGACATCTGCCTGGACGCGGGCGTGAACATGTTCGACAGCGCCGACATCTACTCGGCCGGCGCTGCGGAGTCGGTGCTGGGCGAGTCCATCAAGGGCCGCCCGCGTGACCAGTTGCTGATTTCCACCAAGGCCACCTTCCGCAGCGGCAAGGGCGCCAACGAAGTGGGCTCGTCGCGCCACCATTTGCTGGCGGCGGTCGACGGCGCGCTCAAGCGCCTGGGCACCGACTACATCGACCTGTTCCAGCTGCACGGTTTCGATGCCAGCACGCCGGTGGAAGAAACGCTGTCCACGCTCGACGACCTGGTGCGCGCGGGCAAGCTGCGGTACATCGGTGTGTCGAACTTCTCGGGCTGGCACCTGATGAAGTCGCTGGCCGTGTCGGAACGCCACGGCTATTCGCGCTACGTGGCGCACCAGGCCTACTACTCGCTGGTGGGCCGCGACTACGAGTGGGAGCTGATGCCGCTGGCGCAAGACCAGGGCGTGGGCGCCGTGGTGTGGAGCCCGCTGGGCTGGGGTCGACTCACAGGCAAGATCCGTCGCGGCCAGCCGCTGCCCGCCAACAGCCGACTGCACGTGACGGCCGACATGGGCCCGCCGGTGCCCGACGAGCTGCTGTACCGCGTGGTGGAGGCGCTGGAGAAGGTGGGCGCGGAAGTCGGCAAGACGGTGCCGCAGGTTGCGCTCAACTGGCTGCTGCAACGCCCGACGGTGTCCAGCGTGGTGGTGGGTGCGCGCGACGAGGCGCAGCTGCGGCAGAACCTGGGCGCGGTGGGCTGGAACCTCACGCCCGCGCAGGTGGCCGAACTGGACGCGGCCAGCGCGACGACGCGGGCCTATCCGTATTGGCACCAGCAGGGCTTTGTGGAGCGCAACCCGAACCCGGTGTAGGGGCAGGGCAGATCACGTCCTGCATCACGCAGGTGTCAGCCCCAGCACCCACTGCTTGAAATGCTCCAGCGCCCCGGAGGCCGGACGGCCTTCGGGGTACGCAAAGTAGTAGCCCTGGCGCACGTCCAGGTGCCGGTCCACTGGTATCACCAGCTCGCCGGTGCGCAGCTCGTGTTCGACCAGAATGCGCGGCGCCAGGCCCACGCCCATCCCCGCCGCCGTGGCCGCCACCACCATGGTGAAGAGCTCGTAGCGCGGCCCGCGCGAGGCATGCACCGTGTACTCCCAACCCTGTTGCGCATACCAGTCGCGCCAGGCGTGGGCGCGCGTGCTCAGGTGCACATGGCGGCAGCGCTCCAAGCCGGCTTCGTCCCACGGCCCGTTGGCATCGCGAAATGCGCGGCTGCATACCGGCACCATCTCGCCTTCGGAAAAGATCAGCCCGCCGCGCGTGTTGGGCCAGAACTGGTCGCCGAAATAGATCGCCGCGTCGTAGGCGTTTTCCTGAAAGGAAAAGGGCTGCGAGCGCGCCGACAGGTTCACCGTGATGTTCGGATGCAGCCGGCTGAAATCGGGCAACCGCGGAATAAGCCACTGCGTGGCAAAGGTCGGCACCACGGCCAGCTCCAGCACAAAGCCCATCTCGTGGCCGGCGCTTATTTCGAGCGTGTCGCGGCGAATCTGGTCGAGGTGGTGGCGGATGCGCGCCGCATATTCGCGCCCCACGTCGGTAAGCGTCAGGCGCCTGCGCACCCGAGAAAACAGCGGCACGCCCAGGCGCTGCTCGAGCATGGCCACCTGCCGGCCGACGGCGCTTTGCGTGAGCGCCAGTTCGGCCGCCGCGCGCGTGAAACTGCCCAGCCGCGCCGAGGCCTCGAATGCTTGGAGTGCACCAAGATTGGGAATGTCTTTTCTCATCGATTCCTTCCGGGGCCGCACAACGTTGTGAGTATTTAGCGTTTGTTTCGCAGACCGCCGCGACTCTATTCTGCGTGCCACACCGCCAACGATAAGAGGGAGCTTCCCATGATCGTCTTGCACACCCGTCGCTTTGCCTTGGGCATTGCGCTGGCTTCTGTCCTCGGGCTGCCCGCCGCCGCGTTCGCGCAGGCCGAGCAGACCGTCACCATAGGCCATGCCGGCCCGCTTACCGGGGGCGCCGCGCACTGGGGCAAGGACAACGACAACGGCGCCCGTCTCGCGGTGGAAGACCTCAACAAGCAGGGCCTGGTGATCGGCGGCAAGAAGATCAAGTTCGTGCTCCAGTCCGAAGACGATCAGGCCGACCCCAAGCAGGCCATGTTGGTGGCCAACAAGCTGACGGACATGGGCGTGAAGGGCGTGCTGGGTCACTTCAATTCGGGCGCCGCCATTCCGGCCTCGGCCGTCTACAGCCGCGCGGGCCTGCCCAATGTATCGACCGCCACCAACCCGACCTTCACCAGGCAGGGCTACGACAACGTCTTTCGCATCCTGGCGAGCGACGACGACGTGGGCGCGGCCATTGCCAACTTCACGGTGAAAGACCTGAAGGCCAGGAAGATTGCGGTGATAGACGACCGCACCGCCTACGGCCAGGGCGCCGCCGAAGTGTTCACGCGCGGCGTGAAGGCGCTGGGCGGCACCGTGGTCGCGCAGGAGTTCGGCAGCGACAAGGCCACCGACTTCATGGCCATCCTCACCAGCATCAAGGCCAAGCAGCCCGACGTGGTGTTCTACGGCGGCATGGACGCGCAAGGCGGCCTTATCGCGCGGCAGATGAAGCAACTGGGCATCACCGCCAAACTGCTCGGCACCGACGGCCTGTGTACCAACGAAGTCGCCAAGATCAGCGGCGGCGCGGTCGACGGCCTGCTGTACTGCACGCGCGGCGGCAAGGAGATCGAAAAGACCCCCAGGGGCGCGGAGTTCGAGCAGCGCTACAAGGCGCGCTTCGGCGTGGAGGTGCTGACCTATGCGCCTTACCTCTACGACGCCATGATGGCGCTGGCCGCCGGCATGCGCGAGGCCAACTCGGTGGAGCCCGCGGCCTACCTGCCGGCCATGCGCAAGGTCAAGTTCGAAGGCGTCACCGGCACCATCGGCTTCGACGCCAAGGGAAATCTTCAGAAGCCGGACTTCACCGTCTTCACTTACAAGGACGGCAAGCGCGTCCGCGTGGCCGGCTCCTGACACCCGGTCGCACATGCGGACGCTGAACGCTGCGCAGACGGCCGCCGCGCTGCCCTACGGCGCGTTGGTCAAAGCGCTGCTGCATATGTTCGAGAGCGAACGCCGCGGTGAGGCGCATGCGGCGCCGCGCACTGCCGTGCCGCTGGCCGGTGGCGGCGCGCTGCTGCTCATGCCGGCCGCTGGCCCGCGCTTCGCCGCGCTCAAGACCGTGAGCGTGCACGCCGGCAACGCGGCCATCGGCCTGCCGGTGGTGCAGGGCGAGGTCACGCTCATGGACGCCGCCACCGGCACCCGCCTGCTTGCGATGGACGGCAACGTGCTGACCGCACGGCGCACCGCGGCGCTCTCGCTGGCCGGTGCCGCGCGGGCAGGGCGCAGCGTCGGGGGCCGCATGCTGCTGATCGGCGCGGGCGTGCAGGCGCTCGCGCATGCCGAGGCCTTTGCAGAGGTCGCGGGCGTGCGCCGCCTCTGGGTGCATGCGCGAAGACAGGGGCATGCGGAACAGCTCGCGCAACACATGCGCGCGCTGGGCGTGGACGCCAACGCGATCGCCGATGCGGCCGGCGTTGCCCAAGAGGCCGACCTGATCGTCGCCACCACCAACGCGTCGCGTCCCGTGGTGCCATCGAGCGTTCGGCCGGACGCCACCGTGATAGCCGTTGGTGCCTACCGCGCCGACATGGCCGAGGTGCCGCCCGAACTGGTGCGCCGATGCGCCGTGTTTGTGGATACGCTGGAGGGTGCGCGCGCCGAGGCGGGCGACCTGATTCAGGCGGGCATCGACTGGTCCACCGTGCAGGCCTTTGCCACTGCATCGCAAGCGGCCAGAACCGGGCCGGTGCTGATCAAGACCGTGGGCCATGCGCTGTGGGACCTGGCGGCGGCGCAACTGGCGTACATGCATCTGCAACAGCCATGAGCAGCAACCAAGGAAGGCATTCAATGCGTCGTGTGGTGATCATCGGCGGCGGGGCCATCGGCTCGGCCATCGCCTACTTCCTGACACGGAACCCGGAGGCGGAGCCCTTCGAGGTCACCGTGTTCGAGCGCGACTTTTCTTACAAGCAGGCGTCGTCGGCGCTGTCGGCCAGCTCGATCCGGCAGCAGTTCTCCACCGCCATCAACATCCAGATGTCGCTCTACGGAATCGACTTCTTCCGCCACCTAGGCGAGACCTTGAAGGTGGGGCAAAACGTGCCCGACATCGGCCTGGTCGAACCGGGCTATCTGTACCTGGCCTCGCCGGCGGGCGAGGGCGTGCTGCGCGAGAACCATGCGATGCAGAAGGCGCACGCGGTGGACGTGGCGCTGCTCGCGCCCGATGAACTGAAGGCGCGCTTCCCGTGGATCTCGACCGAAGGCATCGCACTTGCATCGCTCGGCCTCTCGGGCGAGGGCTGGTACGACGGCTACAGCCTGCTGCAGGCCTTTCGCAAGAAGGCCGCCTCGCAGGGCGCGCGCTATGTGCAGGCGCATGCGACCGGCCTGCGGCGCAACGGCCGCACCGTGACCGGCGTGCAGCTCGACAACGGCGAGACGCTGGCCGCCGACGTGGTGGTCAACGCCGCGGGCGCATGGGCGGCCAAGGTGGCCGGATGGGTCGGCATCGACCTGCCGGTGCGCGCACGCCGCCGCAGCGTGTTCAGCTTTTCGTGCCCCGACACGCTGCCCGGCTGCCCGCTGGTGATCGACACCTCCGGCATCTGGCTGCGCCCGGAAGGCCGCCAGTTCATCTGCGGCTTTGCACCGCCCGAAGACCAGGACCCTGACGACGCCCCGCTCGAAGTCGAATACGGCGCCTTCGACGAATTCATCTGGCCCGCATTGGCCGAACGCGTGCCTGCCTTCGAAGCCATCCGCATGACCGGCGCATGGGCTGGGTATTACGAGATGAACCTGTTCGATCACAACGCGATCCTTGGCTTGCACCCGGACTGCGACAACCTGTTCTTTGCCAACGGCTTCTCCGGGCATGGGCTGCAGCAGTGCCCGGCGGCGGGGCGCGGCGTGGCGGAGCTGATTCGCTTCGGCGAATACCGCAGTCTTGATCTTTCGCCGTTGTCTTTTGCGCGCGTTCTGGAGAACCGGCCGTTGCTTGAGAAGAACGTGATCTAGCAGCTTCCTGCTGCAGATCGCAGGGCTGCGAGCAGCGCGCTCGCGGCGATTCGACACCGCAAAGGTGCCGAAGCCCATCCGCTATTCCACAACCGAAAAAACGCCGCATCGAGGCCCGTCGCGGCGTGATGCGGCGTGGTGCGTTGCGTGACGCGTTGCATGGGCTGTGCGGGTTAACCCCTAAATCAGGCACACAAAAAACTCCTACATTCCGTTTAAATGTACTTTTATATCAAAGTACAAAAAATGGAAATGATGAACCTGAACCGCACCCAGAACGCGATGACGGCGAGTGCCAAGGCAAAGGCTCATATCGGTTTTTCGCTAGATCAAGTGCTGTCCCCAACCCACCCCAAGGAGTGAATGAACATGACCAAGGAAATCTTCGTAACGTTCGGCGTCGACGTGGACGCTGTCGGTGGCTGGCTCGGCTCGTATGGCGGTGAGGATTCGCCCGACGACATCTCGCGCGGCATGTTCGCGGGCGAGGTGGGCTCTCCGCGGCTGCTCAAGATGTTCAAGAAATACGGCCTGACCACCACGTGGTTCGTGCCCGGCCACTCGGCCGAGACCTTTCCCGATCAGATGAAGGCCGTGGTCGACGCGGGCCACGAGCTGGGCATTCACGGCTACAGCCACGAGAACCCGATTGCCATGACGCCCGAGCAGGAAGAAGCCGTGCTCGACAAGAGCATCGACGTCATCACGCGGCTCGCGGGCAGGGCGCCCACCGGCTATGTGGCGCCGTGGTGGGAGTTCAGCCCCATCACCAACGAGCTGCTCATCAAGAAGGGCATCAAGTACGACCACAGCCTGATGCACAACGACTTTCATCCGTACTACGTGCGCGTGGGCGACAAGTGGACCCGCATCGACTACAGCAAGCACCCCGACGCATGGATGAAGCCGCTGGAGCGCGGCACCGAAACCTCGCTGGTGGAGATTCCGGCCAACTGGTACCTGGACGACCTGCCGCCAATGATGTTCATCAAGAAGTCGCCCAACAGCCACGGCTTCGTGAACCCGCGCGACATCGAGCAGATGTGGCGCGACCAGTTCGACTGGGTGTACCGCGAGCACGACTACGCGGTGTTCCCCATCACCATTCACCCGGACGTGTCCGGCAGGCCGCAGGTGCTGCTGATGCTCGAGCGGCTCATCGAGCACTTCAAGGCCCACGACGGCGTGCGCTTCATGACCTGCGACCAGATTGCCGACGACTTCCTGCGCCGCAGCCCGCGCGGCTGAGGCACGCGCAGCGCACGGCACCCACCCGCAGAAAGCGAACAACAGCCATGAACGCCTCTACCCCTTCGCATGCCGCAACAGCCGCCGGCCAGGCTGCAGCAGCCGCCGGCCAGGCGGCAGCAGCCGAACACGCCGCAGCCGCCTGGACACCCCCTGTCGTCACCAAGAAGCAGGTCCATTACGCCACCTGGGTGTGCTTCTTCGCCTGGGTCTTCGCGGTGTACGACTTCATTCTTTTCGGCACCTTGCTGCCCCGGCTCGGCGACCACTTCAAGTGGACCGCCGACCAGCAGACCAACCTCAATACCTGGGTCACGCTGGGCACGGTGATCGTCGCGTTCGGCATCGGCCCCATCGCGGACAAGCTGGGCCGGCGCAAGGGCATCATCATTGCCGTTGCGGGCGCGGCCCTGTGTTCGGGGCTCACGGCGTTCGCGGGCTGGGTGATCGGCGTGTCGGCCGGCGTGGGCTTCGTGCTGCTGATTCTGGTGCGTTCGCTGGCCGGCCTGGGCTACGCGGAGCAGAGCATCAACGCCACCTACCTGAGCGAGCTGTTCTCCCTGGTGCACACCGATCCGGCCGCTACCAGGCGGCGCGGCTTCATCTACTCGCTGGTGCAGGGCGGCTGGCCTGTGGGGGCGGTGCTGACCGCGGTGCTGGTCGCGGCGCTGTATCCCTTGGGCGAGCGCTGGTTCGGCGCGGGCGGTGGCTGGGCGCTGTCCTTCGTGTTCGCGATGTTTCCGGCCATCGTGATCGCGGTGCTCGGGCGCAGGCTGGTCGAAACACCGCAGTTCCTCACCGGCCAGCGCATCGCCAGGCTGCAGCAGGAAGGGCGCACGGGCGACGCGCAGCGCCTGGCGCAGTCCCAGGGCGTGGACCTGGCCGCGCGGCACCACACGGGCATGTCGGCCATGTTCAAGGGCGCCTCGCTGCGGCCGACGCTGTCGCTGGCGCTGGGCTTCTTTTTGAACTGGTTCGCCATCGTGATCTTCGCGGTGCTGGGCACGTCGGTGCTCGGCGGTTCGGGCGGAACACCGGGCAAGGGCGTGGACTTCTCCAATGCCCTGCAGGTGCTGATCATTTCCAATCTGGCCGGCTTTCTGGGCTACATGTTCCACGGCTGGCTGGGTGACCGCATCGGGCGGCGCACGGCCGTCGCCATCGGCTGGGTGCTGGGCGGGGTCGCGTTCTACATGATGCTGCAGGCGCCGCAGGGCGACTTCTGGCGCATCGTGCCGCTGTACTCGCTCGGGCTGTTCTTTCTGATCGGCCCGTATGCGGCGGTGCTGTTTCTGGTCGGCGAAAGCTTTCCGAGCCACATTCGCGCAACCGCCGGATCGTTCGTCAATGCCATGGGGCAGGTGGGCGCCATTGCGGCGGGCTTCGGCATCACCTACACGCTGTCGCACGGTGCCGACTGGGTGCAGGCCGCCGTCTACTGGGGGGCGGTGCCCTGCGTCATTTCCGGCGTGGTGATGATGCTGGTGCCGCACGTCGACCCGAAGTCCGTCAAGTAAGGGGCGCGCCACATGACTTCATCGACAACTTCAGCGGGCCGGGTGGCGTTGGTCACCGGTGCCGCCAGCGGCATCGGCCAGGCGCTGGCGGTGGCTTATGCGCGGATCGGCGTGGCGGTGGTGGGCGGCTATTTTCCGGGCGACCCGCACGATCCGGCGCAGACCGAACGGCTGGTGGCCGAGGCAGGCGGGCGCTGCGCCATGGTGGCCGTGGACGTGGGCGATACCGAGCAGGTCGAACATTTCGCGCAAGCCGCCATCGAGCGCTTCGGGCGCATCGACCACGCGGTCGCCAACGCCGGACTGCTGCGCCAGTCCGCGCTCACGGCCATGAGCGACGCGCAATGGATGGACGTGATCAACGTCGACCTGAGCGGCGTGATGCGCACCTTTCGTGCGGCCGCCCGCCACATGGGCGATGGCGGATCGATGGTCGCGGTGTCGTCCATCGCAGGGGGCGTGTACGGGTGGGAGAAGCACGTGCACTACTCGGCGGCAAAGGCGGGCGTCACCGGCCTGTGCCGCGCGGTGGCGATGGAGCTGTCGCCGCGCGGCATCCGCTGCAACTGCGTGATTCCCGGGTTGATCGAAACACCGCAGTCGCTCGACCCTGTCAATTCGCTGGGGCCCGAAGGTCTGCGGCAGGCGGCCACCGGCATTCCGCTGGGGCGGGTCGGCAAGGCGCGCGAAGTGGCGGCGCTGATCCGCTTCTTGACCAGCGACGACGCCTCCTACATCACCGGTCAATCGGTCATTGCAGACGGCGGCCTCACCGTGCGCTGGCCCAACTGACACGCAAGGAACTCGACATGAACGACACACTTCTGCAAGGACGGCGCGCCGTGGTGACCGGCGCGGGCAGCGGCATCGGTGCCGCCATTGCGCTGGCCTATGCGCAAGCCGGTGCCAGCCTGTTGTTGGCCGACCTCGACTGCGCGCGGGTGGAAGACGTGGCGCGCCGCTGCCGCGAGGCCGGCGGCCATGCGGAGACCGTGGTGGGCGACATCAGCGACGAAGCGGTGGCCAACCGCGCCATCGACGCCTGCGTGCACGCCTGGGGCGGCATCGACATTCTGGTCAACAACGCCGGCATGCTGACCCAGTCGCCGTGCGCAAGCATGCCGACGCAGATGTGGGACGACATGCTGCGCGTTGACCTGCGCAGCGTGTTTCTCTGCGCGCGCAGGGCCATTCCGCACATGAGCGCGCAGCGCTGGGGGCGGGTGATCAACGTGGCTTCGCAGCTGGGCATCAAGGGCGGTGTGGAGCTGTGCCACTACGCCGCCGCCAAGGCGGGCGTGATCGGCTTCACCAAGTCGCTGGCGCTGGAGATGGCGCCGTTCAACGTGCTGGTCAATGCCATTGCGCCCGGGCCCATCGCCACGCCGCTGGTCGACGGCATCAGCGCCGACTGGAAGCGGGCCAAGGAAGCCAGCCTTCCGCTGGGCCGCTTCGGGCGCCCCGAAGAGGTGGCGCCCACCGCGGTGTTGCTGGCGTCAGACCCCGGTGGCAACCTGTACGTGGGCCAGACGCTGGGGCCCAACTCCGGCGACGTGATGCCCTGAAAGGCGATGCACCATGTGTGGAATGTGTGGGTTGTTGCAAGGCGCGGCGCACTGGAGCCACGCGGCCGCCGGCAGCGTGCAGGGGCGGCGCCAGCGCCTGCTGCAGATCGCGCGGGCCAACCGGCTGCTGAAGCTCTTCAGGCTGGAGCTGCACGACTTTCACGGCCAGTCGTACCTGCTGATCGGGCCGACGGGCGCGAGCGTGCTGGTGCCCGACTTCAGCGCGCTGTGGGGCGCGGCGGAGCAGCTGCTGGGGCGCTCGATCGATCCGCTGGCCATGCCCTGGCCCAACGACATGAAGGCCCCATGACCGACATCGCATTCGACGTGCTGCCCGTCGGCATCCTCACCGGCTTTCTGGGCAGCGGCAAGACCACGCTGCTGCGGCGCTGGCTGAAAGGCAGCGGCGCAGCAGACACCGCAGTGCTCATCAACGAGTTCGGCGACGTCGGCCTCGACCATCTGCTGGTCGGCGCCATCGATGCGGACACCGTGCTGCTCGACAACGGCTGCATCTGTTGCTCGATAAGGGGTGAGCTGAAGGACGCGCTCATGCGCCTCTTCTCGCGCCGCCAGCGCGGGGAGCTGCCGCCGTTCCGCCGCGTGGTGATCGAGACCACCGGCCTTGCAACACCGGGCCCGGTGCTGGCCACGCTGCTGGGCGACGCGCAACTGCGCCACCACTTTCGGCCCGCCTTCGTTTCCACCGTCGTCGACGCGGTGCATGCCGAACAGCAGCACGCGCTGCACCCCGAATGGACCGCGCAGGTGGCCGCGGCCGACACCCTGTGGCTCAGCAAGACCGACCTGGTGAGCGCGGAGCAAGCGGCGGCGTTGCGCGCGATGCTCGACGGGCTCAACCCGCTGGCCACGCAGCTGGAAGCTCCGACCGGACCGACGCCATGGCACGACGACATCGCGCACGAACCTGCCGACGACATCGCGCGATGGATTGCACGCGTGAGCGCGGGCACGATGCGAACCCCGTCCGACGCGGGCCTTGCCTTCGACCTCGCGCGACAGGGCAGTGAACATGCGCGGCATCTCGCGCAAACGCAGGCCAGCGCGTTCTGCATGGTGTTCGAGCGACCCATAGAATGGTTCACGCTCACCCTGTGGCTGACCCTGCTGGTGCACCGTCATGGCGACCGACTGCTGCGCATCAAGGGGCTGCTCGGCATTGCGGCAGAAGGGTTCGCGCAGGGCCAACCCACTGTCTTGCATGGGATCGGACACTTGATGCACCCGCCTGAACACCTCGACGCGTGGCCCGACGACAACCGACATTCCCGCCTGGTCTTCATCACGCAAGGCCTCTCTGAAGAGGCCGTGACCGCGTCATGGCGGGCGTTCGAAAACTTCTATGCGCAAGAAGGTTCGGCCCCGGCGCTTGCCATGGCCAGAGCCTAGCCATGCCCGCATCGGGATCGAAGAGAACCGAGCTGCGCGTGCTGGGCACGTCGGTCACGCTCACCGAGGCGGTGCGCAAGCGCGCCATGGCGGAGCTGGGGCTGCGTATTCATTTCGAAGTGCTCGACGGTTTCGACGCGCAACGCCAGGCCGTGATCGAGCAAGGCAGCTTCGACGTGTACGACCAGTGGTTCCACAGCATCGACTACCTCTGGCCGGCCGGCGCGCTGCAGGCCATCGAGCTGGACCGGCTCGTGCACTGGCCCGAAGTCAATGCGCTGCCCAAAACAGGCCGGCTCGCGCCGGATTCGCGCTACGGGCAAGGCTGCAACCCGGTGACGCGGCTGTATGTGCAGGCGGACGGCAGCGTAGGCGATGCGCCCACCACGCGCATCAGCATGCTGCCGCTCACGCACAACGCAGACAGCTTCGTCTACCTGCCGGGCGAGGTTTCGCAGCTCTTCGACATCGCGCATGAAAGCTGGTCGTGGCTGGTGTCGCCCCAATGCACTGGCCGCGTGGCGCTGCAGGCCGATGCCGCCATCGGCGCACTCGACGCGGTGCTGGCGCTGCGGGCCAGCGGCGAGATGACGTTCCGCGACATCAGCAACCTGGAGATCGAAGAAATCGACCAGATGATTGCGCTGCTCATGGCCAAGAAAAAGGCCGGCCTGTTCCGCGGCTTCTGGGGCAACTACACCGATGCCGCGCGCATGATGATCGATGCTCGCGTGGCCATTCAGAGCAACTGGTCGCCCGCCATCTCAGCCTACGAGAAAGCCGGGCTGGCCTACCGGCTCGCGTGTCCCGGCGAGGGCTACCGCGCCTGGTACGGCGGCATGGGCATTTCGCGCCGCGCGCAGGGCCCCAAGCTCGACGCGGCCTACCGCTACCTGAATTGGTGGCACTCGGGCTGGGCGGGCGCCGCCATGGCGCGCCAGGGCTTCTACATCTCCAACCCGCAGCGCACGCGCGCGCACCTGAGCGCTGCCGAATGGGGCTACTGGTACGAGGGAGAGCCGGCCAGCGAAGACCTCCCCGGGCCGGACGGTAATATCCTGATCCGCCGCGGCAGCGTGCGCGACGGCGGTTCCTACACACAGCGAATGAGCAACGTGGCCGTTTGGAACATCGTGATGGACGAGCACAACTACCTGGTGCGCAAATGGACCGAGTTCCTGCGCAGCGGCTGAAAACCCAACGAGAACAAGAGACAGGACTGCACGACAGTGAGCAGAAGCAAATGACGCCGCCAGCCACCGGCACCGAAGCGGGCGAGCGCAAGCTGCGCTACGAAGTGATCCGCAACCGGCTGCGGCACGCCATCGTCAACAAGCGCATCGTGTCCGGTCTGGTCCTGCTGGAGGGGCCGGTGGCCGACGTGTTCGGCACCAGCCGGGTACCGGTGCGCAAGGCCTTTCATCTTCTGCACGAAGAAGGGCTGTTGCAAAAATTCTCGGGGCGCGGCTACATGGTGGCGCCGCGCGGCCAGCAGGTGGAGCCGCAGCGGCTGGCCATCGACGAAGCCTCGCTCGGGCAGGACGCGCAGGGCGCGACCATCTACATTCCGTCCGAAAGCGAGCGCATCCACGGCGAGTTCGAGCGGTCGATTTCGGCCGCCGTGGTGTTCGGCCACTTTCGCATCGACGAGGCGCGGGCCATGGCGTACTTCAACGTCAACCGGGTGGCGTTGCGCGAGGTGCTGAGCCGGCTGGTCGACCGTGGCCTGGTCGAAAAAAGCGCCTATGCCGCCTGGCGCGCCGGGCCGCTCACCGCGCGCGCCATTGCACAGGACTTCGAGCTGCTGCTGCTGCTCGCGCCGGCCGCCTTGCTGGAGAGCGGCCCGAAGTTGGACGCGCAGTTCTTGCTCGGCTTGCGCCAGGCCCTGAGCGACCCGGCGGCGGTCGGCACCGAAGAGCTGCTGCGCATCGAAAGCCAGATTCATGGCGACTGTCTTTCGAAGCACGCCAACACCAAGATGCTCGGCATCCTGCGGCAATGCCAGATGCCGCTGATCGTCAATCGCACCTTCCTGCGCATGTTCGAGCAACCGCTCAGCCCGCTGGTGCTCGGCGAGTACCGGGCCATCGTGGAGCCGCTGTGCGAGGGGCAATTCGCTTCGGCCGCCGAGGCGTTCACGGCCCATCTGCAGGCCGCGCGCAAGCGCACCCAGCAGCAGCTCAAGGTGCTGGCGGTGCTGCCCGAGCCGCAGTTTCCCGACTATCTGGTGCGCGTGGCCTGACCGCAGCCTCGGCCTCGGCCTCGTCCATCCCCCCTCAGGGCGAAGCCAGCGCGGTGAACGGCCCATGCTGGCCCAGCGCGGTCTGCCCCTCGTTGAGCACGGCCACCAGCCGGCCGTAGAAGAACGGAAGGCCAAAGTCGATGGCGTTGGTCGCGCTTTTCGTGGCGGCCACGTTGTTGACCGCCACCGCACCCGGGTTGTTGGCAAACAGCGATTGCGCGCTCGCAACGGAGAAGGCCTGGTTCAACGCGGGCCCGGCGGCCGCGGTGAAACTGGCCGTCAGGCTCAGCGTGTTCGCCGGGCAATAGAAGCCCGCGTAAGCGCTGTTGCTCGCACACGGCGTGATCGACGCATCGCTCAGAAAGAAGAAGTTCGATCCGCTGTCCAGAAAGCTGTCGGGGAAACTCGCGTTCTTGTAGGTGGCCGAGACGCTGAGCGTTTGCGCATTCGTTTGCAGCACCGTCGCCCCGCTCATCGCGTTGTTGGCTTGGGTGGCGACGCCGAAGTACAGCGTGCCGACTGTCGTGCCCTGGCCTTGCGCGCCAATCGCGGGCAGGCTGAGCACGACGCCGTTGTTGTCCTGCGCGAAGCTGGCAACGACGTTCTGCGACTGCATGGCCACGGGAACCGCCGTGCTCTGGCAGGTGCCGCCCGAGGGGCAGGCGTAGTAGGTGGCCGACACGGCCTGCTGCGCGCAGGCGGCACCGCAGTCCTGCAGAAAGGCGGCGACGCCGATGATGCCGTTCGTTCCCAGGTCGGCGGGCGTGTTCTCGGCCTGCAGCGTGCCGTGGTCCGTGCATGCGGACGGCACAGTGCCCGCCGCCGGGTCGCCGATGATCTGCAGCGGCTGCGATGCCGCCGACTTCGGCCCCAGCGTGACGTCGGCCATGCGCATCGTTCCCCAGGTGTAGCCGTCGAGAAACTGCTCGCACGCGTTCAGCGGGCCGCCGCTCACCTGCTCGCGGGGCAAGGCGGCCAGCAGCGACGCATTGAGCGCGCCGGCCGCGATTCGCACGCCCGTGGAGCCGGTGTCGATCAGCACGTTGTCGATCGTCTGGCAGGTGCCCGTGCCCGGTGCGCAGAGCTGCACGCTGACCTGCGGAAGATTGACGCCGCTGGCATCCGTTCCGCGGGAGACAGTGAGGGACACGGCGTTCTGCGAGGTGGCCGTCGGGGTCGGTGCCGGTGCGGGTGTTGCGGCCGGCGTCGTGCCGCCGGGCAGTGCGAAGCCGATCGGCAAGGCACCCCCGCCGCCACCCCCACCACCGCCGCCGCCGCCGCAGGCAACGACGCCCAGCAGGCTTGCCGCGCACAGTGCCATGGCACCCGTACTGCGCATCAGGCGCATGGCGTTCGTCCACGCGCCGGGCCTGGCGGCCGATGCATTGCGAGCGTCTCGTGGTGTCATTTGGAGGGGTGCCGGTGGCAGGCGTTGAAAGGGTCAGGAGCCCGGCGCAATGGACAGCGCGCCCGGGTCGACGCCGGGCGGCAGCAACGAAGGCAGCCATGCCACGCCCGACGAAAGGCGCTGGCGCGTGGACGCCCGCACAGCAAATGCCTCGTCGCTCTGCGAGGTCGTGCGGTGAGAGCCCTGGCCTTGCTGGCGCAGCGCGCGCGCGTTGGCGGACATTTGCGTGGCGTAGGGCATGCCCAGCAGCACCGAGAGCTCCGGCCGGTGCGGGCCGCGCCAAGCCACTGCGAACACCTTGCCGTCGGCGGTCAGGTACTCCCGTTCGACCAGGCCGTCTGCCTGCGTGGCTTCTCGTGTGTGCCAATCCGTCGCGGTGCTTGCCTGTTCGGTGGTGGCCATCTTGTTCGACGCGGCGTCGGCGCGTCGTTGAACCGGCTGCGGGGCGACCGTGCCCAGCGTGGGCGTGCCGCCCAGTTCGGCAAATGCCGAAGGCGCAAAGACCGTGGCCGCGGCAAGCGCAAGCCCGCCCGGCCAACCCAGCCAACCCCGTGTTTCCACACGATGCCCATGACACTGTGGTGACCTGCTCTTCATCCAGATCTCCTTTGAGGACGGTGCCCCGCGCGGAGGTTAACGCCCGTTGACATCGGCGGGGCAAAGACCCGGCGCACGGCATTGAATGGCGCGCCAAGTCGGTCAGCGATCAGGTGGCGGTGCTACGCCATGGAATGGTGGGAGAGGGCGTAGGATGGCCGCACGAAAGGTGCCACGACCCATGACTGCACAGACATTGATGGAGACCGCGCAAGCGCTGGTCGCCGGCGACAAGGGCTTGCTCGCGATGGACGAGAGCAACGCCACCTGCAACAAGCGCTTTGCCGCGCTGGGCATTCCACAGACCGAGGCCGCGCGGCGCGACTGGCGCGAGCTGATCGTCACCGCGCCGGGCCTGGGCGACAGCATCAGCGGCGCGATTCTGTTCGACGAAACCATCCGCCAGAAAACCAACGCGGGCCAGCCCTTTGCCAAGGCGCTGGAAGGCGTGGGCATCATCCCCGGCATCAAGGTCGACATGGGCGCCAAGCCGCTGGCCGGCCACCCCGGCGAGACCGTCACAGAAGGCCTGGACGGCCTGCGCGAGCGCCTGGCCGAATACGCCGGCATGGGCGCGCGCTTTGCCAAGTGGCGCGGTGTGATCGCCATCGACAAGGGCCTGCCGACGCGCGCCTGCATCAGCGTCAACGCCCACGCGCTCGCACGCTATGCGGCGCTGTGCCAGGAGGCCGGCCTGGTGCCCATCGTCGAGCCCGAGGTGCTGATGGACGGCGACCATTCGCTCGCACGCTGCGCCGAGGTCACGGAAGAAGTGCTCCAGCAGACCTTTGCCGCATTGCGCCTGCAGGGCGTGCTGCTCGAAGGCATGCTGCTGAAGCCGAACATGGTGCTGCCCGCCGCAAAGGCGGCCACGCAGGATTCGGTCGAAGCGGTGGCCGAGGCCACGGTGAACTGCCTGCTGCGCACGGTGCCCGCCGCAGTGCCCGGCGTGGCGTTTCTCTCGGGCGGGCAGTCGGCGCAGCTGGCCTCTGCCCGGCTCAACGAAATGAACATCCGCTTCAGGTCGCGCATGCCGTGGGCGCTGACCTTTTCGTTCTCGCGTGCGGTGCAGCAGCCCGCGCTCGACGCATGGAAGGGCGACGCGGCCAACGTGTCGGTCGCGCAGCAGGCGCTTGTGCTTCGCACCCGCAGCAACCAGGCCGCGCGCCGCGGCGACTACAAAGAGGCATAGACCCCCGCATGACGACGCCCCAGGACCTGTACCGCCAAAAGCTCTGTTCGCCCGCCGATGCCGTGCGCCAGGTGCGCAACGGCGACATGATCATCGTGCCCACCGGCGTGGGCGAACCTCCCTCTCTGCTGACCGCGCTGTCGGAGCAGCGGCGCGATTTTCTCGGCGTGAAGGTCGCGCAGATTCTTGCGATGCGCAAGTACGCCTACATCGACCCCGAGACCGTCGACCATGTGCGCCATGTCGCGCTGTTCTTCGGAGGCGCCACGCGCGCGGGCGGGCAGGAGGGCTGGATCGACTTTCTGCCGAACTACTTCAGTGAAATTCCGGCGCAGATCGAGCGCGGGCAGATTCCGGCCGAGGTGGTCTTCAGCATGGCCTCGCCGATGGACGCGCACGGCTACTTCGCCCTGAGCCTGGGCGCGGACTACACCATGGCCGCCATCGCCAAGGCGCGCGCGGTGGTGCTGGAGGTGAACCCGAACGTGCCCTTTGCCTATGGCGCCTGCCATGTGCACATTTCGCAGATTGCCGCGCTGGTGGAAAGCGACGCGCCGGTCATGGAGGTCGGCCTGCCGAAGATCGGCCCGGTGCAGCAGGCCATCGGCAAGCACGTGGCCGAGCTGATCGAAGACGGCTCGACGCTGCAGATCGGCTACGGCGGCATCCCTGACGCGGTGGTCATGCAGCTCACGGGCAAGCAAGACCTGGGCATTCACACCGAGATGATCGGCGACGGCATTCTCACGCTGGTGGAAAGCGGCGCGGTCACCAACCGGCGCAAGAACTACCTGCCGGGCAAGTCGATTGCCACCTTTGCGCTGGGCTCCAGCAAGCTCTACCGCTTCATGGACCGAAACCCCGCGCTGGAAATGCACCCGGTGAACTTCACCAACGACCCCGCGCTGGCGGGGCTGAACGACAACCTCGTGGCCATCAACGCGACGATGCAGATCGACCTGCTGGGCCAGTGCGGCTCCGAGAGCCTGGGGTACGCGCCGTACTCGGGCACGGGCGGGCAGTCTGACTTTGTGCGCGCGGCCAACCGATCGCGCGGCGGCAAGGCGTTCATCGTGCTGCCTTCCACGGCCAAGGGCGACACCATCTCGCGCATCGTGCTGTCGCTGTCGCCCGGCACGCATGTGAGCACGAGCAAGAACGACATCAACTACGTGGTCACCGAATACGGCGTGGCGCAGCTGCGGGGCAAGTCCGCAAAGCAAAGGGCAGGGGAGCTGATTGCCATTGCGCATCCGGATTTCAGGGGCGAGTTGACGACGCAGGCGAAGCGGCTCGGGCTCTTGTAGAGCGGCGCCATTCACGCCCTTGCAGGGCGCAGCACCGCGTCGGCCTGGATCTTTTTCTTCAGCTCCATGGCCGACATGATCTGCATCATCAGGGGATGGTGGCGTCCCCGGCTCGAGCGAATGACATGTATCTCTTCCTTCACGTCCTCGCACCGGCCGAGCAGGCGCAAGCCTCGCATCAACCCGATGTCGTTCACGCCCAGGCGACTGACGGGAAACACCCCGAGGCCGCGCGCAGCGAACAAGGCGAGCAGCGCGCTGTCCTCGAACTCGCCCACGATGCGGGGCCGCAGCCCCTCTGACTCGAACCATGCATCGAGCACCGATCGCAGCGGGGAGTGGCCGGTGGGCAGCAGCACGGGCAAGCGATCGAGCGACCGGGGAAACTCGTCCCGATCGGCCTTGCGCGACAGCGCCGCCGTGCCGTACCAATCGACCGGCGCGTTCACCAGGCGCTCGCTGGTCAGGCGCAGGTTCGGGTTGCGCGGGGCGGCCTGCCCGGCCAGCACCACGTCCAGTTGATGCAACGCCAGCTCGGCCAGCAGTTGCTCGCACTCGCCTTCGTGGCACACCAGCCGCAGGTGCGGCGTTGCCAGCACCGGCTCCAGCAGTGCATGTGCAGCCAGCTTTGAAATGCCGTCCGACAGGCCGACCGCCAGCCGAAACACCTTGCCGCTTGCCGCCTCGCGGACCTCGTCGGCAATCGATTGCCCCAGCTGAAAGATTTCCTCTGCTCTGGCAAAGGCGGCCTGACCCGCGTCGGTCAATGCGACGCCGCGGCCCGATGGCTTGAGCAGTTGATAGCCGAGCGACCTTTCCAGCTCGCGCACCTGGCCGCTGACGGTCTGCACGGCCATGTCGAGCCGCTTGGCCGCGCGGGCGAAGCCACCCTCTTTGGTGACGACCCAGAAGTAGTGGAGATGTCGGTAGTTCAGCATGCGGACCCAGCTTCGGAAAAACCGAATGCTAATTCAGCTTTATGCTGCTTTTACTGAACCAGGATATTGACCAGACTCCGACTCCCTCAATGAAAGGTTTGGCATGGTCTATGTGCTTGGTTGGATGGCAGTCGTCGCGCTGCTTGCGCTCTGGTCGCTTTTTGCTTACGGGTTGAACGCTGTCAGCGTGTGGGCCACATCGAATGCGGCGAACTTCGAAAACGCGGTTCCGAATGCCGAAAAGCTGGTGCCCGCGTGGCTGGCACCGTGGGTGCCTGCGGAGTTTGCGGACGGGTTCATCGCGCTGAAGGCGAGCCTGATGGCGATCATCGAATCGCTTCAGGGCTTGGTCCCCGCCCTGGGCGATGGTTTGACGGTGGCCATCTGGGTCGTCTGGGGCATTGGCGCGGCCTTGGTGGTCGCGCTTGGTGCCATGGCGCATTTTCTGATCGCGAAGTGGCACCAACGGTTTTCCGGCGTCAAAGCCCGCGCTGCATAGGGGTGCTGCGCGCGGGCGGGTTCCGGGTTTCGACTAGCCGCGCTTCGCGTTCACCAGCACTGGCTGCGCCTTGTAGCTCTCCGGAAACAGCTTCTTCAGGTCGTCGATCTTCGGCATGTCGTTGATCGCGATGTAGGGCTGGTTCGGGTGCAGCGTCAGGTAGTCCTGGTGGTAGTCCTCGGCCGCAAAGAAGGGCTTGGCCGTTTCGATGGTGGTGGCCAGCGGCTTGCCGAAGGTCTTGGCCTGGTTCAGCTGCGCGACGTAGTCCTTGGCGATGCGGGCCTGATCGGCGTTCTCGGCGAACACGGTGGAGCGGTACTGCGTGCCGGTGTCGGGGCCCTGGCGGTTCAGTTCGGTGGGGTCGTGCGCCACCGAGAAATAGATTTGCAGCAGCTTGCCGTAGCTGACCTGCTTGGGGTCGTAGGTGATCTGAACGGCTTCTGCGTGGCCTGTGCGGCCTGAGCCAACTTCGTCGTAGCGGGCCGTCTTGGCGTCGCCGCCGGCATAGCCGGACACGGCGTTGCTCACGCCTTGCACGCGCTGGAACACGCCCTGCACGCCCCAGAAGCAACCGCCTGCGAACACGGCGGTTTCGGTTTTTGCGGCAGCGGGCGCGACCAGGTCGGCCGTGGGCGCGGGCACGCGGCGGGTGGTTTCGGCGAAAGAGGGCACTGCGTGCCACACCAGCGCGGCGGCAGCCAGCGTGCCGGCTGTGAGTGCGAGGGATTTCATGACAGGTTTTCCTTGAAGGATGCGATTCGTTGGTGGCGCAAGCGCCGCGGCTGGCGAGACATTGACGCGGAACCGGCCGCGCGTCAATGACATCGGCCGTCGCGCTTACTTCTTCATTTCGTCCTTGGCCATGCTGTCCTTCTTCATGCCGTCCTTGGCCATGGAGTCCTTTGCCATCGAGTCCTTGGCCATGCTGTCCTTCTTCATGCCGTCCTTCGACATGGAGTCTTTCGCCATGGAGTCCTTGGCCATCGAGTCCTTCTTCATGCCGTCCTTGGCCATCGAGTCTTTGGCCATGCCGTCCTTGGCCATTTCGTCAGCAGCAAAAGCCGAGGCGCCGGCAAAGGCCATGCAGGTAGCGAGCAGGGTAGCGGTGAGCTTGTTCATTGGGAGTCTTTCAGTTGATTGAGGTTTCGTTTTCAAGATCGGCCCGGTCCCATGGAACTCGGCCTCGCGCTTTCTTCGGCAGTCGAGCGGCTGTGGCAGCCCCTCAGCTCCCTCCGAACCAGTTGTAGCCCTGGTCTTCCCAGTAGCCACCGGAATAGGTGTTGGTGACGAACATCGCCTTGATGTGCTTCGGGTTCTTGTAGCCAAGCTTGGTCGGCATGCGCAGCTTCATGGGGAAGCCGTACTTGGGCGGCAGCGGCTGCCCGTCGTAGGTGAGCGTGAGCAGCGTCTGCGGGTGCAGCGCGGTGGGCATGTCGATGCTGGTGTAGTAGTCGTCCGCGCACTTGAAGCCGACGTACTTGGCCGTGGTGTCCGCACCGATCAGGCGCAGGAAGTCTGCAAAGCGCACGCCGCCCCACTTGCCGATGGCGCTCCAGCCTTCCACGCAGATGTGCCGCGTGATCTGGTCTTGCTGCGGCATGGCGCGCAGCTCGGCCAGCGTCCAGGCGTGCTTGTCGGCCACCATGCCGGTCACTTCGAGCTTGTAGCTGGCCTCGTCCACTTCGCGCACCTCGTCTTCGCCGTAGAAGGCGTTGAAGGGAAAGGGGCGGGTGATTTCGGCCTCGGTGTAAGTCGGCGCCAGTTGAGACGGGCTGAAGATCAGGCCCTGCACCTTGTCGTTGAGGCGCGAGATTTTGCTGAGCGCCGCCTCCACCTGCGCGTTGTCGCTGATGCTGCACCCCGTGAGCATCGACAGGCCGCCCAGCGTGAGCGAGCGCTGCAGAAATGCGCGGCGCGAGGGCTGGTCGAGCTGTTTGCTGATCAGCGCGCGGGCTTCGTGCAGCACGGCGCCGCCGTCGATGCCGGTGAGGGTGGGGGCTTTGAAGATTTTCATGATGGCTCGTTCGCTGTTCGGTTACTTCTTGGGCGCGCCGCCACGCAGCATGGTCAGCAGCGTGCGGGGCACCAGCGCCACCATCACCAGGTGCACGACAACGAAGGCCACGATGGCCGCCATCGCAAAGAAGTGAATGCGGCGCGCAAACTCGTAGCCGCCCAGCAGGTCGCGCAGCACCGCGAACTGCACCGACTTCCACAGCACCAGGCCCGACAGCACGATGACGATCAGGTCGAGCATCACGAACAGGTAGGCCAGCTTCTGCACGCTGTTGTAGTGGCGCGGGTCGGCATGCGAGAGCTTGCCCTTCAGCGCCGCCAGCGCGTCGTGCACCACGCCGCGCGGCGTGACCGGGAAGAACTTGGCGGCGAGCCGGCCGCTGGCAATGTTCACGGCCAGGTACACGAAGCCGTTGAACACCAGCAGCCACATGGCCGCAAAGTGCCACTGCAGCGCGCCGCCGAGCCAGCCGCCCAGCGTGATGACGGTGGGAATAGTGAACGGAAAGAACGGCGCCGCGTCATAGATGCGCCAGCCGCTGGTGACCAGAACCACCACCGCCAGCGCATTGAGCCAGTGGGTCACGCGCATCCACAGCGGATGGATGGGGCGCTTGTCGGCCGGGGCGGTAGGCGCACCCGGTGCATCGAGGGGGGCGGTGGCTGTGCTGTTCATGGGTCGCATTGTTGGGCGCGCCGCATGGCCGATTCATCACGCAAAGTTCAATTAATCGTGATAACTCCCCACGCCTTATCGCAGGACAATGGCGGCCTATGGACACTGCCAAGCGCGTGCTGATCGTCGAGGACGACGCCCACATTGCCGAACTTCTGCGCATGCACCTGCGCGACGAGGGCTATGCGGTGGAGCACGCCGCCGACGGCCATGCCGGGCTGCGCGAGCTGGAGCGCGGCAACTGGGACGCGCTGGTGCTCGACCTGATGCTGCCGGGTGTGGACGGCCTTGAGATCTGCCGCCGCGCCCGCGCCATGACGCGCTACACGCCCATCATCATCATCAGCGCGCGGTCCAGCGAGGTGCACCGCATTCTGGGACTGGAGCTGGGGGCGGACGACTACCTGGCCAAGCCGTTCTCCGTGCTGGAGCTGGTGGCGCGCGTGAAGGCGCTGCTGCGGCGCACCGACGCGCTGGCGCGCAATGCGCGCATGGAGTCGGGCAGCCTCACGCTGGGCAACCTGGACATCGAGCCGCTGGCGCGCGAGGTGCGCCTGGACAGCAAGCTCATCGAGCTCACGCCGCGCGAGTTCGACCTGCTTTACTTCTTTGCGCGCAACCCCGGCAAGGTGTTCTCGCGGCTCGACCTGCTCAACCAGGTGTGGGGCTACCAGCACGACGGCTACGAGCACACGGTGAACACGCACATCAACCGGCTGCGCACCAAGGTCGAGGCCGACCCGGCGGAGCCGCGGCGCATTCTCACGGTGTGGGGGCGGGGCTACAAGCTGTCGGCCACTGCCACGGGGGAGGACGCATCGTGATGGTCTGGGCCACGTTGTCGAGACGCCTGTCGGCCGTGTTCGCGGTGTTGCTGCTCGTGTGCTGCGGCGCATCGGTGTGGCTGCAGGTGCGCTCCAACGGCATGCACGAGCAGGAAGTCATTCAGCGCCTGTCGGGCGGGCTGGCCGGGCACATTGCCGAGAACTCCGAACTCATGAAGCCCGGCGGCCTGAACCAGGACGCGGTGAAAGACCTGTTCGACAAGCTCATGGCGGTCAACCCCAGCGTGGAGGTCTACCTGCTCGGTCTGGACGGCCGCATCGAGGCCCAGGCCGCGCCCCCCGGCCACCTGAAGCGCGACCGGGTCGCGCTGGAACCCATTCGCAAGCTGCTGGCCGGCGCGCCGCTGCCCATTGCCGGTGACGACCCGCGCAGCCCCGACGCGCGCAAGGTGTTCAGCGCGGCGCCGCTGCGCATGGGCGGGCGCGAGGCGGGCTATGTGTACGTGGTGCTGCAGGGCGAAGACCACGACGTGCTGGTGGCCAACGTGGGGGCCGACAACGTGTTGCGCACCACGCTGTGGACGATGGGGCTGGTGGCGCTGCTCGGCCTGCTGGCGGGCCTGGCGGCCTTCAGGCTCATCACGCGGCCGCTGCGTGAGCTCACCTTGGCGGTGAAGCGCTTCGAGACCGAAGGCATCGCCTCGCTCGAAGGCGAGGCGCCCACGCTGGAGCGCCTTTCACAGGGCAGCGACGAAATCGCGCAGCTCGGCCAGGCCTTCACGCAGATGACCCGGCGCATCGCCGAGCAGTGGCGCGAGCTGACCCTGCAGGACCAGCAGCGCCGCGAGCTCTTCGCCAACATTTCGCACGACCTGCGCACGCCGCTGACATCTCTGCACGGCTACCTGGAAACGTTGCTGCTCAAGGCCGGCACGCTGGACGAAGCAGAGCGCCGGCGCTACCTGGAAATTGCGCTCGGCCAGAGCCGCAAAGTCGGTCGGCTCGCGCAAGAGGCGTTTGAGCTGGCGCGGCTCGAATACGGCGTGGTCAAGCCCGACAAGGAAAACTTTGCGCTGGCCGACCTGGTGCAGGACGTGTTCCAGAAGTTCGAGCTGGCGGCCGAGGCGCGCCACCAGCGGCTGCGGCCCGACATCGCACCCGGCCTGCCGGTGGTGTCGGCCGACCTCGGCATGATCGAGCGCGTGCTGACCAACCTGCTGGACAACGCGATCCGCCACACGCCCACGGGCGGAGAGATCGTGGTGCAGTTGCGCTCCGGCCCCGACAACGCGGGCGTCACCGTGCAGGTGAGCGACACCGGCCCCGGCATTCCCGGCGAGTTGCAGAAGGCGCTGTTCATGCGGCCCGTGTTCATGAGCGGCTCGCGCACCGACAGCGCCAGCAGCGGCGGGCTGGGCCTGGTGATCGTGAAGCGCATCCTGCAACTGCACGGCAGCGACATCCGCCTGGTGCAGCAGCCCGACAAGGGCGCGGTGTTCCGTTTTCAGCTGGGCGGCGCGGCCAACGCCTGAAGGTGTCTGCTCAGACCTCGGGGCCGACGTGCCGGTTCAGGCCCTCGAGCAGGCCCGGCAGGTCGAAGCCTTGCGCCGCGACGGATTTCGGCACGATGTGAAACAGCCTGGGCATCGGGTAGATCAGCACGAAGCGATCGCTCTGCCGCCACTTGAGCATGTTCTCCCAGACGACCGTGCCGGCACCGTGCGGCGAGCTGAGCCTCAGGCCGGTGTCCAGCAGCTCCACGGCAAACTCTGCCTGCATGGCCTTGTAGCTGCGGTAGTGGCGGCGGGCCATCATGGGCGCGACGATGAACGAGATCGCCAGCACGATGCCCACGCCGACCAGCCCGCCCAGCGCAACGGGCCGCGCGAGCGCGCCGCCGAACAGCGCAGCCGGCACCAGCACCGCGAGCAGTCCGATCAGGAGCCTGCGCCGCCACCGCGTCGGCCGCCCGAACACGCTCATGGCGGCCGCGTAGTCGTCTTCGGAGATGCTGAAGTTCGCAATCATGGGTGGGGGCGTCGAAGGTTTGCGTCTGTGGGACGGCCGATGCTACAAGCGCGACGCTGCGGGGCGTGTCAGCGCACGCCACGTTCCACAAGGCGCGGGCGGCGGTGCCGCCCGCGGGCCGAGTCAGCCTGGTGCTTGGCGCTGCCTCAGATCGGCGGGGTGCACGAATAGCCGGCGTTCAGCTGGGCGCGAACCAGCGGAATGGTGCTGCCGTCGTCCGGCCCGGTCGCGTTGCGCGTGAACGCGCAGCCGTACAGCGGGGCGGCCACAGTGGCCGGTGTGACCACGTCGTCGCCCGCCGGCACCGGGCCGCCTTGCTCCCAGCCGACCATGGCGTCGAAGGCTTCCTCCTGCTCCTTGACCGTGAAGTCGCAGTGCGTGATGCCGCGGATGGCGCGCTGCACCAGCCACTGGCTGTTGCCCTTGGCCGCCACGCGCTTGTTGTAGATCTGCTCCATGCTGAACGGCACGTACAGGTCGCCCAGCGTGTGCAGCGTGACCACCGGAATCTTGAACTCGCCGTTCACCTTCGGAATCCAGCGCAGGCCGTCGGTGCGCAGGCGGTTGGCGTCGGTCACGGCCGTGAGCTTTTGCGCGGCGGCATTGAGCGCGTCGGAGTTGGGGGTGTCGCCGTCGATCTTGTAGGTGAAGCGGTTGGTGTCCAGCGTGCTCTTGTTCAGAATGCCCGTCACCGTGCCGTCGCTGCCGAACACGCCCCACACCGCGGTGAACGATGCACCCATGCCCAGGCCCAGGTTGAACAGGGGGCGCTCGCCGCCGGTGAGGTTCTGCAGGACCGATGCGTACTGCAGGCCCAGCGGCGATGTGGGCGTGATGGCGCTGGTGTCGAACTTGGTGAACAGCACGCCCGTCACCTGCACCACGATGTCTGCCCACTTGGGCGTGGGGTAGCTCGCCTGCCCGGCCAGCGTCTGCGCCGCCACCTGCGCGGCGGCGAAGTAGTCGAACAGCTCGGTGTCGCCCACCACGCCGCACATCGGCACCGCGCCGTTGTACTTCATCTTGTGGTTGGCGGTGGCGTAGGTTTCGTCCTCGATGGCGGCGGCCGTGATGTGCCCGCCCATCGAGTGGCCGGTGATGTAGACGCGGTCGGGCGCGGCCAGCTCGCGCCCGCCGGCCTTGGCGATGGTGTTGAACTGCAGCGCCAGCGCATTGGTGTCTTCCACGCCCACGCGCACGTCGTAGAAGTTCTTGCTGTAGCTCGACGCGGCCCAGGCGTAGCCCTGCTGCAGCAGGTGGCGCCGGATGGGCGGTGCATTGACCTGGAGCAGGTTGCTTTCGCCGGCGTAGCCGTGTGCGTACATCACGAGCTTGCCGTTCCAGTTCTTCGGCACCTCCACGTTGTACTGCGCGCCGCCCAGCATGCCGGCCCAGCGGCTGGTGCCGGCGTAGTCGAAGGTGTCGCCGCCGCCAGCTGCCGCCATGGCGGTGAAGGTGGTGGCCGCCGGGTTGGCCGGCGCGAACGAAGTGCGGCTGTCCTGCAGGCGGGTTTCTTCGGGGGCCGGGCCGGGCGGCGGTGCCACGGCGGGCGGAGGGGGCGGTGGTGCGGGCGGTGCCGGCGGCACCTGGGCCACGGGCGTGAACACGAAGCCGTTGTTGCCATCGCCGCCTCCGCCGCACGATGCGACGACGAGGCTGGCTGCGAGGGCAATGAATGTCAGGCGCGCTGAATGCATGGGATGTCTCTCTCCGTTTTTGTGGGTTCTTGGGACCTGGAAGAAAAACCGGCGCAGCATTGCGTCCCGCGGCCGTTCAGAACGACCGTGCTATTTCACCGAGCCGGCGCCGCAGCGTAGGGGTGATGCGATTTGAGTTGTTGCGGGATTTCCCGCAAGGGCTATCGCCTGCGCGACAGCGATGCTGCTCGCGGGCGCGGCAGATCGAGGGCAGATGGGCAGATGGGCAGATGGGCGGCAGGTCGGTGCCGCGGCGCGCGTCAGTTCTTGCGGCGCGTGACCACCACGGTGGCCTCCAGGCCTTCGTAGGCCTCGGCGTCGCCGTACCAGCTGCCCGAGATGGGCGCGGCCTGTGCGGGGTCGCGCGAAACGCCCACGCGAATGAGCTGGCCGCTGCCCATCAGGTTGTTGGTCGGGTCGAAGGCCAGCCAGCCGACGCCCGGCAGGTAGGCCTGCAGCCATGCGTGCGTGGTGCCGGCGCCGGTCATCGAGTCGCCTTGCGTCTGCGCCGCGTTGTCCAGCGCGGCGTCGTAGATGTAGCCCGACACGAAGCGCGTGGCAATGCCCAGGCGGCGCGTGGCTTCCATCATCAGCAGGGCGTAGTCGCGGCAACTGCCGCTGCCCAGCGCCAGCGTTTGCAGGGGCGTTTGCGTGCCTTCCTCGTCGCGCGCCTTGTACTCCAGGCTCTGGCCAATGTGCGCGTTCATGCGCGTGAGCACCTCGCGCGTGCTGTTGGGCTTGTCGGTGTACAGGAACTGATGGGCCCAGCGAATCAGCGTGCCTTGGCCGTCGTCGTCGTGGTGCGGGCGCAGGTAGTGCTCCAGGTCCAGTCGCTCCTGCACGGTGTAGGCGAAGGGCAGAAACTCCGCGGCGGGGTCGAGCGCCAACTGGTCTTGCTGCGCGGGCACATGCTCGATGGTGAAAGAGCACACGATGCGCAGCTCCATCGCCTCGCCCATGGGCTGCACCAGCGCCACGGAATTGGAGTGCGGGTCTTGAATGAGCCGCGTGAAGGCGTTGGGGCTAACCTGCAGGTCGGTGGCCAGCACGCGCAGGTCGTGGCTGTCGCGCGGGCGGAACATCACGCGGTGCTGGCCGAAGGTGACCGGCTTGTTGTAGCGATAGACGGTGGTATGCAGGATGTCGTACTGGGTGGCCATGCGGTGCATTGTCCCGTGTTCACGTGGCAAGCGGGTCATTGCGGTGGAGATGACGCACGTTTGCATCAAAAATCGCACCTTGCCGCCTTGCCGCCTTGCCGCCTTGCCGCCCGGCCTTGGTCCTGCTGCCCTCGTCCGCGGCGATGCGCCGGTCGCATGGCGCGATGCTGGCGCAGCGCCTCGCGACGGATCATTCCCGGTTGAGCCAGTCCACCAGCTCGCGGTCCAGCAGAAACGCGTTGATCTCTTCGTCCGATTTCCTGACGAACTTGCGCACGTCCGCAATCTTCTTGTAGCCGGTGTTGCCGAACTCATCGCCGATCGATTCGAGAAAGGGGAAGCCGCCGCCGCCATTGGCCACGCCCAGGAACATGAAATACACCTCGTCCTTGCGCGCCTCCGACTGGCGCAGCACCTGCCGCGCGCGCTCCTTGTCGTCGTTGTCGCCGTCGGTAATGAACAGCACCAGCGAGCGCTTTTTCTCTTTCTCGGCGGTTTCCTTCTGCCCGAACATGCGGCCCAGCAGACCCGGCTTTTTGCCGCCCCCGTCGATCCAGCCGAACTCCCTCAGCGCGAGTTCGAGCACGTAGCTGTAGTCCGTGCCACCGTTCCAGCCCGGAACCTTGCGGATGATGTGGTTCGCCACATAGTTCTGATAGTTGGCTTCGTTGAGCGGGCCCACCAGGTGGGCCGACTGCGGTCCGCTGCTGAAGGTGAAGATGTCGATCTTCCGGTCCGGATCGAAGGTCAGGCCCCAGGGCGCAAGGCGCGTCAGCAGGTCGGTGGTCGTGCCGTTGGCGTGTTCGTCCTGAAAGGAGCCGCTGACGTCGAGCACCACGCCAATGTCGAGCACCGGTGTTTTCTGAACGCCAGCCTTTTCCAGCGAAAGCTTCAGGGTCGCCTTGGACTTTTCCAGGTTGAGTTGCAGTGCCATCTTGTTTCTTCTCCCTTTGCGGTTTCAGTTTTTCAAACGATCAATGATCAATTGCAGCTCGTCCCGGGCGACGAAGCGCTGCGTTTCATTCGGCTCACCGGGCTGAACGGCGAGCGTGGCCTGCCCGGCCAGCCAGGTCGGCAAGCCGATGAGCACGCCGTCTTGAATCCGGTCCCTGAGGGCGTCGAGGTGAATCGCCGTCGCCTTGGACCGAAGCTCCTCCTGGCGCGCCAGACCCGCCGTTTTCGTCAGCGAAAGCGCGCGGTCGACCAACACGCAGGCAACCTCCGGGGCGAACTCCTTTCTCTGCGACAGCCACTCGCACGCAAGGCCCGTCGCCATCAGTTCGTCGGCCAGTGCCGCCAGGTCGTCACGAATGGCCATGACATCGTTCATCGGCGCTTCAAGTGCGCTCATGGCCGCGGAAAGCGTCGCCTTCAGCTGGTCGAGTTCGTTGCGATGGACTTCCAGCGCCTTCGGCTTGCCCTTGCGCCACCAAAGACCGCCAATGCCCGTTGCGGGGCCCAGTTCTTCCGAGCACATTTCCAGAATGGCCAGAAGCCGGGACAGATGCTGCGGCGCGCTGCGCAGCACGTCGGCGGATGCGATGTCGAGCAGACGCTGAACCAAAGCGCCATAGCGCTTTTGCGTGGCGAGCCCGATGTTCTGAGCCTGTGACCAACCCAACGACGGCGCCACCACCGTGCCGATGACCGCAGCCGCTGCGTCCAGCGTGTCGCGCCCCTGCAGCGGAAAGGCTCGCTGTAGTTCTTTGATGCCCGCCTTCATGCCAAGGCGCACTTCGCCGCGCATCGGCTTGGGGGCGGAACGTGCCTGACGGGAGGCAAGGGGAGCAGGCTTCGTTCGGGCGATCTGCGCTGTCTGCCCGATCGGCCTGGGCTTCGCGATAGGGGCTGTCTGTGCGATCGGGGCTGTCTGTGCGCCGACGGGCATGAGTCTGGGGACCTGCCCAACAGCTTGCGGCGCAGAGACCGTGGCGGTCGCTGAGTTGGTTGGGGTCGTTGTGATCGCAGGCTTGCCGTCGCCAAAAGTCCGCGGCTTTCGCCCCGAGCCCAACTCGGCTGGCCGGGGTTTTTCCGCAGCGTCGTTCGATCGATTCACGGTTCGACGGCGGGGATGCCGGCAAGGCGATCAGGAAAAGTTTTCGAGAACGGCATTGAAGTCACCGTTGAAGCCGACGGCGGTCTGCACAAACTCGGCCTTGCCGCTCTGATCAATCATGACCGAGCCCATTTGCACGCCGACGAAGCTGCCGAATTGCGACGACAGATTGGCGCGCAGCAGTTCCTTGCCGGTCGAGTTGAGGATGACCACTTCGGCGTTCTGCACGCCGGCGAACGTCTGCCCCACGTTCTGCGGATGCACCATGGCAACGAGCGGAATTTCGACGTTGCCGCCAACTGGCCGGTGGAGCTTGGCCGGGTCGACCCGAATCCATTCGTCCACGCCGTCCAGTGTGCCGTTGGTGGCGTCGGAGCTGTGCACCAGCGCTTTGTTCAAGATCTCGAACGTGCCGTCGACAGCCCGGTTCAGCACACCGACGGACTGGCCATCGATGTTGCGCTTCACGTTGTAGGTCGACAGCACTTGCTCGATGTCGGTCACCTTGGGCTGCTCGGTTGCCGTGCCAAAGCAAGCCAGCGCATGCAGATCGAGGTCGACGCTTCCATCCCACTGGAGCTGCACGGTGAAGACTTCGTCCTTTGCCAGGTTGAGCGAGAGCTTGGCTCCCTTCTCGCCGGGCTTCGTGAGGTTCATGGTCAAAGATGGCATTTTTCTCTTTCGGTTTTGAAGTGGGAGGGGGAGCGTGGAAGGGTTGGAACGGTCAGCTCTTGAAGGGCCGGTCCGGACGGATGACCGCGCCCAGCGTGGTGAGGTCCGCGCGGGCTTGTGCCAGCGTGGCGCGTGCCTGTGCAAACTTGGCGGTGTTGTCGGCGCGCGCCTTTTCGACGATCTCGACAAGCTCGCCGATGTTCTGGGTGGCCGCCTTGATCTGCTGGGCCTGTGCCAACCGGTTGTCGCCCGGCGCGTGGGCCGCGCTGCCCACCACCTGTTTGCTCAGGCGATCGCGAACGCGGGAAAGGTTCAGATCGAGGTCGGCGCCTTGCTGCGCCGTGCGCTGGAGGCTCTGAACCTGCATGGCGGCGTGCAGTGTCAGCAGCGCCATCTTGATGCTCGCGAACCGTCCCGCGGTGGTCGTCGTGACCTCCTGCACCGTTTGGATTGCGGCCGCCTGGATCTGCCGGATCACCAGTTGCTCGGCGGGCAATTTCGTGAACACGCCTTCGACGGCCAGTGCCCGGCTTTCGAGGGCCTGCACCTTGTCCTGCGCCTCTTGCAGGGTGATTTGGCCGCCAAGTGCCCGATGCGTGCCCTGTGCGCCATTTGATTGTTCGGCCGCAATTTCGGCCAATTCCTGGCGCGCCTTGGCAAGCAGCGTTGCAAGAAAGACGGTGGCTGATGCCAATTCGAAGAATCGAAGCCGGTAATTTTCTTTCAGGCGCTCGAGGTTTTTTGCCTCGTCAATGGCCTTGGCTCTTTCCGCCTCGACCTGTTTTTCCATTGTTTCAATGACCGCACTGAGTTTGCGCGCCTTGCCCGCCACCAGCATGCGCAGATTCTCGAAAGCGGCTGAGCGCGCTGCAGTCAGCTTTCGGGGACTCAATGCGCCCAGCAGCCGATTCAGCAGGCCGATATCTCCCTGAATGATCTTGTCGGCAAGGCCGTCGAGGTTCTCGGCCCGAATTGCCGTGTCGAGCGACGCCACCAGACGAAAAACTGCTGGTGATTCGCTTTGATCTATTCGATCGAGAAAAGCCCCGAGCGACTTGTGCAGCGCCGTCTCGCATTCGGCGCCGAGTGCCGATATATCGGTGAGCGTGAGTGTTCTTATGCTCACGCTCTTTACCTGCGCAATGATGGCGCTCGACTGCTCCGACGCAAGAAGCGTGGAGTTGAGATCGGGTGGAATTACCACCTTCTCATTCCATATGTCAGGGGTAAGCGCGATCGCAATATTGGTTGCAGATGGCGCAACAATTGTGCCCAATTCGCTTGAATTCGAATTGCCCGGCGTCAACGAGCCCATGGTGCGCGGATTCATTGGGAAATAAGCCCGCTGTTTAATTGTTTGCAGACCCGCGGATGCCCTTGATCACGGACACCGTGAACAGAACGAGCGCGAAACCTGCCGCCTTGATACCGATATGCACCCAGGTTCCGTGCGCCTCGGCGGCGTGAACCAGGGAGGAGAGCAGGGGCTCGGACAGAATCATTTCGGCGCCCACCCAACCGAGCATGCCGGCACCCGCCCAGATGATGGCCGGGAACCTGTCCATGAGCTTCATGATTCCCTGCGCGCCAAACACGATGACCGGAACACTCAAGGCAATGCCCGCAATGGCGTATGCGGTGGAATGTGCGCCGGCGGACTGGGCGGCGCCAACAACAGCCAGCACGTTGTCCAGGCTCATCATGAAATCGGCGATGAGGATCGTTTTTACCGCTGCAAATATCGTGGTGGGATTGCCGGTGAGATGAGCACCGTTTTCATTGTCCAGCAGCAGTTTGATGCCGATATAGATCAAATAGATGCCGGCAATGGCTTTGATGGCAATCACGCCGAAAAGAAGTCCTGCAAATACCAGCAGGATGGCGCGAAGACCGACTGCGCCCGCAGTGCCGAGAAAGATGGCCTTTGTTCGCAAGGCCATTGGCAGGCCGGCGCACGCCAATGCAATGACCACCGCATTGTCTACGCCCAGCATGATGTCGATGGCGACGATTTTTGCAATCGCGTTCCACTCGATGGTTCTAAAAAATTCAAAAAACTCGGCCATGGCAATATTCCAAAAACAATAATCGGCCGCCGCAGCGGTGCGCGCCAAATTTTCGGCAATTGGTTTGTGTCAGAAAAGCACTGCGATCAGCATTCCATGGAAGACTGACGCTTGGGGTAGGCGGGATTTTGGATGCCAACGACGGGGTACATCGCGCGAAAATTCCAATTTATTCACACATTTCGATGAATAGTTCGACCCGGTCTTTCGATTTTTTCGCCGAGATTATTTATAAATTAGAACTATTGAAAATTTCGAACAATAAAGAGAAACGGCTCCACTCGCTCAATTGTCAATTGAGTTGTAAATTCCTCCGAATTGCAAAATCAGAATGCCGCTTCTGCACGTCGTTGGGCTCGCCCGGCGTGAAGAAAATCCCCTGGGCTCAGCGGCCCGGTCGAAGGCGCTGCGTACCTACAGCCTTTGCCAGCGCAGCCGGCAACGCGAGGGGCTCGCCATGCCATTGCGCGGCCAGCAGTTCGGCACACAGCGCGGCAAAGCTCAACCCGCGCGAGCCCAGCGCGGTGCAGGCCCACAGACCTGGCGCATCGCCATCGAGCGGCCCGACCAGCGGCCGCCGGTCACCCGAGGCGCAGCGGATGCCCACCCAGGTGTCGACCTGCGCGTGCGCCAGAGCGCGGGCCGCGCCGGGGTGCAGCCGCGCCAGGCGGTCGCGGTTGGCGTCGCTGTCCGCGGCGGTGGGCGACAGGTTGGTGCTGTCGCGGTCGAAGGTGGCGCCGGCCAGCCAGATGGGCGGAGCTTCGCCATGCGGCACATGAGCGATCAGATGGCCGTCGCCGTTGATGGGCGTGGCGGGCAAGTCAATGCCGTCGCGCATTCGGCCCCATGCGACCTGGCCTCGCACCGGCTGCAGCGGCAGCGTCGGTGCGAAGTCGCCTGATTCGAAACCTGCGCAGACGACCACGCGGTCCGCCTCGGCCAGCAACTCGCCAGACGGACCGAACAGCTGCCAGCCGCCATCGGCATGCGCCATGCGCGCCACGCGGCAGCCGCCACGGAACGCGATGCCGGGCTGGCGCAGCCATGCGGCAATCAACTGGTGCGGGCGCACCCATGCCGCGCGTGCGTGCCACAAGGCGGGTGCATCGGCGGGCAGGCCCGCATCGCCCCGTTGCGCCGCAGTCGCCGGCCACGATTCATTGGGGCCGCTGTCCGTCCAGCCGGGGGGCACGCGCGTGTCGCCATCGGGCCGGCGCTCCAGCACGCCGCTGGCGCGCCAGTCGCGGCCTTCTTCGAGCAGCCGCGTCAGCTCGGACCACGTGGCGCGAATGCCCGCGCGCGTGAGCCGCGACAGCAGCGCGTCGTCGGGCGACACATGCGGCGCCAGCATGCCCACGGGCAGGCCGGACGCGCCCGCAGCCGGCTGGTCGGCGCCGTCGAGCACCGTCACCTGCCAGCCGCGCCGCGCCAGGCTTGCCGCTACAGCCGCGCCCGCCAGGCCGGCGCCCAGCACCGCGCAACGGCCCGGCGTGTCGATGCGCTCGGGGGCCGGCTCGCGGCGGCGGACCGTCCAGGCGGGCGCGAACACGCCGCGCAGGTGGTCGCCGCCGTCATCGAGCGTGAAGCCGAACTGCCTGAGCGCGTCGCGCACCGGTTCGGCCGTGCTTCCGCTGACCATGGCCGTGCCTTGGCGTGCAAAGCGCGACACGGCCTTGAGCGTCTCCGGCGACCACAAAGCCGGGTCGTCCTGCGGGCCGGGGCCGGGGTCGGTCAGGAAGATGCTGTCCGCCTCGAAGCGCTGCGCGCGCAGCATCGCCTGCGTATCGCCGACGCACAGGGTGAGCAGCACACGGCCGTCGTCGAACGCGAGCCGGTGAAAGCCGGGCAGCAGCCCGTGCCACTGCGCGATCAGCTCCGCGGCAAGGGACGCCAGTTCAGGCTGCGCCTGCGCCGCGCGCAGCAACGCCGCGGCCGAGACCGGGCGCGCGTCGATCGAGACGAAGTGCAGCATGCGCGGCCGCTCCGGGTCGGAGCGCCATGCGTGCCACGTTGTCAGGAAATGAAGACCCAGGCCGAAGCTGGTTTCGAGAATCAGCCATTGCGGCTGTCCGGCCCAGGCCTGGGGAAGTCCGCAGCCGCTCAGGAACTCGGGGCGCGATTGCGCCGGTTCGGCGGCCACGGCAGGGGAAATGAGAGCAGCGAGAAGGCCGCTCAGGCCGCTGGCGGCGGCACGTAGCCCTGGGCCACGTCGGCGCCTTCGCCGAAGAAGTGCTTTTCCATCTGGCGGGCCAGGTACTGGCGGGCGCGCAGGTCGGCCAGGTTCAGGCGGTTTTCATTGACCAGCATGGTCTGTTGCTTGAGCCAGGCGGCCCAGGCTTCCTTGCTGACGTTTTCCCACAGGCGCTTGCCCAGATCGCCTGGGTAGGGCGGGAAGTCGAGCCCTTCGGCCTCTTTGCCGAGCTTGATGCACTGAATCATGCGTGCCATATCGATTGCCTTTGAACGGGAAGTGGGGAAAGCGGTTGCTTAGTTGATTTAGCTATTTAGAACTGAGAACTTGGTCGTTCCAGTTTCTATATGCCGTATTGAGAATACACAGCTTCATCGATATGCCTTTTTGAGCAAGACACCATGAGCATTCGCCGCGACTTTATCAAGCTTTCCCTGGGTGCCGGCGTGGCCGGTGCTTTGGCCCTGTCGGCGTTGCCGACGTTCTCGCAGGCGCCCGCTGCCCCTGCTGCTGCCGCCACGAAGGGCCCCGTGACGCTGCTCAACGTGTCCTACGACCCGACCCGCGAGCTCTACGTGGACTACAACCAGGCCTTCGCCAGGTACTGGAAGGCCAAGACCGGGCAAGAAGTGACGGTGAAGCAGTCGCACGGCGGCTCGGGCAAGCAGGCCCGCTCGATCATCGACGGCATCGATTCCGACGTGGCCACGCTGGCCCTGGGCGGCGACATCGATGCGCTGGTCACGCATGGCGGCCTGGTCAAGGCCGACTGGCAAAAGCGCCTGCCGCACAACTCGGCCCCCTACACCTCGACCATCGTGTTCCTGGTGAAAAAGGGCAACCCCAAGGGCCTGAAGGACTGGGACGACCTCACCAAGCCCGGCGTGCAGGTGATCACCCCCAACCCCAAGACCTCGGGCGGCGCCCGCTGGAACTACCTGGCGGCGTGGGAATTTGCCAAGCGCAAGTACGGCAGCGACGCCAAGGCCAAGGAATACATCGGCAACCTGTTCAAGAACGTGCCCGTGCTCGACACCGGCGCGCGCGGCGCCACCATCACCTTCGTGCAGCGCGGCGTGGGCGACGTGCTGCTGGCCTGGGAAAACGAAGCCTTCCTGGCGCTGAAGGAATTCGGCCCCGAGAAGTTCGAGATCGTGGTGCCGTCCATCTCCATCCTGGCCGAGCCCAGCGTGGCGGTGGTCGACAAGGTGGTCGACAAGAAGGGCACGCGCGCCGTGGCCGAGGAATACCTGAAGTACCTGTATTCCGACGAAGGCCAGGACATTGCCGGGCGCAACTTCTACCGCCCCACGTCCGACAAGGCCAAGGCCAAGTATGACAAGCAGTTTCCCAAGCTGACGCTTGTCACCATCGACCAGGCGTTCGGCGGCTGGGCCAAGGCCGACAAGGAGCATTTCGCCGATGGCGGCTCCTTCGACCAGATCTACACCAACAAGCAAAAGTAACTGGCTCGCCCCCAGGCTGCGCGCACTGCATGTCGCTGCTCCAACCCCCTGCCGGGGGCGGGCCGGCCGCTTCGGGCGGCCGTGCGCGGCGGCCCCCTCGCCAATTCGTGCTTTTTTTGAACTGAGGTTTTCTGTGTCCGTTCTCCTGATTGCCGGCAGCCCCTCCGCACCGTCGCGTTCCACCGCCTTGCTCGAAGCCGTCGGCGAGCGGCTGGCGCGGCGCGATGCGCGCATCGAACGGCTTTTCATTCGTGAGCTGCCCGCGCAGGCGCTGCTGCTGGCCGACTGGAACCATCCGGCCATCGTGAGCGCCATTGCCAAGGTGGCCGAGGCCCGCGCGATCGTGGTGGCCACTCCCGTCTACAAGGCGGCCTACAGCGGCGTGCTCAAGGTGTTTCTGGACCTGCTCGCGCAGGATGCGCTCAAGGGCAAGACGGTGCTGCCATTGGCCACCGGCGGCAGCCCGCACCACATGCTGGCGCTCGACTACGCGCTGCGGCCCGTGCTGCAGTCGCTGTCGGCGCGGCACATCCTGCCGGGCGTGTACGCCAGCGATTCGCAGATCACGCTGACGCCCGAGAAGGCCTACCTGGTGCACCCCGACCTGGCCGAGCGGCTGAACGAGGCGGCCGAGGTGCTGGCCACCGAAGGGCTGAAGCTGCCCGCGTCGCACGGCTTCGAGTCGGTGCCGTTCTCTCGCGTGCGATGTAGCGTGTAGAGCGCGCGGGCCCGTCACGGGGCCGGCGTTTCAACGCCTCTTTTTCTCCTTCCCGCCTTCTTTTGAAAACCGCCTGTCGCGCGGTGCGGGGAGCGCTTTTGCCTGAAGTTTCCGCAGACCAAGGAATTCCCGCATGAACCCCGTCGCCACCGAAGACTCCGTGCTCGACACCGTGCCGCGCTCCATGTTGCACGCGCTCGGCGACCTGGCCGTGAGCGCCATCGTGGTCAGCGCCATTGCGCTGATCGTCAGCTTCATTGCCGCCGCCTGAGCGCGGCGCACACCTAGCGAGCCTTTGCCATGACCTCACCCATTTCCACTCCTCGCCGCCGCCTGATTCAGGGCGTGGCCGCCGCCGTGGCGCTGCCTTCGTTCGCAGCGCTGGCACAGGCACCCGCGCGCCAGTTGCGCATCGGCAATCAGAAGGGCTACCTCACGCTGCTCAAGGGCCGCGGCACGCTTGAAAAGCGCCTGGCCCCGCTCGGCGCCAGCGTGAAGTGGACCGAATTCACGGCCGGCCCGGTGCAGCTGGAAGCACTGAACGTCGGCTCCATCGACTTCGGCGACGTGGGCGAGGCACCGCCCATCTTTGCGCAGGCCGCCGGTGCGCCGCTGGCCTACGTGGGCGCGACCGTGCAGCGCCCGCGCTCGGAGGCGGTGCTGGTGCCCAAGGGCTCGGCCATCAAGACCGTGGCCGACCTCAGGGGCAAGAAGATTGCGCTCAACAAGGGCTCCAACGTTCACTACTTCATCGTCAAGCTGTTCGAAAAGCACGGCCTGCCGTACAGCGAGCTGAACCTGGTGTACCTGCCGCCGGCCGATGCACGCGCCGCCTTCGAGAAGGGCTCGGTCGATGCCTGGGTCATCTGGGACCCGTTTTTGGCCGCGGCCGAGAACACGCTGGGCGCACGCGTGCTGGCCGACGCCACCGGCGTGGTGGGCAACCGCGCCTATTACTTCTCGTCGCTCGACTACGTGGCAAAGAACGCCGATGTGCTGGCCATCGCCATCGACGAGCTCGCAAAGATCGACGTCTGGGGCGAGGCCAACAAGGACGCGCTGGCGGGCGAGCTGGCCACGCTCTGGGGCCTGCCCAAGCCGGTGGCGGAGCTGTCGGTCAACCGCGGCGCCTATGGTACCGCGCCCATCACCAAGGCCATATTGGCCGAGCAACAGCAAATTGCCGACACCTTCTTCGCGCTGAAGCTGATCCCCAAGAAGATCAACGTGCTCGAAGCCGCCGGCGCAGGGGTGGCGTGATGCAGATCTTCTGGTTTCTTCCCACGCACGGCGACAGCCGCTACCTGGGCACGAGCGAAGGCGCGCGCCCCGTCGACCTGGCCTACCTGCAGCAGATTGCCGGCGCGGCCGACAACCTGGGCTACGAAGGCGTGCTCATTCCCACGGGCCGCTCGTGCGAAGACCCATGGGTGATTGCGTCCAGCCTCATCGGCTCGACGAAGAACCTCAAATTTTTGGTGGCGGTGCGCCCCGGTCTGCACCAGCCCAGCCTGGCCGCGCGCATGGCCGCCACCTTCGACCGGCTCTCCGGCGGGCGCCTGCTGGTGAACCTGGTGACCGGCGGTGACCAGTCGGAGCTGGAAGGCGACGGCGTGTACCTCGACCATGCCTCGCGCTACGAGCAGTCGGCCGAGTTCATCCGCATCTGGCGCGAGATCATCGCGCGCAGCCATGACGGCCAGGCCTTCGACTACGACGGCAAGCACCTGAGCGTGAAGGGCGCCAAGCTTTTGTACCCGTCGGTGCAAAAGCCGTATCCGCCCGTGTGGTTCGGCGGCTCGTCGGCGCCGGCGCACGAGCTGGCCGCCGAGCAGGTCGACGCGTACCTCACCTGGGGCGAGCCGCCCGCTGAAGTGGCCAAGAAAATTGCCGACGTGCGCGCACGGGCTGACCGCAAGGGCCGCAAGGTCGAGTTCGGCATTCGCCTGCATGTGATCGTGCGCGAGACCGAAGACGCGGCCTGGAAGGCTGCCGAAGAACTCATCAGCCGCGTGGACGACGACACCGTCATTCGTGCCCAGACCGCCTTTGCGCGCATGGACTCCGAAGGCCAGCGCCGCATGGCCGCGCTGCATGCGGGCGGGGCCAAGCGTTCGCGTGCCGACCTGGAGATTTCGCCGAACCTGTGGGCCGGCGTGGGCCTGGTGCGTGGCGGTGCGGGCACCGCGCTGGTGGGCGACGCCAAGACCGTGGCCGCGCGCATCGAGGAATACGCCGCGCTGGGCCTGGACAAGTTCATCTTGTCGGGCTACCCGCACCTGGAAGAGGCCTACCGCTTTGCGGAGCTGGTGTTTCCGCTGCTCTCGCGCAAGGCCAGGGCCCGACTGGCGGGCGGCTCGCTGAGCGGTCCGTTCGGCGAGGTCGTCGCCAACCTCGATGCGCCCTCGCGCCTCGTGTCCCAAAGCTAAAGGACCCCCATGACTGAACAGGTTCAGGAACTGCAGGCCGTGACGCCGCTGACACCCACCGAGAGCGCTGGCAAGGTGCTCAAGAGCTTCGGCATCAACGTTGCCAAGCGGCTGGTGCCGTGGCTGGTGCCGGTCGGGCTCATCGTGTTCTGGCAGATCGCCTCGTCGCTGGGTTGGCTCAGCACGCGCGTGCTGCCGGCGCCGGTCGACGTGGTCAAGGCCGCATGGACGCTCACCGCCTCCGGCGAGCTGTGGACGCACGTGAAGGTGAGCGCGGGCCGCGCATTGGCGGGGCTGGCCATCGGCGGTGGGGCAGGGCTGTTGCTGGGCCTGCTCACGGGCTCGGTCAAGTTTGCCGAGACGCTGCTCGACTCCACCATTCAGATGGTGCGCAACATTCCGGCGCTGGCGCTCATTCCGCTGGTCATTCTGTGGTTCGGCATCGACGAGTCGGCCAAGCTCTTCTTGATTTCGGTGTCGGTGTTCTTTCCGATTTACCTGAACACCTTTCACGGCATTCGCAACGTCGATCCGCAGCTCATCGAAATGGGCCGCACCTACGGGCTGTCGCGCTGGCAGCTGTACCGCGAAGTCATCCTGCCGGGCGCGCTGTCTTCCATTCTGGTGGGCCTGCGCTTCTCGCTGGGGCTGATGTGGGTGATCCTGATCGTGGCCGAGACCATCTCGGCGCAGGCCGGCATCGGCTACCTGACGATGAACGCCCGCGAATTTCTGCAGACCGACATCGTGCTGGTGGGCATCCTGCTGTACGCGCTGCTCGGCAAGCTGGCCGACCTGTTTGCACGCGGCCTGGAGCAATGGTGGCTGCGCTGGCACCCGGGCTACCAGAAGAAGGCGAACTGAGGTCCGACATGACGCATTCCAAAGTTTCCCGTCGCACGGTCATTGCCACGCTGGGCGCGCTCGGCGCCACGGCAGCCTTTGCGCAAGGCACCCCCACGCGGCCCGCGACCGTGCGGCTCGGGTACCAGAAGTCGTCCACGCTGGTGGCGCTGTTGAAGGTGCAGGGCACGCTCGAGAAGCAGCTTGCGCCGCTCCACGTGAGCGTGAGCTGGCACGAGTTCACCAGCGGCCTGCCGCTGCTGGAGGCGCTGAACCTGGACAACCTCGACATCAGCGCCGACGTGGCCGACACCGTTCCGGTGTTCGCGCAGGCTGCCGGTGCCGACCTGACCTTCATTGCGCAGGAAGCGCCCTCGCCCGCCGCGCAGGCCATCGTGGTGCGCGAAGACTCGCCGCTGAAGACCGTGGCCGACCTCAAGGGCAAGAAGGTCGGTTTTGCCAAGGCGGCCGGCGCGCACTACCTGCTGATTGCCGCGCTGGCGAAGGCCGGCCTGTCGTTCAAGGACATCACGCCCGCGTACCTCACGCCCGCAGACGGCCGCGCCGCCTTCGAGAAGGGCGCCATCGATGCATGGGTGGTGTGGGACCCGTTCCTGGCCGCCGCCCAGCGTCAACCGGGCCAGTCGAAGGTGCGCGTGCTGGCCGACGGCGCGGGCATTGCGTCTTACCAGCGCTACTACCTGGCGAGCACCCCATTCGCCAACGCGCGGCCCGACGTGCTGCGCGTGTTCTACGCCGAGCTTGAAAAGACCGGCAAGTGGGTCAAGCAGAACCCGAAGGACGCGGCCGCGCTGCTCTCGCCCGTGTGGGGCCTGGACGCCGCCACCATCGAGCAGGCCAACGCCCGCCGCAGCTACGCGGTGCGCCCGGTGGTGCCCGAGTTGCTCGTCGAGCAGCAGCGCATTGCCGATGCCTTCTTCGCCGAGCGGCTGCTGCCCCGAAAAATCGATGCGCTGAATGTGGCGCTGTTCAAGCCTGGAGCCTGAGTCATGAGTGCTGTTCTGAAAGACATCCAACACGGGGCCTCACAGGCCTCACAGGCCTCAAAGGCCTCAGAGGCTTCCCAGGCCATCGCCGGTGGCGTGCGCCTGGAGGCCCGCGGCCTGCACAAGCGCTACGGCGCACGCGAGGTGCTGCGCAACACGCGCCTGACCATCGAGCCGGGCCAGTTCATCGCCATCGTGGGGCGCAGCGGCTGCGGCAAGAGCACGCTGCTGCGGCTCATCGCGGGGCTGGAAGAGGCCAGCGACGGCGGCCTGTACACCGACGGCCGCGCCGTGCACGGCCTGCACGAAGACACCCGCATCATGTTTCAGGAGGCGCGCCTTCTGCCCTGGCGCCGCGTGCTCGACAACGTGACGCTGGGCCTGCCCAACGACGCCAAGGCGCGCGGCAAGGAAGTGCTTGCGCAGGTCGGCCTGGCCGACCGCGAGAACGAATGGCCGGCGCGCCTGTCGGGCGGGCAGCGCCAGCGCGTGGCCCTGGCGCGCGCGCTGGTGCACCACCCGCGTCTGCTGCTGCTCGACGAGCCGCTGGGCGCGCTGGATGCGCTCACCCGCATCGAGATGCACCGGCTCATCGAGAACCTGTGGCAGCGCCACCGCTTCACCGCGCTGCTGGTGACGCACGACGTGCAAGAGGCCGTGGCGCTGGCGGACCGCGTGATCCTGATCGAAGACGGGCGCATCGCGCTGGACGAAAACATCGCGCTGGCCCGGCCGCGCTCGCAGGGCGACCCGGCCTTTGCGGCCATCGAGAAACGCATCCTGGACCGGGTGCTGCAAAAGCCAGAAGACGCGGAAACCAGTGCCGACGCCAACTGGCTGCGTACCCCCGCGCACGAATTGCGCTGGGCCATCTGATCTTTTCTTCGTTCCTTTTTCTTCCTCTTTCTCTTCCTCTTCCTCTTCCTCTTCCCAACAAAGGCAGCCTCTATGTCGCAGAACTGGAAATTCGAAACCCTGTCGGTGCACGCCGGCTATTCCCCCGAGCCCACCACGCGCGCCGTGGCGCCGCCCATCTACCAGACGGTGGCCTATGCCTTCGACAGCGCCCAGCACGCCGCCGACCTGTTCGACCTGAAGGTGCCGGGCAACATCTACACCCGCATCAACAACCCGACGCAGGACGTGCTGGAGCAGCGCGTGGCCGCGCTCGAAGGCGGCATTGCCGCGCTGGCGCTGGCCTCGGGCCAGGCGGCCGTGACCTATGCGATCCAGACCATCGCGGAAGCCGGTGACAACATCATCAGCAGCACCGCGCTGTATGGCGGCACCTACAACCTGTTCGCCCACACGCTGCCGCAGTTCGGTATCACCACGCGCTTTGCGGACCACCGCGACCCAAGCAGCTTCGAGAAGCTGTTCGACGACAAGACCAAGGCGGTGTTCGTGGAGTCGCTGGGCAATCCGGCCGGCAACGTGACCGACATTGCGGCCATTGCCGACATTGCCCACCGCCACGGCGTGCCGCTGATCGTCGACAACACGGTGCCGTCGCCGTACCTGAGCCGGCCCATCGAACACGGCGCCGACATCGTGGTGCATTCGCTCACCAAGTACCTGGGCGGGCATGGCACCAGCATTGGCGGCGCCATCGTCGACTCGGGCAAGTTTCCGTGGGCCGAGCACAAGGAGCGTTTCAAGCGCCTGAACGAGCCCGACGTGAGCTACCACGGCGTGGTCTACACCGAGGCACTGGGCCCGGCCGCCTACATCGGCCGTGCGCGCGTGGTGCCGCTGCGCAACATGGGCGCAGCCATTTCGCCGTTCAACGCCTTTTTGATTCTGCAGGGCATCGAGACGCTGGCGCTGCGCATGGACCGCATCAGCAGCAACGCGCTGGCCGTGGCGCGGCACCTGAAGAAGAGCAAGGCCGTGAACTGGGTGAACTACGCCGCGCTCGAAGACCACCCCGACCACGCGCTGGCGCAGAAGTATTTCGGCGGGCGTTCGAGCGGCGTGCTGACCTTCGGCATTGGCGCAGGGCGCGCGGGCGGCGCGCAGTTTCTCGACGCGCTGAAGCTCTTCACGCGCCTGGTGAACATCGGCGACGTGCGCTCGCTGGCCACGCACCCGGCCTCGACCACGCACCGCCAGCTGTCGCCCGAAGAGCTGGCCAAGGCCGGCGTGACCGAAGACACGGTGCGCCTGTCGGTGGGCATCGAGCACATCGACGACCTGATCGCCGACCTCGACCAGGCGCTGGCAGCGGCCTCCAACTGACCCCCCCTCGTGATCCGTGCTTTTTTTGAATTCCCTCCCTCCCTTTGAAAGAGAAACCACCATGTCCATTCAAGCCATCAACGTGCGCAACCAGTTCAAGGGCAAAGTCCGCGAGATCATTCGCGGCGATGTCGTCTCCGAAGTCGATGTCGAAACGGCCTGGGGCATCGTCACGTCGGTCATCACCACGCGTTCGATCGACGACCTGCAACTGAAGGTCGGCTCCGACGTGGTTGCGCTGGTGAAGTCCACCGAGGTGTCGATCGCCAAGCTCTGACGGGGCTTTTGGCTGGCGAAAAACCCGGCGCCGTATCGGCGCCGGGTTTTTCATGGGCCGTCCTTGCAGTTACGGGTCCTTCCGCTACGCTCCCATGGCGTCGGCGGCGTTTTGCCGCCTTGCAGCAACGATCCCATCACATTCAGGGGAGTACACATCCATGGCCCACTTTGAGGTAGGCGACATCGTGCGGGCGCTGCACGGCGTGCGCAACGAGTGGCGCGACGCCCAGCGCCGCTCGCGGGAGCCCGGCACGCGCGAGTTTCCGTCGCGCGATGCGCTTGCACAGGTCATCGAGTCGTTGAAGGGCGCGCTCTTTCCGATGCGGCTCGGCCCGCCCGACTTGCGACACGAGAGCGAGGACTTCTACGTCGGCTACACGCTGGATGCCGCCCTGCAGGCGCTGCTGGCGCAGGCGCGGCTCGAGCTCCACTACAACGCCCGCCACGAGCCGCGACCGGACAGCGAGATCGACGGCGTGGCCGACGGGGCCGTGCGCGCGTTTGCGAACACGCTGCCCGACCTGCGCAGGCTGCTGGACAGCGACGTGCTCGCGGCCTACCAGGGCGACCCCGCCGCGCGCAGCGTGGACGAGGTGCTGCTGTGCTACCCGGGCGTGCTCGCGATGATTCATCACCGCCTGGCGCACGAGCTCTACAAGCTCGGCCTGCCGCTGCTGGCGCGCATCGTGGCCGAACTGGCGCACGCGCAGACCGGCATCGACATTCACCCCGGCGCGCGCATCGACGCGGGCTTCTTTATCGACCATGGCACGGGGGTCGTGATCGGCGAGACGGCGGTCATCGGCAAGCGGGTGCGGCTGTACCAGGCCGTGACGCTTGGCGCCAAGCGCTTCCCGACCGACACCGAGGGCAACCTGCAGAAGGGCCTGCCGCGCCATCCGGTGGTGAAAGACGATGTGGTGATCTACGCCGGTGCCACGATCCTCGGCCGTGTGACGCTGGGCAAGGGCGCGGTCATCGGGGGCAACGTGTGGATCACCGACGACGTGCCCGCGGGCGCGAGCGTCACGCAGGCCAGCCTGCAGAACGCACCGAAGGGCGGCGGCGCTTGAAGGAATTCGTCGAAGCTTTCGGTGCGGTGGTGCGCCCGCTGCGGCAGCTGCTCGAGGGCAAAGGCTGGTCGCAGGCCGTCGCCTGTCGCGCCTCTACTTCGATAGCTGCCGCTGGAAGAAGGCAACCACCTCGGCGTTGAAGCCGGCGTGAAAGGCCACGCGGTCGAAGCCCGGGCCGTCGCGGCAGATGTCGGGGAGCGCGCTGGCCATGGCGGGCGGGCAGGGCGCCAGAAAGGCGAAGTGCGCGGCCCCGGCGGCCTCATGCCAGTCCGGTGGCACGGGCAGGTCGCGGCGCAGGGCGGCGACGCTGCCTGGCGTCACGCCGTCGCCGCCTAACTCCGAAGCCCAGAGCTGCAGCGGCACCGTTACCTGGCGCAATCCGCTGGCGTCGAAGAGGCTCAAGGCATCGACGATGACGGCGGCCTTGATGCGCGGGTCGCGTGCCGGCGGCGCAGGCAGTTCGCCGCGTCGCATCTCGCCGCACAGCGGTATCCGCGACGCCGGCAGGCACAGGTCCTTGCGCAGCGTGAAGTCGGGGACCGCGCCAACGGCCACCAGCCCGGTGTAGCCGCCGCGCGAGAAACCGAACAGGCCGACGCGCGCGGCATCGAGCTTCGCGTGCGCGCGCCACGTGCCCAACATGTAGTCGACCAGCCGCTTCATGTCCACGGGCCGCGTCGCAAAAGCCGACAGGTGGCCTTGCCGGCTCAGGTCCTGAAAGTTGTCGCCCGGGTGGCTGATGGCCGCGACCACGAAGCCCGCGTCGGCCAGCGCGGCGGCCGTGTCGTGGTGCCCGAGCGATGAGCCGCCGGTGCCGTGCGAGATCACGACCAGCGGCAAGGCGTTGCCGGCCACCGGGCAGTCGCGCGTGCCGGCGATGACCAGCGGATCGAGCGCGATCTGGCCGGCGGGCGACGCGCAAGGCGTCCACACCGCGCCACGCAGCGCGGGGCCATCGGCACTTGCCGGCACTTCGATGAAGCTGAAGCCTGCGGCCTGGGCAACGGCGGTTGAAAGACACAGCAGGGCAGTGCAGAGAAGGCGGGCAAGGGTCATGGCGGGGTGGCGGTACGGATGGGAATGAGCAGCTCGGTGCGCAGCTCGGCCTGGGTGGCGGTGCGCGGCGAGTTGAGGTAGTGCTCCAGCGTGGGCCGGTCGTCCGGCTCCCAGCCGCTGGCGGGCAGCCAGCGGGCATACAGGGCGTTGACGGCAGCGTTGATGCGGCTGTACGGGCCCGCCAGGCAGTGCAGGGCGTAGCGGCCCGCGGGGAGCTCCAGCGTTTCGATGTCGCTGTCGATGTCGATGCCGCGGTGGCCGTCGGCGTGGGCTGGCCAGGGGTGCGGCGAGGCGGCCGCGGCGTAGTACCTGAAGTGCTGCGCATCGTCCGGGTCGCCGAAGGAGGCGCCCAGCCACTGCGTCACGCTGTCGGCGCCCGGGTGCAGGTGCAGGCGGCGCTGGGTGTGGGGAATGGTCGACAGCGGCCCGTGGTGGCGCAGCGCGTGCACCCGTTGCGCCGGGCGCTCGACGATCCGCACGGTCGGTGCATCTGCCGATTCATTCGCCGATGCATTTGCCGTCAGGTGCATCTGCTGCTGGAACGCGCGCGGCGACTGGCCCGTGAACTGCCCGAAGGCGCGCGTGAAGGCCTGCGGGCTGTCGTAGCCCACGGCCATGGCCACCTGCGTGACGCTCTGGCCGCCGGCCTCCAGCAGACGGGTGGCCAGCGCCAGGCGCACGCGCCGCACCGTGGCTGCCACGGTTTCGCCCGCAATGCTGCTGTAGACGCGGTGAAAGTGAAACGGCGAGAAGTGCGCCACGCGCGCCAGGTCTTCCAGCCGGTGCTCGGCCATCGGGTCGGCCACAATGGCGGCCACCACGCGGGCCACGCGCTCCCTGTAGCTCTGTTCGGCGCGGTGCGGGTTCGGTGTCATGGGCGCAGTGTGCCGCCGGGCCGTGCGCCACGCTTAGCCGCTCTTGCTGTTTTGCCTTGCCACCACGTGGCAGGCTATGCTTATCAACTGTTAACCACGAGGCTTGCCATCGCATGTCCCTGTCTTCCGCTGCTACTACCGCCATGCCCCCGGTGACTGACGAATCCTGCGACGTGCTGGTCGTTGGCGGCGGCCCCGCCGGTTCTACCATTGCCGCGCTGCTGGCCGAGCAAGGCCGCAAGGTGGTGCTGCTCGAAAAGGCGCACCACCCGCGCTTTCACATCGGCGAATCGCTGCTGCCGGGCAATGTCGAGCTGTTCGAGAAGCTTGGCGTGCGCGACCAGGTCGAGAAGATCGGCATGCCCAAGTTCGGCATCGAGTTCGTCTCGCCCCAGCATGAGCACCGCAGCTATGTGGAATTTTCCGAGGGCCTGAACAAGTCGCTCGACTCCGCCTGGCAGGTGCGCCGCTCCGACCTCGACGAGATTTTGTTTCGCAACGCGGCCACCCGCGGCGCGCAGACCATCGAAGGCTGCAAGGTGCGCGACGTGGCCTTCGATGCCACCGGCGCCACGGTGCAGGCCGAGATGGACGATGGCGCCAAGCGCAGCTGGCGCGCCCGCTTCGTGATCGACGCCACCGGCCGCGACACCCTGCTGGCCAACAAATTCCGTTGCAAGGAAAAGAACCCCGACCACAACAGCACCGCGCTGTTCGGCCACTTCACGAACGCCGAGCGGCTGGAGGGCAAGAAGGAAGGGAACATCAGCATCTGCTGGTTCCCGCACGGCTGGTTCTGGTTCATTCCGCTGGCCGACGGCACCACCAGCATCGGCGCGGTCTGCTGGCCGTACTACCTGAAGACGCGCGACAAGCCGCTGAAAGAGTTCTTCTACGACACCATCGCGCTGTGCCCGGTGCTGGTGGAGCGCCTGAAAAACGCCACGCTGGTCGACGACGCGGTGCATGCCACGGGCAACTTCTCGTACTCCAGCACGCACGCCACCGGCGAGCGCTACCTGATGCTGGGCGACGCCTTCACCTTCATCGACCCGATGTTTTCCTCGGGCGTGTACCTGGCCATGACCAGCGCCTTTGACGGCGCCAAGCTGGTGGCCACGGCGCTCGACCAGCCGGCTGCGCTGCCCGCGGCGCGCAAGGGCTTCGAAGTGATGACGCGCAAGGGCCCGCGCGAGTACTCGTGGTTCATCTACCGCGCGACCAACCCGACCATCCGCGACATGTTCATGCACCCGGGCAACCCGTTTCGCGTGAAGGAAGGTCTGATGTCGCTGCTGGCCGGCGACATCTACAGCGGCAAGCCGATGTGGCGGGCGCTGGGGATGTTCAAGTTTCTGTACTACGTGATCTCGGTCACGCACGTGCGCCGCAGCTGGGAAGGCTGGAAGAAGCACCGCTTCAACGTCCGCGACATGGGGGTGTTGAAGGGGGAGACGGTGCTGAAGTCGGACTGAAAGAAGCAGGGGCCGCTCAGCCGGCCCCGGCCTCGCCGGTGAACTGCGCGTTCGCACGCGCAATGGCCCGAAACGCCGCAGTGATGCGCGTGTCCGCCGCCACGGCGCGCCAGAACACGGTGGCCAACTGGCGCGCGGCCGGCCATTCCTCCAGTGTCTCCACGGTCGGTGCCATGCCGCCGGCGGCCAGGTCGCGCGGCGGCAATTCACCGTTGGTGGCGGCATAGAGCGTCGGCAGCACGTCGTAGGCGGGCGACAGCCGCCAGGCGCCGTTGTCGATGAGCAGCGAAATGTTGCCGTAGTGCCGGTCGGTGTTGCCGATGAGCCGGCCAAAGGCTTCGAGAAAGCGCAGCCGCCCGGCGTCGTCCGCGCGCAGCAGCCCGCGCGAGGCCATGCGGTTGGCGGTGGCGGCCCAGTTGTCGATCTTGCCGATGTGCTGTGCGTCGTAGGCCATCAAGGACACCATGCCGATACGGCCCCGCGCCGTGCGGTCGAAGCGCTCGACCTCCAGGAACACGCGGCCCGCTTCGACGAACACGCGCGTGGTGGCCGCGGCAACGCCGGCCTCCTGCAGCGTGCGCAGCGCCAGGTGCTCGCACACGAGCAGGTCGCGCGAGCGCTTGTCCGCCGGCGACGTGCCGGCCGATGAGAACTTGACGATCACTTGCCGCGCGTTTCGCACGGTGCAGAACTTGGGCTGTTCACCCCCGGCCGAGGAGCCTGGCAAGGTGCCCTGCATGGCGCTGTCCGCCATGGCGGGGTAGTCGTCGGCGGTCACGGGCGGTGCGGGCCGTTCGGCAATGGCTTGAAAGCGGCGAAACGACTCCCCGCCGACGACCAGATTGCCCGGCAGGTCTTCACCGCAGCGCGTCAGCGCCTGAAGCACGTCGTCGTCGGTCCAGTGCTCGGGGTTGGCGGGCAGGCCGAGCTCAGGGTGGCCGTGCGCGAAGGCGCGGCCGATGAACCCCTGGGGGCGCATGTCCGACAGGAACCAGGGCAGCCCGTCGTGCAGCGCGCTGGGGCCTTGCTGTTCGTCCATCCAGCAGCGGCCGTCCTGCAGCGGCACGATGCGGCCGAACGGGGAGACGGTGCCGCTTTCATCGACCTTGATGACAGGCACATCGGCCCCGACCCGCTCCACATGCCGGGGCGCGACATACATCTGCGAGCGCGCAGCGCCGACCTTCAGGATGTCCGCATTGCGCAGCAGCGGCGCCAGCGTGCGCGACACGGTCGGCTGGCTCACGCCCAGCCTTGCCTGAATGTCAGCGCTGGAGGCGGCGCCCTGCGACCGGATCAAGGCCAGGGCGGTCTGCGTGAGCGAGGCGGAAGAGGTCGCCATTGAATACCAAAGTGAATAGATAAATTATTCTATTCCTCATTGGAGAATTGGCAAAAATGAATGAATTGGTGAATAGATACTCAATGTGAGTGCTCGAGCATTCGAACCGCAAACCGTACGCCTGGCGCGGGGCTGCTGAGCACCTCGATGCCCAGGTCTGTCAGCGCATCTGCAACGGGCGCCATCGAGGCCTGTGCCAGCACGATGACATCGGCCGCACCGGTTGCACTGGCCACACCGGCCACACTAGCTTTAGCGCGAATGCCTTGGGCCAGGGTCTCGATGTAGCCCGCGGTGTCGCCGCGCTGAAAGTGGGGCCATGCTTGTTCGATCAGCAACTGGCGCGGCTGCACCTCCACGCCCGCGTTCTGCGCCGCCGAAAGAATCAGAGCTGTGGTCGGTGCCAGCGTGCTTTCCACCGCCGCCACGATCAGCACGCGCGGCCCGGTGCGCACCGCGCGGTCGGCCATGGCGCGGTCGATGCGCAGGGCCTCGAAGGCGTCGCCCGTGGCAGTGCGTTCAGCGATGGCGCCGATGGTGGAGCAGGTGCACACCACCACGCGGGCACCGCTGGAGGCCGCGTCGTGCATGGCCTGGTGCACGCGTGCGACCAGTGCGGCGTCGTCGAGCCCGAGCACGCGCGCATCGGCCAGCAGTGCTTCGTGCACCACATGCCGCACGCGCAGGCCGGGCGCCATCTCTTGCACCAGCCGCTCGAAAGTCGGCACATGCACCTGCGCCGTGTGAACGAACGCCAGCGCGTCGGGCATGGCGTTCAAGCCGCCGTGCGGGCGCGTTGGGCTTCGTAGGCCTTCAGGTGCACGTAGGCGGTACGTAGCACCGTGGGCACCGTCGATGCGGCAGGTGCCGCGCGGCCCAGCAGGTCGCCCACGATGTGGTCGGCCTCGACCGCCGCGCCGCGCACGATGTCCTTGTACATCGACGCGGTCATCGGCGAGCCGGCCGCCGTCATGATGGCCCGGCCGCGCTGCACGGCCGCCGGGCGCGGCGCAAAGCCGTTGTGCGTGGCAATGGCGCAGCACTCGTCGAAGATCGACAGCGCCACGTCCTGCCCGCCTGCTGCCACGATGTCGCCGATGGACGCGCGCATCAGGCTCGTGAGGCCCGCCGCCGAGGCGATGAAGACCCACTTTTCCCACATGTCCTGCGTGATGTTCTCGCTGGCCGTGGCGTCGAACTTCGCTCCCGCGAACTGAGCCGCGATGTCGTCCACCCGTGCCGATCGGCCGCCGGCGCGTTCGCCGTAGCTCAGGCCGTGCATGTCGTTCAGGTGCAGCACGCGGCCGTCGTCGTCGAGCGTGGCGGAAATCATGCAAAGGCCGCCCAGCACGCGCTGCGCGCCGAAGCGCTCTGCCAGCCGGTCGATGTGGCCCATGCCGTTGAGCAGCGGCAGGATCACGGTGTTGGGCCCGACGGCGGGTGCGAACGAGTCCATGGTCGCGTCGAGGTCGTAGGCCTTGCTGCCGACCACGACCACGTCGTACGGCCCGTCGATGCCGTCGGCCAGCACTTGCCTGGGGGCGGGCAGCTGCAGGTTGCCGAACGGGCTTTGCACCACCAGGCCGGTCTTGGCGAGCTGTGCCGCGCGGCGCGGGCGCAGCAGAAAGGTGACGTCGCGCCCCGCCTCCAGCAGACGCCCGCCGAAGTAACCACCGAGTGCGCCGGCACCCACCACCAGAAATTTCATCGCTTTCATCGCCTTCGCTGCTCCTGAGTCGGAAAAAAGATCGGTCGCGATGATGCGCCCGATCGCGCGACGCTGCTTCAGCCCGGCGCTTTCTCCAGCAGCCGCCGCCGGGCAAAGGGCGACAGGTCGAGCGCGCTTTTGCGGCCCAGCACATGGTCTGCAATGGCGTCCCCCAGCCCGGCCGAGTGCTTGAAGCCGTGGCCCGAGCAGGCAGAGGCGATCAGCACGTTGGGCAGGCCGTCGAGCGAGTCGATCACAAAGCGGTTGTCGGGCGTCACGGTGTACATGCAGGCACGCGCTTTCAGAACACGCCCGCCGATCTGCGGAAAGCGCCCGGCCACGCGCTCGCGGTACATGGCGGCGCTTTCCTCGGGGCTCACGGTGCGCTCCAGCGTGTCGGGCGTGGTGGCGTGCGTGTACTGCTCGGTCGCCACCTTGAGCGCGGGCTGTGTGGGGTCGGACGACGGAAAGCCGTACATGTAGTCTTCTTCGCCGTCGCCGTACAGCCAGATGAAGATGGGGAAGCGCTCAGGCGCGAAGTCGGCGGCGGCGCTGCCGGTGTCGAACCAGTGCATCACCTGGCGGTGCACCGAGAAATGGGCCTGCCAGTCGCTGCGCGCCTGCTGCCCCAGAAACTCGGGCAGCCACGCGCCGGCCGCCACCACCACCTGGTCGGCGGTGAAGCTGGCGGTGTCGGTGTGCACGCGCACGGTGTCGCCGTTGCCCACCGGCTCGACCGCACGCACACGCTCGCCGGTGCGCGTTTGCGCGCCCGTGGCGCGGGCCACGGCCAGCTGCGCGCCAATGGCGTCTTCGGGCCGCACGAAGCCGGCGTCGCGCTCGTGGTAGCCGATTTCGTCGCCCTGCAAACGGAACTGCGGAAAGCGCTGGTGAATGCCGGCGGCGTCGAGCACTTCATGCGCAATGCCGAAGCGCTCGGCGCAGGCGATGGTGCCGCGCACAAAGTCGGTCTTGCCGTGGTGCGCCGCGGCGCCGTCGCGCGGGCCCAGCACCAGGCCGCCGGTGGTGGTCATCAGCGGCTTGCCGGTGCGCGCCTCCAGCTCGCGCCAGATGGCGTGCGAGCGCTGCACGAAGGGCGCGTATTCATTGCCCTCGCCAATGGCCAGCCGCGTGATGCGCGAGTCGCCGTGCGAGGAGCCCAGGTCGTGCGGCGGCGCGAACTGGTCGATGCCCAGCACCCGCGCGCCGCGTTGCGAGAGCTGGTAGAGCGTGGCGGCGCCAAGGGCGCCCAGGCCGACGACGATGACGTCGAAGTGATTGGAGGATGTCACTTGGGAGTGGGTGTCAGACGAGGTTCAGGTCGAAGAAGGCGTCCTTCACCTCGATGGGCTTGGGAATGAGCTTGAGCTGCGCGAACACGTCGGCCAGGCCCTGCTGTTCCTTTGCAATGGCGGGCGTGAGCGCAACCACGCCATAGTGCCGCCGTTCGGTGGCCAGCGCCAGCACCTTGGGGTCGACCTTGAGCTGCGGCGCCAGCGTGGCGACCACGTCGGCCGGGTGCGCCTGCGCCCATTCGTTGGCCTTGCGCAGTTCGCTGAACACGGTGCGCAGCACGTCGGCGTTGGCGCGCGCGAACTCGGGCTGCGCAAAGTGGTAAGTGCGGTTGTCGCTCAGGCCGGTGCCGTCGAACAGCACGCGCGAATCGGTCGCGAGCTGCGCGGCGGCCAAGAACGGGTCCCACAGGCCGATGGCCGCCACGCTGCCCGACTGGTAGGCCGCGATGGTGTCCGACGCGGTGACGATGTACACCGGCTCGATGTCTTCGTAGCGCAGGCCGGCGGCCTCCAGCGCGCGGATCAGCACGTACTGCGTGTTGTAGCCGCGCCCGGTGACGACCCGCTTGCCCTTCAGGTCGCGCACGCTGCGAAGGGGCGAGTCGCGCGGCACCAGAAAGCCAACGCCGCCGGGGTAGGGGCTTTCGGCCGCCAGGTACACCAGGCCCTTGCCGCTGGCCTGCTGAAAGATGCCGATGCCGTCCGAGGCATGGCCGAAGTCGATGGCGCCGGTGGCCAGTGCCTCCGACAGCTGGCTGCCACCAAGAAACTCCGCCCACTCGAGCTTCACCCCTGCCGGCGCAAGCGCCTTCTCCAGCTGGCCGGTGCCCTTGAGGATGTTGAGCGTGTTGAACTTCTGGTAGCCGATGCGCAGCGTCTTGGTGCGGGTCTGGGCGAAGAGCGGGGTGGCGGCAGCGGTGACCGCAGCGGCGGTACCAGCGCGAAGAAGCTGGCGGCGGGAGAGCGAAGGGGTGTGCATGGCGAAGGAGAAAAATCCGCGACTCTAGGAGCGGGCGCCATGCCGCGCCACGAAGCTTTCGTCATTTGCTCATGCGCAAACTGGCGCACAAATCTACAAAGCGCTGCATGAACCTTTCAAGAAAAGGACTTGGCCGGTTCGCATAATGATCTTCGTCATTTCGACCCCCATTGGCTTTCCCACTCAAGGAGCTTCACCCATGGCCCAGACCCGTATTGCCGTCATCGTCGGCAGCCTGCGCAAGGATTCGTACAACCACAAGCTGGCGCTTGCGCTGGCGCACCTGGCCCCGTCGGACTTCACTTTCGAGACGCTGCGCATCGACGACCTGCCGCTGTACAACCAGGACGACGACGGCAACCAGGCTGCGCCGGTGAAGCGTTTGAAGACGGAGATTGCGGCTGCGCAGGGCCTGTTGTTCGTCACGCCCGAATACAACCGTTCGATTCCGGGCGTACTGAAGAACGCGATCGATCACGCTTCGCGTCCGTATGGTCAGAGCGCGTGGGGCGGCAAGCCGGCTGGGGTGTTGGGCGTGTCGGTGGGCGCAATCGGCACTGCGTTGGCGCAGCAGCATTTGCGCAACATCCTGGCGTACCTCGACGTGCCCACCATGGGAGCGCCCGAGGTGTTTCTGCAGGCGAAGGACGACCTGTTCGACGACAAGGGTCACATCGGCAACGAAGGCTCGAAAAAATTCCTCCAAGGGTGGATGGACAAATACGTCGCCTGGGTCAAGACGCACTCGGCCTGAGTCTTCGGGTTCGGGGGTCCGGGGTTCGGGCTCCGGGGATTCAGGGCGCGTGCACAGGCCGCCGGGTACTCCCCTCCGCGAATGTCCCCCGCTTCGCTCCTCCTTTATTTCGCTGCGGGGAGTACCCGACGCCCTGTGCACCAGGGCACGCTCGTTGTGAGCGCACGATCAACTCCGGCTCTGTCCAACGCTCACGCCGATGGGGTGCCTTGCGCAGCGAAATAAAGGAGGAGGCCGCAGGCCGGGGGACATTCGCGGAGCAAGGCACCCCGTCGGCGTGAGCGTCGCCCTGAACTGAACTGACCACCGTCGAACGCAAAATAGACGCCAACGAAAAAGCCCTCCGAACGCAAGTCCAGAGGGCTTTTTACAAACCCTGCGCAGACCGTTCAAGCAGTCCGCGAAAAGTTTTGAGGGGCAGAAAACTCAGGCTGCAATAGCAGCGTCGCGCTGGTTAGCAGCTTCACCCGTCGCCACCAGAATGTCGGAACGGGCCGCCGCCAGCGCCTTGGCCTTGGCTTCGTCGCCCATTGCCAGACCTTCAGCGCGCACAAAACGCACATCGGTGATGCCGAAGAAACCGAAGATCACCTTCAGGTAGCTCTCCTGATGTTCCATCGCCTGACCGCCTTCGCTCGTCGAATAAGCGCCACCGCGGGTCGATGCCACGATCACCGTCTTGCCACCGGCCAGACCGACAGGGCCCTTTTCGGTGTACTTGAAGGTGCGGCCGATTTGCGCCAGGCGGTCGATCCAGGCCTTCAGCTGCGTGGGAATCGAGAAGTTGTAGAACGGCGTGCCAATCACGATCACGTCCGCGGCCAGGAACTGGCTCACCAGCTTCTCGGACAGCGCGTTTTCACGCAACTGCGCTTCGGTCGGCTGCGCTTGCACGCCGGTCTTGATGCCCAGCGCGTCGGCGCTGAAGTGCGAAGGGGTGTCCACCGCCAGGTCGAGGTACTCGACGTCGGTGTCAGGGTGGGCGGCACGCCAGGCGGTCACGGCTTCGGCCGAGAGCAGGCGCGAGGTCGAGTTGGTGCCCAGGATGCTGGAGTCGATGTGGAGCAGCTTCATATCAATCAATCACTTTCTGTGTTGGCAGTCGGCGCTCAATTGGCCGGCGGATGTGAGAATTCTATTTTTGGATCGAGTGGCTGATAAGTAGCCAAAAATCGCACTCATCGTTCTGTTTGCAGGACAATGACGCCATGCAAGACCTCAACGACATGGTTTTCTTTGCCGAAGTGGCGGAGCGCGGCGGCTTCGCGGCGGCCAGCCGGGCGCTGGGCATTCCCAAGTCGCGGCTGTCGCGCCGCGTGGCCGATCTGGAAGAGCGCCTGGGCGTGCAGTTGATGCAGCGCAGCACCCGGCGCCTGTCGCTCACACCGGCCGGCGAAATCTATTTGCGCCATGCCTCCGCCATGCGCGACGCCGCGCAGGCGGCGGCCGAGGCGGTGGCGCAGGTGCAGACGGAGCCCAGCGGGCTGGTGCGCATCAGTTGCCCGGTGACCATCTCGCACAGCGGCCTGGCGCAGCTGATGCCGGTGTTCATGGCGCGCTACCCGGCGGTGCGCATCGACATGCGGCTGCTCAACCGGCCGGTCGACCTGATCGAGGAGGGCATCGACATCGCACTGCGCGTGCGCCCGGTCATCGAAGACAGCGCGCTGCTGGTCGCCAAGACCTTCGGCAGCAGCCGCGGCGTGCTGGTGGCCAGCCCGGAGCTGCTGGCGCGCTGCGGGCCGATCGATTCGCCCGCCGACCTGGCCAAGCTGCCAACGGCCTCGATGTCGGTCAACGGCGACGGCCGCGCCGACTGGCGGCTGGAAGGGCCGCACGGCGAGACTCACGTGCACACGCACTCGCCGCGCTACGTGGCGGACGACCTGGCCACGCTGCAGTTCGGCACCCTGGGCGGCGTGGGCGCGACCCTGCTGCCCGACTACATGTGCCGGGCCGACGTGGAGGCCGGCCGGCTGGTGCGCGTGCTGCCGGGCTGGGGGCCTTCCCCGGTGATTGCGCACATGGTGTTCCCGGCCCGGCGCGCGCTGGTGCCGGCGGTGCGGCGGCTGATCGACTTTTTGGTGGAGCACCTGAAGAACGACGAAATGCGGATGTTCTAGCCGCTGCACGTTGCCCTTTATTCGTCGACGTCGGTGGCGAAGGTCGTCGCCTTGTGCGCTTCCAGCACCGCGAGCCGCTCGCGCAGCGCATTGCCGATCGACGCATACGTGCCGCTGCCGAGCGCGAGCCGCCGGGGGGCGGGGTGCTGGTCCACCGAGTCGGCCATGGCGCGGGCCATCTTGGCCGCGTCGCCCGTCACGGGAAAGGCGCCGCTGGCCAGCGCACGGCGAATGGCGCCGGCCGGCGTGTCTTCATAGACCGGCATGGGCGCGGGGCTGACCAGCCCGCCGCCAAAGTTCGTCTTCGTGGGGCCGGGCTCCACCAGCGTGAAAGAGATGCCGAAGGGCGCCACTTCCTGCGCGACCGACTCCACAAAGCCTTCGATGCCCCACTTGCTCGCGTGGTACAGGCTGAAGTTCGGGTACGCCAGTTGCCCGCCTTCGGACGACACCTGCAGCACGCGCCCGCCGCCCTGGGCGCGCAGGTGGGGCAGGGCGGCGCGAATCACCTGAATGGCGCCGACAAGGTTGGTGTCGAGCTGGTGGCGAATCTGCGCGTCGCTCACTTCCTCGGCCGCGCCGAACAGGCCGTAGCCGGCGTTGCTGACGACCACGTCGATGCGGCCCATGACGGCAAAGGCCGCGTCGACGGTGCGGCGCACGGCGGCGGTGTCGGTCACGTCCAGCACGGCCACGCGCAGGCGAGGGCGTTCACCTTGGCTGTAGATCGCCTGGAGTTCGCGCAGCGCGTCGGCCTGGCGCACGGTGGCGGTCACGCTGTCGCCGCGTGCCAGCAAGGTCTCGGTCAGCGCACGGCCAATGCCGCTGGAGGTGCCTGTGATGAGCCAGTTTTTCGTTGTCATCGGGTTCCTTTCGAATGAACAAAAGTCATCGTAGGACGCCGCATTGAGAACATAAATACCGTCGTGGTGCACCTGTCTTGCACCCTGGGTTGACAATCCGCCCCATGATCATCGACCCTCTCGACGGTGTCGCCGTCTTTCTGGCCGTGGCCGAACACCGCAGCTTCACCGGCGCCGCGCTGAGCCTGGGCGTCACGCCCACGGCGGTGAGCAAGGCGGTGCGCGCGCTGGAAGCCCGCCAGGGCGTGATGCTGTTCCAGCGCACGACCCGGCGCGTGGCGCTGACCGAGGCCGGCCAGGCCGTCTTTCTGCGGCTGCGGCCCGCGGTGAGCGACATTGCAGATGCCTTTGCCGCGCTCGGCGGCTTTCGGGACCGGCCCATGGGCACGCTGCGAATCACCGCGCCGCACGGCGCGGTCGAGCCGATCCTCGGAGCGCTGGTGCCGGCGTTTCGCCGCGCCTATCCGGAGGTCACGCTGGAAATTTCGCTCGACGAGGCCATCGTCGACCTGGTCGATGCGGGTTTCGACGCAGGCATTCGGCTGGGCGAGGCGGTCGAAAAAGACATGGTGGCCGTGCGGCTCACGCCCGAAATTGCCTGGTGCGTGGTGGGCGCACCCGACTATTTCAAAGGCCGAGATCGGCCCAGAGCGCCGGAAGACCTGGTGCGCCACGAGGCCCTGCACTACCGCTTTGCCGGCTCCGGCGCGCTGCACCGCTGGCGCTTCAGGCGCGGCAAGCGCGACTTTCTGGTGGAAACCAAAAGCGGGCTGGTGCTGAACGACCGGCAGATGCTGGTCCACTGCGCCGTTCAGGGGCTGGGCCTGGCCTTCGTTTCCGAGCGCGAGGCGCGCCAGCCATTGGCGCAAGGGCAGCTGGAGGCCTTTCTGCAGCCCTGGATTCCGGTCGATTCGGGCCTGTACCTGTACTTTCCGGAACGTTCGCAGTCGCAATTGAAGCTGCGGGTGTTCATCGACATGGCGCTGAAGCTGGCCGCTTTACCGGCCTGAGAGGGTCCCTTATGCAAAAAACGTCATAACCAAACAAGCAGATATTCGTTTGGCATTGAAGCGATGGTTCGCACAATCCGAGGCTCCCATCCATTCAGGAGCGACCATGGCAACTTTGCGTCTCGGCGACACCGCCCCCAATTTCACTCAGGATTCCAGCGAAGGCCCCCTCGACTTCTATCAATGGGCCGGTGACTCGTGGGTCGTGTTCTTCTCGCATCCCGCCGACTTCACGCCTGTTTGCACCACCGAGCTGGGCAAGACCGCGGCGCTGTCGGGCGAGTTTGCCAAGCGCGGCGTGAAGCCCATTGCGCTGAGCGTGGACCCGGCCACCAAGCACAAGGAATGGATCGCGGACATCAACGAAACGCAGAACACCACGGTCAACTTCCCCATCATTGCGGACGCCGACCGCAAGGTGGCCGACCTGTACGACCTGATTCACCCGAACGCCTCGGCCACGGCCACCGTTCGCAGCGTGTTCATCATCGACCCGAAGAAGGTGATCCGCACGACCATCACGTACCCGGCATCGACTGGCCGCAACTTCGACGAGATCATTCGCGTGATCGACTCGCTGCAGCTCACCGACAGCCACAAGGTGGCCACGCCCGTGAACTGGAAGGACGGCGACGACGTGGTCATCGTGCCGAGCATCCAGGACCCGGCCGAGCTGGCCGAGCGCTTTCCCAAGGGCTTCAAGGCCATCAAGCCTTATCTGCGCATCACGCCGCAGCCCAACAAGTAAGGGCAGGGCGGCGCCGTCATGCAGACCCGCATCATCATCGTGCCCGGCTGGCGCGACTCGGGGCCCGGCCATTGGCAGAGCCTGTGGGAGTCGCGCATTCCGGGCGCGGCGCGTGTGGTGCAGGACGACTGGGCCTCGCCCCGGCGCGACGCCTGGGTGCCCGCGCTGGCCAAGCTGGTGATGGAGAGCGAAGGCCCGGTGGTGATTGCCGCGCACAGCCTGGGCTGCATTGCCACGGCGCATCTGCCGCCCGCCGCGGCCGCGCGCATTCAGGGCGCCTTGCTGGTGGCGCCGGCCGACCCGGAGCGCCGCGCGGTGCTGTCCGACTTCGCGCCCGTGCCTTACGCCGCGCTGCCGTACCGCAGCATCGTGGTGGCCAGCAGCAACGACCCCTATTGCCCCATTCGGCTGGCGGGTGCCTATTCGCGCGCCTGGGGCAGCGAGTTCGTGCGCATGCAGAATGCGGGCCACATCAACATCGATTCCGGGCATGGAGACTGGCCGCTTGGCCTGGCCCTGCTGCAATCGCTGACCGACGAGCCCGCCGCCTGGTCGGCGGGCCGTGAATTTTCAGAAACCTTGGCAATCACATGACTTCCAGAATCAAGACCTTCGTCGCCGTGCTCGCGCTGGCGTCCTCCGCACTTGCCGGCAACGCCGCCTTTGCCCAGGGCACGACGCTGCTGAACGCCTCCTACGACGTGGCCCGCGAGTTCTACAAGGACTACAACGCGGCCTTCGTGGCGCACTACAAGAAGGCCACGGGCAAGGACGTGAAGATCGACCAGTCGCACGGCGGCTCCAGCGCCCAGGCGCGCTCGGTGGCCGACGGCCTGGACGCCGACGTGGTCACGATGAACACCTCGACCGACATCGACTTTCTGGCCAGCACCGGCGTGGTCGCCAAGGACTGGCCCAAGAAATTCCCCGACAACGCATCGCCCACCACCTCGACCATGCTGTTCCTGGTGCGCAACGGCAACCCCAAGGGCATCAAGGACTGGGACGACCTGATCAAGCCCGGCGTGCAGGTGGTGATCGTCAACCCCAAGACCGGCGGCAACGGCCGCTACGCCTACCTGGCCGCCTGGGGCTACATCAAGAAGAAGGGCGGCACCGACGCCCAGGCTGCCGAGTTCGTCGGCAAGCTCTTCAAGAACGTGCCCGTGCTGGCACGCGGCGGGCGCGACGCAACCACCGCCTTCCTGCAACGCAACATCGGCGATGCGCTGATCACCTTCGAGTCGGAAGTGGTGTCCATCGACCGTGAATTCGGCACCGGCAAGGTCGACTCGGTGTACCCGTCGATCAGCATCGTGGCCGAGAACCCGGTGGCCGTGGTGGAACGCACCGTCAACAAGAAGGGCACCGGCGAGCTGGCCAAGGCTTATCTGGACTGGCTGTACTCCGACGAAGCGCAGGAAATTGCCGCCAAGCATGCGTTGCGTCCGCGTTCGCAGGCCGTGCTGAAGAAGTACGCCGCCACCTTCAAGCCGCTGCAGCTCTTCACGGTGCAGGAACTGTTCGGCAGCCTGGGCGAAGCGCAAAAGGTGCACTTCAACGACGGCGGCCAGTTCGACAAGCTGTACACCCCCGGCGGCAAGTAAATGAGCGGCGCTGTTTCTTCGGCGCTCCCGTCCGCGGGAGCGCCTTTTTCGCGTGCCAACCGGGCAGGTGGCGCCAAGCGCGTGCTGCCGGGTTTTCACATCACGCTCGGCTTCTCCATTCTTTACCTCAGCCTGATCGTGCTGATTCCGTTGTCGGCGCTGGTCTTCAGAACCTTCACGCTGACATGGGACCAGTTCTGGGTGGCAGTGACCGCGCCGCGCGTGATGGCCTCCTACCGGCTGACCTTTGGCGCCTCGCTCATTGCGGCGCTGGTGAACGCGGTGTTCGGCCTGCTGGTGGCCTGGGTGCTGGTGCGCTACAAGTTTCCGGGCAAGCGCATCGTGGACGCGCTGGTCGACCTGCCGTTCGCGCTGCCGACGGCTGTTGCCGGTATTTCGCTGACGGCGCTGCTCGCGGGCAACGGCTGGATCGGGCAGTTGCTGGAGCCGCACGGCATCAAGCTGGCGTTCACGCCGGCGGGCATCGTGATTGCGCTGATCTTCATCGGGTTGCCTTTCGTGGTGCGCACCGTGCAGCCAGTGCTGGAAGACACCGAAAAAGAGCTTGAAGAGGCCGCAACGTCGCTGGGTGCCACGCGGCTGCAGACGTTCACCAGGGTAATTTTTCCGGCCATTGCGCCGGCTTTGCTCACGGGCTTTGCGATGGCTTTTGCACGGGCCATTGGCGAGTACGGATCGGTGATCTTCATTGCCGGCAACATGCCGATGATTTCGGAGATCACGCCGCTGATCATCATCGGCAAGCTGGAGCAGTACGACTATGCGGGGGCCACGGCTGTGGCGCTGGTGATGCTGGTCATTTCGTTCCTGCTGTTGCTGGTCATCAACGGGTTGCAGGCATGGCAGCGTCGTCGGGCGGGGGCTTGAGATGAGCGCCTGTTCTTTTGTTCGTCTCGCTTTGCGTCATTCGGGGCGCGCTCACGCCGACGGGGTGCTCTGCTCCGCGAATGTCCTCCGGCCTGCGCGCTACCGCCCCTCCTCCTTTGTTTCGCTGCGCAGAGCACCCCATCGACGTGAGCGTTGTTCGGTGCGGTCTTTGATCGGCGAGCACCTGCGGCGTGCGCTGGTGCGAAGGGCATCGGGTGGTCCCCGCAGCGAAATAAAGGAGGAGCCGAAGGCGGGGGACATTCGCGGAGGGGACCACCCGATGTCCTTCGCACGCCCCCCGAACGCGAGCTCCCTGCACAACAAACAATCCGCGACACAACGCGCGGCAAAGCCCCAGAGATGAGCGCTCCGTCCAAAGTCATTCGCCGCGCCCAGGCCGGCACCACGGAAGCACCCTGGGTGCGCTGGCTGCTGATCGGCATCGCGCTGGTTTTCATGTTCCTGTTCCTCGTGCTGCCCCTGGCCGCAGTGGCCACCGAGGCACTGCGCAAAGGCGTGGGCGCGTACCTGGAGGCACTGAAGGAACCCGACGCCTGGAGCGCCATTCGCCTCACGCTGATCACCGCCGCCATCACCGTGCCGATGAACCTCGTGTTCGGCGTGGCCGCGGCCTGGGCCGTGGCCAAGTTCGAGTTTCGGGGCAAGGCCTTTCTCACCACGCTGATCGACCTGCCGTTCGCGGTGTCGCCCGTGGTGGCCGGCCTCATCTACGTGCTGGTGTTCGGGGCGCAGGGCTGGATCGGCCCATGGCTCGCGGAGCACGACATCAAGATCATCTTCGCCGTGCCCGGCATCGTGCTGGCCACCGTGTTCGTCACCTTCCCCTTCATTGCGCGCGAACTCATTCCGCTGATGCAGGCCCAGGGCACCGACGAAGAGCAGGCCGCCATCGTGCTGGGCGCGACCGGCTGGCAGACCTTCTGGCGCGTGACGCTGCCCAACATCAAGTGGGGCCTGCTGTACGGCGTGATCCTTTGCAACGCGCGCGCCATGGGCGAGTTTGGCGCGGTGTCGGTGGTGTCGGGCCACATTCGCGGGCAGACCAACACCATGCCGCTGCATGTGGAAGTGCTCTACAACGAATACCAGTCGGTGGCCGCGTTTGCCGTGGCCTCGCTGCTGGCCATCCTGGCGCTGGTCACGCTGGTGATCAAGTCGGTGATCGAGTGGCGGCATGAGCGCGAGATGAAAGCCATTGCCGAGCTGCCGCCGGAGCGGCCACCAGAAACGTCGGCGGCTTGACGCAGTTTCGGGTGAGGCCAGAACCCTCGCCCCGGCCCTCTCCCCAAGGGGCGAGGGAGTAATCAGACGAAGACACAGGCAGAGATCCATGAGCATCGAAATCCGCAACATCAGCAAGCAGTTCGGCGACTTCCGCGCGCTGCGCAACGTGAACCTCGACGTGCAGTCGGGCGAGCTCGTCGCGCTGCTCGGCCCTTCGGGCTGCGGCAAGACCACGCTGCTGCGCATCATCGCGGGGCTGGAAACCGCCGACACCGGCAGCATTTTGTTCTCGGGCGAAGACACCACCGACGTGCATGTGCGCGAGCGCCAGGTGGGCTTTGTGTTTCAGCACTACGCGCTGTTTCGCCACATGACCGTGTTCGAGAACGTGGCCTTCGGCCTGCGCGTGAAGCCGCGCAAGGAGCGCCCGAGCGACACGCAGATCAAGGCCAAGGTGACCGAGCTGCTCAAGCTGGTGCAGCTCGACTGGCTGGCCGACCGCTACCCGTCGCAGCTTTCGGGCGGGCAACGCCAGCGCATTGCGCTGGCCCGCGCGCTGGCCGTGGAGCCCAAGGTGCTGCTGCTGGACGAACCCTTTGGCGCGCTCGACGCCAAGGTGCGCAAGGAACTGCGCCGCTGGCTGCGCCGGCTGCACGACGAGCTGCACGTCACCTCCATCTTTGTCACGCACGACCAGGAAGAGGCGCTCGAAGTGGCCGACCGCGTGGTGGTCATCAACAAGGGGCAGATCGAACAGGTCGGCTCGCCACAAGAGGTGTGGGACCAGCCCGCGAGCCCGTTCGTCTACGGCTTTCTGGGCGACGTGAACCTGTTCCACGGCCGGGCCGACAACGGCGCGGTGCAGCTCGACGGCATGCGGCTGGACTCGCCCGAGCACAGCGGTGCGCGCGACGCCAAGGCGCGTGCCTATGTGCGCCCGCATGACATCGAGGTGACACGCTATGTGGCGGGGGCCGCGGGCATCGTTGCCACGCTGTCGCGTGCCATCGTGGTCGGACCCATCGCGCGGCTGGAACTTGAGCCCACCGAAACGAATCCAGATAATCCGGGCTCCGGAACCATCATCGAAGCGCAACTCCCTGCGCAACAGTTCCGTGAACTTGGCTTGAAGGAAGGCGACACCGTCGTTGCCAACCCGCGCAAGGCCAGGGTGTTCGTAGAAGAAGATTGGGTGTCTCCTTGATCGATTGGTACTTCGGCGCGCCGCGCCGCGCGTATGGGCTCATCTGCCTGGCCTGCGTTCTCATGCTGGCCTTCGGGCTCTACCTGCAGCACGTGGTCGGCTTGGAGCCGTGTCCCATGTGCATCGTGCAGCGGTATGCGCTGGTGCTGGTGGCGCTGTTCACCGGGCTGGCCGGCGTGTTCCGCCAGCGGGGCCTGCAACTGACCGGCGGCGTGCTGGCGCTGGTGTCGGCTGTGGGCGGTGCCTACACGGCGGCCTCGCAGAGCTGGCTGCAGTGGTATCCGCCGGAGGTGGTGTCCTGCGGGCGCGACCTGTACGGAATGATCGAGACTTTTCCGCTGAAGCGCGCGCTGCCCATGATCTTTCGCGGCGGCGGCGACTGCTCCAAGATCGACTGGACGCTGTTCGGCCTGAGCCTGGCGAACTGGTCGTTCATTGCGTTTGCGGTGTTGTCGCTGATGCTGGTCACGCTGCTGGTGCGCTCGCGCAGGGTGCGCTGAATTCGCGCGGTGGCCGTGAATTGCCATGATGGCCACCCGCGTCGGGTCATGTGGTTTGCGCCTGTGGTGGCGCCGGCGGTGCCAGCACCAGAACATCGTGAGCGATCTTCGTGATTTCCGGGTCGTGCGTAATCACGATCAAAGTTTTCGTGCGGCTCGCGATATAAAGAATTAGCTTTCTTGCCAATTCTTGATCTAGGTGCGCTGTTGGTTCGTCAAGAACAAGCGCATTCTTGTTTCGAAGCAATGCCCTGGCAATTGAAATTCTCTGCTTTTCACCGCCGCTCAGCGAGCGTCCGCCGGCGCCCAATTGGTCGTCTAGATCAATTGAAACTTCAATTCCATTTTTCTTGGTTAAATAATCGAGTGCGTGGAGCATTTCGTGCAACACAGCATCCGGCGGCGGCACATTGCAGCCGTAATTCAGATTGAACCGCAGAGAAGCGTTGAAGATGCAAGGGAACTGAGAGGCCACGGCGACGTTTTTCAAGATGTCGTCCGTCGAATTCTGGTCGACCAGCCGTCCGCAGTGTTTGATGGTGCCCGCATTAACGGGAAGCAGCCCCAGCATCGATTGAACCAGAGTGCTTTTTCCCGTGCCGGAAGGCGCCGAAATAACGGTGAATCGGTTCGTTTTGAAATCGTGCGACAGGTTGAACACCAGAACCTTTTTTTCGACGGCCAGCAGCACGTTCTCCAGCCTGAACAGCGGATGTTCGTCGTCTGAAAAATCAATGGCTGCACCAGTTGCCATCGCTGCTGTTGTTTTTGATGCGGGCTGAAGATATTCAGAGCCGAATTTCAATGCAACCTGTTGCCTTTTCAATTCGATCAGGGCGGCAGATAAAAACCTCAATTGCATCGTCAGCATTCCTGTATAGCCGGCAATCATCACAAAATCACCGCTCGTGAAATTGGCGGCGCTGTTCAGCTTGACAGAGTAGGAGGTGAACACGCCAAGCACCACGCCAATTGCAAGTGCCTGTGCGCCAAGATAAAGACCCATGCGCAGATTGGCGCGCCAAATGGTTTGAACCGTGTGTGCCAGATGGGTATCGGCCAAAACTTCTTCTCGTGCCGCTGCATTGTTCAGGCGAACCTCAAGCAGCGCGCCCAGCCTTTCCACCATGAAGCCTTGCAGCTTGTTCTGCGAAGAGTAGATCGATGAGTGAAGGTCTCCGCTTTTTGCCGCAATGACATAAGAAACGAAAGACAGGGCGAGAATGCAGAGCGCAAAAAGAATTGCAAAAGCATTTCCGATCGATGAACGAATGATTCCGATGGAAATGAAGAATTCGAAAACGATGGGAAGAACGGTCCAGAACAGCGATGTGGTGATCGAACTGAGACTCTGGGTGGCCCTGACAATGTCTTGAGCAACGACGCCGGCGTCTATTTTTCTTTGCGATGAATATCGGCTATGAATGACGTTTTTCAGAAGAAGCTTGTTCAGTGCTGCATTAGCTTTGGCAAGGACGCCGGCAGAAAAAATTCCTTTGATATTCTGCAAGACGTTGGCCAGCGTCCAGCAGGCAGCGTATGCCAGTGCGTAGGCATAAAACCCTGAGAGTTGAGGGTTCGCTATCTCATTTGCAGCTTGCCGCAACAAAAATGGTGTGCATGACGAGATGGCCGCGACAAGCAAAAAAGCGATTGAAATCGCCGCAAAATGAAGGGTGAATCGCGCGCCTGTCGTTGTCCACGTCAAAAGACGAAGCAGCAGGTCGATTTGATGATTGTTTTCCCTGATTTAATAAAAATTGATAATTGTTTGCCGAGAATTCCAAGGAGATTTTTCAAAAGCCCCGGCATTAACCTCTGGAAATTAAGTTCGCCTTTAGAAAGTGGGGTCAATGTTGCGCTAGCATCGACGCTGTTTCCGTTTTTGATTTTTCAGAGAACGCCAGCCCTCCATCCGCTGCGCCGGCTTTTGAAGCGTCTCTCACCTCATCCTCATCTGCATGCCAACTCCCCCAATTCGGCGTTCACGCAAGTTGCTCGTGGCCGCACTGGCCATTGTTTTCATTGGCCTTGTCGCTTTCTTCTGGACCAGGCCCGAACAAAAAACCGACTACCTCACCGACACCGTGCAGCGCACCGACGTTGAAAACGCGGTGCTCGCCACCGGCGTGCTGCAGGCGCTCAAGCAGGTGGAGGTGGGCGCGCAGGTGAGCGGCCAGCTCAAGTCGCTGAAGGTGGAGCTGGGCCAGCGCGTGAAGAAGGGCGACTGGCTGGCCGAGATCGATCCCGTCATCTCGCAGAACACGCTGGCGCAGGAGCAGGCCAAGCTGGAGAACCTGCAGGCGCAGCGCCTGGCCAAGGAGGTGCGCGTGAAGCAGGCGCAGCTCACCTGGACGCGCCAGCAGGAAATGCTCGCGCAGGACGCCGCCCCCAGGCAGGACATGGAAAGCGCCGATGCCGAGCTGCGCGCGCTGCGGGCCGATGCGGTGTCGCTGGAGGCGCAGATCCGCCAGCAGAAGCTGGCCGTGGCCTCGGCGCAGACCAACCTGTCTTACACGCGCATCGTGGCGCCCATCGACGGCGACGTGGTCTCCATCAGCACGCTCGAAGGCCAGACCGTGGTGGCCGCCTTTCAGGTGCCCACGCTCATGAAGCTGGCCGACCTGTCGACCATGACGGTGAAGGCGCAGGTGTCGGAGGCCGACGTGGTGCGCGTGAAGCCCGGCCAGCCGGTGTACTTCACCATTCTGGGCGACCCCGACACGCGCTACCACGGCACGCTGCGCGCGGTGCAGCCTTCGCCCGAGAAGATCAACAACGCGGTGTTCTTCAACGCACTGTTCGACGTGCCCAACCCGGAGCGCACGCTGCGTGTCGACATGACGGCGCAGGTCGCCATTCTTCTGGGCGAGGCGAAGCAGGCTCTGGCCGTGCCGCTCACCGCGCTGGGCGCGCGCGACAAGGAAGGCCGCCAGCAAGTGCGCGTGCTCAAGGCCGACCACAGCGTGGAAAAGCGCCAGGTGCGCGTGGGCATCAGCAACAACTTTCAGGCGCAGGTGCTCAACGGTCTTGCCGAGGGCGACACCGTGATCACGGGCGACCCGTCGGCGCTGGCGGAGCGCGGCGACGGCAGCGAAGGCGGCGCGCGAGGCAAGCGCCAATGAGCGATGCAGCCGCTGCGACGGGTGCAACAGGTGCAACAGGTGCTGCCGGAGCTGCCGGTGCTGCCGGTGCTTCCGATGGCGCAAGTTTGAAAAAGCCGCTGCTGGCCCTGCGCGGCATCGGCCGCAGCTTTCCCTCGGGCGAGCAGCAAGTGCAGGTGCTGAAGGACGTCGATCTCGACATCGGCAGCGGCGAAATGCTGGCCATTGTGGGCGCGTCGGGCTCGGGCAAGTCGACGCTGATGAACATTCTGGGCTGCCTCGACCGGCCGAGCACCGGCAGCTACACGGTGTCGGGCCACGACGTGGGCACGCTGAACAGCGACGCGCTGGCCGAGCTGCGGCGCGAGCACTTCGGCTTCATCTTTCAGCGCTACCACCTGATGCAGCACCTGACGGCCGCCGGCAACGTCGAGGTGCCCGCCGTGTACGCCGGCACCGACGGCGAGGCGCGCGACACGCGCGCGCGCCAGCTGCTTGCGCGGCTGGGGCTGGGCGACCGCACCGAGCACCGGCCCAGCCAGCTCTCGGGCGGCCAGCAGCAGCGCGTGAGCATTGCGCGCGCGCTCATGAACGGCGGGCAGGTGATCCTGGCCGACGAGCCGACCGGCGCGCTCGACAGCAAGAGCGGGCAGGAGGTGATCGGCATCCTGCGCGAGCTGCATGCGCAGGGGCACACGGTGATCATCGTGACGCACGACATGCAGGTGGCGAGCTGCACCGAACGCATCATCGAAATTGCCGACGGCGTGATCGTGCGCGACCGGGCGAACGTGCCGACCGTGGCTGCCATGGCCACGGTGTCGCAGCAGGTTCAGAACGTGCAAGCCGATGCGCAGCCCGCCATGCCCATGACCCGCCCCAAGCTGGGCATTGCGCGCTTCAGCACCGGCTGGGCGCGCTTTGCCGAGGCCTTTCGCATGGCCTGGCGCTCGATGATGGCGCACCGCATGCGCACCGCGCTCACCATGCTGGGCATCGTGATCGGCATCACGTCGGTGGTGTCGATCGTGGCCATCGGGGAGGGGGCCAAGCGCTTCGTGCTGTCGGACATTCGGGCCATCGGCACCAACACGCTGGACGTGTACCCGGGCCGCGACTTCGGCGACGACAAGGCCTCGAGCATCCGCACGCTGGCACCGCCCGACCTGAATGCCATTGCCGCCCAGCCCTACGTGCACAGCGTGACGCCCTCCACCCAGCGCAGCCTGCGCCTGCGCTACCGCAGCGTGGACATCAACGGCACGGTGAACGGCGTGAGCGACAGTTTCTTCAAGGTGCGCGACATCCAGATGGCGCGCGGCGCGGCGTTCACCGCCAGCGACGTGCGCCACCAGTCGCAGGTGGTGGTGATCGACCAGAACACCCAGCGCATGCTGTTTCCCGATGGCACCGACCCGGTCGGCAAGATCATCCTGGTGGGCAATCTGCCGTGCACGGTGATTGGCGTGTCGCAGGAAAAGAAGAGCATGTTCGGCGAGAACAAGTCGCTCAACATCTGGCTGCCGTACAGCACGGGCGCGAGCCGGCTCTTTGGGCAGCAGCACTTCGACAGCATCACGGTGCGCATTCGCGACGACCAGCCGACCAAGGCGGCCGAAGACAGCATCGTCAAGCTGCTCACCATGCGCCACGGCAGCAAGGACTTTTTCACCTTCAACATGGACAGCATCGTGAAGACGGCCGAGCGCACGAGCCAGTCGCTCACGCTGCTGCTGTCGCTCATTGCGGTCATTTCGCTGGTGGTGGGCGGCATCGGCGTGATGAACATCATGCTGGTGTCGGTGACCGAGCGCACGCGCGAAATCGGCATTCGCATGGCCGTGGGCGCGCGCCAGAGCGACGTGCTGCAGCAGTTCCTGACCGAGGCGGTGCTGGTGTGCCTGGTGGGTGGGTTGATCGGCGTGACGCTCTCCTATGGCATCAGTTTTCTGTTTTCGCTTTTCGTGAAGCAATGGCAAATGATTTTTTCTTTGGGTGCGGTGGTGTCGGCGTTTCTGTGCGCGACCTTGATTGGCGTGCTGTTCGGCTACCTGCCGGCGCGCAACGCGGCGCGGCTGGACCCTATCGAGGCGCTGGCGCGTGAGTAGGGCGCGCCTTCTTCCCGTGGCGGTGGCTGCCGTGTGCGTGCTCGCCGGCTGCACGCTGTTTCAGCCGGAGCGGCGCGAACAGCGGCCGCTGGAAATGCCTCGGGCCTGGCAGCAACAGCCGGCCGGCACCGCTGCCGGGAGCGTGGCCACCGTGCTGTCGGCGAACTGGTGGGCGTCGTTCAACGACCCGCAACTCGACCGCCTGGTCGACGACGCGCTGCGCAGCAACAACGACCTGGCCGCGGCCGGCATTCGCGTGCAGCGCGCGCAACTGCAGGCGGGCCTGGCCAACACCAACCTCACGCCGGACGTGGTGGGGCAGGCGAGTACGAGCCGGTCTTACGACCTGAAGCGCGGCGGCGTGGCCGGGTCGGCATCGACGTCGCTTGTCACCCTGAGCTACGAGCTCGACCTGTGGGGCCGCCTGGCCGCGCAACGCAGCGCCGCCGACTGGACGCTGAAGGCGACCGAGTCCGACCGGCAGGCCACCGCGCTTGCGCTGGTCGGCACCACGGCCGGGCTCTATTGGCAGACCGGCTACCTCAACCAGCGCATTGCGTTGAGCGAGGCCGGCATCGAAGACGGCCGGCGCATTCTCGCGCTGGTGCACGTGAAGTACGCGGCCGGCGCGGTGTCGGGGCTGGACGTGGCGCAGGCCGGGCAGAACCTGGCGACGCAGGAGGCGGCGCACACGCAGTTGCTGCAGCAGCGTGTCGAGGCGCGCAATGCGCTGGCCGTTCTGTTCGACCGGCCGCCGCAGGCGATGGCGGTTGAACCGATACCGGTCGAGCCGCCGCGGCTGCCGGACATCGCCTTGCCCGCCATCGATGCCGGCGTGCCGGCCGACCTGCTGGGCCGGCGCCCGGACCTGCGCGCGGCCGAGCAGCGCTTGCGCGGTGCGCTGGCCAATGTCGACGCCACGCGCACCAGCTTCTATCCCGCGCTGAGCCTCACGGGCTCGCTGGGCACGTCGAGCACCGCGCTGGGCGAGCTGCTGAAGAACCCGGTGGCCACGCTCGGCGCCGGGCTGGTGCTGCCCTTTCTGCAATGGAACACGGCGCGGCTGAGCGTGGGCGTGTCGCAGACGCAGTACGAAGAGGCGGTGGTGGGTTTTCGGCAGTCGCTGTACACCGCGCTGTCGGAGGTGGAGAACGCCTTGTCTTCACGCACGCAGTTGCGCAGCGAGAGCGACAAGCTGGTGTTGGCGCTGCAGCAGGCGCAGCGCGCGGAGCGGTTGTCGGAGGTGCGCTATCGCGCGGGGGCGACGGCGTTGCAGCCGGTGCTCGACGCGAAGGACCGCCGGCGCACGGCGGAGGTGTCGCTGGCGTTGAACCGGTTGAATCAGCTCAATGCGACGATGACGCTGTACAAGGCGCTGGGCGGGGCGGCTCTTGCTGCGCCTGCTGTCTGACTCCGCTCCCTCTCCCTCTGGGAGAGGGAACAAGACATCAGTCCTGAAACGGTGCCTTCTTCGCCAGCTTGCGAAACACCAGCCCCGGCAGCCGCAGCACGAACTCGACCATCAACCGCGTGTGCATCCAGGTCAGCAGCACGTTGTCGCGCCCATAGCGAAAGTGCGACACCCCGCCTTCTTCCGCCGTCAGATATTTCACCGGCGCGTCGATGTTCACCGGCTTCACGCCGCGCCAGGCCAGCCGCACGACGGCTTCGGTGTCGAAGTCGAAGCGCCGCATCCAGGGCTGGCGCGCCATCACCGCAATGAGGTCGGCCACCGGGTACACGCGAAAGCCGTAGAGCGAATCGCCCACCCCGGCGAACAGGGTTTCCAGCTGGGTCCAGCCGTTGGACACGCGCCGCCCGCGCACGCGCAGCAGCGGCGCGCTGGCGTCGAACACCGGCCGGCCGAGCACCATGGTCTCTGGCCGGGCCAGCGAGGCCTTCATGAATTCAGGAATCAGGTCCGCCGGATGCTGGCCATCGGAATCCATCGTCAGCGCATGCGTGAAGCCGGCGTCCTTGGCAGCGCGCAGCCCGTGCAGCACGGCGGAGCCCTTGCCCTGGTTCTGCGGCAGCAGCCACACGCGCAGGCCCGGGTCGTTGGCTGCCAGCTGCTGCAGCCGCTCGCCGGTGCCGTCGTCGCTGCCGTCGACCACCACCCACACGGGGCTCCACTGCGCGCGCGCAGCCTGGACGGTCGAGAACAGGCGTTCGCCCGTGTTGTAGCTGGGAATCAGGACAAGGTGGGTGCGCGAGGCGTCTGGCATTCGGGGGACGCGTCGGTGGCGCGCTGTTCCAGGTTTTGGCGAAAGTAATGTTCGAGGTCGGCTTGCAGCACGTCGCTGTCCTGCGTCGGCGCAAAGCGCTTGCCCAGGCGCAGGGTGAAGACGACGGGCAGCGGCGGCACGCGCCACAGCGGCCAGCCCTTGCCCAGGTAGGGCGAGTCGGTGTCGATGAACACGGTTTGAATGGGCGCCTGCGCCAGCTTGGCAATGAGGGTGGTGCCGGCGCGAAACGGGTTGAGCGGCGGCGTCACGGTGCGCGTGCCTTCAGGAAAGATCACCAGTTGCCCGCCGTTGCGCAGGTCGTTCACCGCGAGCCGCACCATGGTGCGGGCTGACTTGTTGCTGATGTAGCGCGCCAGCCGCGCGCCCGCGCCCAGGAAGATGTTGCCCATCAGGTCGGCCTTCATGATGCAGGCGCTGCGCGGCAGCCGTGCCACCAGCAGCAGCGCGTCGAGCATGGTGGGGTGGTTGGCCACGAAGATCACGCCGGGCTCCTTGCGCATCGGGTCGAGGCAGGCGGCGTCGATGCGCATCATGCCGGTGGCCGAGGCCAGCCACCAGAACAGGCGGTAGGCAAAAGCGATGGTCATGCGGCCGAGCGCGCGCCCGGGCCTGGCCGGCATCACCGGGTAGAGCAGCATGGCCACCAGGTTCCAGACCAGCGAGATCAGGCCCAGGCACAGCAGCAGCGCGTAGAGCAGCAACGCGAGCGGAATCGATGTGAAAAATCGCAGCACGCGAATCATTGAATCGGTCAATCTGGCAGGGAACGGTCGGACGATGACCGGTCAGGGCCGAAGCTGGCCGGCCGCGACCGTGTGGGCCTCGATCTCCACCAGCAGGTCGCTGCGGCAGATGTCGGCCTCCAGGTACACGGCGTGGCGCGTCAGGGGCGCGTCGGCGCCCAGCGCGCCTTCGAGAATGCCGCGCACGGCGTCGGTGTCCGAGGGGTTGCGCACATAGACCACGCAGTCGAGCTCGGCCAAAGAAAACTTCGCCGTGCCGCGCGCATTGGCGGCATCGACCACCGCCTGCAGGTTGCGCAGCGTTTCGCGCGTTTGCTCCAGCACGTCGCCGGGGTGCACGGTTTCGTGGCCCACGATGCTGGCAGTGCCCGAGATGAACAGCGCGATGTTGCCGTCGCCGATGTCGGCCAGCGCGGCGCGCGAGAAGGTGGGCGAGCGCGGGCCGTAGGTTTCGGGGTAGCGGTAGGCCGACACCTGGCGCGGGTTTTCCACCGGCAACGGCGCCTGCTGGCCGGCCAGGAACCGGATCGACAGCGCACCCTGATGGATGCCCAGCGCACAGGCCGCGGGCGCGCCCTCGAAGGCGGCACGGCCGGCTTCCAGAAATGCCTCCTGGCGGCCCTTGTTGAACTGGCGGTAGCGCTCCAGCCCGCCGCCGTCGGCGTTGATCTGGGGCAGGTAGTTCCAGATGCGCTGCAGGTGCGGCGCGCCGGCCTGGTCGAGCGTCTTGAACAGGTCGCGGTAGGCGCGGTGCGCGAGCTCGGCCAGGCCTTGGTTTTCAGCGGCTTCGTCTAGGTCGATGGCGCCGAGCAGCCAGTGGCCGTCGGTGCGCCAGCGCGCGATGCCGGTGGTGCCGGACTCGATGTGCGGCGCGCTCACGTGCCACACATCGGCCATGGCGCCCTGCGGCGACAGCACGCGGGCGTTGACGGTCGGCATCCATGCCACGCCATGCGGCGTGCCGTAGCCCAGCGCCGCAAAGGGCGCCTTGCCGTGGGTGGCCAGCGCGAGGCTGTCGGGCAATGAAAGGCGCTCTACGCGCAGGTGGGAAGAGAGGCGGGAGGAGGTGGGGTCCTGAACTCGCACTGTCACCTGACCTCGACGGGTTGTTCGGGTTTGACGGCGGTGTAGCAGGAAAAGACGCCCAGGCTGGCATGGCGCTGCACGTCGCGAAAGCCCGCGGCGGTCAGCGCCTGCATCACGCGCTCCGGGGCAATGCAGGCCTCGATGGTGTCCCAGTAATAGCGCCACAGTTCCGATGTGTTGCGCTGGCGACCGACCACGCGGGCGATCAGCGGCACCACGGCGCGCATGTAGCCCTTGAGCAGCGCGGTGGCCACGCGGCCCTCGGGCTTGGTGATTTCCAGCACCGCCACCCGCCCGCCGGGGCGCAGCACGCGGTGGAATTCGCTGAAGGCGGCGGCCACGTCGCTGATGTGACGCATGGCGTAGCCCATGCTGACGAAGTCGCAGCTGGCGTCGGGGCGGGGCAGGTTTTCGGCCACGCCGCGAATCAGCTCGACGCCGGGCAGCTTGACCTGGCCCATCATGCCGGGGCTGGGGTCGACGCCCACCAACTGGCCGGTGGAACCGATGAGCTTGAGCGCCTCGCGGGCCACCAGCCCGGTGCCGATGCCCACGTCCAGCACCTGCGCACCAGCGGCTAGCCCGGCCTGGCGCAGCGCGTCGCGGCGGTAGGAAGGGCCGGTGCCGAAGGCCAGCACGCTTTCGATGCGGTCGTAGTCCGCAGCGGTGCTGTCGAAGATGCGAAGCAGGAACGCCTGGTGCTCCGCCTCGGTCTTGTAGTAAAGCGGCAGGGGAGCATGAGGTGGCAGGGTCTCGGAATTCCCTGGTCCTACGGAATGCGGTGGCGTCATCGAACGATTATCACCAAAAGGCCCCGGCCGAATTCCAGCTCCCCGGCCGGGCGTTGTGCGCGCCGGACAGTAAACTCGGCGCTTGCTTTGAAAACACAAGACAGCGAGAGAGAAAGCCATGGCCGGACACAGCAAATGGGCAAACATTCAGCACCGCAAGGGCCGTCAGGACGAGAAGCGCGGCAAGCTCTGGACCCGCGCCATTCGCGAAATCACGGTGGCGGCACGCGCTGGCGGCGCTGACCTGAGCGCCAACCCCCGGCTGCGGCTGGCGGTGGAAAAAGCCAAGGCGGTGAACCTGCCCATCGACACCGTCAAGCGCAACATCGACAAGGCCACGGGCAACCTCGAAGGCGTCACTTACGAAGAAATTCGTTACGAGGGGTACGGCATTGGCGGCGCGGCCATCATCGTCGACACCATGACCGACAACCGCGTGCGTACCGTGGCCGAAGTGCGCCACGCTTTCTCCAAGTACGGCGGCAACATGGGCACCGAAGGCTCGGTGGCCTTCCAGTTCAAGCACTGCGGGCAGATCATCTTCGCCCCCGGCACCAGTGAAGACAAGGTGATGGAAGTGGCGCTGGAGGCGGGCGCGGAAGACGTCGTTACCGACGAGGACGGCGCCATCGAAGTGATCACCGCCGTGGCCGACTTCGAAGCCGTGAAAAACGCGCTGGAGGCCGCCGGCCTGAAGCCCGACGCGGCCGAAGTCACCATGCGCGCCGAGAACGTGGTCGACGTGACCGGCGAAGACGCCACAAGAATGCAGAAGCTGCTCGACGTGCTCGAGGACCTGGACGACGTGCAGGACGTCTTTCACAACGCCTCGCTGTCCGAGTAAGCGCCAGTGATTTTTTTGAATCTCAGAGAGAAATGAAGGCCCGCGAATGAAGGTACTGGTAATTGGAGGAGGGGGCCGTGAACACGCTCTGGCGTGGCGTCTGTTGCAGGCGACGCGGGTGAGCCGCGTGTACGTGGCCCCTGGCAATGGCGGCACCGCAAGCGACGCGCGCTTCGACTGCATCGACATCACCGAGCCCGCCGCGCTGCGCGAGTGGGCCCTGAAGGAAAAGATCGCGCTGACCGTGGTCGGCCCCGAGGCCCCGCTGGCCGCCGGCGTGGTGGACGAGTTTCGTGCGCACGGCCTGCGCATCTTCGGCCCCACGCAAGCGGCCGCTCAGCTGGAAAGCTCCAAGGCGTTCAGCAAGGCGTTCATGAAGCGCCACAAGATTCCGACGGCCGAGTATGAAGCCTTCACCGACGCCGCCTTGGCGCATGCCTACATCGACGCCAAGGGCGCGCCCATCGTGGTCAAGGCCGACGGCCTGGCCGCCGGCAAGGGCGTGGTGGTGGCAATGACCGCGCAGGAAGCGCACGAGGCGGTCGACTTCATGCTGGTCGACAACAAGTTCGGCGTGTCGCACAACGACGGCGGCGCGCGCGTTGTCATCGAGGAATTTCTGCAGGGCGAAGAGGCCAGTTTCATCGTGCTGTGCGACGGCAAGAACGTGACCGCACTGGCCACCAGCCAAGACCACAAGCGCCTGCTCGACAACGACGAAGGCCCCAACACCGGCGGCATGGGCGCGTATTCGCCCGCGCCGGTGGTCACGGCCGAGGTGCATGCGCGTGCCATGCGCGAGATCATTCTGCCGACCATCCGCGGCATGGAAAAAGACGGCATTCCGTACACCGGTTTCCTGTACGCCGGACTGATGATCGATGCGGCCGGCCATCCAAAGACGCTCGAATTCAACTGCCGCATGGGCGACCCTGAAACGCAGCCGATCATGATGCGGCTGAAGTCCGACCTGTTCGAGGTGTTCTGGCATGCCACCGACGGCACGCTCGACCAGGTCGAACTGCAGTGGGACCGCCGCGTGGCGCTGGGTGTGGTGATGGCCGCGCACGGCTACCCACTGTCGCCGCGCAAGGGCGACCGCATCACTGGCATTCCGGCCGAAACGGCCGACGCGGTGGTGTTCCATGCGGGTACCACGCTGGAGAACGGCGAACTCAAGACCAGCGGTGGGCGCGTGCTGTGCGTGACCGTGCTGGCCGACAGCGTGAAGCAGGCGCAGCAGCGCGCCTACGAGGTGGCTGCGCGCGTCAACTTCGACGGTGCCCAGTACCGCAAGGACATCGGATTCCGCGCAGTGCACGCGCGCAACACGCCCAGCGCCTGATGCAGCACACCAACCCGGCGGCGGTCGGCGAGTACCTGCGAGGGCTGCAGCAGTCGATCATCGCCGCGGTCGAGCAGGCCGACGGTGGCACCTGCGTGCGCGACGTCTGGCACAAGGCGCCCGACGAGCCGCTGCAGGGCCACGGGCTCACCTGCATCCTCGAAGGCGGAGAGCTTTTCGAGCGCGCGGGCTGCGGCTTCTCGCAGGTGCGCGGCCCCAGGCTGCCGCCCTCGGCCACGCAGAACCGGCCCGAGTTGTCGGGCGCGCCCTTCGAGGCCATGGGCGTGTCGCTGGTGTTCCATCCGCGCAACCCCTATGTGCCGATCGTTCACATGAACGTGCGCATGCTGGCGGCCTTGCCTGAAGGCGGGGAGCCGGTGTGCTGGTTCGGCGGCGGCATGGACCTCACGCCGTGCTACGGCTTTGCCGAAGACGCGGTGCACTTTCACACCGCCTGCCGCGACGCGCTCGCGCCCTTCGGCGCCGACAAGTACCCGCGCTTCAAGACATGGTGCGACGAGTATTTCTTCTTGAAGCATCGCAACGAGCAACGCGGCGTGGGCGGCATCTTCTTCGACGATTTTTCCGACGGCGGTTTCGAGAACGGCTTCGAGATGATTCGCGCGGTGGGCAACGGTTTCCTGCCGGCTTACATGCCCGTGGTCGAGCGCCGCCGCCATATGCCTTACACCGAGCGCGAGCGCGACTTTCAGCTCTACAGGCGCGGTCGGTATGTCGAGTTCAACCTGGTGTGGGACCGCGGCACGCACTTCGGTCTGCAGTCGGGCGGGCGCACCGAATCGATTCTGCTGTCGATGCCGCCGCTGGCCAGCTGGGCCTATCAGCAGCAACCCGCGCCGGGCAGCCCCGAAGCCGCGCTGTACAGCGACTTCATCGTGCGGCGCGACTGGTTGTGAGCCCTCCCGGCACGGCCCCGCGCATCGGCGTGTTCGGCGGCGCGTTCGACCCGCCGCACAACGCCCATGTGGCGCTGGCCCAAGCCGCGCTGGCGCAACTTGCGCTCGACGAACTGCACGTGATTCCCACCGGGCAGGCCTGGCACAAGCGCCGGCCGCTCACGCCCAAGGAAGACCGGCTCGCGATGGCGCGGCTGGCGTTCTCGGGCCTGAAGGGCACCGTGGTCATCGACAGCCGCGAAGTGTTGCGCGATGGCCCCACCTACACGCTCGACACCCTGCATGAACTGCAACAGGAACAGCCCGGCGCACAGCTGGTTTTGATCATGGGCGCCGACCAGGCCAGCGCCTTGCCGACCTGGCACGGCTGGCAGGATATACTCGGCATTGCTATCGTTTCTGTAGCGTATCGCGCACTATCGACGGGCGACACTGCTCGTTTTGATCCGAAAATGCTTCCTGGCCTCCCGGCTGGCGCGCGTTTCGAGGCGCTCGAATTGCCACTCATGGACACCAGCGCCACCGAAATTCGGCGGCGCGTGGCACTGGGCGTGGACATTTCCTCGCTGGTTCCGCCCACCGTTGCACGCTATATTGACCAACACCACCTCTACCGCTCTGCCTGATGACCACTGAAGCCGCCGCCAAGAAAGACACCCAAAAACTCCAGCGAGCCATCATCGATGGTCTCGAAGACGTCAAGGCGCAGGACATTCAGGTATTCGACACGGAACATCTGTCGCCGCTGTTCGAGCGCGTGATCGTGGCGTCGGGCACCTCCAACCGCCAGACCAAGGCCTTGGCCGCCAGCGTGCGCGATGCCGTGCGCGAAGCCGGTTTCGGCAAGCCGCGCATCGAGGGCGAAGAAAACGGCGAATGGATCATCGTGGACTGCGGCGCCGCCGTGGCGCACATCATGCAGCCCGCCATTCGCCAGTACTACCACCTCGAAGAGATCTGGGGCGACAAGCCGGTGCGCGCCAAGCTCGGCGGCGCCAAGCCTGCCGCAGCGGCCAGTGCACAGGTTGCGGAGGAACCGACCGGCAAGAAGAAGCCGGCCGTCAAGGAGCCCACGCTGCGCCGTTCCAGCGCTTCCAAGACCGCCATTCGCGCGGCCGAACTGGAAGCCAAGGAAGCCAAGGCCGCGAAGGCGCCCGCCCGCAAGCCGGCATTCAAGACCGCCGGCAAGACCACGGCAAGGCCCGCGGCCAAGACTGCAGGCAAGACCGTCGCAAAGAAGGCCCCTGCCAAGAAGACCGGTACCACCGCGCGCGTGCCGGTCAAGGTGGTGGGCAAGCCCGCTGTCAAGAAGACCGCTGCACGCCCGGCCGCAAAGACCGCAGCCGTCAAGAAGGCGCCTGCCAAGAAGGCACCCGCCCGCCGCGCATGAAGCTCCTGGTGGTCGCCGTCGGGCAGCGCATGCCCGATTGGGCGCAGACCGCCTGGGACGACTACGCCAAGCGCTTCCCGCCCGAGCTCAAGCTCGAGCTGCGCGCCGTCAAGACTGAGCCGCGCGGCTCCAAGACCCTGGAAACGCTGTACGCCGCAGAGCGCGAGCGCATCGAAGGCGCCATTGCGCGCGGCATGCGCATCGTGGCACTCGACGAGCGCGGCACATCGCTGACCACCAAGGCGCTGGCCACGCGGCTGCAGACCTGGCAAGGCGAGGGCGATGACGTCGCCTTGGTGATCGGCGGGCCCGATGGCCTCGACCCCGCATTCAAGGCCGCGGCGCATGAGCGCATTCGGCTGTCCGACCTGACGCTGCCGCACGCGATGGCGCGGGTGCTGCTGGTCGAGCAGCTGTACCGGGCCTGGTCGGTCAACGCAGGTCACCCTTACCACCGCGAATGACGAGCGCCGAGGGGCAGGCCGCGTTGCTCCATGAAAACGGGCATGCGCTGCTGCCGGCGCTGCTGTCGCCCGATCTGATGCGCGCCACTGCGCACGCGCTCGATCACTGGCTGGGGCAGGCCGCCGGCAGCCGCAACCTGCTGGCCCAGCCGCACTGCCGTGACATGGCCGTGCAGATCAAAGCGCAATTGGTCCCCATGGGTTTGCTCGAGGCGTCAGCCGTCGCTGTGCAATGCACACTGTTCGACAAGACACCCGACAGAAACTGGCTGGTCGCGCTGCACCAGGACACCTCGATTCCCGCATCTTGCGCAGGCATGCCGACCGTCATCAAGGAAGGCGAGCCGTATGTGCAGCCGCCCGCCGACGTTCTGCAAGCACTGCTCGCCGTTCGCGTGCACCTTGACGACTGCGGCCCTGATGCCGGCCCCTTGCGCGTGGTGCCGGGGAGCCACCTTGCCGGTCGTCTGACCGATGCTGAGGCACGGGCCCTGCGCATCGAACGCGGTGAGCTGAGCTGCACCGCCGCGCTCGGCGACGCATTGCTGATGCGACCGCTGCTGCTGCATGCCTCTTCGCGCGCCCGGTCGCCGGCGCGCCGCCGCGTGCTTCACTTTCTTTTCGGACCCGAGCGCCTGCCGCGTGGCATGGTCTGGAACCGCACAGTGGCCGGCACCGCGCCGGCCCTCCAGGAGAACTGAACCTTGTCGGACTTCATCTACCTCGCCTCGCAGAGCCCGCGGCGCGCCCAGTTGCTCGGCCAGCTCGGCATTCGCCACACGCTGCTGGTGGCCGACGCCAGCGAAGACGCCGAATCGCTCGAAGAGGTGCTGCCCAACGAAGCCCCGGCGACCTACGTGCAGCGCGTCACTGCGCTCAAGCTCGATGCCGCAGTGGCGCGGCTGCAGCACCGCGGCTTGGCCGACGCGCCGGTGCTGTGCGCCGACACCACCGTGGCGCTCGGGCGCACCATCCTCGGCAAGCCCGACGACGCGCAAGACGCCGCGCGCATGCTGCGGCTGCTCTCGGGCGCCACGCACCGCGTGCTGACCGCGGTGGTGCTGCAGCACGGCGCGCGGCGCCACGCGGCGCTCAGCGTGTCGCGCGTGCGCTTCGCCGAAATGACCGAGGCGCAGATCACGCGCTATGCCGAGAGCGGCGAGCCGCTGGGCAAGGCCGGTGCCTATGCGGTGCAGGGGGCCGCGGCCGCTTTCATCGAGCACATCAGCGGGTCCTATTCGGGCATCATGGGCCTTCCCATGTTCGAGACCGCGGGGCTGCTCCGAAGCGCCGGGTTCAATACCTAAGAATTCCATGCAAGACATCCTGATCAACTGGTCCCCGCAGGAGACCCGTGTGGCGCTGGTCGAGCACGGCGCGGTGCAAGAGCTGCATGTAGAACGCACGCTGGAACGCGGGCTGGTCGGCAACGTGTACCTGGGCAAGGTGTCGCGCGTGCTGCCGGGCATGCAGTCGGCCTTCATCGACATCGGCCTGGAGCGCACCGCCTTTTTGCACGTGGCCGACATCGTTTCGCCGTTCACGCCGGGCTCGCGGCCCAGCGCGCCCGCTCCCGAGCGCGACCACCGCAACGGCGGCCCGATGGTGCCGATCGAGAAGCAGGTGTTCGAAGGCCAGTCGCTGCTGGTGCAGGTCATCAAGGACCCCATCGGCACCAAGGGCGCGCGGCTGTCCACGCAGATCAGCATTGCCGGGCGGCTGCTGGTGTTCTTGCCGCAGGACAACCACATCGGCGTGTCGCAGAAGATTCCGTCGGACCAGCGAGAGTCGCTGCGCAAACGCATGCTGGCGCTGATCGAGGCGGCCGCGGCGGCCGAGAGCGGCGGCGTGGTGCCGGTCAACACCGGCGGCTTCATCCTGCGCACCAACGGCGAGGAATCGAGCGACGCCGAGCTGGCCGAAGACATCGGCTACCTGCGCAAGACCTGGTCGCGCATTCGCGATGCTTCCATGCGCATGCCCGCCATGTCGCTGCTGCACCAGGACCTGAGCCTGCTGCAGCGCGTGCTGCGCGACATGACCGTGGAAGACACGCAGACCATTCGCATCGACTCGCGCGAACAGTTCGAGGTGCTGCTGAAGTTCGGGCTCGAGTTCATGCCCAAGGCGGCCGGCAAGCTGCAGCACTACAAGGGCGAGCGGCCGATCTTCGACCTGTATTCGGTCGACGAGGAAATTGCCAAGGCACTGGGCCGGCGCGTGGAGCTCAAGTCGGGCGGCTACCTCGTGGTCGACCAGACCGAGGCGCTCACCACGGTCGACGTGAACACCGGCGGCTTTGTGGGTGCGCGCAATTTCGACGACACCATCTTCAAGACCAACCTGGAGGCCGCGCAGGCCATTGCGCGGCAACTGCGGCTGCGCAACCTGGGCGGAATCATCATCGTCGACTTCATCGACATGGCCCGCGACGACCACCGCGAGCAGGTGCTGGGCGAGTTCCGCAAGCAACTGGCGCGCGACCGCGTGAAGACCACGGCGGGCGGCTTCTCGCAACTTGGCCTGGTCGAGATGACGCGCAAGCGCACGCGCGAATCGCTGGCCCACATGCTGTGCGAGCCCTGCGTGGCCTGCAGCGGGCAGGGCATCGTGAAGACCGCGCGCAGCGTGGCCTACGACGTGATGCGCGAGATATTGCGCGAGGCCCGGCAGTTCACGCCGCGCGAGTTCCGCATCGTGTCATCACCGCAGGTGATCGAGCTGTTTCTCGATGAAGAGAGCCAGCACCTGGCGGGCTTGAGCGACTTCATCGGCAAGCCGATTTCGCTGCAGTCGGAGCCGGCGATCGGGCAGGGGCAGTACGACATCGTGCTGCTCTGACGCGCAGGCGTCAGAGCCTCAAAGCGTCGGCTCCTGCCCTGGGGTGGCGCTGCGCACCGCCAGCGTCTGCAGCCGGGCGTACAGGCCGTCCAGCGCCATTAACTGGTCATGGCTGCCCTGTTCGGCGATGCGGCCTTGCTCCATCACGATGATGCGGTCGGCGTGCTGGATGGTCGACAAGCGGTGGGCCACGATCAGCGTGGTGCGGTTGCGCATCAGGCGCTGCAGGGCGTCCTGCACCAGCCTTTCGGATTCGGTGTCCAGCGCGGACGTGGCCTCGTCGAGCAGCAGCACCGGCGCGTTCTTGTAGAGCGCGCGGGCAATGGCCAGGCGCTGGCGCTGGCCGCCAGAAAGTTGCGTGGCGTTGTGGCCCAGCACGGTGTCGATGCCTTGCGGCAGGCTGGCAACGTGCGCGCTCAGGTTGGCCGCGGCAATGCATTCGAGCACGCGCTCGCGGTCGACCTCGGCGCCCAGCGCCACGTTGGCGGCCAGCGTCTCGTTGAGCATCACCACGTCCTGGCTCACCATCGCGAACTGCGAGCGCAGGCTCTTCAGTTGCCATTCGCTGGTGTCGTGCCCGTCGAGCAGCACCTGACCGCCGCTGGGCTGCACGAAGCGCGGCAGAAGGTTGACCAGCGTGGTCTTGCCCGACCCCGAGGGCCCGACGAAAGCCACCACCTGGCCAGGCTCGATGGTCAGGGTCACGCCGTCTAGCGCGCGCTGTTCGTCGGCGCCGCGGTAGCTGACCTGCACGTTGCGCAGCTCGATACGGCCCTGGGCATGCGCCAGGGCGAAGCTGCCTTGCGACTCCGGCGCCACCTCGTCGATGAGCACCAGGCCGCGTTCGAGGGCGGCCAGGCCGCGCGTGATGGGCGCGGCCATGTCGGCCAGGCGGCGGATTGGCGCGATGAGCATCAGCATGGCCGTGATGTAGGCCACGAAGCCGCCCACGGTCAGGCCCTGTTCGCCGCTTTGCCAGAGGGCGATCATCACCACCACCGACAGCGCCAGCGACGCCATCATCTGCGTGAGGGGCGTGGTCGCGGCTTGTGCAATGGTCGACTTCACGGCCAGCCGGTTCAGCCGCTGGCTCAGCTGCTCGAAGCGCTCGCCCTGTGCCGCTTCGGCGCCGTGCAGGCGCACCACGCGGTGCGCGAGCACGTTTTCCTCGACCACATAGGCCAGCTCGTCGGTCGCCTGCTGGCCCTGCTGCGTAAGGCGGTACAGGCGCTTGGAGAACACCTTCATGATCCAGGAGATGCTGGGCACCAGGAACGCCACGATGAGCGTGAGCTTCCAGTTCAAATAAACCAGGTAGCCGAGCAGCGCGAGCAGCGTGAAGCCGTCGCGCGTGAGCCCGAGCAGCGCCTGCACCAGCAGCATGGCGCCGGTCTGCACTTCGTACACCACGGTGTTCGACAGCGCACTGGCCGACTGCCGGGTGAACAGCGCCAGCTCGGCGCCCATCAGGCGCTCAAAGAGCACGCGGCGCAAGCGCTGCATGCCTTCGTTGGCGATGCGCGAGAGAGCGTATTGGGAGATGAACTGCGCAATGCCGCGCACCGCGAACAGCAGCAGCACTGCGGTGGGCACGATCCACAGCGCGAGCTGGCCGCGGTTGAAGCCGCGGTCGAGCAACGGCTTGAGCAAAGCGGCCATCAGGGGTTCGGTGATGGCGGCCATCAGGGCGCCGATCAGGCCGGTGGCCCACCATTGGCGGGAGCCGCCAAACCAGGTCATGAGTCGCGCCAGACGGCGCATCAGGGGAGGGCGCGCGTTCTCGCTGCCGGGGGATGCTTGCATGGCGGCGGATTCTACGGGGGCCCCTTTCAGCGGCCTGCCGCAGGTGCATTGCAGGCCCTCTGTAGGACCGCTTCGCCGGATAAACGTTTTGTGACGGCGTGTCCGGGGCAGTGTGTAACATGTGGCCCGTCTAGCCCGGGAAGAAACTTTTTCACCGGAAACCTCTCCGAACCGCATGAACAAGCCGTTGCCAACTCCAATTCCAACTCCTTCTTCATCGCTATTTGCACGCCGCACGCTCATTGCGGCCCTTGCTGCCACCCCCATGCTCCCCGCACTGGCCCAATTCCGGGTCGAGGTGTCGGGCGTGGGGCTCACGCAGTTGCCAATTGCGCTCGTTCCCTTCAAGGGACAGGAAAGCTCGCCGCAGAAGATCTCGGACATCGTCCAGGCCGACCTGGAACGCAGCGGCCAGTTCCGCGGCGTCGACGCCTCGGGCCAGGCGCTGGACGAGGCCTCGCGCCCCGACCTGTCGCTGTGGCGCCAGCGCACCGCCGACTCGCTCGTGGTGGGCAGCGTCAGCAAGCTGGCCGATGGCCGCTTCGACGTGCGCTTTCGCCTGTGGGACGTGGTGAAGGGTCAAGACCTCGGTGGTCAGAGCTACACCGTCCCGCAGGGCGACCTTCGCCTGGCCTCGCACCGCATTGCCGACTACGTCTACGAAAAGTTGACCGGTGAAAAGGGCATCTTCTCGACCCGCATTGCCTACGTGACCAAGGGCGGCAGCCGCTATTCGCTGTGGGTGGCCGACGCCGATGGCGAGAACGCCCAGGCCGCGCTGGCCAGCCCCGAGCCCATCATTTCGCCTTGCTGGTCGTCCAATGGCCAGCAGCTGGCGTACGTGTCTTTCGAGTCGCGCAAGCCGGTGGTGTACGTGCACAACGTGGCCAGCGGCCAGCGCCGGCTGCTTGCCAACTTCAAGGGCTCCAACAGCGCGCCGGCCTGGGCACCGGACGGCAATTCGCTGGCCGTCACGCTCAGCCGCGACGGTGGCTCGCAGCTGTTCACCATTCCCGCCAGCGGCGGTGAACCGCGCCGCCTGACCCAGAGCTCCAGCATCGACACCGAGCCGGTCTACTCGGCCGATGGCAGCACCATCTACTTCGTGAGTGACCGCGGCGGCGCGCCGCAGATCTACAAGATGGGCGCGAGCGGCGGCAACCCGACGCGCGTGACCTTCAGCGGCACCTACAACATCTCTCCGTCCGTCAGCGGCGATGGCCGGTGGTTGGCCTACATCTCCCGTGTGGGTGGTGCCTTCAAACTCCATGTGATGGAGTTGGCCACCGGCACGGTGAATGCCATTACCGATACGACCGCCGACGAAAGCCCGAGTTTTGCACCCAACAGCAAATTGATCGTCTATGCCACGCATCTGCAAGGACGCGAGGCCCTGATGACGACCACGCTGGATGGAAAAATAAAAGCCCGACTTGCAGGACAGGCGGGAGACATAAGAGAACCGGACTGGGGTCCGTTTCAAAAGCAATGACCAGGTTTATTTGAGGAGTTTGAAATGTTGAAACGTACGATTTATTCGCTGGCCATCGTGGCCCTTATTGCCGGTTGCTCGTCGGGCACCAAGCTCAACGACACGCCGGTGACCGACCGCTCCGGCACGGCTGGTGGTCAGCAAGGCCAGAGCTCCGTAGCGCCGGTTACCACCGACGAGTTCGGCGGCACCGCGCAAGGCCCTGTGAATGTGGCGCGCGTCATCTACTTCGATTACGACAGCTACACGGTCAGGCCCGAGTTCCAGTCGGCCATCGACGGTCATGCGCGTTTCCTGAAGTCCAACCCGCAACGCCGCATCTCCATCGAAGGTCACACCGACGAACGTGGCGGCCGCGAGTACAACCTGGCACTGGGCCAGAAGCGCTCCGAAGCTGTGCGTCGCGCTCTGACCCTGCTGGGCGTGAGCGACAACCAGATCGAAGCCGTGAGCTTCGGCAAGGAAAAGCCCGCCGCCACCGGCTCGGGTGAAGAAGTGTGGGCGCAAAACCGCCGCGCCGAAATCACGTACCGCCGGTGATGCAGCGCGCTGTGTTGCGAGGCGCGGCGCTGGCTGCGGCCTTGCTGTGCGCTTCGGTAGGCTCGCAAGCGGCGCTGTTCGAGGATGACGAAGCCCGCAAGGCCATTCTCGATCTGCGCCAGCGCGTGGAGGCCATGCGCCAGCAGACCGACCAGCGCCTGACCGATGACAACGGCCAGTTGCGGCGCAGCCTGCTCGACCTGCAGAATCAGATCGAGCAGATGCGTGGTGACCTGGCGCGCATGACGGGCCAGAACGAGCAGCTCACGCGAACGTTGAGCGACATGCAGTCGCGCCAGACCTCCCTTGATGACAAGCTCAAGCAGAGCGAGCCCTCGAAGGTGTCGGTGGACGGCCGCGAGTTCAATGCCGACCCCAAGGAAAAGGCCGACTTCGACGCCGCCCTCGGTGTGTTCCGCGCGGGCCAGTTCGCGCAGGCGCAAACCGCGTTCGCCGAATTCGTGAAGCGCTATCCGCAAAGCGGCTACAACGCCTCGGCGCTGTTCTGGCTGGGCAATGCGCAGTACGCCACGCGCAACTACAACGAAGCCATCGCGAATTTCCGCTCCATGCTCTCGCTTGCGCCCGACCATGCCAAGGCCCCCGAGGCCGTGCTGTCGATCGCGAACTGCCAGATCGAGCTGAAGGACACGCGCGCCGCGCGCCGCACGCTGGAAGACCTGAGCAAGGCCTATCCGCAGTCGGAAGCCGCACAGGCCGGCCGCGAGCGTCTCTCGCGCCTGCGTTGATGCGGGTGGCGTTTTCCGCTTGAGCGACGTCATCACTGCTGCTGTCATTCCTCCTGCCGCCTCGGATGTCTTCACCGACGCCGCGGCGCCTGACTTTGCGCGTCGCTTCGGCGGGCTCGAGCGCCTGTATGGCGTGGCGGGTGCCGCGCGCATTCGCCATGCGCACGTGCTGGTCGTGGGCATCGGCGGCGTGGGTTCGTGGGCGGTGGAGGCGCTGGCGCGCAGCGGGGTAGGGCACTTGACGATGATCGACCTCGACCATGTGTCGGAGTCGAACATCAACCGCCAGATCCACGCGCTGGAATCCACGGTCGGGCAAGCCAAGGTCGAGGCCATGCGCGATCGCATTGCGCAGATCAACCCGGAGTGTCAGGTGCACGCGATCGACGATTTCGTCGAGCCCGGCAATTGGACGGCGTTGCTCGATGCAGCGCAGGCGGCCAACGGTGCTGTCACCGCGGTCATCGACGCCTGCGATCAGGTGAAGGCCAAGGTCGCCATGGCGGCGTGGGCACGGGCTGCGAGCGCGGCGTTCATCACGGTGGGCGCGGCGGGTGGCAAGCGGCAGGCGCACAAGGTCGACATCGAAGACCTGTCGCTGGTCACGCACGACCCGCTGCTGGCGCAACTGCGTCAACGCCTGCGCAAGGAGCACGGTGCGCCGCGCGAAGGCCGCAAGATCGGCGTGACTTGTGTCTTCAGCCGCGAAAGCGTGGCGCCGCCCGATGCGTCGTGTGCCATTGAAGGCTACGGTTCGCTCAATTGCCACGGGTACGGATCGGTGGTGAGCGTGACCGCAACTTTCGGTCAATGTGCGGCAGGTTGGGTTCTCGACAAAATAGCCTCGAACCTCGCGCTATAATCTTAGGCTTTGCCGGATTCAACGTCGGCAAGAAGCAAAAAAATGGTTCCGGGACGTTAGCTCAGTTGGTAGAGCAGCGGACTTTTAATCCGTTGGTCACTGGTTCGAATCCAGTACGTCCTACCAGAACCTTTTGCCGGACATCATAGCCAGCTCTCGACAAGACAGCTGGCTTTTTTCTTGTCCGCTGTGGCACGCTACCTGCCGGACGAACTCGAGTGTCATCTGCACAGTGAATACAGCTCCCGCCTTCCTTCCTTCGCACTACAACCTGTGGGTGGTCGCCGCGTCGCTGCTGCTGGCAACGCTCGCCTCCTATGTGGCGCTGGACCTGTCGCGCCGCGTTCGGCATGCCAGCGGGCGGCCGCATCTGCTGTGGTGGGCCATTGGCTCGTTTGCCATGGGCACCGGCATCTGGTCGATGCACTTCGTGGGCATGCTGGGCTTCTCGCTACCGATTGCGCTGGGCTTTTCGGGGTCGATGACGTTCACCTCCTGGGTGGCCGGCGTCACCGCGTCGGGCATTGCGCTGTGGGTGGCCAGCGAGGCCGACTACAGCCTGCGGCGCATTGCCGTCGCCTCCCTGGCCATGGCGGTGGGCATCTGCGGCATGCACTACATCGGCATGGCGGCGCTCGACATGTCGCCGCCCATCGTGTGGCACCTGCCGACCGTGGTGCTGTCGCTGCTGATCGGGCTGGGGGCGTCTGCGGCGGCGCTGGTGATCTTCAAGTTTCTGGGTGACGTGCACAACGCCCACCGCGTGGCTTTTCAGTTGCTGGCCGCGGTGGTGATGGGCATTGCGATCTGCGGCATGCACTACACCGGCATGGCGGCGGCCAACTTTCCGGCCGACTCGGTCTGCCGCAGCGCCGACGCGCTCTACGGCACGGAGCTCACGGCCATCGTCTCGCTGGCCTCGGGCCTGCTGCTGTTCGGCACGCTGTTCACATCGATTCTGGAGTCGCGGCTGCAAATGGTGGCCAAGCGGCTGTCGAGTTCGCTGGAGCAGGCCAACGCCGAACTCATGCAGGCCAACCGCGAGCTGCAAAAGCGCGCGTTCACCGATGCGCTGACCGGCCTGCCCAACCGGGTGCTGTTCGAAGACCGGCTGCGGCACGCGTTGCTGCGCATGGAGCGGGCCAACCAGCTGCAGGTGGAAGAGCGCATCGCGGTGCTGTTTGTCGACCTCGACGGCTTCAAGCCCGTGAACGATTCCTTCGGCCATGCGGCGGGCGACCAGATACTGCGGGCCGCCGCGCACCGTTTGAGCCAGACCGCGCGCAACAGCGACACGGTGGCGCGCATCGGCGGCGACGAGTTCCTGCTGTTGCTGGAAGGCGTGCGCGACCGCGCCGAATGCGCGCAGGCCGCCAACCGCGTGCTGCGCACCTTGAGCGAGCCGTTCAACGTGATGGGCAAGCAACTGCAGATTGCGTGCTCCATCGGCATCGTGCTGCACCCGGAGCAGGGCGAGCCCGGCAAGCTGGTGGCCAACGCCGACGCTGCCATGTACGAGGCCAAGCGCGCGGGCGGTGGCAACTACGTGATGTTCGAGTCGCACATGGGCGCCGACGTCGCCAAGCAACTGCAGCTGCAAAGCGACCTGCGCCAGGCGGTCGAGCTGAAGCAGTTCGAGCTGTACTACCAGCCCAAGATCAACGGCGTGGGCAACAGCCTCAGCGGGGTGGAGGCGCTGGTGCGCTGGAACCACCCGAAGCACGGGCTGATCGGCCCCAACGAGTTCATCGGGCTGGCCGAGCGCTTCGGCCTCATCGTGCGCCTGGGCGACTGGATCCTGGACGAAGCCTGCCGCCAGATTGCGCAGTGGAAGGCACAGGGCACATGGATGTGCGTGGCAGTGAACCTGTCGGTCATGCAACTGCGCGAGATCGACTTTGTTGCGCGCGTGGAGCAGGCGCTGGCCAGGCACGGGGTGCCGGCTTCTTTGCTGCTGTGCGAGATCACCGAGTCGGTGGCCATGGAAGACATCAAGGCAACGCAGCGCACCTTCGAGGGCCTGGCGCGGGTGGGCGTGTTTCTGTCGATCGACGACTTCGGCACCGGCTATTCCAGCCTGAGCCATTTGCGCAAGCTGCCCGCGCGGCAGGTGAAGATCGACCGCAGCTTCGTGCAGGACCTTCAGTTCAAGGACGACGCCCGCGCCGTGGTGGATGCGGTCATTCGCCTGGCCCATGCGCTGGGGCTGAGCGTGGTGGCCGAGGGGGTGGAGAACGAGGCGCAGCGCGACATCCTGCTGGCCATGGGCTGCGACGAGCTGCAGGGTTTTCTCTTTTCGCATCCGCTGCCCGCGCTCGACCTGATGGCGTGGTTCGCCAAACGCGAGGAAGGCCAGGAAGGCGAGGCCAGGGCCAAGCGAACAGGCTGAGCGCCGCGATGCTGAACGGGCCAGGCTGCACCCGGTTCAGCACCTGGTTCAGGCCTCCGGCGCCACCTGGCCCGGCAGCGCGGGCGGTGTCTCATGCGAGCCCGCGGCATGCGATGCATCGGCCCCTTCTTCCTTCTTGTGCCGCGCCGCAATCGCCAGGTACATCGCCGGCACCACGAACAGCGTGAACAGCGTGCCGATCGACAGGCCACTGAAGATCACGATGCCCATTGCCTTGCGCCCGGCCGCACCGGCGCCCGATGCAATGACCAGCGGCAGCACGCCGAACACCATGGCCGCCGTGGTCATCAAGATGGGCCGCAGCCGTGTGCCTGCTGCCTCGACGATGGCGTCCAGCTTGCTCAGCCCCTGCTTCTGCAGCCGGTTGGCCACCTCGACGATCAGAATGCCGTGCTTGCTGATGAGGCCCATCAGCGTCACCAGCCCCACCTGGGTGTAGATGTTCATCGAGGCGAAGCCCCAGAAGATGAAGATCATGGCGCCGAACAGCGCCAGCGGCACCGACACCAGAATGACCACCGGGTCGCGAAAGCTCTCGAACTGCGCGGCCAGCGCCAGGAACACGATGATCAGCGCGAACAGGAAGGTGATGGCGAAGTTGCCCGACTCCTGCACGAACTGGCGCGACTGGCCCGAGTAGTCGACCGTGTACCCGCTGGGCGCCAGCTGCTGCACCACGCCGCGCAGGTACTCCAGCGTTTCGCCCTGCGTGCCGCTGGGCACGCCCTGAATGGTCACGGAGTTCAGCTGCTGAAAGTGGTTCACCGTCTCGGGCTGCACGGTGTATTTCAGGCTGGCCACGGTGCTGGCGGGCACCACGCCGTTCGGAGTCTTGATGTAGAAGTTCAGCACGTCCGACGGGTTGAGCCGGTCGACCTGCTGCACCTGCGGAATCACCTTGTAAGAGCGACCCGCAATGGAGAAGTAGTTGACGTAGCCGCCGCCCAGCGCCGCGCCCATCGCATTGCCCACGTCCTGCTGGGTGATGCCCAGCGTGGCTATCTTGTCGCGGTCGACCACCACGGTGGCTTGGGGCAGATCGATCTTCAGGTCGGCATCGATGTAGTAGAACTTGCCTTCCGCACGGGCCTTGTCCATCACCTGTTGCGCCAGCGTGTTCAGGTTCTCGAAGGGCTCGGTGGTCTTGATGACGAACTGCACCGGCAGGCCCGAGGCGCCCGGCAGCGCCGGAAACTGGAAGGCCACCACCTTGGCGCCGGCAATGCCGTTCCAGCGCTTTTGCAGGTCGGTCTGAATGTCGTGCGCATTGCGCGTGCGCTGGTCCCAGGGCTTGAGCAGCACGCCGGCAATGCCCGCGTTGGTGCTGGGCACGCCGGTCAGCTGAAACAGCTGCTCGTACTCGGGCGTGTCGTGCGCCACCTTGAAGATCTGGTCCGCATAGGTCTGCATCTGGTCGATGGTGGCCGTGGGCGCGCCCACCACCTGCGACAGCACGATGCCCTGGTCCTCCTCGGGCGCCAGCTCCGACTTCGACATCTTGAACATCACGAACAGCAGCGCCACCAGGATCACGCCCATGACGATCATCACGGGCCAGGTCTTCAGCACCCCGCGCAAGATCAGCTGGTAGCGGTGGTGCACGCGCTCGAAGGTGCGCTCGATGGCGGCGGCGAACTTGCCGCTGTCCTGCTCGGGCTTGAAGAAGCGCGAGCACATCATGGGCGACAGCGTGAGCGCCACCACGCCCGACACCACCACCGAGCCCGCCAGGGTGAAGGCGAATTCGGTGAACAGCGAGCCCGTGAGCCCGCCCTGAAAACCGATGGGCACATACACCGCCACCAGCACCACGGTCATCGCCAGAATGGGCCCGCCCAGCTCGCGCGCGGCAAGCAGCGAAGCCTGCATGGGCGACTTGCCCTCGCGCATGTGCCGGTCGACGTTCTCCACCACGATGATGGCGTCGTCCACCACCAGCCCGATCGCCAGCACCAGCGCCAGCAGCGTGAGCAGGTTGATGGAGTAGCCCAGCACCAGCATCACGAAGAAGGTGCCGATGAGCGACAGCGGCATGGCAATCAAAGGCACCACCACTGCCCTGAAGCTGCCCAGGAACAGGTAGATCACCACCGTCACGATGATCAGCGCCTCCACCAGCGTCTTGATCACTTCGGTGATGGAGGTGTTGATGAAGTCGGTCGAGTCGTAGACGATCTTGCCCGTCAGGCCCGTGGGCAACTGCGACTGCAGGTCGGGGAACACGGTGCGCACCTGCTTGGCCACATCCAGGATGTTGGCCTCGGGTGCCACCTTGATGCCGATGAACACCGAGCGCACGCCGTTGAAGGCCACGTTGAAGTTGTAGTTCTCCGAACCCAGCGTGACGTTGGCCACGTCCTGCAGCCGCACGATGGCGCCGTTGCTGCTTTTGACCGACAGCTGCTTGAACTCGTCCACGCTGTGCAGCGAGGTGCCCGCCGTGAGCGGCACGCTCACCATCTGGCCCTTGCTGGTGCCGATGGCCGCCAGGTAGTTGTTGGCGGCCAGCGCGGTGCTGACGTCGGTGGCGGTCACGCCGTAGGCGGCCATTTTCTGGGCGTCGAGCCAGGCGCGCAGCGCGAAGGTGCGCGCGCCCAGTATCTCGGCGGTCTGCACGCCGGGAATGGCGTTGAGCTTGGGCTGCACCACGCGCACCAGAAAGTCGGTCACGTTGTTGTTGGGCAGCGTGTCGCTGTAGAAGCCGATGTACATGGCATCGGTGGTCTGGCCCGTGGCCACGGTGAGCACCGGCTGCTGCGCCTGCGGCGGCAACTGGTTGCGCACCGAGTTCACCTGCGTGTTGATCTCGGTCAGCGCGCGGTTGGAGTCGTAGTTCAGCCGCAGCGTGGCCGTGATGGTCGACACGCCCAGGCTGCTGGAAGAAGACAGGTAGTCGATGCCCTGCGCCTGCGACACGGCCGCCTCCAGCGGCTGGGTGATGAAGCCCGCGACCGTGGCCGCGTCCGCGCCAAAGTAGGTGATGCTGATGGTGACCACGCCGTTCTCGGTCTTGGGGTACTGGTTGACCGGCAGGCCGGACAACGCGCGCAGCCCCAGCACCACGATCAGCAGGCTCACCACCATCGCCAGCACTGGCCGGCGAATGAAGATGTCGGTGAAGTTCATGCGGGCAGCCTCACTTTTCCTGCGGCTTCGGGTTGGCGTCGTTGGTGGGCTGGACGCTGTTGTCCACCGTCACCGGCGTGCCGTTCTTCAGCTTGTTCTGGCCGCTGCTGACCACCACCTGGCCGGCCTCCAGCCCCTTGACGATGGCAATCTGGTCGCCGCGCGTAGCGCCTGTTTCGACGAAGACCTGCTGGGCGATGAGCTGCGGTTTGCCGGAGGCGTCGGTAGCTGGGGTGGGGGCTGGCGTGCCGGGGGCGCCGGGGGCACCGGCAGCACCCGCCTTGGGCGGCTCGGCCTGCTTCACCACGTACACCGTCGAGCCGTACGGGTTGTAGGTGACGGCAGTGGAGGGCAGCGTGAGCTGCTCCTGCGCTCCGCCGATGTCGATCTTCACGTTGGCGAACATGCCGGGCAGCAGCGCCTGCTTGGGGTTGGCCACGGTGGCTTCGACCTGCACGTTGCGCGTGGCGGCGTCCACCTTCGGGCTGATGGCGTTGATCTTGCCGCTGAAGACCTGGTCCGGAAAGGTGTCGACCGACAGGTTCACCACCTGGCCCACGGCCAGACCTGCGAGCTGCTGCTGCGGCAGCGAGAAGTCGGCGTAGATCGGGTCCAGCGTCTGCAGCGTGACCAGCTTGTCGCCCGCATTCACGTACTGCCCCGGGTTCAGGCCCGAGATGCCCAGGCGGCCCGAGAAGGGCGCGCGGATCGACTTCTTCGCGACCACCGCGGCCTGCTGCTCGACCTGCGCGCGCTTGGCCTTCAGGTCGTTGGTGTCGGCGTCGATCTGCGCCTGGCTCACGGCCTGCACCGCCAGCTGCGCCTGATCGCGCTTGAGCACGGTGGCGGCCTGCGCGGCGGCGGCTTCGGCGGAATGCAGCAGGGCGATGTCGGAGTCGGCATTGAGTTCGACCAGCAGCGCGCCGGCCTTCACGTCCTGCCCCGACTTGAAGTGCACGGTGCGCACAAGGCCCGCCACCTCGGTGCTGAGGTCGGCGCCGCGCACCGGGTTCAGCGTGCCCACGGCGGCAAACTGCGACTGCCATTGCAGCTTCTGCACCGCCACCGTGGAGACGGTCTGCGCGCCCGGCTTGGGCACGGCCGCAATGAGCGCGCGAATCTGCAGGAACTTGCCGAGCGCGAGCACGGCGACCAGCAGCAGAACGCAGCCGATCATGATGATCATTCTCCGGGTCATAGGTAGGCTTTTCTTGGAGTTTTTGGAGGGGGCAGTTCTTGGCTGCGGCCTGTTGGGGCGTTGCGGCCACGGCTTGTCATGGCGTCGCGCGCGCAGCCTGCTCGGGCGACGCGGGCAGTCCCGGCGCGATGGCTGCGTTGGCCAAATCGCCGCGGTTCCACCAGCCACCGCCCAGCGCCTGGAACAGTGCTGCGGTGTCGGCGTAGCGCGCGGCCTGCGCCTGCACCAGCGCGGTGTGGGTCTGCAGCCAGGCCTGCTGCGCGGTCAGCAGCGTCACGTAGCTCACGGCACCCGCGCGGAACTGCACGGTGGACAGGTCCAGCGACTGCTTGGCCAGCGCCTCGGCCGTGGCCTGCGTCTGCAGTGCTGTGGCGTCCAGCTCCAGCGCGCGCAGGGCATCCGCCACGTTCTGGAAGGCGCCGAGCACCGTGTTGCGGTACTGCGCCACCGCCGAGTCGTAGGCCGCCACCGCCGCGCGCTGCTGGGCGCGCAGGGCACCGCCATTGAAGATCGGCTGCGTGAGCCCGGCGCCGATGTTCCATAGCGTGGTCGGGCCGCTGAACAGGTCGCGCGCACGCAGGGCGGTGTTGCCGTAGCTACCGCTCAGCTGAATCTGCGGATACAGGTTGGCCGTGGCCACGCCGACCGCCGCGCTGGCCTGGTGCAGCTGGGCCTCGCTGGCGCGAACGTCGGGCCGCTGGCGGGCCAGCTCGGAAGGCAGCGACAGCGGCAGGGTGTCGGGCAGCGAGAGGCTGGCCAGGTCGAACTCGGGCAGGCCGGCCTCCGACGGCAGGCGGCCCGCGAACACCGCGAGCTGGTGGCGGGTTTGCGCCAGCGCCTTCTGAATGGGCGGCAGCGTGGCCGTGGTCTGCGCCAGCTGCGTGCGCTGCTGCAGCACGATCGACTTGGCAATGGCGCCGGTGTCGAACTGCCTTTCGATCACGTTGAGCTGCTCGCGCTGCGCCTGCAGCACTTCGAGCGCGGCCTGCAACTGCGCCCGCAGCGAGGCTTCGCGGATGGCCGTGGTGACAAGGTTGGAGGTGAGCGTGAGGTACACGGCCTCGACCTGGTAGCGCTGCGCCTCGATGGCCGCCTGCGCGCCTTCGAGCTGGCGGCGCGAGCCACCGAACACGTCGAGGTTGTAGCTCACGTTGACCGAGGCGTTGTACAGCGTGAGCAGCTGGCCGCCCGGCACCTGCGTGCTGATTTCCGAGGCCCGTTCGCGCTGCGCGCCAAGCTGCGCCGACACCTGCGGCCACAGCAGGTTGCCGGACTTGGCGTCGTAGGTGGCCTCGACCTGGCGCAGCGCGGCCTGTGCGGAGGCCAGCGTGGGGCTTTGTGCGAGCGAGGCGCGAATCAGCTGGTCGAGCGGCTCGGAATGGAACACGTCCCACCACTGGGCGGGAATGTCGCGGCCCGGCAGCAGCGTCTGCGCCTGGCCGCCCGGCACGTCGGCCTCGGCGGTGCGCGGGGGCATGGGCGACGGGGTGTAGTCGGGTGCCTGGGCCGCGGCGGGCAGGTCGGGCGTCTTGAAATCGGGCCCGACAGCGCAGGCGCTCAGCAGCAAAGTGGCGCCGAGCACGGCACCCTGCATGGCCCCGGGGAACCCGGCAATGCCGGGAACCGACCACCCTGTTCGTCGGCGCGCGGGGGCCGCGCGCGGCGAAAAGGGTGAATCCTCCAACGCGTGATTTTGTCGATGTGGCATGGGGCAGCGGTTGTACACCCGGAACGGCCCGGGTACCTGACTTGTTGCCGAATGTCGCCGCCCGGAGGCCGCGTCGCCATAGGGATGCGACGAAATTGGTACTACATGGCGTGAAATGCGTTCGGGCGGCGCGAAGCGTGGCGGTGTTTTTCTTTTGGCCGTGGCCGAATCTGTTCCGCGCGGGCTCCCGTATTGATGTCAGCCGCTGCCATTTCGCGGTGGTTCATTCATTCATCAGGAGCAATTTCCATGCAGAACAAACTTCATCGCATCGCCGCCGTCTCTCTCGCCGTCGCGCTGTCCGCAGGGGCCTTCTCGGCCATGGCGGCATCTGTCATGGTGGGCGGTGCAGCGATGCTGCCGACCAAGGACATCATCGACAACGCCGTCAACTCCAAGGACCACACCACGCTGGTTGCCGCCGTGAAGGCTGCGGGCCTGGTCGACACGCTCAAGGGCCCGGGTCCGTTCACCGTGTTCGCACCCACCAACGCCGCTTTTGCCGCACTGCCGGCCGGCACCGTCGACACGCTGCTCAAGCCCGAGAGCAAGGACGCCCTGACCGCGTGCTGACCTACCACGTGGTGCCGGGCAAGCTCGACGCGGCCGAACTGAAGAAGGAAATCAAGGCCGGCAAGGGCTCGGCCGAACTGAAGACCGTGGCCGGCGGCGTGCTGGTGGCCAAGGAAAAGGGCGGCAAGATCATGATCACCGACGAAAAGGGCGGCACCGCCACGGTGACCATTCCCAACGTCTACCAGTCGAACGGCGTGATCCACGTGGTCAACAAGGTGCTGTTGCCCAAGTAAAAAAAGAGCGGGAAGCTCAGGGCTCCCGCCTTGTTCCAGAAACACCGAGGAACCGGCTTTGCCGGGCCTCAGGTGTTGCCCCCGGTAGGGGGAAGGAGAAGCGACACGAAGTGCGCGAAGCCTGGGGGCGAGCAACAAGCCTCTAAAAAAAACAGCCCGCACGAAGGCGGGCTGGAAGGTGACCTGCTGGAGGAGGGAGGATCAGAGGATTGCAGGCCACAGGGAGAGACTTGAATATCTCTTGTGAACCTGCATACAACCTGACCTCTTCGCAATCTGCTGCCGAAAGACGATGAACAGTCGGCTGCTAAGTCTTCGCTAAGACTTCTCCTGCACTCAGGCTCAGTCCTCGTCTTCCCACTTGCCCACCACCGTGCCCAGCACGGTGAACGCCATGCGAATGGCCTCGTGCTTCGGGTTCAGCGGCAGCAGCCAACGCTTGCCGTCCTCGCTCTTGAACACCTTGCATGTCACCTCACCCGTTTCGTCGATGCGCGCGATGACGCGCTCGCCGTCGTCGGGTGTCTTCAGTTGCGTGTCGACGAACACGAGCGAGCCGGCCGGGTAGCTCTTCAACTGGCCGCTGCTCGCGGTCATGCTGTTGCCGCGCATGCGCAGCACGTAGGTGTCCAGGCTGTGATGCGCGATGCAGGGTATCCAGCGCTCGGGCTGGCTCTGCTGGGCGGTGTTTCGGTCTTCCCAGTGGGCCGCGTCCTCCCAGGTGATGACCGGCACCGTGCCCGGCGTGCGCGGCATGAACGACGGGCTGTCCGGCGCCATGTGCAGCACGCGGTACGCGCCAGGGGGCTCGTTCACGCGGTAGCCGCCCAGCGGAATCTGGCGATGTTCTCCGGGCGCGGCGCCGTCGCCGGTGTGGAGCCAGTTCGGATCGACCCCGTAGGCGCGTGCGAGCGGCAGCACGCTCATCGAGCGGGTGGTTCCCCCCCGCTCGATCTTCGAAATGCTTGATTGTTTGACACCCGAAACAGCCTCGGCCTGCTTCTGAGTCATCTTGGCGTATTTGCGCGCTGCCAATGCGCGTTTGGCTATGGTCTCCATTCGTAGGGATTTAAGCCCAGATGAATATTCTAATTGGACTCTAGAATATGAAAAAAAGGGAGGAATCGCCATGAAGCCACGCGAGTTGGTGCTGGCGCTGAGGGCCATGGGGCTCACGCAAAAGCAGATCGAACGAAAGACCGGCATACCGCAGCCCACGATCAGCAAGATCGGCCTGGGGCGGGTCAGCGATGTGATGTCGCGCCACTACGTAGCGCTGTTGGGCGCCTACGAGCAGCAGCTCAAGGAGCAGGCGCTGCAGCCCGCGCCCATGCTGCGCGCCTCCTTGCCGCATGACTGAGGCGTGCATGGCCCGTTGCCGTCGGGCCTGAGGCTCGACCGCGCGCTGTGCGCGCTGCTGGCCTTGCTGTCCGCCGTGGGGCTTGTCTATGGACTGATGGCGGCGCGCCCGGCACTCGCCGGTGTGGGGTGCTTCGGGTTGGTCTGCGCCGCGTGGGCGGCGCAGGTGCTGTTCGACCGCGAGGCGCTCAGGCGCTCGCGTGCGGTTCGGGCGGCGAGAGTGCGAGCGTGGCGCTGACGCGCACGCAGTCCTTGATGTGCTGCTCGCCCAGCGCACGCAAGGCCGCATAGCCAAGCGCCGCCGACACCAGCTGCCCCGCAATGGGCACGTACTTGGTCGCCTGCTTGGCGGTCAGGCGCATGCCCGCGTGCTTGGCCAGGCGGATCAGCAGGTCGCGCGTCACCAGCCGTCCCACCAGCAGGGCGCCCACCGTGGTGGCCGCCTTCTGGATGCGCTCGCGCTGCTGCGGCGCGAGCTTTTCGATCTGCGTGACCGACAGGCCGAACTCGGCGCTGATCTGCGGCACCAGCCGCGAGAGCAGGGCCGCGTCGGCCGCCCAGTCGATGCCGGGCAGCGGCACGGCGCTGGCCGCCGCCGCCATCAGGGCCTTGCGGCCGATCAGCCTGCGGCTGCGGTGGATGGCGGCGATGAGCTTTTCATCGCTCCCGGCGAGTTCGATGGCAGACGGCATGCAATGCCCTTTTTCAGGTTCAGGCCGCGAGCGCTTCCAGCTGGTCCGACAGGGCCAGCCAGCGCTCTTCGAGGCGGCCGATTTCGTCGTTCAAAGCCTTCAGCCGCTTGCCGGCATCGGCAATCTCGGCTGCGGGCAGCGGTTGGCTCATGCGCGCCTCGAGCGCGGTGCGCTCGGTGCTGGCGGCGGCCATGCGTTCGTCGATCTGGGCAATTTCGCGCTTGAGCGGCTTGGCCTGCTCGCTGCGCTGCTGGCGCTCCTGGGCGTCCTGCTTGCGTGCTGGCGCCGCGGCCGGCGCGGCGGCCGCGGTGGCAGCCACATTGGCCGCTTCACGCACCGCCACCTTGGCTTCTTCGCGCATGCGCTTGGCTTCGTCCAGCAGGTAGCGCTGGTAGTCGTCCAGGTCGCCGTCGAAGTCGGCGACCACGCCGCGGCCCACCAGCCAGAACTCGTCGCACACCGAGCGCAGCAGCGCACGGTCGTGGCTCACCAGCATCAGCGTGCCTTCGAATTCGTTGAGCGCCACGGCCAGTGCTTCGCGCGTGGCCAGGTCCAGGTGGTTGGTGGGCTCGTCAAGCAGCAGCAGGTTGGGGCGCTGCCACACCATCATTGCCAGTACAAGGCGGGCCTTTTCGCCGCCGCTCATGGTGCCCACGGCCTGCTTGACCATGTCGCCACTGAAGTTGAAGCTGCCCAGGTAGCCGCGCAGCGCTTGCTCGCCGGTGGCTTCCTTCGCGTTGCTGCCCATTTCGCGGGCCATGCGCACCATGTGCTCGAGCGGGTTGTCCTGCGGGCGCAGCACGTCGAGTTCCTGCTGCGCGAAGTAGCCGATGTTCAGGCCCTTGCCCTCGGTCACTTCACCGGCCAGCGCGCCCATTTCGCGCGCAATGGTCTTCACCAGCGTCGACTTGCCCTGGCCGTTGGCGCCCAGGATGCCGATGCGCTGGCCCGCCAGCACCGAGCGGCTCACGCCGCGCAGGATGGTCTTGGGCGCGGCGTCTTCGATCTCATAGCCAAAGCTCGCGTTGCTGATCGACAGCATCGGGTTGGGAATGTTGCCCGGCTCCTTGAACTCGAAGGTGAAGTCGGCTTCGGCCAGCAGCGGCGCCACCTTTTCCATGCGCTCCAGCGCCTTCACGCGGCTTTGCGCCTGCTTGGCCTTGCTGGCCTTGGCCTTGAAGCGGTCGATGAACTTCTGCAGGTGAGCGATCTTGTCCTGCTGCTTGCTGAAGGCGGTTTGCTGCAGCGCCATCTGCTCGGCGCGCAGGGTTTCGAAGGCGCTGTAGTTGCCGCCGTAGCGCGTGAGCTGCGCGTTGGCGATGTGCAGGGTGACGTCGGTCACGGCGTCGAGAAACTCGCGGTCGTGGCTGATGACGATCATGGTGCCGGCGTACTTCTGCAGCCAGGCTTCGAGCCACACCAGGGCGTCCAGGTCCAAGTGATTGGTGGGTTCGTCGAGCAGCAGCAGGTCGCTCGGGCACATCAGCGCGCGGGCCAGTTGCAGCCGCATGCGCCAGCCGCCCGAGAAGCTGTTGACGGCGCCGTCGAGCTCGCTCGACTTGAAGCCCAGCCCCAGAATCAGCGCCTGCGCGCGCGGCACGGCGTCGTGCTCGCCGGCATCGGCCAGGTCGGTGTAGGCGTGGGCCAGTTCCATGCCGATGTCGGCGTCGTCGGGGTTCTCGGTGTAGGCGGCCTCGATGGCGGCCAGCGTGGCGCGCAGCTCGGTCAGGCGGGTGTCGCCGCCCACCACGAACTCGGTGGCCGACTCGTCGGTTTCAGGCATGTCCTGCGCCACCTGGGCCATGCGCCACTGCTTGGGCACATAGAAGTCGCCGCCGTCTTCGTGCAGCGAGCCGTTGAAGAGCGCAAACAGCGAGGACTTGCCTGCGCCGTTTCGCCCCACGAGGCCGACTTTTTCACCGGGGTTGAGGTTGACGGTGGCGCCGTCGAGGAGTTTCTTGGCGCTGCGGCGAAGAATGACGTTTTTGAGAGTAATCATGAAAGAGGAACCGTAGGAGCGATTATCCCGCGCGGCCCTTTCGGCTCGGCGAAAAGGGACAAAGGCGCGGGGATATCGCCTGGAAACTGGGAATCGCAGCCAATGACTGCGAGAAAGCGGCTGAAGGTGCCGGGGAAGTGGAGGTGGGCGGCGCTAACGCGTGCCGGCGCCGGCCACCGGGTTCGCGCCCGGCAGGCCAGCCAGGGCGGTGCGGCTCACAAGCAAGACCTGGTCCTCGCCCGCCGAGGTTTCGAGCCACACCACCTCCAGCCGCGGGAAGGCAGCTTCGAAGTGGTCGCGCTCGTTGCCGATTTCCAGCACCAGCACGGCCTGCTCGCTCATGCGCGAGGGCGCGTCGGCGAACATGCGGCGCACGAAGTCCATGCCGTCGGTGCCGCCGGCCAGCGCCAGTTCGGGCTCGGCCAGGTATTCGGCGGGCAGGGCGGCCATGCTCTCGCTGTTGACGTAGGGCGGGTTGCACAACACCAGGTCGTAGGGGCCGGGCGCGTTCGCCAGGCCGTCCGAGGCAATCAGCGTGACGCGCCCGTCGAGCTGGTGGCGGGTGACGTTGATGGCCGCCACCTCCAGCGCCTCGACCGACAGGTCAGCGGCGTCCACGGTCACGTCGGGGTAAGTCAGCGCCGCCAGCACGGCCAGGCTGCCATTGCCGGTGCACAGGTCGAGCACGCGCTGCGTGTGCGGGCCCAGCCAGTAGTCGATGCTGCCGTCGGCAATCAGCTCGGCAATGAAGCTGCGCGGCACGATGGCGCGCTCGTCCACGTAGAACGGCACGCCCTGCAGCCAGGCCTCCTTGGTGAGGTAGGCGGCGGGCTTGCGCGTGGCAATGCGTTCGTCGATGAGCGCGGCCACCTTGGCGGCGTCGGCGCTCGACACGGGGGTGTCTGCGGCGGCGTCGATGTCGTCCAGCGGCAGCTTCAGGCGCCACAGCACCAGCCAGGCCGCTTCGTCGAAGGCGGTGGCCGTGCCATGGCCGAAGGCCACGCCAGCGTCCTGCAGGCGCTTGGCGCCGGCTTCGATCAGTTCAATGACGGTGCTCATGCCTCGAGCGCAGCGTCCAGCTGCTTCAAGGTGCGCACGTAGATGTTCTTCAGCGTCTCGATCTCGGCCACGTCGATGTGCTCGTCGATCTTGTGGATGCTCGCGTTCACCGGGCCCAGCTCCACCACCTGCTTGCACACCTTGGCAATGAAGCGCGCGTCGCTGGTGCCGCCGCTGGTCGACAGTTCGGTCTCGATGCCCGTCTCTTCGCGGATGGCGCCCTGCACGGCCGCGACCAGCTCGCCCGGCGTGGTCAGAAAGGGCAGGCCGCCGATGGTCCAGGCCAGCGTGTAGTCGACCTGGTGCGCGTCGAGCACGGCGTGCACGCGTTGCTGCAGCGACTCGGGTGTCGATTCGGTCGAAAAGCGAAAGTTGAAGTCGATCACCGCGCTGCCGGCAATCACATTGCTTGCGCCCGTGCCCGAATGGAAATTGCTGATCTGCCAACTGGTCGGCTGGAAGTACGCGTTGCCGGCGTCCCAGCCGCCGGCCGTGTTCAGTGCCACCAGTTCGGCCAGCGCGGGCGCCACCGAATGCACTGGGTTCTTCGCCAGGTGCGGGTAGGCGATGTGGCCTTGCACGCCCTTCACCGTGAGCTTGCCGCTCATGGTGCCGCGGCGGCCGTTCTTGATCATGTCGCCGCAGCGCTCCACGGCAGTGGGCTCGCCGACGATGCAGTAGTCGAGCACCTCGCCGCGCGCGGCCAGTGTGTTGCACACGACCACGGTGCCGTCGACGCCGGGGCCCTCTTCATCGCTGGTGAGCAGCAGCGCCAGCGTGAGCCGGGGCTCGGGCACGGCCTGCAGAAACTCCTCGATCGACACCACGAAGGCGGCCACCGAGGTCTTCATGTCGCAGGCCCCGCGGCCGTACAGCTTGCCGTCGCGGTGCGTGGGGGTGAATGGGTGGCTGGTCCATTGCTCGACCGGGCCGGTGGGCACCACGTCGGTGTGGCCGGCGAACACCAGCGTCTTGGTGGCCTTTGCGTTCACGGGGCGGCGCACCGCCCACAGGTTGGTCACGCGAAAGTCGGCCGGGCCGCTCTCGATGGTTTCCAGCGTGAAGCCCAGTGCCGCCAGCCGCTCGCCGAGGATCTGTTGGCAGCCCGCGTCGTCAGGGGTGACGGAGGGGCGCGAGATGAGTTGTTCGGCGAGCTGGAGCGTACGGGACATCGGAAAAAAGGCCGGGGAGGGCTGGTTCAGAACTTCACGTCCAGCGTGATGTCTGTGAAGGTGGGTTCGTCGACCTGGTCGGTGAGGGCGCGGTCGTCTATCTGCTGCTTGGGCGCGGCGCGGTTCTGCAGGCGCCACATCAGGTTGGTGGGCGAATCGGCCTGGGCCAGGCCCTCTTCGCGGCTCACGCGCTCTTCGGTGACAAGGCGGGCGATGTCTTCCTCGAAGGTCTGCGAGCCTTCGGCCATCGACTTTTCCATGGCCTCCTTGACGCCGGAGAAGTCGCCTTTTTCAATCAGCTCGGCCACCAGCGCGGTGTTGAGCATGACCTCCAGCGCCGGCACGCGGCCGCTGGCGGGCGTGCGCAGCAGGCGCTGCGACACGATGGCGCGCAGCGCGCCGCCCAGGTCGCCCAGCAGCGTGGCGCGCACCTCGACCGGGTAGAAGCTCAGGATGCGGTTCAGCGCGCGGTAGCTGTTGTTGGCGTGCAGCGTGGCCACGCACAGGTGGCCCGACTGCGCATACGCGATGGCGGCGGTCATGGTGTCGCGGTCGCGAATTTCGCCGATCTGAATCACGTCGGGCGCCTGGCGCAGCGCGTTCTTCAGCGCCGTTTGCAGCGACTCTGTGTCGCTGCCCACGTCGCGCTGGTTCACCACCGACTTCTTGTTGGTGAAGGTGAACTCGATCGGCTCTTCCACCGTGAGGATGTGGCCGCTGGCGTGCTCGTTGCGGTAGTCCAGCATCGAGGCCAGCGTGGTCGTCTTGCCGGCGCCGGTGGCGCCCACCATCAGGATCAGCCCGCGCTTTTCCATGATGAGCGTCTTCAGAATGTCGGGCAGGTTCAGCTCTGCAAAGCTCGGAATGGTGGCGCTGATGTGGCGCACCACCACCGCGTAGCTGCCGCGCTGGCGCATGGCGCTCACGCGGTAGTTGCCGGCGCCTTCCAGGGCGACGGCCATGTTCAGTTCGCCCGTGTGCTCCAGCTCCTGAATGCGCTCCGCCGGCACCACTTCGGCAAGCAGCGCCAGCGGCGCGGAGGGCGGCAGCACCTGCGCGTTGATGGGCACGCAGTTGCCGTTGATGCGGATCAGCACCGGGGAGTGGGCCGACAGATAGATGTCGGAGGCCTTGCGCTCGGCCATCAGACGAAGAATTCGCTCCATCATGTTCATCGGTCTCTCTCCTCGGGTGCTGTTGTTCTCTAAGGGAAACGCTGTCGCTCTGGCAGGAGACGATCAGTCGCGCAGCAGGTCGTTCAGGCTGGTCTTGGAGCGGGTTTGCGCGTCGACCGTCTTCACGATGATTGCGGCGTAGGTGCTGTAGTCCTGGCCCGACTTGGTCTTCTTGGGCAGGTTGCCGCTGATGACCACGCTGCCGGCCGGCACGCGGCCGTAGAAGGTTTCGCCGGTGTCGCGGTTGAAGATGGGGGTGCTCTGGCCGAGGTACACGCCCATGCCGAGCACGGAGTTTTCTTCGACCACCACGCCTTCGACCACTTCGGAGCGCGCGCCGATGAAGCAGTTGTCTTCGATGATGGTGGGGCCGGCTTGCAGCGGCTCCAGCACGCCGCCAATGCCCACGCCGCCCGACAGATGCACATGGGCACCGATCTGCGCGCAAGAACCCACGGTGGCCCAGGTGTCGACCATGGTGCCTTCGCCCACATAGGCGCCGATGTTCACGTAAGAGGGCATCAGGATCGCGCCCTTGGCGATGAAGCTGCCGCGGCGGGCCACGGCCGGCGGCACGATGCGCACGCCCGATTCCTTCAGCTCGGCGGCCGACAGGTGCGAGAACTTGGTCGGCACCTTGTCGTAGAAGCCCAGCGAGCCGGCTTGAATCTGCTCGTTGTCCTTCAGGCGGAACGACAGCAGCACGGCCTTCTTGATCCACTGGTGCACCGTCCACTTGCCCACGCTTTCACGGGTGGCCACGCGCAGCTTGCCGTTGTTCAGCTCGGTGATGACGTGGTCCACGGCATCGCGCACTTCGGCGGACGCGGCGGTGGGCGAGATGTTGGCGCGGTCTTCCCACGCGGCGTCGATGATTTGTTGCAGTTGCTGGGTCATGGAGAAAGTCTCGGGTGAAAAATGGGTGCGGGGAAAGCGTGTTGGCCAATCGGCCAAAGATCAGCGGCCGCCCTTGACGAACCGGACGATGCGTTCGGCGGCCTCGACGCATTCGGCCGTTTCGGCCACCAGCGCCATGCGGATGCGGCCCCGGCCTGGGTTGGCGCTGTGGTCGGTGTCGCGCGCCAGGTAGCTCCCCGGCAAAACCGTGACATTGTATTGAGCGTAGAGCGCGCGGGCGAAGGCTTCGTCGTCGCCGGCCCACACTTCTGGCACGCCGGCCCACAGGTAGAAGGCGGCGTCGGGCAGGCGCACGTCGAGCACCTGCTCCAGCAGCGGCGTGACGGCCGCGAACTTGGCGCGGTACATGGCGCGGTTCTCCACCACGTGGGTCTCGTCGCCCCAGGCCGCGATGCTCGCTGCGCCCACGGTGCCGCTCATGGCGCTGCCGTGGTAGGTGCGGTACAGCAAGAACTTCTTGATGAGGGCCGCATCGCCCGCCACGAAGCCGCTGCGCAGGCCGGGCACGTTGCTGCGCTTGGAGAGCGAGGTCAGCGCGATCAGGTTTTTGAAGTCGGGCCGCCCGAGCTTCTCCGAGGCTTCCATGCCGCTGAGTGGCGGCTCCTCACGGAAATAGATTTCGCTGTAGCACTCGTCGGCCGCAATCACGAAGCCGTGCAGATCGGACAGCGCGAAGAGCTTGCGCCACTCAGCCAGCGACATCACCGCGCCCGTGGGGTTGCCCGGCGAGCACACGAACACCAGCTGCGTGCGTGCCCAGACGGCTTCGGGCACGCTGTCCCAGTCGACCGCGAAATTGCGCGCGGGCACGCTCGGCACGTAGTACGGCTCGGCGCCAGAGAGCAGGGCCGCGCCCTCGTAGATTTGATAGAACGGGTTGGGCGAAATCACCACCGGCGGGGGCGAGGCGGTCGGGTCGACCACCGTTTGCGCCAGCGAGAACAGCGCCTCGCGCGAGCCGTTGACGGGCAGCACCTGCGTGGCCGGGTCCAGCGCGAGGCTGTAGCGGGTCTTCAGCCAATCGGTGAAGGCGGTGCGCAATTTCAAGTCGCCGGCGGTGGCCGGGTACGCCGCCAGTGCGCCAAGGCCGGCACTCAGCGCGTCCTTGATGAACGCTGGCGTCGCATGTTTGGGCTCGCCGATGCCCAGGCTGATGGCGCGGAATTCGTGGTTGGGCGTGACGCCCGCAAACAGTTGCTTCAGCCGCTCGAAGGGATAGGGCTGCAACCTGGAAAGCAAGGGATTCATGCGCGGGATTATCGGCGACGGGGTGGCGGCTTCATGACGACAGGGGCTCATGGCACCGGCGTGAGCGCCTCGATCGTGCGTTCAACCAGCGCCCGCAGCCGCGCCAGTCGCCGCAGGTCGCGGTGGTAGCCGAGCCACACGTCGCGCCCTGGTGGCGGTTCACCCAGGTCCACGCGCTCGACGCCGGGCGTGGCGTCGCCCAGCGCCACTGGCAGCACGGCCAGGCCCACGCCGGCCGCGCACAGCAGTGCCTGGGCCTCGCGGTTGTTGCTGCCGAAGGCGGTGCGGGCCTTGGGCAGCATGCGCCGCAGCCACACGGCATCGGGGAAGTCGCGGTAGGCGTGGTCTAGCGTGACCAGCGCGCTGCCCTCACCATCGCCGGCAGCGGGGTGCGACTGGCCGGCTGCCGTGTAGAGCGCATAGCGCATGTGCATGAGCTTGCGCTGCAGGATGTACGGCTCCTCGAAGGGCTGGATGCGAAAGACCAGGTCGGCCTCGCGCCGCGCCAGGTTCAGCAGCCGCGCGTCGGTCAGCAGCTCGATGCTGACGCCCGGATGCGCGCGCAGGAAGCCCGCGAGCACCGGCGACAAAACATGCACGCCGAACCAGTCTGAAGAAGACACGCGCAGCGCGCCCTCCAGCTGCTGCTGGTTGCCGGCAAGTTCGCGCTGGAAGGCCAGCGCTTGTTCCTCCATGCGTTGTGCATGGCCCAGCACCGACTCGCCCTCGGCCGTGAGCACGAACCCGTCGCTTGTGCGCTGGAACAACGTGAGCGACAGGCTGGCCTCCAGCGCCTTCAGCCGGCGGCCCATGGTCGGCTGCGAGAGGCCGGTCTGGCGGGCGGCGCCCATCAGCGTGCCGCTGCGGGCGATCGCTAGGAATACGCGGATGTCGCTCCATTCCATCGGGGGCGTGGCAGGTTCATTCATTTGTGAATGATAAGACTGCAGTTCTGTCAATTTACTTGCAGTTGTGTTGATCGAACAATCGCTTCACCGATCCACCACTTCAAGGAATTCCGCCATGACGACGTCTTCTCCCACCATGCGTGCTGCCGTGCTCGACGCGGCCGGCCAGCCCTTTCGCATCGCCCGTCTCGACCGCCCCGTGCCGGCCCAAGGTCAGGTGCTGGTGCGCATCCACGCCAGCGGCGTGAACCCGCTGGACACCAAGATCCGCGCCGGCCAGGCGGCCCATGCGCGGCAGCCGCTGCCTTCGGTGCTTGGCATGGACCTGGCCGGCGTGGTCGAGGCGGTGGGCCCGGGCGTGACGAAGTTCAAGCGCGGCGACGAGGTCTACGGCCTGGCCGGCGGCATCGGCGGGCTGCAGGGCACATTGGCCGAGTACACCGCCGTGGACGCCGACCTGCTCGCGCTGAAACCGCACAACCTGGGCATGCGCGAGGCCGCGGGCCTGCCGCTGGTGTTCATCACCGCGTGGGAGGGGCTGGTGGACCGCGCGAACACGCAGGCCGGCCAGACGGTGCTGGTGCACGGCGGTGCGGGCGGGGTCGGACACATGGCGGTGCAACTGGCGCATTCGCTGGGCGCGAAGGTTTTTGCGACCGGCTCCCTGTCGCAGGCGGAAACCATCCGGCGCTTGGGCGCGACGCCCATCGACCACGCGGCCAGTTCGGTCGACGCCTATGTGGCGCAGCACACGGGCGGCGAGGGCTTCGACGTGGTGTACGACACGGTCGGCGGCGCGGTGCTCGACGCCTCGTTCACGGCCGCGCGCCGCTACGGCGGCCATGTGGTCAGTTGCCTGGGCTGGGGCACCCACGCGCTGGCGCCGCTGTCGTTTCGCGCGGCGACCTACTCGGGCGTGTTCACGCTGCTGCCGATGATCACCGGCCGTGGGCGTGCGCACCACGGCGAGATCCTTGAAGCGGCCACCCGGCTGGTGGAAGCCGGGCGGCTCCTGCCGCTGATGGACGCACGCCGCTTCACGCTCGACGAGGCCACGTCGGCCCATGAGGCAGTCGAGGCGGGCAAGGCGAAAGGCCGCATCGTGGTCGACGTGACGGCCTGAGCCTGCGGCAGGCGCCGCCCCGCTTCAGCACATCGGGTGGTTGAACTGGCCGATCATGTTCGCGAAGTTCTGGTTGTAGCGGTTGGCCGCGTTGACGATGCCGGCGTTGCCCATGCGTGCCACCAGCCCGGTTTCCTTGCGCTTGAACACGCCGTCCTTCACGTCCTTGACGATCGAGCGCGACTGGCCGATGAACGCGTTAATGTGCAGCATGCCGCCGTCGCAGCTGCGGCCGTTCCTGGGCGGCTGCTCGCTGACCTTCTTGCTCCAGCCGGCGGCCGAGTCGGCCACCAGCGCCAGCGAGGCCTCGAAGGCGGCCAGCGCCTTCGGGTCGTTGGGCGACTCGAACAGCGCGTTGGCGTCGTTGTGGTTGAGCTTGCCGTGGTAGATGAGCCCGGCGCGGTAGTAGGCGGCCGTGTCCTTCGGGGCCTTCTCGAAGGCCTCTTTGGTCAGGGCCCGGTCGCGCGCGCTCAGGCCGTTGTCGAACGCGGCCTCAGCCTGCGCGACGGCGGTGAGCGCGGCCAGGTAGTCCTTGTTCAACTGGCGCGCCTTTTCACCGTTGTCGGCCAGGTAGCCCTTGGAATTGGCATAGTTGTTCAGCTCGCGGCTCAGCGGCGACAGCACCTTGAGCGCGGCGGAAAACGCCTTGGCCGACTCGTCGATTTCGGGCAGCGGCGCGCTGATGGCCACGGCGCTGTCCAGCTTGTTGGCCGAGCGGTCCACGAAAATGTCGTTCTGAATGCGCATGCTCGTCAGCGGCGCCTTGGCCTGGAGCAGCGGCACCTGCTGGGCCACGTACTCCGCGCGTGCCTGCTGGAACGAGGTGCGCAGGTTGTTCGACACGTCGACGTAGATGTTGTATTTCTCTACCTGCTTCTGCTCGTTGTCGGCCTGCTCGGCCTTGGCAGGTGCCTGGCCTTGCGAGGCCGCATTCACCTTGTCCGCCTTGTCGCCGCAGCCGGCCAAGAACGCCGAAGCGGCGATGAGGGTGGTTGCCAAAAGGGTCCGGTACTTCATTCTTTCTCTTCCTCCGTTGAAAAATGGCGCGGGCAAGCCGTGGTCCTGCGGCTTGCGAAAAAAAATCATCGGAGCCCGCTGGGGCTTCGGGGGAACGTCGTGGGGTTTGTCGCCGTTGCCTGCGCTGCCTGCGCTGCCCGAGGACAGCCGCAAGCGTCAGGCAGCGCTGCGCCGGTAGAAGGCGAGCGAGCCCGCCAGCGCCAGCAGCATGCCGCCGCAGGCCCGGTCGATCCAGCGCGTGGCCGACACCGTCAGCAGGCGGATCGCACGGGCACCGACGAAGGCGTAGGCCAGCATCACCAACGTGTCCAGGCCCGCGAAGATCAACGCAATGATCAGGTACTGCGGCGCTTGGGCGGCCGTCGGGTCAATGAACTGCGGCAGCAGCGCCGAGCAGAAGATGTAGCCCTTGGGGTTGGTCACCGCCACCAGGAACGACTTGAAGAAGATGCGCCGGCTTTCGCCCGCCGTCTCCGTCAGCGCCGACTCGGCCGTGGGCAGCTGGAACCCGCCCTTGGAGCGCAGCATGCGCAGCCCCAGCCAGGCCAGGTAGACCGCGCCCACCCACTTCAGCATCGAGAACCAGAACTCCGAGGCCGCCAGCAGCGCGCCCAGCCCGAGCGCCACGGCGCCGACCAGCACAAAGTCCGACAGCACCGCGCCAAGCATGCCCGGCAGCGCCCGGCGCACGCCATGGCGCGAGCCGTTGCTGAGCGCCAGCAGCACCGTGGGACCGGGCGTGGCGATGGCCGCAAGGGCCACGATGGTGAAGAGCAGGGCGGTCGCTAGCGTCATCGTGGGTTCCCCGGTTTGTCAGATCTTCTTGACCAGCACCTGGCTCTTGCGGTCCCAGTTGTACTTGCGCTTGCGCGCTTCGGGCAGCCAGTCGGGGTTGACCTGCTGGAAGCCGCGCTTGAGAAACCAGTGCATCGTGCGCGTGGTGAGCACGAAGATGCTGTCCAGCCCCATCGACTTGGCGCGGTGCTCGATGCGCTTCAATATTCGCTCGCCGTCGCCCTGCGACTGCGACAGCGGGGACACCGTCAGCGCGGCCATCTCGGCGGTTTTTTCCTCGGGGTAGGGGTACAGCGCCGCGCAGCCGAAGATCACGCCGTCGTGCTCTATCACCGTGTAGTGGCCCACGTCTCGCTCGATCTCGGTGCGGTCGCGCTTGACCAGCGTGCCGTCGCGCTCGAACGGCTCGATGAGCTGCAGGATGCCGCCGATGTCGTCCACCGAGGCTTCGCGCAGGCTTTCGAGCTTCTCGTCGATCACCATGGTGCCCACGCCGTCGTGCACGTACACCTCCAGCAGCAGCGAGCCGTCCAGCGCAAACGGCAGGATGTGGTTGCGCTCCACGCCGCCTTTGCAGGCCTTCACGCAGTGCTGCAGGTAGAAGGCCGTGTCGGTCGGTTTTTGCGCGGGCGGCAGCGAGGCGAGCAGCTTTTCGGCGGCGTCCAGCGGCAGCTCGGTGTCGATGGGGTTGTCTTCGCTTTCGGGCAGCTCGCTGTCCATGCGGATGCCTGGCACTTCCGTCAGAAAGATGAGCTTGTCGGCCTGGATGGAAATGGCCACGCTGGTCGCCACTTCTTCCATCGTCAGGTTGAAGGCCTCTCCGGTGGGCGAAAAGCCGAACGGCGACATCAGCACCATCGCGCCAAAGTCCAGCGTGCGACGAATGCCCGACGAGTCGACCTTGCGCACCAGGCCCGAATGTTTGAAGTCGACCCCGTCGACCACGCCCACGGGGCGCGCGGTGATGAAGTTGCCGGAGATCACGCGCACCGTGGAACCCGCCATGGGCGTGTTGGGCAGGCCCTGGCTGAAGGCGGCCTCAATTTCGTAGCGCAGCTGGCCGGCGGCTTCTTGCGCGGAGTCGAGCGCCACTTCGTCGGTGATGCGAATGCCGTGCGAGTAGCGCGCCTCATGGCCCTTGGCCGCGAGCTGCTCGTTGACCTGCGGGCGAAAGCCGTGCACCAGCACGATCTTCACGCCCATGCTCTGGATCAGCGCCAGGTCTTGCGCAATGTTCTGCAGCTTGCCCGCAGCGATCGCCTCGCCCGCAAGGCCGACCACGAAAGTCTTGCCGCGGTGCGTGTGAATGTAGGGCGCGACCGAGCGGAACCACGGCACGAAGGTGAAATTGAAGACGGTGGACATGGGGCGTGATTGTGCATTCATGAAGCGTCATTTGTCTGACTTGGCCAAGCACGCGCCGCGTGAGGTCAGCGCGCACCGCAGGGGGGCGGCGGGGCTCTGGCCGTGGCGGTGCAGGCTTTGGCCGCAGGCACCGATAATCGACGGTTTGCCCGCCGCGCCAGCCCGACGACTGCCTTCCCTTGACGACCACGACCCCCTCCGCTCCCTTGCGCATCGAATTCCCCGAATCGCTTCCCGTCTCGGGCCGGCGCGACGAAATCATGGCCGCCATCCAGGCGAACCAGGTGGTGATCGTCTGCGGCGAAACCGGCTCGGGCAAGACCACGCAGTTGCCGAAGATCGCCCTGGCGCTCGGCCGCGGCAAGCTCAATGCCGAGCCTGGCAAGGGCCGCCTCATCGGCCACACGCAGCCGCGCCGCATTGCCGCGAGTTCGGTGGCCAAGCGCATTGCCGAGGAGCTGAAGACGCCGCTGGGCGACGTGGTCGGCTTCAAGGTGCGCTTTCAGGACCGGCTGAGCCGCGACGCCTCGGTCAAGCTGATGACCGACGGCATTCTGCTGGCGGAAACGCAGACCGACCCGCTGCTGAAGGCCTACGACACGATCATCATCGACGAGGCGCACGAGCGTTCGCTGAACATCGACTTCCTGCTGGGCTACCTGCGCGAAATCTTGCCGCGCCGGCCCGACCTGAAGGTGATCGTCACCTCGGCCACCATCGACGCCGACCGCTTCGCTCAGCACTTTGCATCGGCCAAGGGGCCCGCGCCCACCATCATGGTGTCGGGGCGCACCTTTCCGGTGGAGCAGCGCTACCGGCCGTTCGAGGAGTCGCGCGAGTACGACCTGAACGACGCCATTGCCGACGCGGTCGACGAGCTCTGGCGCGACCCGCACAACGCGGGCGACATCCTGATCTTTCTGCCCGGCGAGCGCGAGATCCGCGAAGCTGCCGACCACCTGCGCCGTCACGTCAGCCACCAGCCGCTGTTTCGCAGCGCCGAGGTGCTGCCGCTGTTCGCGCGGCTGTCGGGCCCCGAGCAGGACCGCATCTTCGAAAGCCACAACGGCCGGCGCATCGTGCTGGCCACCAACGTGGCCGAAACCTCGCTCACCGTGCCGGGCATCCGCTATGTGATCGACACCGGCACTGCACGCGTCAAGCGCTACAGCTTTCGCAGCAAGGTCGAGCAACTGCTGGTCGAGCCGATCAGCCAGGCCGCGGCCAACCAGCGCGCCGGCCGGTGCGGTCGGGTGGCGAACGGCATCTGCATCCGGCTGTACGACGAGAAAGATTTCGACGGCCGTCCGCGCTTTACCGATCCGGAAATCCTGCGGTCGTCGCTGGCCGGCGTGATCTTGCGGATGAAGTCGCTGCGCCTGGGCGACGTGGCGCAATTCCCGTTCCTGGAGGCGCCGTCGCCGCGCGCGATTGCCGACGGCTACCAGCTGCTCAACGAGCTGGGCGCGGTCGACGACGCCAACGAGCTCACGCACACCGGCGCGGAGCTGTCGCGCCTGCCGCTCGACCCGCGCGTGGGCCGCATGATTCTGGAGGCGCGCACGCGTGGCGCGCTGGAGGAGGTGCTGGTCATTGCCTCGGCGCTCAGCGTGCAGGACGTGCGCGACCGCCCGATGGAAGCGCAGCAGCAGGCCGACCAGGCGCATTCGAAATTCGACGACGACAAGAGCGAGTTCAGCGGCTACCTGCGGCTGTGGAAGTGGATTGCCGACGCGCGCGGCGGCCACGGCGACGCGCACAAGCTCAGCAACCGGCAGTACGAACAGCTGCTGCGGCAGAACTTCATCAACATTCGCCGGGTGCGCGAATGGCGCGACATTCACTCGCAGCTGCTCACGGTCGTTGCCGAGCACAAGTGGCGCATCAACACCGAGCCCGCGGGCTATGAGCCGCTGCACCTGTCGATGCTGGCCGGCCTGCTGGGCAACGTCGGCTGGAAGCTGGAAGACGATGAGGCCTACCTGGGCGCGCGCGGCATCAAGTTCTACAAGCACCCCGGCGCGCATCTGAAGAAAAAGCCCGGCCGCTGGATCGTGGCGGCCGAACTGGTCGAGACCACGCGGCTCTTCGGGCGCGGCGTGGCCAACATCGAGCCGCAGTGGCTCGAACAGGTGGCGGGGCATCTGCTGAAGAAGCAACTGCTCGACCCGCACTGGGAGAAGAAGGGCGCGCAGGTCTCGGCGCTGGAGCGCGCCACGCTCTACGGGCTGGTGGTGTACAGCGGCAGGCGGGTCGATTTCACCAAGGTGGACCCGGTGGCGGCGCGCGAGATCTTCATTCGCGAGGCGCTGGTGGCCGGCCAGTGGGAAACCAAATTCGCGTTCCTGCAGGCCAACCGCAAGCTGGTGCGCGAAGTTGAAGGGCTGGAGCACAAGTCGCGCCGGCAGGACGTGCTGGTCGACGACGAGCTGATCTTCGCCTTCTACGACGCGCAATTGCCCGCCGACGTGGCCAGCGGCATCACCTTCGAGAACTGGTATCGCCAGACCTCGCGCGACCAGCCGCGCCTGCTGTTCCTGACGCGCGACGAGCTGATGCGCCACCAAGCCGCCGGCATCACGACGCAGTCGTTTCCGGCCACGCTGCGGCTGGGCGGCGTCGATTGCGTGGCCACCTACCTGCACGAGCCCGGCGACGCGAAGGACGGCCTCACGGTCAGCGTGCCGCTGTTCGTGCTCAACCAGGTGAGCGAAGAGCGCTGCGAGTGGCTGGTGACGGGCATGCTGAAGGACAAGATCCAGGCGCTGCTCAAGAGCCTGCCGCAGCGCCCGCGCTCGCGGCTGGTGCCGCTGCCCGAGTCGGCGAGCAAGCTGGCCGAGGCGCTGTCGGTGCCCGAGCTGTTCGGCAGCGGCTCGCTGACCGACGTGCTGCTCAAGCGCGTGCGCGACATGACCAGCATCGACGTGAAGCGCGCCGACTTCAAGCTCGACATGCTGGCGCCGCACCTGTTCATGAACCTGCGCGTGGTCGACGAGCACGGCCGCCAGCTGGGCATGGGGCGCAACCTGGGGGCGCTGAAAGCCGAGCTGGGCGCGCAGGCGCGCGGAGCGTTCCAGGCATTGGCGGGGCTCAACGTGAAGGCGTCGCCCGCGTCCCAGGCGCCGGCCGCCGACGAAGGGCAACGGCCCGCGAAGAATGCCGCGCCCGAGAAGGCCACGCCCGCCTTGCCAGCCGGCCAGCGCTACACCGCCTGGACCTTCGGCGAGCTGCCCGAGCTGATGGAAGTGCGCCGCGGCGCGCAGTCGCTCATCGGCTTTCCGGCGCTACGCGACGAGGGCGACGCGGTGACCATCGAGGTGTTCGACGAGCCCGCCGTGGCGACCGCCAAGCACCGCGCCGGGCTGCGGCGCCTGTTCGCGCTGCAGCTGAAGGACGCGCTCAAGTACCTCGAGAAGAACATTCCCGACCTGCAGAAGATGTCTGTCGCCTACATGCCGCTGGGCACGTCCGAAGAGTTGCGCACGCAGGTCATCGACGTGGCGATCGACCGCGCTTTTCTGCAGGAGCCGCTGCCGACCGACGAGTTCGCGTTCAAGAAGCGGCTGGAAGAAGGCCGTGGCCGCCTCACGCTGATTGCCAACGAGGTGGCGCGGCTCGCGTCGACCATCCTCGTGGAGTACGCGGGTGCGGCGCGCAAGATCAAGGACACCAGAATCCAGCCCGAGGCGGTGCAGGATGCCGCGCAGCAGTTGCAGCGCCTGGTCGGCAAACGCTTCATCGCCGACGCGCCTTGGACGCAGCTGCAGCACTTTGCGCGCTACCTGAAGGCGATCGTGCTGCGGCTGGACAAGCTGCGCAGCGACCCGGCACGCGACGCCGCCAAGCTGGCCGAGCTGAAGCCGCAGGACCAGCGCTACTGGCGCCTGGTGGCCGAGCGCAAGGGCGTGGTGGATGACCGCATGCTCGAATTCCGCTGGCTGCTCGAAGAGCTGCGGGTGAGCTTCTTTGCGCAGGAGCTGCGCACGCCGCAGCCGGTGAGCGTGAAGCGGCTCGACAAGGCCTGGGCGCAGCTGCAGACCTGAGTGGCTCGGGCGCTACAGGCGAAAAAAAACCCGCGCATGCGGGTTTTTTTATCGGCACCGTAGATCGGCGGTGCCGTATCGGCCGGTAAGGGCCTATATCCGTCCCATCAGCACAAGGATCAGGACGATGACGACGATCAGGCCAACGCCGCCGCTGGGCCCGTAGCCCCAGGAGCGGCTGTAGCCCCAGCTCGGCAGTGCGCCGACCAGTATCAGGATCAGAATGATCAGCAGAATGAACGAGAGCGACATGGTTTCTCCAGGGCAGTTGTTGTGATGAGCCCTGATGCTCGTTGTTTGCCGGCGTTTGGATCGCCGGAGAGTCGCCCCTTTGGTGGTCAGTGAACGTCCTACCGAAGACATCAATGGCCGGGCAATGCGCCGTCAGCGACCGCCTTCAGAGGCGTTTCAGAAGCGCTTCAGAGCCGTGCCAGCCGCTCCAGCGCCGCGTTCAGGGTCTCGTCTTTCTTGGCGAAGCAGAAGCGCACCACGCGCTGGTCGAACCCATTGCCGTAGAAGGCCGACAGCGGAATGGCGGCCACGCCAATTTCGCGGGTGAGCCACAGGCAGAAGTCGGCTTCCGACAGGTCGCTTACCGCCGAAATGTCCACGCACTGAAAGTAGCTGCCTTCGCTGCGCAGCAGCTTGAAGCGCGTTTTTTCGGCCAGGCCCGCGGCGAACAGGTCGCGCTTGCGCTGATAGAAGGCCGGCAGCTCCAGGTAGGGCTTGGGCTCGGCCATGTACTGCGCGAGCGCGTGCTGCATGGGCGTGTTCACGGTGAACACGTTGAACTGATGCACCTTGCGGAACTCGGCCATCAGCGGGGCCGGCGCGGCCACGAAGCCGACCTTCCAGCCGGTGACGTGGTAGGTCTTGCCGAAGCTGCTCACGATGAAGCTGCGCGCAGCCAGGCCGGGGAAGCGCGCCACGCTTTCATGGCGGGCGCTGTCGAACACCATGTGCTCGTAGACCTCGTCGCTGATGACGAACACGTCGGTAGGCGCGAGCAGGTCTTCGAGCTGGCGCATTTCTGCCTCGGTCCAGACCGTGGCGCTCGGGTTGTGCGGCGAGTTGACAATGATGGCGCGCGTGCGCGGCGTGAGCGCGGCGGCGATCTTGTCGAAGTCGGGGCGGAAGGTGCCGGGCACCAGCGGCACGCGCACCACGCTGCCGCCGGCCAGCTCGATGTTGGGCACGTAGCTGTCGTAGCACGGCTCCAGCACGATCACTTCGTCGCCCGGGCGCACCACCGCCAGGATGGCCGTGATGATGGCCTGGGTGGCGCCGGCCGTGACGGTGATTTCGGTCGCCGGGCTGTAGCCGTGGCCGTACAGCGCGGAGATCTTGGCGGCAATGGCTTCGCGCAGCGCCGGAATGCCGGGCATTGGCGGGTACTGGTTGTGGCCGGCGGCCATGGCAGCCGTGACGTCTTCCAGCAGCTTCGGGTCGCAGTTGAAATCCGGAAAGCCCTGACCCAGGTTGACCGCGTTCTTCTCGGCGGCCAAGGTCGACATGACCGTGAAGATGGTGGTGCCCACGGAGGGCAGCTTGGTGCCGACTTCGGGCGTGCGGGGCGTGAGGGGCGTGAGTTGGGCGTGAACTGTGCTCATAGCTCGTAGTCTTGTTGGTGGCCGCTCAGGGCCTTGGCGATCAGGTTGCGGTCCAGGCGGTCGCTCAGCAGCTCGGCGAACTTGAAGACGAAGTTGCGCAGGTAGGCGCTGCGCTTGAACGCGACCCGCGCAATGTTCTGGCCGAACACATGGCCCATGGGGCGTACCACGAGGTCGGCATTCGACTCGTCGCGCACCGCCATCTCGGCCACGATGCCCACGCCCAGCCCCAGGCGCACATAGGTCTTGATCACGTCGGAGTCGATCGCTTCGAGCGCAATGCGCGGCGAAAGCTTCTTCTGGGCGAACGCATGGTCGATGCGCGTGCGGCCGGTGAACGACGGGTGGTACGTGATGATCGGTTCCAGCGCCAGGTCTTCGAGCGAAATGCGCTCCTTGGCGGTCAGCGGATGGTCCTTGGGCAGCACCAGCACGTGCTGCCATTCGTAGCAGGGCAGCGTCACCAGCTCGGCGTAGCCGTCGAGCGATTCGGTAGCGATGCCGATCTCGGCAATTTCGTCGATCACCATGCGCGCCACCTGGTCGGGCGAGCCCTGGTGCAGGCTCACATTGACCTTGGGGTAAGCCTCGCGCAGGTTGGCCACGGGCACCGGCAGCACGTAGCGCGCCTGGGTGTGGGTGGTGGCAATGGAAAGGGTGCCGCTGTCTTGCGCGCTGAACTGCTCGCCGATGCGCTTCAGGTTGCCCACCTCGCGCATGATCAGCTCGATGCTTGCAATGACGTGCTGGCCCGGCTCGGTGACGCGCTTCAGGCGCTTGCCGTGGCGCGCGAAGATTTCAACGCCCAGTTCTTCCTCGAGCTCGATGATCGCCTTGGAAACACCGGGCTGCGAGGTATGGAGCGCCTTGGCAGCCTCGGTGAGGTTCAGGTTGCGCCGAACGGCTTCCTGAACAAACTTGAACTGATGCAGATTCATATCAAATTCCGTCTTATTACGGAATTCATTATGCCTTCGGAATCTATCGAAATTGCCGAATGTTCAGGATTTGATGGCGATTTTGGCCAGCAGGTCGACCAGTTCCGGCTCTTCACCCACGATGCGGGTCATTGAAATGTCGATGTTCGGCCAGGCTTGCTGCAATGCTTCAAGCTGGTGCGGCAGGTCTTCCCGCGCATGCTTGCCCACGCCCAGAAACAGCGGCACGACGCGAATGGCGCGGGCGCCGGCGTTGATCAAAGCCGCGGTGGCAGTGGCCAGGTCGGGCGCCGCCATTTCCATGTAGGCACATGCCACAAGCGCGTCGGGCGCGCGCGCCGTCACGCGTGCGGCCACCGCTTCGATGGGTTCACGCCAGCGCGTGTCGCGCGAACCGTGCGCCAGCAGCACGATGCCCTGTGCGTTTTTTCCGAATGTCATCGTCATCTTCGCAATACGAGCCAACTGAAGGCGGTGAGCGACATCACCGAATAGATCAGCCCCGGCGCCGCCGCAGTGAGCCAGGGTGACCAGTTGCTCAGGTTGCCCAAATAGCCGAACACGTTGTTCAGCAAAAAGAAGCTGATGCCGATCATCACGCCGCCGAATACGTACGTGGTAATGCCCGATTGGCGAAAGTGCAGGTAGGCGAAGGGCAGGGCGAGCACCACCATCACCAGGCAAGAGAGCGGGTAGAACACCTTGCGCCAGAACTCGATTTCGTAGCGCTGCGCGGTCTGGCCGTTGGCGTCCAGGTGGCGGATGTAGTCGAACAGGTCGAACGTGCTCATGCGGTCCGGTCGCAGCAGCGCCACCGACACCATCTCCCCGGTCAGCGAGGTAGGCCAGTTCAGCTGAGGCATCTTGGTGGTGACGATGTGGGCCTGCTCGGCGGAACTGCGCGTGTCGTACTGCTGCTGTTCGACGTCGGTAAGCATCCAGTGGCCGTCGTTGCCGATGGTGGCCGAGCCGGCGGTGATCTGGTTGCTGATGTAGCCGTTGTTGTCGAACTCGAAGATGCGCGGGTTCTTCAGCGCACCCTTGCGGTCGATGGCCAGCACGTTCACGGCAAACGACGTGTTGCCGCGCTTTTCCTTGAGCCAGGCACCGGTGTTGCCGGCCAGCGAATACACGCCCTGGTACTTGGCCTTGAGCAACTGGCCGGTGCGCTCGGAGGCCGGGGCCACGTAGTCGCCAATGGCGAATGTCAGCACCACGAAGCCGATGCCCAGCAGCAGCAGGGTGCGCAGCGCGCGCCACGGGCCCAGTCCGCTGGTGCGAAGAATGGTGTATTCCGAGCTTTGCGCCAGCCGCGCCATCACGAAGATGGAGCCGATCAGCACGGTGATGGGGAGCAGCTCGTACAGGTGGCTAGGAATCAGCAGCATCACGTAGACGAGCGCCTGCATGGGCCCGTAGTTGAGGCTGTCCGGCTTGCCGATGGACTGCAGTTCATCGACGAAGTCGAAGAAGAAGAAGAGGCTCAGAAAGCCGAGCGTGACAAACGCAACGGACTTCAGCACCTCCACGTAGATCAGGCGTCTTATTGTTTTCACGTGGTGGGTTCGATCTTGGGCAGGGCCACCGGGCTGGCGCGGTTTCGCCGGACGCGGTTGCCCCAGTTGTTCTGGCGGGCACCCAGCCAGGCCAGGTTGAGCAGCAGCACGCCGCCGTGCAGCACGACCATGAAGCCGACCATGCTGTAGCGCCCGGAGCTGATCCAGCTCTGGCCCAGGTTGAGCATGTTGTAGTAGACGACGAAGGCAAACAGCGCCAGCAGCAGGTTGCCGCTGCGGCCCACGCGCGGGTTTGCGCTGGACACGTTGAGCGCCAGCAGCACGAAATTGATGGCGGTCAGCAGCATGCCGATGCGCCAGGCCAGCTCACCGCGGCTGGGCGGGCTGGCGTCGGCGAGCAGCGCCACCGTGCTGAGCGCGCGCGGCGGCGTCGCGTTGTTCACCAAACCGTTGTTGCCACCGGCACGCGTGCCGTAGGTCTTGAATTCGCTGATTTTCAGGCCTGTGTTGGCCATCGGCTGCTCCAGTCGCTGGCCGCTGTTGAGCAGCAGGTAGCGCGAGTTGCCGATGTTCTCGATGCTGCCGCTGCGCGCCGAGGTGGTGATCTGCAGGTTGCGCTCGATCGACCAGATGAACACGTTGGTGGCCTTGGAGTTGTCCGGCGTGTCCTTGTCGATGAAGAACACCCGCACGCGCCCGGCGGATTCGCGGAACTCACCCGGCGACACACGCTCGATGTCGCTGCGCTGCTCGTACTGCTGGCGCATGCCGATGGTCTGCGAATTGGCCCACGGCCAGCCCACCAGCGCCATCACCGCGATGAGGATCAGCACCGGCCAAGCGAAGCGAAACATCGGCTTCACGAAATCCATGAGGCCGCGGCCGCTGGAAAACCAGATCACCATTTCGCTGTCGCGGTACATGCGCGAGAGGGTGCCCACGATGGCGATGAACAGGCTCAGGCTCAGAATGGTCGGCATGTAGCCGAGCACCGTGTAGGCCATCACCAGGAACACTTCCTGCGGGTTCACACTGCCCTTGGAGGCAAGCCCCAGGGTACGGATGAGCATCATGGTCATCACGATGGTGACCAGTACCACGAGGGTTGCTCCGAAGCTGCGGGACAGCTCCTTGCGTAGGGAAGAATGGAATAACATCGTTCGAGGAAAAAAAGGATTATGGACTTTCAACTCAAGACCCTCACCGTCGCCCAGGCTGCAGCCGAGAAATCCGATGTCCTGATCGTGCTCGTCGGCAGCGCTGCCCTCACCGGAAAAGACCCGCTTTCCGTGCTTGCCGCCAGTGCCCGCAAGGCCGGCGACCTGCCCGACAAGGCCGGCAAGCTGCTCCCCCTGTACCACCCCGAAGACGTCGTGGCGTCGCGCGTGGTGCTCGCCGCCATCGGCGACGGCAAGCCCGCGGCCGTGCGCAGCGGCGTGATTGCCGCGATCACCGCCGCCAAGGCACAGGCGCCCAAGCGCGTGGTCGTGGTGTTCGCCCAGCCCGCCGATGCCGCTGCCGTGGCCTGCGCCGTGGCGGCCACCGCCGACGCCAGCTATGTCTACACCACCACCAAGTCGAAGGCCGAGCCGCGCAGCATCCGCAACGTGACGCTGGGCGTGGCCGATGCCGCGGCCCTGACCGCTGCCTTCAAGGAGGCCTGCGCCACGGTCCAGGGCATCGAACTGGCCAAGGAATGGGGCAACCGGCCCGCCAACCACGCCACGCCCACTTTGCTGGGTGAAGCCGCCAAGGGACTGGCGAAGCTGCCGAACATCAAGTGCGAAGTGCTGGGGCCGAAGGAAGTCGAAAAGCTCGGCATGGGCTCGTTCGCCGCCGTTGCCCAGGGCTCGGCCGAGCCGCTGCGCTTCATCGTGCTGCGCTACCACGGCGCCCCCAAGGACCAGGCGCCCGTGGTGCTGGTCGGCAAGGGCATCACCTTCGACACCGGTGGCGTCTCGCTGAAGCCGGCCGCCGAAATGGACGAGATGAAGTTCGACATGTGCGGCGCGGCCAGCGTGCTGGGCACGTTCCGCGCGCTGGGCGACATCCAGCCCGCCATCAATGTCGTAGGCCTCATTCCGGCCTGCGAGAACATGAACGACGGCCGCGCGCTGAAGCCGGGCGACGTGGTCACCAGCATGAGCGGGCAGACCATCGAGGTGCTCAACACCGACGCCGAAGGCCGCCTGGTTCTGTGCGACGCACTGACTTACGCCAAGCGCTTCGACCCTGCGGCGGTGATCGACATCGCCACGCTGACCGGTGCCTGTGTGGTTGCGCTGGGTGGCGTGCGCAGCGGCCTGTTCTCGAGCGACGAGCCGCTGGCCGCCGCGCTGGAAAAGGCCGGCGAGGCGTCGCAAGACCGTTGCTGGCGCCTGCCGCTGGACGACGAGTACGCCGAAGGCCTGAAGACCAACTTTGCCGACGTGGCAAACATTGCTGGGCGTGCCGGCGGCGCCATCACCGCGGCCAAGTTTCTGCAGCGCTTTGCCGGCGACTTTGCCTGGGCGCACCTGGACATTGCGGGCACGGCCTGGAAGAGCGGGGCGGCCAAGGGCTCGACAGGACGTCCGGTGGGCCTGCTGGTGTCGTACCTGACGACCCGCGCGGCCAGCGCCGAAGCGGTGCCGCAGGCCAAGGCGGTGAAGACCCCGGCGCGAAAGGCCCGGTCCGCGAAGTGACGGAAATCGGCTTTTACTACAACGCGCCCGACAAGCTGAACTACGCCTGTCGGCTGGTTCGCAAGGCTGTGAATGCGCGCGGCCTGCGCGTGGTGGTGGTGGGCGACGCGCACATGCTCGACGTGGTGGATGCCGCGCTCTGGCAGCTGTCGCCGGTGGACTTCGTCGCGCATTGCCGCAGCGATGCGCCGGCCCATGTGGTTGCGCGCTCGCCGGTCGTGCTGTCGGTGGAAGGCGCCGACGCGGCGTCGCTGCCGCACCGCGAGATGCTCGTGAACCTCGGGCTCGAAGTGCCCGCGGGCTTCGAGCGCTACGAACGCATGATCGACATCGTGAGCGACGAGACGCAGGACCGCCAGGTCGGCCGTTCGCGCTGGCGCCACTACGCCGACCGCGGCTACACCATCCAGCCGCACGACTTCGCAAAGAGTTCCTGACATGGCCAGCACGCTGCGTACACCGCCCCGGTTCGTTCCCACGCTGACCACGGTGCTGGAGATGCCCGCGGAGCCCGCGCCGCCGGAGCCTGCGGTCGTGGAGCCGGTGCCCCCGGCACAGCCCGAGAGCGCCATGGCATTGCCGCCTGCGGCGCAGTTGTCGCAAGCCGAAATCGTCAGTCTCGAAGAGCAGCTTTTGCACCGCGTGCTGCAGCGTGTCGACCTGTCTTTGGAAGAGCGCTTGAGCGACACCGTGTCAGCTGCAATTCAGCATCAACTCGATGCCATGGTGCCGCGTTTGCGCAATGAAATAGAGGCTGTTTTGCGTGCGCTGGTCATCGAGGCAATGGCCGCCGAACTCTCTGAAAACCCAGGGTCTACGCCAGCTTCCGGCGCGCACATCCTCAGCTAAACTGCGCCGCAGGTCGCAAAGGCGTGAGGGTGCCGCTGGTCTGCGGCGCGAAACTTGCGAGGTTTGCGCGCCCGGATCACACGACCGGTTTTTTATTCTTTATCCAAGTTCTGGAGGTTCTCATGCAATTGAAATGGACTGCGGTCGCACTGGCTGCGCTCACGCTCGTGGCTTGCGGCAAGAAGGAAGAAGCTGCTGCGCCCGCCATGGCACCAGCGCCGACGGCTGCGGCCCCCGCTGCACCTGCACCGGCACCTGCCGGCGAAACACTGGTCGTCAAGATCGGTCACGTTGCACCTACCAGCGGTCCCATTGCCCACCTGGGCAAGGACAACGAAATGGGCGCGAAGATGGCCATCGAGGACCTGAACGCCAAGGGCCTCAAGATTGGCGACAAGACCGCCAAGTTCGAACTGATTGCAGAAGACGACGCTGGCGATCCGAAGCAAGGCACGGCAGTGGCCCAGAAGCTCGTGGACGAAAAGGTCAACGGCGTGGTCGGTCACCTGAACTCGGGCACCACCATTCCCGCTTCCAAGCTGTACAGCGACGCTGGCATTCCGCAGATCTCGCCGTCGGCCACCAACCCGAAGTACACGCGTCAAGGCTTCAAGACCACGTTCCGCGTGGTGGCTGACGACACGCAACTCGGCGGCACGCTGGGCAAGTACGCTGTCGACACGCTCAAGGGCAAGAACATTGCCGTGATCGACGACCGTACCGCTTACGGCCAAGGCGTTGCCGAAGAGTTCGAAAAGGCGGCCAAGGCTGCTGGCGCCACCATCGTGGGCCACGAGTTCACCACCGACAAGTCGACCGACTTCAACGCCATCCTGACCAAGCTGAAGGCCACCAAGCCCGACGTGCTGTTCTTTGGCGGCATGGACGCCGTGGGCGGCCCGATGCTCAAGCAGGTCAAGCAACTCGGCCTGAACGTCAAGTTCATGGGCGGCGACGGCCTGTGCACCGGCGAGCTGCCCAAGCTGGCTGGCGACGCCATCGGTGAAGACATGGTGGTGTGCGCTGAAGCCGGCGGCGTGGACGGCGACTTCAAGCAACCGCTGGAAGACTTCAAGGCCAAGTTCAAGGCCAAGAACGGCGTCGAAGTGCAGATCTACGCACCGTACGTGTATGACGCGGTCAACGTGCTGGCCGAAGCCATGGTCAAGGCCGGTTCGTCCGACCCTGAAAAGTACCTGCCTGAAGTCGGCAAGGTGCAATACAAGGGCGTGACCGGCCCGATCGCCTTTGACGAAAAGGGCGACATCAAGAACGGCGCGCTCACGCTGTACACCTACAAGGGTGGCGTGCGTACGCAGATCGCGGTTGTTCGCTGAGACTGGCATTCGCCAAAAGAGAAAAGGGCCTTCGGGCCCTTTTTTCATGTCTGCGTTGCAGGCAGTTCAGTGCTTTGGTTTGCGCGGCGATTCAGAGCGGTGCGAGGCCCGAAGGACGGTCGGTGTTGCAATACTCGATGAAAGCATCGAGGTCGCGGGACTTGTCGAACACGGCGTCAGCGCCCAATGCGGCGCAGCGAGCCCGGATGTCCGCGGTCACGTAGTTGCTGAGCACAGCCACGCGTTGCACTGCCTTGCGGGTCTTGCAGCCCGCGAGAACGCCCAAGCCCGAGCCTTCCTTCAGGAACAGGTCGACGATGAGCAGCTCCCAGTCGTCGGGATGGGCGTCGAGCCATGCAAGTGCATCGGTTTCGGTTTCAGCGAAGCCGACCACGCGGCCGTTGACGAGGTCCTCGAGTGCCGGGACCAGGTTGTCCCTGATGGTCTTGTTGTCCTCGACGAGGAACGTGATGAGGGCCATGCCGTGGTTTCGCTTTGAGAACCAATAGCGTAGCGTGCCTGATGCTGTTGCAGCGTAGGAGAAAGGATACGGACGCAGCGAGTCGCCGACGCCAACCCGTTCAGTCCGAGCCCTGGGCGAGGATCTTTGCCTTGAGCTTTTCGGTAAGCGCGAGGCTCTCGTCGCGCTCTGCGGTGACCTCGAGGCGTTTCTCGATTTCCTCGCTCAATGCGGCGTTGACCTCGGCGAGCTTTTCGGCGGACTTGGCCAGTTTCTCCTCGATCTGGCTGGTGTGCTCGATGGCCTGTGCCACCTCGCCCACCTGCACTTCCTCGGGCAATTCTTGCTCGAGCACCGTGCTCACGACGGCCAGATTGTCAGAGGCCCGCTTCACGTCTGCGGCGACCTGCTCGCTCTTTGCGAGGGTGCGGTCCAGCGATGTCGTGCCACGCGGCGAGATTTGGGGTTGTCCAGCCATCGAGGCTCCTTTGCGGGCTTGAAACTAAAACCTTTGGATGGTACCGCCGGACCAAAGGGTCCGGCATGCACGGCCAAGTTGTTGCAAAGCAACGCATGGCGCTGCCGATCAGATGACAAAAAAGCCCAAGGTGCTTGTGGCAACTTGGGCTTCTTGTGCTGTCTGCATGTTCGCGAACGGTTACGAACAATCAATCTCTGGCGGAGCAGGCGGGATTCGAACCCGCGGAGGGCTATTAACCCTCACACGCTTTCCAGGCGTGCGACTTAAACCGCTCATCCACCGCTCCTGAGCCTCAGATTATAGCAGTGAGATCAGCTCGGATTCGTCGGCTTGCCGACCTGGATCATGCGCATTGCCGATGCGATGAGCGCGGCGGTCTCGCTCATGTTGCTTGGCACGATCAACGTGGTCTTGGAATCGGCCGCGACCTTGCCATAAGCATCGACGGCGCGCTCGGCCACCTTCAGTTGCACGGCCTGCTCGCCACCGGGCTGGCGAATGGCCGCAGCCACGCGCTCGATGGCGTCCGCCGTGGCGGTGGCCACCGCGGTGATTGCGGCGGCTTCACCTTGCGCGTTATTGATCTGCGCCTGCTTCTCGCCTTCGGAGCGGGCGATGAAAGCCTCGCGCTCACCGGTGGCGATGTTGATCTGCTCCTGGCGGCGGCCTTCAGATGCTGCAATCAGCGCGCGCTTGCCGCGCTCGGCGGTGATCTGCGCCTGCATGGCCAGCAAGATTTCCTTCGGCGGCGTCAGGTCCTTGATTTCGTAGCGCAGCACCTTCACGCCCCAGTTCAGCGCCGCTTCGTCGATGGCGGCCACCACCTGCGCGTTGATCACGTCGCGCTCCTCAAAGGTCTTGTCCAGCTCGAGCTTGCCGATCACGCTGCGCAGCGAGGTCTGTGCGAGCTGCGTCACTGCCACGATGTAGTTCGACGAGCCGTAGCTCGCGCGCATCGGGTCGGTCACCTGGAAGTACAGGATGCCGTCTACCTGCAGCTGGGTGTTGTCGCGCGTGATGCAGATCTGGCTCGGCACGTCGAGCGGAATTTCCTTCAGGCTGTGCTTGTAGGCCACCCGGTCGATGAACGGAATCAGGAAGTTGGGGCCGGGCGTCATGGTGCTGTGGTACTTGCCCAGGCGCTCGCGCACCCAGGCGTTCTGCTGCGGCACGAACTTCACCGACTGGCTGATGAAGATGATCGCAATGACCAGGATGATGATGGGGACCGAAAATTCCATGGTGCGCTTCCTTTTCTGAATGCTCTGACTGCTTTGAATTCGATGGACTGACTAGACCTTGTCGACGACCAGGCGGCTGCCGATCACCTCGACCACGCGGTGCTCGCCGGTGGCAGGCGTTTGGCCCGCGCGGTGAACGACTGTCCACTGCGCGCCACGGTAGCGCACGGTGCCAGTGCCGTCGGCGTTCCAGGCATCCACATGCACGCTTTCGCCGATGTCGAGGTTCACGTCGCGGTTGGTGCCGGTGCGTGCCGCGGGCGGGCGCTTGCGCTGCACCGAATACCAGATCAGCACCGCGCCCACGCCGATCACCGCCGCCACGATCAACTGCGTGACGGTGCCAAAGCCCAGGTGCGCCGAGATCGCGGCGGCCGCGAAGCCGGCGGCGAGCAACAGCAGGTAGACCGTGCCCGAGAGCAACTCGATCACGATGGCGGCTCCCGCAATCAGCCACCATAAGGTGGAATTCGCCATGTCGACTCCTCTTTTGCTTGTTTGATGCGCGTCATTCTGCTGCATGAAGCCCAAGCGCTTGTCCTGCGTAGGGGTACTGGCGCCAGGGAAGGGGCCTTGCCCGACAGGCCCGAATGTCTTGCGCGAAGCTGACCGAATTCGTCATTCGAATTCCGTACACTTCGCGCCTCGTATTCCTGTCTGTCTGCCTGCCCGTCCGGAGCCCCGCTCATGAAATTTCGCTTTCCCATCGTCATCATCGACGAGGACTTCCGCTCCGAAAACACTTCGGGCCTTGGCATTCGCGCGCTCGCGCAGGCCTTCGAGAGCGAGGGCTTCGAGGTGCTGGGCGTCACGAGCTACGGCGACTTGAGCCAGTTCGCGCAGCAACAAAGCCGCGCCAGCGCCTTCATCCTGTCGATCGACGACGAAGAGTTCACCGTCGGCCCCGACCTCGACCCGGCCGTGCTGAACCTGCGCACCTTCATCGGCGAAGTGCGGCGCAAGAACGCGGACGTGCCGATCTACATCTACGGCGAGACCAAGACCGCGCGCCACATTCCGAACGACATCCTGCGCGAGCTGCATGGCTTCATCCACATGTTCGAGGACACCCCCGAATTTGTGGCGCGCCACATCATTCGCGAGGCCAAGAGCTACCTGGAAGGCGTGCAGCCGCCGTTCTTCAAGGCGCTGATCGACTACGCCGAAGACGGCTCCTATTCCTGGCACTGCCCGGGCCACTCGGGCGGCGTGGCGTTCCTCAAGAGCCCGGTGGGCCGCATGTTCCATCAGTTCTTCGGCGAGAACATGCTGCGTGCCGACGTCTGCAACGCGGTGGAAGAACTGGGCCAGCTGCTCGACCACACCGGCCCGGTGGCGGCCAGCGAGCGCAACGCGGCGCGCATCTTCAATGCCGACCATTGCTTCTTCGTGACCAACGGCACTAGCACCAGCAACAAGATGGTGTGGCACCACACGGTGGCGCCCGACGACGTGGTGGTGGTCGACCGCAACTGCCACAAGTCGATCCTGCACGCGATCATCATGACGGGCGCGATTCCGGTGTTCATGAAGCCTACGCGCAACCACTTCGGCATCATCGGCCCGATTCCGAAGAGCGAGTTCGAGATCGATGCGATCAAGGCCAAGATCAAGGCCAACCCCTTGCTTTCGCATGTGAATCCCGAGACGGTGAAGCCGCGCGTGATGACGCTCACGCAGTCGACCTACGACGGCGTGATCTACAACACCGAGACCATCAAGAGCATGCTCGACGGCTACGTCGACACGCTGCACTTCGACGAGGCCTGGTTGCCGCACGCGGCCTTCCATCCGTTCTACGGCGCCTACCACGCGATGGGCAAGCGCCGCGTGCGCCCGAAGGATTCGCTGGTGTTTGCCACGCAGTCCACCCACAAGCTGCTGGCCGGTATCAGCCAGGCCAGCCATGTGCTGGTGCAGGACTCGCAGAACCGCGCGCTCGACCGCGACCTGTTCAACGAGGCCTACCTGATGCACTCGTCAACCAGCCCGCAGTACGCCATCATTGCCAGCTGCGACGTGGCTGCCGCCATGATGGAGCCGCCCGGCGGCACCGCGCTGGTGGAAGAAAGCATTCTTGAAGCGCTCGACTTCCGCCGCGCCATGCGCAAGGTGGAAGAAGAGTTCGGCAAGGACGAGTGGTGGTTCAAGGTGTGGGGCCCCGAGAAGCTGGTCGACGAAGGCATCGGCCGTGCCGAAGACTGGATCATGAAGGGCGAGAAGGAAGCGACCAAGCGCAAAACCAAGAGCTCGCCGCGCAACTGGCACGGCTTTGGCGACCTGGCCGACGGCTTCAACATGCTCGACCCGATCAAGTCGACCATCGTCACGCCCGGCCTTGACCTCGAAGGCAACTTCTCCGAGACCGGCATTCCGGCCAGCGTGGTGACCAAGTTCCTGGCCGAGCACGGCGTGATCGTCGAGAAGACGGGCCTGTACAGCTTCTTCATCATGTTCACCATCGGCATCACCAAGGGCCGCTGGAACACGCTGCTCACGGCGCTGCAGCAGTTCAAGGACGACTACGCGCGCAACCAGCCGATGTGGCGCATCCTTCCCGAGTTCTGCCAGCAGCACCCGGGCTACGAGAAGCTCGGCCTGCGCGACCTGTGCCAGCACATCCACAAGCTGTATGCGCGCTACGACGTGGCACGCCTCACGACCGAGATGTACCTGAGCGACCTGACGCCGGCCATGAAGCCCAGCGACGCCTTCGCCCACATCGCGCACCGCAAGACCGAGCGCGTGGAGATCGACGAGCTCGAAGGCCGCATCACCACCAGCCTGATCACGCCGTACCCACCGGGCATTCCGCTGCTCATTCCGGGCGAAGTGTTCAACAAGAAGATCGTCGACTACCTGCGGTTCTCGCGCGAGTTCAACACGCAGTGCCCGGGCTTCGAAACCGACATCCACGGCCTTGTGGCGCGCATCGACGAGACGGGCAAGAAGCGTTACTACGCGGACTGCGTGCGGCAGCCGGCGTAAGGCAAGCACCAAGGCAAGCAACTGGGCGAGGGCGGCTCCGACGGGCCGGCCGCGCTTTCTAGCCCTCGCGAATGCGCATGAAGCGCGCGAAGCGGGGCAGGCCCTTGGCGGTGGTGCCGTTGTAGCGGTAGGTCACCCAGCTGCCGATGGCGGGCGGGTGCTCGCGTTCGGCATCAGTCAGGCCGGTGCCGAGCTTGAAGCGCTTGCCGTCCGCCGTCTCGACCACCAGCGCGCCGAGCCGGGCGCTGTGCTTGCCCTTGCCGGGCACGTGTTCGATGACGCGGGCCTCGGCGTCGTCGTAGGGCTTGACCTTGAGCAGGTCGCTGTTGCGCTCGCCACGGTATGGGGCGCTGCCGCGGTGGAGCATCAGGCCTTCGCCGCCCATCTTCACGGTTTTGTCGAGCAGCGCCTGCAGCGCTTCGTGCGTGGTGGCGCGCTCCTGCGGCACCGGCACCACCCAGGGTGCGTCGGTGATGGGCAGCAGCTTGCGCAAGGCGGCCAGGCGGGTGCTGAAATCACCGGCCTGGGCCGGCAGGTCGAACACCATGAAGCGCATTTCGTGCCACGCGGTGTCGCTGGGCGTCTGGCTGCGCACGGTAGACATCGCATGCGGGAACCTGCCGCGGCCGGCCCACAGCTCGCCGTCGAGCGGTTGCTTCGGCAGCGGGGCGGTGAACCAGGCGGGCGCCATGACGCGCTCACCGCCGCGCGTCCAGAGCTGCTTGCCGTCCCAGTAGCCGCGCACGCCGTCGTATTTTTCGCTGACCCAATAGTCGTTCAGCGACATGCCCTGGCGGTAGACGTCAGCCAGCATGAGCGAAGGTGCCGGCTCGCGTGCGAACGCGGCGGGCACCGCGATGGCGCCGAAAGCGGCAAGCAGGAGGGAACGTCGGCTCAGCACGGTGCGATTGAATGATTGGCCCCACACGCTCGTCATACGACCGTGTGGGGCATTTTTGGCAGCGTTACTCGGCCATCCCGCCGACGACGTTGCTGAAGCCGCCGTCGACGTAGGTGATCTCGGCGGTGACGCCGCTGGCCAGGTCGCTCAGCAGGAACGCGGCCACGTTGCCGACTTCTTCGATGGTCACGTTGCGGCGGATCGGCGAGGCGTCGGCCACGGCGGCCAGCATCTTGCCGAAGCCCTTGATGCCGCTGGCGGCCAGCGTCTTGATGGGGCCGGCGCTGATGCCGTTCACGCGCATGCCCTTCGGGCCGAGCGACGCCGCCGTGTAGCGCACCGACGCTTCGAGCGAGGCCTTGGCCAGGCCCATGGTGTTGTAGTTGGGCAGCGCGCGCTCAGCGCCCAGGTAGGTCAGCGTGAGCAGGGCCGACTTGTTGTTGAGGTAGGGCAGGGCCGCCTTGGCCATGGCCGGGAAGCTGTAGGCGCTGATGTCGTGCGCAATCTTGAAGCCTTCGCGCGAGAGCCCGTCGAGAAAGTCGCCTGCGATCGACTCACGCGTTGCAAAGCCGATGCTGTGCACGAAGCCGTCGAAGCTGGGCCAGGTTTGAGCGAGGTCGGCAAAGAGCTTGTCGATCTGCGCGTCGTCGCCCACGTCGCAGTCGAAAATCAGCTTGGAGCCGAAGTCTGCGGCATATTCGGTGATACGGTCCTTGAATCGCTCGCCGACATAGCTGAAGGCGAGCTCCGCGCCCTGTTCATGACAGGCCTTGGCAATGCCATATGCAATGGAGCGATTGCTCAACACACCGGTGATCAACAGTTTTTTGCCGGAAAGAAAGCCCATGAAGTTGCCTTGTGAAAATCTTGGGCAGAATTCTCGCATGCGAGGTATGTTGCTTTCGGTTGCGCTGGCTTTCTCGGCGGCTCCTTCGTTGGCCGCGCATGCGTATGCCCAGTTTGGCGACATCAAATATTCCCCGGGTTTCACTCACTTCGACTACGTGAACCCCAGCGCTCCCAAGGGGGGCGAAATGCGGCTGGTGCCGCCGACGCGGCCTACCAACTTCGACAAGTTCAATCCCTTTACGCTGCGTGGCACCTCGCCCTCGGGCGTCGGCTCGCTGATGATGGAAAGTCTGCTGACTGGCAATTCCGAAGAGCCGACCACCGCGTACGGCCTTCTCGCAGAAGACGTCGATGTGGCGTCGGACCGTCTCTCGGCCACATTCCGCATCAATCCCAAGGCACGCTTCAACGACGGCTCCCCGGTGCTGGCGGCCGACGTGGTGTATTCGTTCAATACGTTGAATGGCCCGCTCGCCTCGCCGCAATACCGAACCATCTACGCAGAGGTAAAAAAGGCCACGGCCATTGGCGATCGCACGGTGCGATTCGATTTCGCGACCCCCAACCGCGAATTGCCACTGGTCGTCGGCGGCATGGCTGTGTTCAGTCGCAATTGGGGCGGCGGGAAGCCCTTCGACCAGATCATCACCGACATCCCCATTGGCTCGGGCCCCTACAAACCGGCCAGTGATCGCATGGGTCGCGATATCACCTACGTGCGCCGCGCCGACTACTGGGGCGCCGACCTGCCAGTGCGCAAGGGCTTCTACAACTTCGATCGCGTGACCTACAAGGTCTACCTCGACGAGACCGCGCGCTTCGAGGGCCTGAAGGCGGGCGAGTTCGATTTCATGCGCGAATTCATTTCGCGCAACTGGGCGCGTCAGTACAAGGGCAAGCAGTTCGACCGCGGCGAGATCGTCAAGCGCGCCTTCGAGAACCATAATCCCGGCGACTTCCAGGGCTACGTCTTCAACATCCGCAAGGACAAGTTCAAGGACCCGCGCGTGCGTCAGGCCATCGGTCTCGCGTTCGACTTCGAATGGCTCAACAACCAGCTGTTCTACGGCATCTACACCCGCGTGCAGGGCTACTTCCCCAACAGTGAATTCCACGCGGAAGGACTGCCCAAGCCGGATGAACTGGCGTTGATGGAGCCGCTGCGCGACAAGCTCAAGCCGGAAGTGTTTGGAGCGGCTCCGATCCCGCCGAGTACCGCGCCCCCGGGCAGCCTGCGCGAAAACCTGCGTCAGGCTCGCGCGCTGCTGGAGCAGGCCGGATGGACCTATCGCGATGGCGCGTTGCGCAACGCGAAGGGCGAGGCCTTCACCATCGAGTTCCTCAACGACCAGCCGGGCCTGATCCGGGTGGTGACGCCGCTGCAAGCCACGCTGCGCAAGCTCGGCGTCGAGATGACGTTTCGCACGGTCGACTTTTCATTGGCGCAGCAGCGCATGCAAACCTTCGACTTCGAGATGACTTCGTCGCGCTTGCCCGGCAATACTGCGCCGGGAGGTGAGCTGCTCGAACTGTTCGGAGCGAAATCTGCGCAAACGCCGGGTTCATCCAATGTCTGGGGCATTGCAGATCCTGCCGTGGACGCAGTGATCGGCAGGGTGCTGGCCGCTACCACGCGACCCGAGCTGGCCACGGCCATGCGCGTGCTCGACCGTGTTTTGTCCAACGGCTATTACTCGATTCCCCAGTACTACGGCAACGCTTTCCTGGTCGGCTACCGACCGGCACCGTTCGGGCTGCCACCTACCATTCCGCCGTACTACGATGTCGGCGACTGGGCGCTCTCCACTTGGTGGGCATCGCCCGCCAACAAGTAGCCCCGCCACACAGAAGCCAAAAGACGAATGTTCAGCTACATCCTCAAGCGCCTGTTGCTGATGATTCCGACGCTGCTGGGCGTGCTCATCATCACCTTCGGCGTGATCCAGTTCGTGCCGGGTGGTCCGGTCGAGCAGATGGTGGCGCAGTTGCAGGGGCGAGACTCGGGCGGTGAGCGCGCTGCTTCGGGCGGTGCCGGATACCGCGGCCGGCAGGGCCTCGATGCGCAGCGCATCGAAGAGATCAAGAAGCTCTACGGCTTCGACAAGCCCGCGCACGAGCGTCTGTGGACCATGCTGAAGTCGTTTGCACGCTTCGACCTGGGCACCAGCTTCTATCAGCGCAAGGACGTGTGGCAGCTCGTGAAGGAGAAGATGCCGGTGTCGATCAGCCTCGGCCTCTGGACCTTCTTCATCAGCTACCTGATTGCGGTGCCGCTGGGCGTGGCCAAGGCGGTGCGCGCCGGATCGCGCTTTGACTTCGTCACCACGCTGATTGTGCTGATCGGTTACGCCATCCCGGGTTTTGTGCTCGGCGTGGCGTTGCTTGTCATCTTCGGCGGGCAACTGCAATGGTTTCCCCTGCGTGGGCTGACTTCGCCCAACTGGGAGAGCATGAACTGGGGCGCACGCATCGTCGACTACCTCTGGCACATCGCATTGCCCGTGACCTCGATGGTGCTCGGCAGCTTCGCGGTCACAGCCATGTTGACGAAGAATTCCTTTCTCGAAGAAATTCGCAAGCAATATGTGCTGACAGCGCGCGCCAAGGGGCTGTCTGAGCGCCAAGTGCTCTGGAAGCACGTGTTTCGCAATGCGCTGCTACCGATCATCACGGGCTTTCCGTCGGCCTTCATCGGCGCATTCTTCACGGGCTCCCTGTTGATCGAGACGCTGTTCACGCTCGACGGGTTGGGCCTGCTGAGCTACGAGAGCGTGATCCGTCGCGACTATCCGGTTGTGCTGGGCACGCTTTATCTGTTCACGCTGATCGGTCTGTTCACCAAGCTGATTTCCGATCTCTGCTATGTCTGGGTCGATCCGAGGGTCAAGTTTGACTAGCGCCACCGTTGTTTCCGTGAGCCCGGGCCGCCGCGCCTGGCGCCGCTTTCGCCGCAACCCGCTGGGGTTCTGGAGCCTGATAGTTTTCTCGATCTTGGTCGTGCTGAGTCTGTTCGCCGAATTTCTGTCGACCGACAAGCCGTTGGTTGTTCGCTACGAGGGCCAGACCTATTTCCCTGTGCTGCGCGACTATTCCGAGAAGACCTTTGGCGGTGACTTCGAAACGCCTGCCGACTACCTCGATCCCTTCATTCGCAAGCGCATCACCGATGGCGCCAACTGGGCGGTTTACGCGCCGAACCGCTACGGTCCACGCACACTGAACTACTTTGCATCGCAGCCCAACCCGGCGGCGCCATCGGCCGACAACTTCTTCGGCACCGACGACCGCGGCCGCGACCTGCTCGCGCAGCTGATCTACGGCTTTCGCGTGAGCGTGCTGTTCGGCCTGGCGCTCACCGCCATCGGCACGGTACTCGGCATCGCGGCGGGCGCTGTGCAGGGCTACTTCGCGGGGAAGATCGACCTCGCGTTCCAGCGCTTCATCGAAATCTGGGGCTCCATGCCGGAGCTATATCTGCTGATCATCTTCAGTGCCATCTTCGCGCCCAGCGTCTCGCTGCTGCTCATTCTGCTGAGCCTGTTCGGCTGGATGGGCCTGGCCGACTACGTGCGCGCGGAGTTCCTGCGCAACCGCCAGATGGACTACGTGCGTGCCGCGCGTGCCCTGGGCGTGAGCAACCTGCAGATCATGTGGCGCCACATCCTGCCCAACAGCATGGTGCCGGTCGTTACCTTCCTGCCGTTTCGAATGAGCGCGGCCATTCTGGCGTTGACCTCGCTCGACTTCCTGGGCCTGGGGGTGCCGCCGGGCACGCCGTCGCTCGGCGAATTGCTGAGCCAGGGCAAGGCCAACATCGACGCCTGGTGGATTTCCATTTCCACTTTCGGCGTGCTGGTCATCACGCTGATGCTGCTCACCTTCATGGGGGACGCGCTGCGCGATGCGCTCGACCCGCGCAAGGCGGACAAATGATGAGCGTCGCACCCATGAGCACTCCGTTGATCGATGTGAAGGGCCTGCGCGTCGCGTTCGGCGGCAAGGAGGTGGTGCACGGCATCGACTTCCAGATTGCCGCGGGCGAAAAGCTGGCGCTGGTGGGAGAGTCGGGCTCGGGCAAGACGGTCACGGCCTTGTCTTTGCTGCGGCTGGTGCAGAACGCCGAGGTGACGGGTGTTGCACGCCTTGCCGGCGGGGAGCGCGCGCAGGAGGCGCGTGACCTGCTGTCGATTCCCGAGCGCCAACTGCGTGGCATCCGCGGCAAGGAAATCGCGATGATCTTCCAGGAGCCCATGACCGCGCTGAACGCGCTCTATTCAGTGGGCGACCAGATCGCCGAGGTGCTCGAGCTGCACGAAGGGCTGTCGGCCCGCGCCGCGCAGGCAGCGGCTGTGCAACTGCTGGCCGACACGGGCATTCCGGAGCCGGCACGGCGTGCGCAGGCGTTTCCGCACCAGCTGTCGGGGGGGCAGCGACAGCGCGCCATGATCGCCATGGCCCTGGCCTGCAAGCCGCGCCTGTTGCTGGCCGACGAGCCGACCACGGCGCTCGACGTGACAGTGCGCGCACAGATCCTCGACCTGCTGGCCGACCTGCAGCGCAAGCACGGCATGGCGGTGTTGCTGATCACGCACGACCTGAACCTGGTGCGCCGCTTCGCCGACCGCGTGGCGGTCATGGAGAACGGCCACATCGTCGAGCAAGGCGCGGTGGCGCCGGTGTTCGAGGCGCCGCAGCATCCCTACACGCGCAAGCTGATCGACAGCCATCCAGAGCGCAACGTGGCGCCCGTGACGGCAGTGGGCGCCGCGCCGGTGCTCGAAGCCAAGGCCCTGCGCGTGATCTATCCGGTGCCCAAGCCCGGCATCGGTGGCTGGTTTCGCAAGGGCGAGTTCGTGGCGGTGCAGGGCGCCGACTTTTGTATTGCGCCAGGTGAGACGCTGGGCGTGGTCGGCGAGTCGGGCTCGGGCAAATCGACGCTCGCGCTGGCCGCGTTGGGGCTGCTGCGCTACCAGGGCGCGCTGAAGGTCACGGGCAAGGACTGGGCGGTCGACCGCGCGTCCGACCTGGGCCTGCGCCGGGTGATGCAGGTGGTGTTTCAGGACCCGTTCTCTTCGCTGTCGCCGCGCATGACGGTCGAGCAGATCGTGGGGGAGGGCTTGCGCGTGCATGCGCCAAAGCTGGACGCCGACGCACGGCGGGCCCGCTCGCTCACCGCGCTGGCCGATGTCGGGCTGACCGAGGCGCAGTTTCCTTCGCTGCTGGACCGCTACCCGCATGAGTTTTCAGGCGGCCAGCGCCAGCGGCTGGCAATTGCCCGCGCGCTGATCGTCGATCCGCAGCTGCTGGTGCTTGACGAGCCCACCAGCGCGCTGGATGTGACCATTCAGAAACAGGTGCTGGGCCTGTTGCAGCGCCTGCAGCGTGAGCGCGGGCTGAGTTATTTGCTGATCACGCACGACGTCGAGGTGATCCGCGCCATGGCGCACCAGGTCATCGTGATGAAGGACGGCGCCATCCTCGAAACCGGGCCGGTCGAGCGCGTGCTCGATGCCCCCGCGCATCCCTATACAAAAAAGCTGGTGGCCGCCGCGCTGCTGGAATAAACGGAGTTTTCAAGCAATGTCGGAAATCGGACGCGACCGGCGCGGGGCCTGGCGCGCGGCGCTCGCTTGCATGGTCACCCTTTCGGTGGCGATGGGGCTGGGGCGCTTCGCGTTCACGCCCATGCTGCCCATCATGCTGCACGAGGGCAAGCTGGAGCTGGCGGCCGGCGGCTTGCTGGCGTCGCTCAATTACCTGGGCTACTTTCTGGGCGCGGTCAGCTGCGCAGCCATCGGCATCAAGGCGTCGAGCATGGTGCGCGGCGGGTTGCTGGCAACTGCGGCATTGCTGGTCGGCATGGGGCTGTTGCACAGCTTCACGAGCTGGGGCGTGCTGCGCACGGCGGCCGGCGTGATGAGCGCCTGGGTGTTCGTGTTTGCATCGGGCTGGGGGTTGCGCAGGCTGGCCGAAACCAATTCGCCCGCGCTGGCGGGGGTGATCTACACGGGGCCTGGCATCGGTATCGCGATGACCGGCCTGCTGGGCGGCGCCATCGGGCGCTGGGGGTCGGAGGCGGGGTGGATTGGCCTGGGCATATTGGCGATCGTGCTGATCGCGCTGATCTGGCGCGTGTTTGACGACGGCGAGCGTTCATCGGTGGGTGGCGCGGGCGCAACGGCGGCAGCGGCCGTGCGCCCGGCCACGTCGGCCGCCGACCGCAGCGACGCCATCTGGCTCGTGGCGCTTTATGGGCTGGCGGGGTTCGGTTACATCATCACCGCAACCTTTTTGCCCGTGATCGCGCGCCAGGCGCTGCCTGGATCGTCGTGGCCCGACTTTTTCTGGCCGCTGTTCGGGCTGGCCATCATTCCGGGTGCGTTGATCGGGGCGAGGGCGCCCACGCATTGGGACAACCGGCTGCTGTTGGCTGGGGCGTATGCGCTGCAGGCTCTGGGTGTGGTGCTGTCGGTGGCGTGGCCGACCATCACCGGCTTTGCGCTCGGCAGCCTGCTGCTGGGCATGCCGTTCACCGCCATCACGCTGTTTGCGCTGCGTGACGCGCGCCGGCTGCGCGGCAATGCGGCGGCCGGGTTGATCGGCTATGCGACGGCGTCTTACGGGGTGGGGCAGATCATCGGCCCGCTGTTTGCGGCGCCACTGGCGCAGCGAACGGGGTCGTTTCAGGTGCCGTTGCTCGTTGCGGCGGCCGCATTGGCGCTTGGCGCGGTCTTATTTGCATGGGTTTGGTTCAAATCTCGCCCTTCAATGGCTGTTTGAACACCGAAGCCCCTTCATTTATTACACGAATAGCATATAATTCGAGGCTCACGACCAAACGGGCGGGTACCAACCGCCCGTTTTTTTTGGTCTATGCATTCTGAGCATTCCAGCGATCTGGCATCCGTGGCGGGCGGGTGATACGGGTCCGGTAATTAAAAGGCACTTTCGAACACGTGGCATTGCAGCAAATAGTTGAACAAATCGTGGCCGGTCTCGGCTATGACCTGGTCGAGATCGAACGCTCGGTCGGTGGAACGCTGCGCGTGACGATTGATTTGCCCTGGACGGCCCCCACATCGGAGGCTGAAGCGGCCGGTGTGCCGGAACCCTTCGTGACAGTCGAAGACTGCGAGAAGGTGACGCGTCAGTTGCAGTTTGCGCTAGAGGTGGATGGTGTCGAATACAAGCGGCTCGAGGTGTCCTCGCCGGGTATCGACCGTCCGCTGCGCAATGAGCAGGATTTCGGGCGTTTCGTGGGTTCGGTGATCGACCTCACGCTCAAGGCGCCAATGGGTGCGGCGGCCGGCGGCCAAGTGTCTGCCACCCGCAAGAAATTTCGCGGCACGCTGGAGCGTGTCGAGCGGGCAGAGGGCGCAACTGGCGCCCAGAGTTGGCAAATCGTCTGGAGCGATGCGCCGCAAGCCAAGCCAGGACAAAAAGTGAGCAAGAAGCGCGCGCCTGCACCGTTGCATGCGCTGGGCTTCGTTTTGGACGAGCTGCGCGACGCGCGGCTCGCGCCAATTGTGGATTTCAAGGGCCGCAAGGCCAAAACCCAACCGGGTTTTTCGGATATTGACGACGGAACGCAGGTTCCGGACTGACCAGAGGAGTGGTGGCATGAATCGCGAAATGTTGATGTTGGTGGATGCGATCTCGCGCGAGAAGAACGTCGAACGCGACGTGGTCTTCGGCGCGGTCGAATCCGCACTGGCGCAGGCCACCAAGAAGCTCCACCAGGGCGATGTGGACATCCGCGTGTCGGTCGATCGCGACAGCGGTGACTACGAAACTTTCCGCCGCTGGCACGTTGTTCCCGACGAAGCCGGCCTGCAGCTGCCCGACCAGGAAATTCTCCTGTTCGAAGCCAAGGAAGAAATGTCGGACATCGAAGTCGGCGAGTACATCGAAGAAGCGGTGGACTCGGTGCCTATCGGGCGTATCGGCGCGATGGCCGCCAAGCAGGTCATCCTGCAGAAGATCCGCGACGCAGAGCGCGAGATGCTGCTCAACGACTTCATGTCGCGCGGCGACAAGATCTTCGTGGGCACCGTCAAGCGACTGGACAAGGGCGACATCATTGTCGAGGCCGGTCGTGTCGAAGGCCGCCTGCGCCGCAGCGAGATGATCGCCAAGGAAAACCTGCGCAATGGCGACCGTGTGCGCGCCATGATCATGGAGGTCGACCTGACCCTGCGCGGCGCGCCAATCATTCTGTCGCGCTCGGCTCCTGAATTCATGATCGAGCTGTTCCGCCAGGAAGTGCCCGAAATCGAACAGGGCCTGCTCGAAATCAAGAGTTGCGCCCGTGACCCCGGTTCGCGCGCCAAGATCGCCGTGCTTTCGCACGACAAGCGTGTCGACCCGATCGGCACCTGCGTCGGCGTGCGTGGCACCCGCGTCAATGCCGTGACCAACGAGCTCGCCGGCGAGCGCGTGGACATCGTGCTGTGGAGCGAAGACCCGGCCCAGTTCGTGATTGGCGCCCTGGCGCCGGCCAATGTGTCGTCCATCGTGGTGGACGAAGAAAAGCACGCCATGGACGTGGTGGTCGACGAGGAAAACCTCGCCATCGCCATCGGCCGCGGCGGTCAGAACGTGCGCCTGGCCGCCGACCTAACCGGCTGGAAGATCAACATCATGGACGCCAACGAGTCTGCGCAGAAGCAGGCCGTGGAGACCGATGCCAGCCGCAAGCTTTTCATGGAAAAGCTCGACGTCGACGAGGAAATCGCCGACATCCTGATTGCCGAGGGCTTCAACAGCCTCGAAGAAGTCGCGTACGTGCCGATCTCCGAAATGCTCGAGATCGAAGCGTTTGACGAAGACACCATCAGTGAGCTGCGTACGCGCGCCAAGGATGCGCTGTTGACCATGGAAATCGCCAAGGAAGAAGGTATCGAGGTTCAGCCGCAGGTCTCCCAAGACCTGAACGACCTCGAGGGCCTCGACCCCGAGCTGATTCCCAAGCTGGCCGAAGCGGGTGTGAACACCCGTGACGACCTCGCCGACCTCGCGGTCGATGAACTCACCGAGATCACCGGCCACAGCGCCGATGACGCCAAAGCCCTCATCTTGAAAGCCCGCGAACATTGGTTCGCCGGCCAAGAGTGACGGTCATGGAGGCACGAAACCAATATGTCCAGTACCACTGTCGCCGAGTTCGCGAACGAGCTCAAGAAGACTCCCGAAACCTTGCTTGACCAGCTCAAGAGTGCAGGTGTGCCCAAAGCGGCTGCCACCGACGCCCTCACCGAGGCTGACAAGCAGCGCCTGCTCGGCCACCTCAAGGCCAGCCACGGCACCGTGGAGCCCGAACGCAAGAAGATCACGTTGACGAAAAAGTCGACCAGCGAGATCAAGCAGGCCGATGCCACCGGTCGAGCGCGCACGATCCAGGTCGAGGTGCGCAAGAAGCGCACCTTCATTCAGCGCGAAGACGGTCACCCGGCCACGCCTGAATCGGCTCAGCACGAGGCCGAAGCGCCAGCCGCACCACCCGCCGCGCCCCAGGTCGACGAGGCCGAACTGGCTCGCCGCGAGGAAGAAGCGCGCCGCCAGGCCGAGCTGATTCGCCGCCAGGAAGAAGAACTGGTCGAGAAGCGTCGTTTGCGCGAAGAAGCCGAAGCCCGCGAACGCGAAAAGGCTGAAAAGGTCGAGCGCGCCGAGCAGGCCGAGATGGCCCAGCAGGAAGCTGTGCGCATCACCGCCGAGAAGAAGGCTGCCGCCTTCGCTGAAACTGCCGCGGTGAATGCCGCCAGCCGCGACGCAAGCAACAAGCCGTCGGCCGCCGCTGTGGCCGCTGCCGCTGCTGCAACCGCTGCCGCCGAGCAACAGGCTGCCGACACCAAGCTCGCCGCGCAGAATGCCGCCGCGCAAGCCAAGGAAGACGCCAAAGCCAAGGTCGCCGCCGAATCGAAGGCCCGTGCCGACGAAGAAGCCGCGCGCGCCAAGGACCTCGACGAGCGTCGCCGCAAGGCCCTCGCCGAAGCCGAAGCTATCCGCGCCATGATGAATGCACCGGCCCGCGTGCTGGTGCCGCACAAGGCGCCCGAGAAGCCGCAGCCCGAAAAGGCCGCGGTCAAGGGCACGCTGCACAAGCCAGCCACGCCAACGCCGCGCCCTGGTGCGCCTGCCGTGCCTGGCGCTGCAGCAGCACCCGGCGCCGCCGGTGCCGGCAAGGAAGTCAAGTCCGCCAAGCTCTCGTCGAGCTGGGCGGGGGACCCTGCCAAGAAGAAGGAAATCAAGACCCGCGGCGATGCCAGCGGCGGTGTCGGTCGCGGCAACTGGCGCGGAGGCCCACGCGGTCGCCGTGGCAGCAATGACCGTGGCGGTCACGAAGAGCATGTGCAGGCCGCTCCGGTGGAAGCACGCGTGCTCGAAGTGCACGTGCCTGAAACCATCACCGTGGCCGAACTCGCCCACAAGATGGCCGTCAAGGCGCAGGAAGTCATCAAGCAGCTCATGAAGCTCGGCATGATGGCCACCATCAACCAGTCGCTCGACCAGGACACCGCGATGATCATCGTGGAGGACATGGGTCACAACGCAGTGGTTGCCGCGCTGGACGATCCGGAAGCCTTCACCGACGACGACGTGTCGGCGCAAACGGCCGAGTCGCTGCCGCGCGCACCTGTCGTGACCGTGATGGGTCACGTCGACCACGGCAAGACCTCGCTGCTGGACTACATCCGCCGCGCCAAGGTTGCCGCGGGCGAAGCCGGCGGCATCACGCAGCACATCGGTGCGTACCACGTGGAAACCGAACGCGGCATGGTGTCGTTCCTTGACACCCCGGGTCACGAGGCCTTCACGGCCATGCGTGCCCGCGGTGCGCAGGCTACCGACATCGTGATCCTGGTGGTGGCGGCCGACGACGGTGTCATGCCCCAGACCAAGGAAGCCATCAAGCACGCGAAAGCGGCTGGTGTGCCGATCGTGGTTGCCATCAACAAGGTGGACAAGCCCGACGCCAACCTGGACCGCGTGAAGCAGGAACTGGTGGCCGAAGAGGTCGTGCCCGAAGAGTACGGCGGCGACGTGCCGTTCGTGCAGGTGTCGGCCAAGACCGGCCAGGGCATCGACAACCTGCTCGAACAGGTGCTGCTGCAAGCTGAAGTGCTGGAACTCAAGGCGCCGGTCGATGCCGCTGCCAAGGGCCTGGTCATCGAAGCCAAGCTGGACAAGGGCCGCGGCCCCGTGGCCACGGTGCTGATCCAGTCGGGCACGCTGAAGGCTGGCGACGTTGTGCTGGCGGGTTCGACCTTTGGCCGCGTGCGCGCCATGCTCGACGAAGACGGCAAGACCATCAAGAGCGCGGGTCCTTCGATTCCGGTCGAAATTCAAGGCCTGACCGAAGTGCCGCAAGCGGGCGACGAGTTCATGGTGATGAGCGACGAGCGCCGTGCGCGCGAAATTGCCACCTACCGTGCCGGCAAGTTCCGCAACACCAAGCTGGCCAAGCTGCAAGCCGCCAACCTGCAGAACATGTTCACCGACCTGTCGGCGGGCGAAGTTCAAACGCTGCGCCTGATCATCAAGGCCGATGTGCAGGGTTCGCAGGAAGCACTGGCGCAGTCGCTGCTCAAGCTGGCGACCGAAGAAGTCAAGGTGCAGATCGTCTACGCAGGCGTGGGCGGCATCAGCGAGAACGACATCAACCTCGCCATCGCTTCCAAGGCGGTTGTGATCGGCTTCAACGTGCGTGCCGACTCCGGTGCGCGCAAGCTGGCCGAAGGCAATGGCGTGCAACTGAACTACTACAGCATCATTTACGACGCTGTGGACGAGATCAAGGTCGCCATGTCGGGCATGCTGGCACCGGAGCGCCGCGAAGAGATCATCGGCTCGGCCGAGATCCGCACGGTGTTCGTGGCTTCGAAGATCGGTACGGTTGCAGGTTCGTACGTCACTTCGGGCTCGGTCAACCGCAGCGCGCATTTCCGCCTGCTGCGCGACAACGTGGTGATCTACACCGGCGAAGTCGACTCGATCAAGCGCATGAAGGACGATGTCCGCGAAGTCCGCGAAGGTTTTGAGTGCGGTATCAAGCTCAAGAACTACAACGACATCAAAGAAGGCGATCAGCTCGAATTCTTCGAAATCAAGGAAATCGCCCGGACGCTGTAAGCGTTCGAAGCGAGAGAGTCCATGCCGAAAAGAAAAGCTGCCACCCCCAACCGCGCGTTCAAGGTTGCCGACCAGATCCAGCGCGATCTGACGGAACTGATCGCGCGCGAGTTGAAGGACCCGCGCGTGGGCATGGTCACGGTGCAGGCCGTCGAGGTCACGCCCGACTATGCGCACGCGAAGATCTTCTTCAGCATGCTCACGGGCGATGTCGAAGAAACCACGGCCGCGCTCAACCAGGCCGCAGGCTTTTTGCGCAACGGTCTGTTCAAGCGCCTGCACATCCACACCGTGCCCACGCTGCACTTTCTGTTCGACCGCACCACCGAGCGTGCGGCCGACATGAACGCGCTCATCGCGCAAGCCGTCGCATCGCGTTCGAAAGACGAGTAGCCATGAACTCGCCACGCACAAGGGTGCAGCGGCGCCCTGTGCATGGGGTGTTGTTGCTCGACAAGCCGCTGGGACTCTCCAGCAACCAGGCCCTGCAAAGGGCCAAGTGGTTGCTGCGCGCGGAAAAAGCGGGCCATACCGGCACGCTGGATCCGCTCGCAACAGGGGTCTTGCCGCTGTGCTTTGGCGCTGCCACCAAATTCAGCCAGTTGCACCTGGACGCGGACAAGACGTATGTGGCCACGGCCCGCCTGGGCGTGAAGACGGCCACCGGCGATGCCGAGGGCGATGTCATTTCAGAGCGGCCCGTGCATGTGACGCCACAAGACCTGGCACGCGTCGAGGCGCAGTTCACCGGTCCGATCCGCCAGGTGCCTCCGATGCACAGCGCGCTCAAGAAGGACGGCAAGGCGCTGTACGAGTACGCACGCGAGGGCATCGAAATTGAACGCGCACCTCGCGACGTCATGATTTATGAGTTGAAAGTGACGGACGCCGTTGCCCCGCGAGAGCAGTTTGCTATCAAGATAGAAGCAAAAGTCAGCAAGGGCACCTACATCCGCACGCTCGGCGAAGACATCGGTGAAGCGCTGGGTTGCGGCGCGCACCTGAGTTCGCTGCGGCGCACCGCCACCGGCGGGTTCGTCGAGGCGCAGTGCATCACGCTCGAAGCGCTCGAGGCCATGGACGAACAGGAGCGCCTGGCGCAGCTCTTGCCTGCCGAAGTGCTGGTGGACGGCCACAGCCGCGTCACGCTCGGCGCGGAAGATGCGGCACGTTTTCTCTCGGGCCTGCGCCGCCGTGGCGACTGGGCCGATGCAGGCGAGGTGGCCGTGTTCGGCACCGAGCCGGCGGCCTTTTTGGGCACCGCCCACGCAGTGGCCGGCGAACTGATCCCGGGGCGCTTGCTGAACCCCATCGAAATTCAGCAAATTCTTTTGAACGCACAACAGACCGAAGCGACACCATGAGCATCAAGCAAATCCGCAATATCGCCATCATTGCCCACGTGGACCATGGCAAGACCACCATGGTCGACCAGCTGCTGCGCCAGTCGGGCACCTTCGCCGAACACGAGAAGGTCGTCGACACGGTGATGGACAACAACGCCATCGAAAAAGAACGTGGCATCACGATCCTGGCCAAGAACTGCGCCGTGACCTGGGAAGGCACGCACATCAACATCGTCGACACCCCCGGCCACGCGGACTTTGGTGGTGAAGTGGAACGCGCGCTGTCGATGGTCGACGGCGTGGTGCTGCTGATCGATGCGCAGGAAGGCCCGATGCCGCAGACGCGCTTCGTGACCAAGAAGGCACTGGCCCTGGGCCTGAAGCCGATTCTGGTCGTGAACAAGGTCGACAAGCCGGGTGCCAACCCCGACAAGGTCGTGAACCAGGCTTTCGACCTGTTCGACAAGCTCGGCGCGACCGACGAACAGCTCGACTTCCCCGTGGTGTATGCCTCGGGCATCAACGGCTGGTCTTCGCTCGAAGAAGGCGCTGCGGGCGAACAGTGGGGCCCCGACATGTCGGCCCTGTTCAACACCATCCTGAACCACGTGCCATCGCAAAAGGGCGACCCCGCCGCGCCGCTGCAGCTGCAGATCTCGGCGCTCGACTTCTCGACCTTCGTCGGCCGCATCGGCGTGGGCCGCATCAGCCAGGGCACGCTGCGCCCCATGACCGACGTGGTGGTCATGGAAGGCCCGGACGGCAAGGCCATCAAGGGCCGCATCAACCAGGTGCTGACTTTCCAGGGCCTGGACCGCGTGCAGTCGACCGAAGCCGGCCCGGGTGAAATCGTGCTGATCAACGGCATCACCGACATCGGCATTGGCGTTACCGTGACCGACAAGGACAACCCAGCGCCGCTGCCCATGCTCAAGGTCGACGAACCGACGCTGACCATGAACTTCTGCGTGAACACCAGCCCGCTGGCTGGCCGCGAAGGCAAGTACATCACCAGCCGCCAGATCTGGGACCGCCTGCAAAAGGAGCTGCAGCACAACGTGGCCCTGCGCGTGAGCGAGACGGACGAAGAAGGCATCTTCGAAGTCATGGGTCGCGGCGAACTCCACCTGACCATCCTGCTGGAAAACATGCGCCGCGAGGGCTACGAAATGGCCGTGTCCAAGCCGCGCGTGGTGTTCCGCACCGTGAACGGCGAGAAGCACGAGCCCATTGAATTGGTTACGGCCGACATCGAAGAAGGCCATCAGGGCGGCGTGATGCAGGCGCTGGGTGAGCGCAAGGGCGAGCTGGTCAACATGGAACCGGACGGCCGTGGCCGCGTTCGCCTCGAGTACCGCATTCCGGCCCGCGGCCTGATCGGTTTCACGAACGAATTCCTGAACCTGACGCGCGGCTCGGGCCTCATCAGCAACATCTTCGACAGCTACGAAGCCCACAAGGGCGACATCGGCGGGCGCAAGAACGGCGTGCTGATCTCCATGGACGACGGTGAAATCTTCACCTACGCCCTGGGCAAGCTGGACGACCGCGGCCGCATGTTCGTGAAGGCGAACGACCCGGTGTACGAAGGCATGATCGTCGGCATCCACAGCCGCGACAACGACCTGGTGGTGAACGCCACGCGCACCAAGCAGCTGACCAACTTCCGCGTGAGCGGCAAGGAAGATGCGATCAAGGTCACGCCGCCGATCGACCTCACGCTCGAGTACGGCGTGGAATTCATCGAGGACGACGAGCTGGTCGAAATCACGCCCAAGAGCGTTCGCCTGCGCAAGCGTTTCCTGAAGGAAAGCGACCGCAAGCGCGCAGGTCGCGACATGTCGATGGGCTGATAGCCACGCTTCACCCCGCTAAATGCGGGGTGTGCAACTTCAAGATCACCTCCGGTGCGGTTTCTTTTCGAAGCTGGCTTCGCAGGTGATTTTTTCGTTTGGGGGCAGGGCGCGCCGAAGCCCGGCGTGCTCGGCGCTACTGCGGCAAAGCAGAGTCGGCCAGCCCCATGCTTTTCAGCCGTGCCTGCGCCACCTTGCGCGCGAAGGTTTTCGCAAAATCGTCGCTCACGCGCCAGGCGCCGCCGTCCTGCACGAATTGAAAGTCGCCCGCCAGCGTGAGCGTGCTGCTGTCGCCGCCGATGGCGCTCAGCAGGCGGTCGTTGTATTCGACGACCAGCGGGCAAGCCTGGGCGGCTTGGTTCTCCAGCGCGCGGCACGGCCCGGTGACTTCGATGTCCGCGATTTCGCGCGAGCGCTCCGGGTCTTTTTCTATCAAGTGAAGGTCTTTGCGCGCACGCTGGGGAAACGCCGCCAAAGACGCACCGAGCGGCGCGGCGCCTTCGCGGAAGGCTTTTTCCAGCGCCGCGCGGCCGATGGGCTCGGCGTTGTAGCGCGGCTTGCCGCTGGCGTCGAGGTTGCCGAAGCGCGCCTGCACGATGGCGATGTCAGCGCCGCGCACCACCATGTCGTTGCTGTCCGGCGAGACGGGGCCGATGGTGTAGGCCATCTCGTCCTTGCTGTCGCCTTGCGTCATCACGGCCGCGCAGCCGCGCACGCGGTCGGGCTTGCGAAAGCCGATCTCGCGCATGCTGCTGACCGACGGCGTGCGCAGTTCGGCGCGCTGGGTGGGGTTGAGGGTGCGCATGCGCACGTCCATTGCCACGCGAAACATGAGGCTGTCGAGCGTCTTGCGGGTGGAGGCCGCGTCGCAGGCTGGCACACCGGTGGGCGAGAACAAGTACCAGCCGAGGCCACCACCGATCACCAGCACGCCCAGCATCAATTTCAGCGCGCCGACGCGGCGCGTGCGCACGGTGCGGGACTGCCAGGCCTTCATGGCCTTGGCATCGGCATCGATCAGGGCCTGCGCGTCGCGCACGGTGCGCGCGCGCTCGGCGGCCATTGCAAAGGGCGGCTCCGCGGCGACCTGGGCGCGGGTGGCTTCGAAGCGTTCTTTTTCGAGCAGTTCGTCGGTCACCAGCCAGGCCAGCGTAGCGGGCACCGCAGCGGGCACGCTGCCGACGACGGGCGTTTCTTCCATCGCCAGGTCGCGCGTGTCGGTATCGATGAGGCCCTGGGCGTGGAGCGTTTGCAGCGCTTCGTGCGTGATGCCGCGTTCGACCAGCTCGAGCATGTCGTCGGCGTGCATGGCGCTCAGTGACGCGTCGTCAGCGTGGGGATGCTCGGGCACCGCGGCCTCGACCTTGTCGAGTGCGGCGTTTTGCTCGGCTTCGGTAATCAGCCCGCGCACGCGCATCCATGCGAGGGCGTGGGCCGGCCCGGGAAGGGGCGCAAGGCTGGGTGTTTCGGGGTGTGCCAGCGCCGCGTGGTGCTGCGCGTTGGTGATCAGGCCCTGGGTCAGCAACGCGACAAACGCGTCGGGATGGGCGTCGAGCGCGGTGTCGGAAGTCATGTCGGGATTCTGCCGTGGGGCCGCCGGGCCTCGCGTCGGCCGAAGCGGACAAAAAAACGCCGGCGGCTGCCGGCGTTTCTTGCGCAATGCCCTGGCGGTCAGGGCATGGGGGTGCCTCAGGGGCGGGCGACTTTCCAGGCGCCGTTGGCCACGCCGTCACCGGTCTTGTCGCCAGCCTTGGCGTCCTTCGACCAGTAGTACAGCGGCCAGCCCTTGTAGGCCCATTGGCGCTTGCCGTCTTCGCGAATGATGATGGTGTAGCCGCCCATGGGCTTGGCCGTTTCCGACACGCCAAGGGCGGGCCAGTTGGCGGCGCACTGCGCGAGGCAGGCGGAGGTGCCGGCGCCGGCCGTGTCCTTGGCGAAGGTGTACAGCGTCATGCCGTTGGGGCCGACCAGTACGCCATCGGCGGTGCGGGTGGGCGCATCGGGCGCGCTGGCAGTCGGGGACATGCTGCCGCAGCCGGCAAGCAGGGCCGCCGCGAGGATCGAGGCGCTGAGCAATTTCATGCAGTTTCTCCTTCAGTTGAAAAATCGCGAAAACAAGCCCGGTGACGGGCCGGGATGGATGAGTGCGCGAGCCGGCAGTTTATGCGGTCATCAAGACAGATCGCGGTAGGCCAGCGTCGCAAGTTTGAGCAGAACGTCTCGCGGCAGCTTGCCCGCGAGGGCATACCCGAAGCCCTGGTCGACCCAGTAGAAGCTGGGCACGGGGCCTTCGGGGGCGAAGCGGAAGGCGGTTTCGCGCGCAGCGACAGCGCCAGGGGCATTGGCGTCGAGCGTGCCGATGTAGAGCGTCACGCGCTCGCCGGTGGCGTTCTCGAACATGAACTGCGCGCGCGCACCAGTCTCGCCAGGCAGCAACCGGCCGCCGACCAGGGTGTACCCCTGGGTGGAGAGATCGGGCACCTTCAGCGGCCGATCCAGCCGCTTGGAGAGCCACTGCACCAGGTGCTGCTGCTCGGACGCCGCGACTTCGACCGGGTGCCGCTTCTCCGGCGCGTAGACGACATGCGCGATCGACGCGTCGTGCACGAACTCTCGCACCGCGGGCGCCTTGGCCAGTTGGGCGCTGCCGCGCGACGTGGACCACTGGACATTGCCGAGCCAGCCGGCCACAAAAGCCAGCAGCACGCCGGCGGCCATGCCGCTCCAGCGCAGCCACGGCGCGTGCTGGGCCCGTTGTGCATGTGGCGCCTGCTGGCGGTCCAGCGCGCCCAGCAAGGCCGCGGGAACGGGCGCATCGAGCAGCTCGCCGTGCAACCGGCGCAGCGCGTCGCGCTGGGTGTGCCAGGCCGCAATCTTCGCGGCCACGACGGGGTCGTGCGCGATGGCGTGCTCGACCGCGCCATGGCGCTCGGCAGCCAACTGGCCGTCGACCCAGGCGTGCAGCTCGTCATCGGTAGGGGGCGGGGCGGGGCGGTTCATGGTACGGCGGGTTTCATTTGAGGCGGCGCAGGCCGGGGCGAACGGGCGCGCTGGCACCGTCCATCAGCTCCTGCAGCCGGACGCGGGCGCGCGACAGGCGCGACATGACGGTGCCCGCGGGAATGCCGAGCACCTTGGCTACGTCGGCGTACGACAGGTCTTCGAGCGTCACCAGCAGCAGCACGGCGCGCTGCTCCTCGGGCAATTGCATGAGGCAGCGCTGCAGGTCGAGGTGGGTGCCCTGGTCGCGGCCAGGGTCGATGCCGCCCTGCATTTCATGGGGCAGGTCGTCGAGCGAGACGACCGCATGCGGCGGCGGCGTGCGCCGCACCTGGCTGGCGAAGAGGTTGTGCATCACCGTGAACAGCCAGGCGCGCAGGTCGCTGCCCACCACCCACAGGCGCCACTTGTTGCAGGCGCGCTCCAGCGTGTCCTGCACCAGGTCGTCGGCCGCCCACGCGTTGCCCGTGAGCGCCCGCGCATAGCGGCGCAGGCTGGGGATGTGCTCGACCAGGAGGCGGGCGTCCATGGGGCGGCGCGAGGGTGATGCTGGGGTGGCGGCAGGGGGCGCGGCTCAGGGCTTGGCGGTCTTCCAGGTTCCGTTGACGCCGTCGCCGGTCTTGTCGCCGGGCTTGCTGTCCTTGGCCCAGTAGTACAGCGGCCAGCCCTTGGCGGCCCACTGCTTCTTGCCGTCGTCGCGGGTGAGCACGGTGAAGTCGCCGCTGGGCTTGTCGGCGTCGGCGGCCATGAAGGGCGGCCAGTTGGTGGCGCAGCCGCCGTTGCAGGCGGACTTGCCGCTGCCGGCCGTGTCCTTGTCGAAGGTGTAGAGCGTCATGCCGCTCGGCCCGACCAGCGCGCCGTCGGCGGGCTTGGGTTGGGCGAAGGCGGGGACCGCGAGCAGGGCGCTCAGCAAGACAGCGCAAGAGGCACGCGAGGGGGACAAGGGCGACATGGAAAGACTCCTGGGTTGTGGTGCCACCAATGGCTTTGGTGACAACCGCACAAACGCCCGCAGCGCTTGTTTTATTCCATCGCCCTTAAAAAAAGAATCAGCGGCTGCGGCTCTTCATGGCGCGTTCGACTTCGCGCTTGCCTTCACGGTCCTTGATGGTGTCGCGCTTGTCGTGCTCTGCCTTGCCCTTGGCCAGCGCGATGTCGCATTTCACCTTGCCGGCCTTCCAGTGCAGGTTGAGCGGCACCAGCGTGTAGCCTTTTTGCTCGATCTTGCCGACCAGGCGGCGAATTTCTTCCTTGTGAAGCAGCAGCTTCTTGGTGCGGATCGAGTCGGGGCTGACGTGGGTCGACGCGCTCTTGAGCGGGTTGATCTGCAGGCCCACCACGTACAGCTCGCCGTCGCGAATCACGACGTAGCCGTCGGTGAGCTGCACCTTGCCTTCGCGCAGCGATTTGACTTCCCAGCCCTCGAGGACCATTCCGGCCTCGAAGCGCTCTTCGAAGAAATAGTTGTAGGCGGCCTTCTTGTTGTCGGCGATGCGGGAGGAGGTATCTTGTTTCTTTGTGGCCATGACTCAGGAATGTTGGGGCTGCATGGCTTCAATACAATCCGTCGCGCACGCTGTGCCGATTCTATGAAAACAGTCAACAAGTCCGTCCTCATCTGGTACAGCGCTGAAGAAATGTATGCGCTGGTCACCGACGTGGCCAAGTATCCGCAGTTTCTTCCCTGGTGCGACAAGTCGCGCGTCATCGATCAGGACGAGGCCGGCATGACCGCCGAAGTCGGCCTGTCCTTCGGTGGCCTGCACAAGAGTTTCACCACCCGCAACACCCATGTCCCGGGGCGCGAGGTGCAGTTGAAGCTGGTCGATGGGCCGTTCTCCAACCTCGACGGCAAATGGAAGTTCACGCCCGTCGGCGAAGCGGGCGAACGCGCCTGCCGCGTGGAGTTGCACCTGAGCTACGGCTTCAGCAATTTCGCCCTTCAGGCCCTGGTGGGGCCGGTGTTCGACACCATCGCCTCCAGCCTGGTCGAGGCCTTCGTCAAGCGCGCCGAGCAGGTCTACGGCGCCACCTGATGGGCGCGCCATGACCCGCATGATCGAGGTGGCGCTGAGCTGCTCGCCAGCGGCGCGCCAGGTGTTCGAAGAGTTGCTGCAACTGCCGCCCGACGCCACGCTGGTCGACGCGGTGAAGGCCAGCGGCCTGGCGCAACAGTTTCCCGAGCTGGACTGGCGCCACGCAACAACGCCGGGCATCTGGGGGCGGGCGGTCGAATGGGAGCAGGCCCTGAAGGACGGCGACCGCATCGAGCTGTGCAGGCCCCTGAAGGTGGACCCGAAAGTGGCGCGCCGCGAGCGTTTCAAGGGCCAGGGCGCGCGGGGAACCGGCCTGTTCGCGAACCGCCGCAAGGGCGGCGCGGCCGGTTACTGAGGCTGGAAAGGCTGTTGAGGCTCTCGCCTCACTTGCAGTCGCTGTCGATCACCGACTGAATGCGCTTTTGCTCGGCGGCGCGCGCGGTGTCGTCCATGATTTCGCGCTCGCCCTTTGCATTGACCTTGGCGATGCGCACGCCGCTATCGACAGTGGCCTTGCCCTGGCGGGCGAGCACGCAGTTGTCGGCCTTGGCCTTGGTGGCCTTGGCGGTTTCTGCGGCCTGCTTGGCCTTTTCGTCGGCTTCTGCCTTCTTGGTTTTTTCTTCGAGTTCCTTGTCGACACCGGTCGGCTTGAGTGGCGCGCCGGCCTTGGAGGCGGCATCGGCCGATGCTTCGTCCGGCACCGCGTCCACATTCGGGTTGGCGGTGGAGCGCGCGGCCGGCGGCGGGCCGACACGACGCAGGATGCTTTTTTCGGGAATGTCGGGGGGCGGCGCCTGGTCGCTGAAGACCTTCTTGCCGTTCTTGTCGAGCCATTGCCATTGAGCGCTTGCGGAAAGCGGCAGCGCCACGACACATCCAAATACCAGCCAGTGCACGAATTTCATCTCCGAATTTTAGCCTTGCCTTACTTTTTGCAACATCCATGTTGGGTGCACGTTGGGTACTTTTGCAACGTCCGCAGAAAGCCCGGCCCGGCAAACAGGGCGGAGGCCTCGTTACAATCCGCCTTTTGGAGCTTCACCCATGCGCCTTCTCGGCAAAGCGCTCACCTTCGACGACGTGTTGTTGGTGCCAGCGTTCTCCCAGGTCCTGCCCAAGGACACTTCTCTCGCCACCAAATTTTCCCGAAACATCACGCTGAACCTGCCGCTCGTCTCTGCGGCAATGGACACCGTGACGGAAGCCCGCCTCGCGATTGCCATCGCGCAAGAAGGCGGTATCGGGATCGTGCACAAGAACCTCACCGCGCAACAGCAGGCTGCTGAAGTGTCTCGGGTGAAGCGCTACGAGTCGGGCGTTCTGCGCGACCCCGTGGTGATCACCCCGACGCACTCCGTGCGCCAGGTGATGGCGCTGTCGGACCAGCTCGGCATTTCGGGCTTTCCGGTGGTCGACGCCGGCAAGGTGGTCGGCATCGTCACGGGTCGCGACCTGCGTTTCGAGAACCGCTATGACGTGCCCGTCAGCGAAATCATGACGCAGCGCGACAAGCTCATCACCGTGCCCGACGGCACCACGCTGGCCGAGGCCAAGGCGCTGCTGAACAAGTACAAGCTCGAGCGCCTGCTGGTCATCAACAGCGACTGGGAGCTCAAGGGCCTGATCACCGTCAAGGACATCACCAAGCAGACCAGCTTCCCCAACGCCGCACGCGACGCCAGCGGCCGCCTGCGCGTGGGCGCGGCGGTGGGCGTGGGTGACGGCACCGAAGAGCGCGTCGAAGCCCTGGTGAAGGCCGGCGTCGACGCCATCGTGGTCGACACCGCGCACGGCCACAGCGCCGGCGTGATCGAGCGCGTGCGCTGGGTCAAGCGCAACTATCCGCAGGTCGATGTCGTCGGCGGCAACATCGCCACCGGCGACGCGGCGCGTGCGCTGGCCGACGTGGGCGCCGATGCGGTCAAGGTCGGCATCGGCCCGGGCTCCATCTGCACCACCCGCATCGTGGCCGGCGTGGGCGTGCCGCAGATCATGGCGGTCGACAGCGTCGCCATTGCGCTGCATGGCACCGGCGTGCCGCTGATTTCCGATGGCGGCGTGCGCTACTCGGGCGACATCGCCAAGGCCATTGCGGCCGGCGCCAGCACCGTGATGATGGGCAGCATGTTTGCCGGCACCGAAGAGGCGCCGGGCGAAATCGTGCTGTACCAGGGCCGCAGCTACAAGAGCTACCGCGGCATGGGCTCGATCGGTGCGATGCAGCAGGGCAGTGCCGACCGGTACTTCCAGGAATCGACCACCGGCAACCCCAACACCGACAAGCTCGTGCCCGAAGGCATCGAAGGCCGCGTGCCCTACAAGGGCTCGATCGTCTCCATCGTCTACCAGATGGCCGGCGGCGTGCGCGCCAGCATGGGCTACTGCGGCTGCGCGACCATCGCGGACATGCAGAACAAGGCCGAGTTCGTCGAGATCACCACGGCCGGCATCCGTGAGAGCCACGTCCATGACGTGCAGATCACGAAAGAAGCGCCCAACTACCGCGCTGAATAAGCCCAATCTGGCCAGACCTTGAAAGTCAGGCCAGACTGGGTTTAGAATTTGGGCCAGATTCAATTTTTCTGGCCCAAATGCAATCCATCGGTATCGCCGAAGCCAAGAACAACTTCTCGGCCTTGATCGACCTGGTCGAAAAGGGCGAGGAGGTTCGCATCACCCGCCACGGCAAGGAAGTGGTGCGCATGCTGCCGGTGCGGCGCAAGCCGGTCATCACCGACGAGCAGATCCAGCGCGAGCTCGGCCAAATGGACGCGCTGCACGCCACCATCCAGCCCGGACCTTCCCTGAACGCCTTGCGCAACCAGGGGCGCCAACCATGACGGCCTTTGTCATGGACGCTTCGGTCACGGCCGCCTGGCTGCTGCCCGACCAAGCCAGCGAACATACCCGCAAGCTCTACGCCGCCATTCGGCGTGACGAATGCGAGCCGCAGGCGCCCAATGCCTGGCAGTGGGAGTGCACGAACATTCTTGCCAACGGCGTGCGCAGCGGGCGCATTCCATCGGCCGCGGTCGAAGGGCTGTGGAGCGTGCTCGACGCCATTCGCCACCGCGTGGAGCTGCATGAACTCGCGCCCGCGCAGCACAAGGCCGTGCTGGCCGTGGCCATCGACGCGGGCGTGTCCCAGTACGACGCGGGCTACCTGTGGCTTGCAAAATCGCTCAACCTTCCGCTCGCCACCTTCGACGAGCAACTCATCAAGGCCGCGCCCAAGGCGGGCGTCAAGCTGTTCGACATTTCAACGCTCTGAGTCCAACGCCCATGCAACACGACAAGATCCTCATCCTCGACTTCGGCTCGCAAGTCACCCAGCTTATCGCCCGCCGCGTGCGCGAAGCCCATGTGCTGAGCGAAGTGCACCCCTGCGACGTCACCGACGAATGGGTGCGCCAATACGCCGCCGACGGCCACCTGAAGGGCGTGATTCTTTCGGGCAGCCACGCCAGCGTGTACGAGGAAACCACCGACAAGTGCCCGCAGGCCGTGTTCGACCTGGGCGTGCCTGTGCTGGGCATCTGCTACGGCATGCAGACCCTGGCGCACCAACTGGGCGGCAAGGTCGAAGGCGGCCACAAGCGCGAGTTCGGCTTTGCGGCCGTGCGCGCCCACGGCCACACCGCGCTGCTGAAGGACATCGCCGACTTCACCACGCCTGAAGGCCACGGCATGCTCAATGTGTGGATGAGCCACGGCGACAAGGTGACCGAACTGCCGCCGGGCTTCAAGCTCATGGCCAGCACCGACAGCTGCCCCATCGCCGGTATGGCCGACGAGGCGCGCCGCTACTACGGCGTGCAGTTCCATCCTGAAGTGACGCACACCGTGCAGGGCAAGGCGCTGCTCGAGCGCTTTGTGCTGGGCATCTGCGACGCCAAGCCCGACTGGGTGATGCACGACCACATCGCTGAAGCCGTGCAGAAAATTCGCGAGCAAGTGGGCGACGAAGAAGTCATTCTGGGTCTGTCGGGCGGCGTCGATTCGAGCGTGGCTGCCGCGCTTATTCACCGCGCCATCGGCGACCAGCTGACCTGCGTGTTCGTCGACCACGGCCTGCTGCGCCTGAACGAAGGCGACCTGGTCATGGAAATGTTCGAAGGCAAGCTCAACGCGAAGGTGATTCGCGTGGACGCCAGCGACCTGTTCCTGGGCAAGCTTGCCGGTGTGAGCGACCCTGAGGCCAAGCGCAAGATCATCGGCGGCGAGTTCGTCACCGTGTTCAAGCAGGAAGCCGCCAAGCTGAAAGCTGGCGACGGCGGCCACAAGGGCGCGACCTTTTTGGCGCAAGGCACCATCTACCCGGACGTCATCGAGTCGGGCGGCGCCAAGAGCAAGAAGGCCGTCACCATCAAGAGCCACCACAACGTGGGCGGCCTGCCCGAGCAGCTCGGCCTGAAGCTGCTCGAACCGCTGCGCGACCTGTTCAAGGACGAAGTGCGCGAACTGGGCGTGGCGCTCGGCCTGCCACCCGAGATGGTGTACCGCCACCCGTTCCCCGGCCCGGGCCTGGGCGTGCGCATCCTGGGCGAAGTGAAGAAGGAATACGCCGACCTGCTGCGCCGCGCCGACGCGATCTTCATCGAGGAGCTGCGCAACTTCAAGGACGACGCCGGCAAGAGCTGGTACGACCTCACCAGCCAGGCCTTCACCGTGTTCCTGCCGGTGAAGAGCGTGGGCGTGATGGGCGATGGCCGCACGTACGACTATGTGGTCGCGCTGCGCGCCGTGCAGACCAGCGACTTCATGACGGCCGACTGGGCGGAGCTGCCGTATGCGCTGCTGAAGAAGGTGTCGGGACGAATCATCAACGAGGTGCGCGGCATCAACCGGGTGACTTACGACGTGTCGAGTAAGCCGCCTGCGACGATCGAGTGGGAGTGAGCGGCGAAAGCACTGGCTCGGGCTATCGCAATGATCGACCTTCACAGGTTGTTCTATGCGGTCCGGCCTGACTCAGCAGCCAGATCGATGGCCGTCCATGCCATGCAACGGCAAATGGCGGCGAATGGCTTGTCCGGTCGTCATGTTCCGCCGGAGTATTTGCATGCCACGCTTCACTGGTTGGGAGACTACGAAGGCATACCGCATGAACTGCAGTGTCGAGCGAAGGAAGCGGGCGGCAGTGTCGAGGTTGCGCCATTCGGCGTTGGTTTTGACCGTATCGGTAGCTTGGGAGGCGCGGGGATGGGGGGCCTGGTGCTGACCGGTGCTGCGGAACTGAAGAAGCTGCGCCAGCTTCAACGCTCCCTGGCATCGGCGATGAAAGCTTCCGGAATCGGCCACCACATTCGCGAGCGTTTTAACCCTCATGTGAGCTTGCTCTATTGCGATGAACATGTGCCCCGTGAACCGATCGCGCCGATTCGCTGGCCAGTGGACGAGCTGGTATTGATAGACAGCCTCGTAGGCCGCAGCAAACATGTCGTCGTGGGCAGATGGCCATTGCAAAGCCGGCAGATGGATTTCGGCGATTGGTGACGCCGGGCCGTGGTGACGCGCAGTGAGTCAAGCCGTCCATCTCCCGCGCCAGCAAAGCGCTCATTTTTCGACGGTGGAAGCGACGGTAAAGTACGGTCTCCCGCCACCTAAGAGCAAGCATCCATGCGGGCTTCCAGTCCTCGAAAACCATCGAGTGGCGTGACAAGATTGAACGGTGGCCGCAGATCCTCCTGAACACCGGATATCCCAGCTGCCAATTCCGTCTAGGTCGGCTTGTCGCGAAGCCTGTTCGCTCGGCACTGAGTGAGTGAGGCAGCGCATGAATCAACCCAGTGGCTGTTGACCGCCGGTTCCCTTCGCGGTTGCGATCTCGAGGCGCAATGCCGGCTTGCACCCGCGGCCAGGCCAGCGCAAGGGCGTCTCGCTGCTGCGTGATCGTCTGCAACAGGTCGGCTTTGTTTGATGCGACTGCGAACTCCGCCTTACACGCACCCCGCACGTGGGCAATGCCTCATCGCCTAGGATGCCTGCCTGTTCGTCGCCCCGTCGAACGATGGTGCACCGGCTTCGCTTTTCGCTTCTAGCGACACATGCAAAGCGCCGGATGCCAGCCACCTCGCACCGCGAGCCAGCCCGCCACTGCAATCTTTCCAGCGCCTGCCATCGGCCGTGGGGCGGCCTTCTCATTTCGAAGGACGCTGACATGCACCCGGATACTTCCACGCTTCGCACCGACGCACGCCGTGCGCTCGACCTTTTGCTCGAGCGGCACTCGCCCTGGCCGCTGACCGAACCCGCGCCGTCCGCGCTGGAACTCGACCTCGTGTTCCAGGCCGCGTTGCGCGCCCCCGACCACGGGCAGCTGCGGCCCTGGCGCTTCGTGATCATTCGCGGCGACGCGCGCCTGGCCCTGGGCAAGGTCTTCGCGCAGGCCGCGCGCTTGCGCGATCCGCTGGACGACGGCGAGCGCTTCCGTGGCAAGGCCATGGCCGCGCCCCTGCTCATTGCCCTGTGCGCCCGCGTGCAAGCGCCACACAAGGTGCCGGAGTCGGAGCAGGTGCTTGCCGTGGGTGCCGCGGCCATGAACATGCTCAACGCGCTGCACCTGCTGGGCTATGGCGGCTTCTGGGCCACCGGGCTCAACAGCTACGACCGCCACGTGCAGCAGGCGCTGGGCCTGCAGGACGCCGACCGCCTGCTGGGCTTTCTCTACGTGGGCACGCCGAAGGAGGCGACGTCCGCGCCCGCGCGCCACGCACCCGACGCCTTCGTGCGCGAGTGGACGGGCGACACGCTGTACCGGCCTGAGACCGACCCGGCCTCCGTGCGCTGATCGCGCTCAGAGCCGGCCTGGCCCTGAGGCTCTGAAGCCTCGCGCGCCTAGAAGCTCGCCTTCAGCCCCACCGTCAGCATGCCGCCCTTGGCCTGCTTCGACAGCTTGCCGAAGTAGTCGTAGTCCGCCGTGATCGCCAGGTTCTGCGTCACGCGGTACTCCGCGCCGAAGCCCGCCATCACGCCGGTCGAACTGCCCGAAAAGCGCTGGCTGCCCGCCACCGCGTTGTCGTTGCCGGAAATGCGTCCGCGCGAAATGCCCAGGCGGCCGTTGATGGCGAAGGCATCGCCCAGCGGCAGGCGCGCGGTGGCGGCCGCATAGAAGGCCTGGCCCGAGCCGCTCTGCTGCGTGAAAACGCCGTAGGCCGACGTCCACTGGCTCACGCGGCCCAGGCGCGCATAGCCGGCTTCCACGCCGAAGTTTTCGGTCAGCCGGTAGCCGCCGTACAGCTTGTAGGCCGTGCCGGCCTTGCTGTTTTTCTCGCCGCCCCAGGGCAGAGGAACGCTGTTGGACGAGGAAAGGCTGAAGCTCGACCGACCGATAGCGCCGCCGGCATACAAGCCCGTGTCCTTCTCTGGTCCGGCGGCGTGCACACCCATCGCGAAGGTGCCCAGAAGAAGTGCGGCAAGGAGGATGGGAAGGGCGGAGGCTTGCGAATGCTTCAAGATGAAATTCCTGGTTGGAGTCGTAGAGATCTGTGAAGCTGGTGTGCAGCGCGTTGCCTGCTCACCAGCGTCCGACGATTCTCAAATTCCAATCTGAAGGCCAGCTTGGCGCTTGCTGAAGAGCGCATGAAGGCGAATGACCTCGCATGAGGGGGCACAAGCCATGGGCGATGATCGAGGCATGTCAGAACAGTTTCTTCTTCCCGGTATCGATCCCCCGCCGCGGCCCCTGCCACGCCCTCGCAACAAGGCGCAGCGCAAGGAACCCCAGCCGCATTCGCTTTTTCTCGCACTGCTTCCCTCCACCGCTCATGCCGCATCGGCGGCTGCGCTCGGCGAGCGCATGAACACCCGGCACGCACTGAAAGGCACCTTGGTCGAGGCGCATCGCCTGCACGTCACGTTGTTCGATCTGGGCGACTACGCACAGGTGCCGGCCGACAAGGTGGCGCAGGCTCGCAACGCGGCTGCATCGGTCGCGCTGCCGGCGTTCGACATCGTCTTTGAAAAGGCCATGAGCTACCCCAAGGGCGCGCTGGTGCTGTGTGCCGACGCCGAAGAAAACATCGCGGCCCTCAAGGCCTTCCGCCAGCGCTTGGGCGAGGCGCTGGCCGATTCGGGCCTGAAGCCCCCGCGCGCCTTCACGCCTCACATGACGGTGGCCTACGCGCGGCGCAAGCTCGAAAAACATGCGCTCGAAGAACCGCTGCGCTGGACCGCGGGCTCGTTGGTGCTGATCGACAGCCATGTGGGCGAGGGCGTGCACGAGGTGCTGGGTCGATGGCCTGACGTCGCACCCGATACCGAACGCGATGCGATGTTCGACAGCGCTCTGGCCAACGAGGACGCTTGACGTGAGCGCGCCGCTGCTGGTCTGCCTCGACGTGGACTACCGCGGCAACAAGGCGGCCGCCGCGGGCATCTGGTTTCGCGGCTGGAGCGCCGAACAGCAGGAGGCGCAGGCCGTCGCGTATTTCAGCGACGTGGCGCAGTACGAGCCCGGCGAGTTCTATCGCCGCGAGTTGCCCTGCCTGCTCGGCGTGCTGCGCGAAGGGCCGGCGGCCGACATCGTCATCGTCGACGGCTATGTGTCGCTGGAGCAGGGCCACCCGGGCCTGGGCGCGCATCTGCATGCGGCGCTCGCGCACCAGGTGCCGGTGGTCGGCGTGGCGAAGACGGCCTACCGCAGCGCGAGCGAAGCGGTTGAGGTGCGCCGCGGCCAGAGCGGGTCGCCGTTGTTCGTGACGGCCGTCGGCATCGACGTGGCGCTTGCCGCGGCCGAGGTGCGCCGCATGCACGGCGACCACCGCATGCCGACGCTGCTGCGCGCCGTCGACCAGCTCGCGCGCCGGGCGCCTCTGCGATTTGCGCAAGTTGCGCCAGGTGCATCGGGTGCGCCGGGTCCGCCCGGTGAGCCCGATCAGCCCGCTCCAGCGGGCTGATCGCCATCCGCAAAGTTGTCGAACAGCAGCCCGCGCAACCACTGGTTGCCCGGGTCGCGGTGCACCTTCGCATGCCAGAACAGGTTGATGGCAATCTGCGGCAGCGCCACCGGGTGAGGGCGCCACACCAGCCCGAAGGGCTCGGCAATGCTCTGCGCCAGCCGCTCCGGCACGGTCGCGATCATGCCGCTCGATCGCAGGATGTGGCCAATGGCCACGAAGTGCGGCACCCGCAGCCGAATGCGCCGCTGAATGCCTTGCGCCGCCATCACGTCGTCCGCCTTGCCGTGGCCCGTGCCGGCGGCCTGCACCTGCACATGGTCGGCCGCGCTGAAGTCCTTCAGTGACACGCTGCGCTTGCGCGCCAGCGCATGCTCGCCGGAAAACAGGCACACATAGCGCTGCAAGAACAGCCGGCGCTGGAACACGCCCGCCTTCAGCTGAGGCAGCAGGCCGATGGCAATGTCGACATGGCCGGCCTCCAGTTCTTCACGCAGGTTGGTCGCGGTGTTGTTGCGCAGGGTGCTGATGGTCACGCCCGGCGCGGCCACCGACAGTGCCTCCATGAGCCGTGGCGTGAAGTAGATCTCACCGATGTCGGTCATCGCGAGCGTGAAGCTGCGCGTGCTGGTGGCGGGGTCGAACACCACCTGCTGGTTGAGCGCGGTGTGCAACGCGCCCATGGCGTAGGCCACCGGCTCGGCCAGTTGCAGCGCGAAGGGCGTGGGCTCCATGCCGCGCGCGGTGCGTAGAAACAGCTCGTCGCCCAGCAGCTTGCGCAGCCGCGCCAGCGCATTGCTGATGGCCGGCTGTGAAAGCCCGAGCGACGCGGCCACGCCCGACACGCGCTTCTCGGCCAGCATGCGGTCGAACACCAGCAGCAGGTTGAGGTCGATGTCCTTGAGTTGCATGACTTGCCTTTGCACCTTTATTCACGGCAGTGATGAAGAGGATTCACCAAATTCTATTGGTCAATCGGCAAGCGCCGCGCATCATCCGCCCCAAGAGACAAGCTGGTCATGACGCCGGCGCAAGAGAGCCCCACCGATGGACCTGCATATTCACCCCCTTGCCCGCACCCTTCAGGTTCGCCCCGGCGCAAACCTGCTCGAGGTGCTTCGCGAGCACCACGTGCCCGTGTCGTACAGCTGCATGTCGGGGCGCTGCGGCACCTGCCGCTGCAAGGTGGTGTCGGGTCAGGTGCTGGACGCCGGGCAAGACGCGATCCGCCCCGACGGGCAAGGCGAGCGCTACGTGCTCGCCTGCCAGACCACGCTGACCGAAAGCTGCGCCATCGAGATCCCCGAGCCCGACGAGGTTGTGGTGCATCCGGCGCGCATCCTCAAGGCCACCGTGACCGGCATCGACGTGCTGACCCACGACATTCGCCGCCTGCGCCTGAAGCCCAACAAGCCGCTGGAGTTTTCTCCAGGCCAGTACGCGCAACTTCAGTTCGCGCCCGACCTGGCACGGCCGTATTCGATGGCCGGCCTCAGCCGCGACGCGGAGCTTGAATTCCATGTGCGACGTGTGCCGGGTGGGCGCGTGACGGCCCACATCTTCGATCAGCTCGCGGTGGGCGATTCGGTGCGCGTGAGCGGGCCGCTGGGCACCGCCTACCTGCGCACCCAACACCGTGGGCCGATGCTGTGTGCCGCGGGCGGCACGGGGCTTGCGCCCATCCTGTCGATCGTGCGCGGCGCCATCGCGGCCGGGCTCACGCAGCCGATTCACGTCTACCTGGGCGTGCGCTCCAACGCCGACGTGTACGGGCTGCAGGAACTGCGCGAACTGCAGGCACTGCATCCGGCCCTGAACGTGCACGTGGTGGTGGTCACCGGCCCGGCGCGCGACAACCAGCGCGTGGGCCTCATCACCGACGCCATCCGCGCCGACTGGCCGGGCCAGCTCGACGGCTGGCGCGCCTACCTGTGCGGCTCGCCGCCGATGGTCGAGGCCGTCACCCAGCTGGTGCGCGGCCGCGGCCTCGCACCCGAGCAGACCCATGCCGATGCCTTCTACCTGCAGGGCACCTGAAGCCACCACCACGAACAAAAAAGGAGACCCCGATGACCGCGCAAAACGTGTTCCCCATCGCGCTGCAATGGGAAAGCGACAAGAGCAGCCGCATTCCCTTCATGGCCTACACCGACGAGGCGTTGAACAAGAAAGAGCTGCAGCGCTTCTTCTACGAAAAGCACTGGTGCTACGTGGGCCTGGAGGCCGAAATTCCGAACCCGGGAGATTTCAAACGCACGGCGGTCGGCGAGCGTTCGGTCGTCATGTCGCGCGACGAAGAGGGCGTGATCCACGTCTTCGAGAACGTCTGCGCGCACCGCGGCATGCAGTTCTGCAGAGAGCGGCACGGCAACCGAAAGGAGTTCGTCTGCCCCTACCACCAGTGGAACTACACGCTCAAGGGCGACCTGCAGGGCGTGCCTTTTAGGCGGGGCGTGAAGCAGGACGGCAAGGTCAACGGCGGCATGCCGGCCGACTTCAAAACCGAGGACCACGGCCTCACCAAGCTCAAGGTGGCGTCGCGCGGCGGCGTGGTGTTTGCGAGCTTCGACCATGAGATCGAGTCGCTAGAAGACTTTCTGGGGCCCGACATCCTGCATTACTTCGACCGCCTGTTCGACGGCCGCAAGCTCACCATATTGGGCTACAGCCGCCAGCGCATTCCGGGCAACTGGAAGCTCATGCAGGAGAACATCAAGGACCCGTACCACCCGGGCCTGCTGCACACCTGGTTCGTCACCTTCGGGCTCTGGCGGGCCGACAACAAGTCGGAGCTGAAGATGGACGCGCATGGCCGGCATGCCGCCATGATTTCCACGCGCGGCACCGGCGGCAAGGCAGCCCAGGTCACGCAGGTGTCGAGCTTCAAGGAGAGCATGCAGCTCAAAGACCCGCGCTTTCTGGACATCGTGCCGGAGGACTGGTGGAAGGGCCCGACGGCGGTGCTGATGACGCTGTTTCCCAGCGTGATCCTGCAGCAGCAGGTCAACAGCGTTTCGACCCGGCACATTCAGCCGGTGGGCCACGACGCCTTCGATTTCGTGTGGACGCACTTCGGCTTCGAGGAAGACACCGAGGAGATGACGCAGCGCCGCCTGCGCCAGGCCAACCTGTTCGGGCCGGCGGGTTTTGTGTCGGCCGACGACGGCGAGGTCATCGAGTTCTCGCAGCAGGGCTTCGAGCAAAAGCCTTTTCACCGGACGCTGGCCGAGCTGGGCGGGCGCGAGGTCGAAAACACCGACCACATGGTGACCGAGACGCTCATTCGCGGCATGTACCGCTACTGGCGCGAGGTGATGGACGCATGAAAAACCTCGACGCCAACGCCTACCTCGACCTGGCCCGCCTGTACGCGGCCTATGCCCACGCGGTCGATTCGGGCCAATGGGAGCTGTGGCCCGCCTTCTTCACCGAGGTGTGCAGCTACCGCCTGCAGCCGCGCGAGAACCATGAGCGCAACCTGCCGCTGGCCACGCTTTCTTTCGAGAGCCGGGGCATGCTGGAAGACCGCGTGTACGGCATCAAGGAGACGCTGTTCCACGACCCGTACTACCAGCGCCATGTGGTCGGCCTGCCGCTGGTGCACCAGGTCGATGAAGACGGCAGCATTCACAGCGAGGCCAACTATGTGGTGTTCCGCACCAAGCTCGACGGGCCTTCGACGGTGTTCAACGTCGGGCGCTACATCGACACCGTGGTGCCTACGCCCGAGGGCCTGAAGTTCGCATCGCGCCTGTGCGTGTTCGACAGCGAGATGATCCCGAATTCCATCATTTACCCCATCTGAAAACAGGGCAGAGCCATGCAAGAAAAAGAACCCGAGACACACGGCGCGCCGCTGCGCCGCTTCACCGACCCGGCCTATGTGCCGCTGTGCGCCAACCTGGCAGAGGTGCGCGAGAACATCGACCGGCTCGACCGCCAGATCGTCTCGCTGCTGGCCGAACGCGGCCGTTATGTGAAGGACGCGGCGCGCTTCAAGCGCGACGCCTTCCAGGTCTCAGCGCCGCAGCGCCAGCTGGAGGTGATCGACAAGGTGAAGGCGCTGGCCGTGAAAGAGGGCGCCTACCCCGAGGTGGTCGAGGCCGCCTACCTCGCGCTCATTGCGGGCTTCATCGCGCGCGAGCAGCAAGACCACCTGGGCATGACCGCCGTGGAGGCCAAGCCATGAAGCTCGCTCGCCTTGCGCATCTATCGATGGCCCTCACCGCAACCGCCATGGCCGTTGCGGCCCACGCGCAGGAATGGCCGCAACGCCCGATTCGCATCGTGGTGCCGTTCGCGGCCGGCTCGTCACCCGACATACTTGCGCGCATCGTCAACGACAAGCTGTCGGCGCGCATCGGCCAGCCGCTGATCGTCGACAACAAGCCTGGCGCGGGCGGCAACACCGGCACCGACCAGGCATCGAAGGCGCAGCCCGACGGCTACACCTTCTTGCTGTCGGTGAACGCGCCGCTGGTCTACAACACGGTGCTCTACAAGAACCTGCCCTACGACCCGTTCAAGGACCTGGTGCCGGTGTCGCTCGCGGCCACCACGCCCAATGTGTGCGCGGTGTCGAATTCGATGAACGTCGATTCGGTCAAGGGCTGGCTCGACGCCATGAAGCGCAACCCGGGCAAGTTCAACTTTGCCTCGACCGGCAATGGCTCCATCTCGCACCTGGGCGTGGAGTTGGTCAAGCTCAAGACCAACTCCTTCGCGGTGCACATTCCGTATGCGTCGTCGAGCCAGGCGGTCACGGCCCTCATTCAGGGCGACGTGCAGTACGCCTGCCTGCCGCCGGTCACGGTGATGCCGCAGGTGAAGGCGGGGCGGCTGAAGGCGCTGGCCGTCACGTCGGCCGAGCGATCGGCGCTGCTGCCCGATCTGCCGACGCTGCGCGAGTCGGGCCTGCCCGACATTCAGGCCGTGCCGTGGTTCGCCTACATGGCGCCCAAGGGCACGCCGCCCGAGGTGGTGCAGCGCATGAGCCGCGAGATTGCCGCGGTGCTGAAGGAACCCGAAACGCTCAAGCGCCTGCAGACCGCGTACTTCGATCCGGTGGGCAGCACGCCCGAGGCATTGAACAAGTTCATGGTCGAGGAGCTGCGCCGCTGGAAGCCCGTGATCGAGCGCGCCGGCCTGAAGCCCGACAACTGATCCCCACGCCAGAAAGAAAAAACAATGAGCACGATGACCTGGGTCGACGCCGCGGCGGTCGACGACGTTCCCGCCGACGACGTGGTCGGCATCGAAGTGCAAGGGCGCGACATTGCGCTGTACGGCACCGACGATGGCATTCACGCCACCGACAACATCTGCACGCACGGCCATGCGCGGCTGTGCGACGGTTTTCTGGAAGGCCATGAAATCGAATGCCCGCTGCACCAGGGTCGCTTCGACGTGCGCAACGGCAAGGCGATGTGTGCGCCGCTCACGCAGGACCTGCGCAGCTACCCGGTGAAGATCGAGGGCGGGCGGGTGTTTCTGGCGTTCGAGGGCTGATCTGTTGCGGCTCTGATCGCCGTCTTCTGTATCTGTTTTTCCGCGAAGGGGCTGGCGACAATGGCGCTCCTTTTTGCGGAACAGCCATGACAGAAACGACCCGAGACCAGATCGCCGACCAGATTGCCGCCGAGCTGGGCCACAGCTTCGACGGCGAGATCATTGCCGGCGGCCACTACGTGCCGCTGGTGCGCGACGGCCGCACGGTCTACCTCAGCGGCCAGGTGCCGCGCGTGGGCACCACGGTGGTGGTTACCGGGCGCGTGGGCGACGCGGTGTCGCTCGACAAGGCGCGCGAAGGCGCCCAGATTTCCACCTTGCGCAGCCTCACGCTGCTGCGCCGCGCGCTCGGTTCGCTCGACGCGGTAGAGAAGGTTTTGCGCGTGGGCGTGTTCGTGCAGTGCACGGCCGACTTCACGCAGCAAAGCGAAGTGGCCGATGCCGCGTCGGACCTGCTGCACCGTGTGTTCGGCGAGGCCGGCGTGCATGTGCGCACGGCGGTGGGGGTGTATCAGCTGCCGAAGAACGCGAGCGTCGAGGTCGAGATGACCGTCGCAGCCAAGCAGAACATCGGCTAACTGTTGGCGAGGTTAGGCGAGGCGGCCGGGCCGGCAAGCTCGACCAACTCGCGCGCCAGCTGCGCGATGGTCAGCGGCGCGCAGCCTTCGGCGTTGTTGCTCACGGTGACGAAGGCGTTCTGCCCCGCGCGCGTCGTGCCCGCAATCACCTTGGCCAGCGCGGCGCGGGTTTCGGGGTCGGGGTCGACGATCTTGTCGAACGGGCCGTAGAGCTTTTCCGCGTCTTCATACCCAAAGCGCCCATGGCGGCGGTGCAGGTTCCAGCGGCACACCAGCGGACCGGGCCACAGCGCACGCAGCATCGGCAACTGGTCTTCGATGGGCGGCATCTTCGCGTGCAGGCCCATGCAGAAGGTGGCGCCCACGCTGCGCAGCATCTGGGCGAAGGCGGGGCTCAGCAGTTGCGGGTCGCGCACCTCGACGGCAACGACGGCGTCTGGCGCGGTCTGCTTCAGGTCGGGCAGCGCGTCGATCATCTCGGCAATGCGCGCGAGCAGCGCGGGCGGGTCGGCCAGGATGTGACCCGGAATCGGGCTCAGCTGGAACACCAGCACGCCGATGCGATCGCCCAGGCCTTCGAGCGCGGGCAACACGAACTCCTGCCGCGCGATTTCCGGGCTCAGGAACACCGGGTTGGCCTGCATGCCGCGGCCGCTCTCGTCGCGCACGGTGGCATCGGTGACCAGGCTGGGTGCCTTCACCATGAAGCGGAAGTCGCCGGGCACCATCGCCGCATAGCGCGCGTACTGGCTGGCGGTGAGCGCGCGGTAGAAGTTGCGGTCCAGGCTGACGGTGCGAAACAGCGGATGCCTGGCAAGCGCCGAGAGGCCGTTCTTCGACAGCACGCTCTCGGCGTATTCGCCGTCCCACACCAGGTCGGCCCAGCCGGGGTAGCTCCATGACGAGGTGCCCAGGCGCAGGTGGGGCGACAGCGCGGCGGCCAGTTCGACCAGTGCGGGGTCGGTGGGGGCGGGCTCGACGGTGCCGGTGCGGGGTTTCTTCTTTGCGGGCACTCCCGATTCGGCTGCGGGTTCGGCTTGGGTATTGGCCTTGCCCTTGCCCTTGCCCTTGGCCTTCGCAGGCAAGGTCGCCAAGGGCGCCTCCTCGGGCGGTGGCAGGTCGGGGAAAAGAGAGTCCTGTACTTCGGCCATGTGTGGGGCCGCATTCTCATCCAACACCGGACCGTGTGGCCGCGGCGGGCACAATCCGCGCCATGAAAAAGTGGTTGCGTACGCAGGGTGGTTGGTGGCTGGCATGGCTGGCGCTGACGGCCGTGGGAGCGGTGTGGATCGCGCGCGCCGAGCTCGCGCAGATGCACCAGGACTTCGAGACCGACGTGCGCATCGCGCACCGGCTCATGAGCCAGCAGATGGTGCAGTACGACGCCGTGCTGGCCACGCTCGCGCTGCTGGAGCCCAGCAACGGCGCGGACCACCCGGAGCAGCGCCTGCCTTCGGTGTACTCGTCGATCCTGCGCGTGCAGCGGCGCGAGCGCGACGAGGCCTGGCAGGACGGCGCATTGCCCGGCGCCACGGCGCAGGCACTGGCCGCGGCCGAAGCGCGCTCGCGCGAGCAGCACCGTGCCGACCTGGTCATGCTCGACCTGGCCCACGGCCGCTATGTGCTGGTGACGGGCGCCACGCCCTTCAGCTATGCGCTCGACATCGACCTGGCCGGCTCCGTGCCTTGGCGCGACTGGCCCATGAACCCGCAGCGCAGCCCGGTGCGCCTGAGCCTGCAGCGCGACGGCCAGCAGCTGGTGCTGCAGCCGGGTGTGCCGGGGGCCCACGGCTGGCGCTTCGAGCTGACCAAGGCACTGGCGTCGCCGAGCCAGCCGTTCGACGTGGTGGCCGAGCGGCAGGTCGGCTGGGGCGAGCTGCCGTGGCGCGGCATCGCGGGCTGGGCGGTGGCCATGGCCGCGCTGCTGGCGGGGCTGTGGGCCGCGCAGCGCCAGCGCGTGGCGCGGCGGCGGGCCGAAGAGCTGTTGCGGCTGGGGCAGGTCGCGCGGCTCAATGCGCTGGGCGAGCTGTCGGCCGGCCTGGCGCATGAACTCAACCAGCCGCTGACCGCGGTGCTGGCCAATGCGCAGGCCGCACGTCGCCTGCTCGACGACGATCCTCCGGACCTGGCCACCGCGCGCAATGCCATGGGGCAGGCGGTGGAGCAGGCCCGCCGCGCGGCCGGCGTGGTGGGGCGCCTGCGCCGAGTCATCGAGCGACCCGAGGCCGGCGGCGACATGAAGCCGCTGGTGCTGCAGGAGGTGGTGCGCAGTGCCATGCACCTGCTGGCGCCCGAGTTCAGCCAGCGCACCGTGGCCGCGCAGTTCGATGCCACCGCGCAGGCGCCGGTGCGCGTGCAGGCCGAGGCGGTGGCGCTGGAGCAGATCGTGCACAACCTGCTGATGAACGCGCTGCAGGCGCTCGACCTGGTGCCCGCCGCCGAGCGCCGCCTGGTGGTGTCGGTCGGGCGCAATGGGCAGGAGGGCGTGCTGACCGTGACCGACAACGGACGCGGCATTGCGCCGGAGGCCTTGCCCCGGCTCTTCGAGCCTTTCTTCAGCACGCGCGAGGGCGGCCTGGGCCTTGGCCTGAGCCTCAGCGAAACACTGGCCAGCGGCATGGGCGGCAGCCTGGGCGCGGCCAACGTGCTGCCGCGGGGCGCGCGCTTCACCTTGCTGCTGCCGCTGGTCGCGCCAGCGAACTAAGGCTGTCATGAACACCCCCGCACTTCGTCTTGCCGATCAGCCGCAGTCCCCGCTGATCCACCTCATCGACGACGACCAGGCGGTGCGCGACAGCCTCTCGCTGCTGATCGGCACGGTCGGCCTGCGCGTGCAGGCCTGGGCCGACCCGCAGGCCTTCATCGACGGCTTCGACCGCGCGAGCGTGGGCGCCATCGTGCTGGACGTGCGCATGCCCGGCATCAGCGGGCTCACCGTGCTCGACCGCCTGGTTGCGCAGGGTGTGGACCAGCCCGTGATCATGTTGACCGGCCACGGCACGGTCGAGATGTGCCGCCGTGCTTTCAAGGCCGGAGCGGCCGAGTTCCTGGAGAAGCCGGTCGACGACGAGCAACTGCTCGAGGCGTTGCAGAACGCCGTGCGCCAGCATGTGCGTTCGCGCCAGCGCTCGCAGGCCGACAACGCAGCGCGCGAGCAGGTGGCGCAGCTGTCGGAGCGCGAGCGCGAGGTGCTGGCCTTCATCGTGCAGGGGCTCACCAACAAGGAAATTGCGCGCACGCTGGCGCTGTCTCCGCGCACGGTGGAAACGCACCGTGCCAACCTGTTCGCCAAGCTCGGCTGCGATTCGCTCGCGCAACTGATCCGGCGCTACGCGGTGCTGGTGGACGGCGCTGCGTAGTTCTACGGAGTGCCGCGCGTAGCCGTACGAATGGCCGGCGCGGGCCAGGTTTTCTACAGTGGCGCAGCTGTCGGCAACGGCCGGCGCAAACACCTGAATCACTGGAGAAAACAAACAATGCAAACCACCCTTCGCCTTGGCGGCCTTTGCGGCATCGCCGTGTTGCTCGCCGCATCCGTGGCTCAAGCGCAGACCGCCGCCCCGGCAGCCTCGGCCGTTCGTACCGAAAAGAACATGTCCCTCGCGCTGGCCAACCAGCTCGCCGCGGAAGCCGTGGTCGCCTGCGCCGCCAACGGCTACAACGTGGCCGCCACCGTGGTCGACCGCGCCGGCACCGTGCGTGCCGTGCAGCGCGCCGACAACGCCGGCCCGCACACGCTGGCATCGAGCGAGCGCAAGGCCTGGACCTCGGCGTCGTCGAAGGCGCCCACGCAAGCCATGATGGAAGGCTCGCAGAAGAACCCGGGCGGCGCCAATCTGGTGTACCTGCCGGGCGTGCTGCTGCTGGGCGGCGGCGTGCCGGTGAAGTCGGGCAACGAAGTGATTGGCGCGGTCGGCGTGGGCGGCGCGCCTGGCGGCCACCTCGACGAGCAATGCGCCAACGCGGCCATCGACAAGGTCAAGGGCCTGCTCTGATGTTCGGGCGCGGCATCTGGCCTGGTGTGTTGGCGGTCGCGCTCGGCATGGGCGTGGCGGCCGGTGCGCGGGCCCAGGTGCCGCCGCTCGCGGCCGAGGTGCTGGCCTATGAAGGGCTGCACCAGGCCGCGTGGCAGGGCGACCTCGTGAAGCTGAAGGCGCTGATCGCCTCGGGCGCGAAGCTCGACGTGCGCGACACCCGTGGCCGCACGCCGTTGCAGGTGGCCACGCATGCGCGGCAGCGCGAGGCCGTCAAGCTGCTGGCCAATGCTGGCGCCAACCTCGACCTGCTGGAAGACGACCGCTACGACGCGGTCACCATCGCGTCGGTGGCCGACGATGCGGCCACGCTGTCCCTTCTTTTGTCGCTCGGCGCCAATGCCGGGCAAACCACCAGCCGCTACGACGGCACCGCGCTGATCGCTGCCGCGCATCTCGGGCATGACGAGGTGGTGCGACGGCTGATTGCCGCCGGCGCGCCGCTGGACCACGTCAACAACCTGCACTGGACGGCGGTGATCGAGTCGATCGTGCTCGGCGACGGCGGCCCGCGCCATCAGCGCACGCTGGCCGCGCTGGTCGACGCGGGCGCCAGCCTGAAGTTGTCCGACCGGCAGGGCAACACGCCGCTGCAACTGGCGAAGGCACGTGGCTACACGGCCATGGTGAAGCTGCTGGAGACGCCGCGCGCAAGGTAGGGCGGCTCGCGGACAATCGGGGCTTCGAACGAGGAAGACAGGAAGACGCCCCATGTACATGCCCCCGCAGTTCAATGCCAAGGACCCGGCCATCGCGCTGGAGTTGATGCGCTCGCATCCGTTCGCCAGCCTCATCTCGAACGACGAAGACGGGTTGCCTTATGTCTCGCATCTGCCGCTGGTGGCAGAGCGGGCCGATCAGGGGCAGCCGGGAGAGGGCGATGCACTGGTGCTGTGGGGCCACTGCGCCAAGCCCAACCTGCACTGGCGCTACCTGCAGGCGCGGCCCAAGGCGGTCGTCACTTTTCTGGGGCCGCATTCGTACCTGTCGCCCTCGGTGTACCCCGACCTGGCGCGCGTGCCGACCTGGAACTACCTGGCCGTGCATTGCACCGTCGAGGCCCGGCTGGTCGAAGAGCCTGCCGCCAAGGACGCGCTGCTCAAGAAACTCATCGGCGACCACGAGCCCGCGTATGCGCAGCAATGGCGCGACCTGGGCGAGGAGTTTCAGCTGAAGATGCTGGCCGGCATCGTCGGCTTCGAGCTGCGCGTGACGGCGCTGCAATGCGAGGTCAAGCTCAACCAGCACCGCCGCGAGTCGCATGCCGCAATGCACGCGATGTACAGCGCCGGCACGAGCGATGAAAAGGCGCTGGCCGCCTGGATGGATCGCCTGGGCATGCCTGCCGAAGCCGCCCCGGCGCAAGGCAGCTGACATGCGTGGACTGGGACTGATCGGACTTGTGCTGGCACTGGTGATCGTCGGCCTGCTGGCAAAGAAGCAGATGACCAGCGTGGCCGCGCCCGTCGGTGGCGTTGCAGCCACGGGCGAAGCGCCGGTGAATGCGCACGACCAGGCGCAGCGCGTGCAACAGCAGGTCAAGGATGCGCTCGACGCGGCCGCCAAGGCACGCCCGATGCCCGATGACAACTGAGCCCGCTCCCTCTTCGGTGGTGACCGACGCGCACTGGATGGCGCTCGCGCTGGCCGAGGCGCGCCTGGCGGCCGAAGCGGGCGAGGTGCCTGTCGGCGCTGTGCTGGTGAAAGACGGCCGCGTGGTTGCGACTGGCCGCAACACGCCCGTGGCGCAGCACGACCCGAGCGCGCATGCCGAAATCAACGCACTGCGCGCAGGCGCCGCTGCGCTTGGCAACTACCGGCTTGACGGCTGCGAGCTGTTCGTCACGCTCGAACCGTGCGCCATGTGCGCGGGCGCGATGCTGCATTCGCGCCTGGCGCGCGTGGTGTTCGGCGCGACCGATCCGAAGACCGGCGCGGCCGGCTCGGTGCTCGATCTGTTTGCCGAGCCGCGGCTGAACCACCACACGAAGGTGCAGGGCGGTGTGCTGGCGGATGAAAGCGCTGCCGTGCTGCAGGCCTTCTTTCAGCAGCGGCGCAGTGCGGCGCGCGCGCAGGCCGAGCCCCTGCGCGACGACGCGCTGCGCACGCCCGTCGAGCGCTTTGCCGCACTGAGCGACTACGCCTTCGCGCCGCACGCCGTGCAGGACCTGCCGGCACTGAATGGCTGGCGCATGCAGTACGTCGATGAGGGCGGTGAAGGAGGCGAGGGTGAGCAGATCGCCGATTGCCTATGCCTGCACGGCCCCGGTGAATGGGGTTACTTCTTTCGTCACCTCGTGGCACAGCCGGGCCTGCATGTGCATGTGCCCGACCTGATCGGCTTCGGCAAGAGCGACAAGCCAAAGCGCGAGACAACGCACACGCTCGCTTGGCACTGTGGCGTGCTGCTCGAATGGCTGGACCGCGTGCAGGCTGGGCCGTGGGTGCTGGTGCACAGTGTGAGCGGCACGGAACTCGCCGCACTGCTGCAGGCCGCGGCGCCCGAACGCTTCGCGGCGACGCTCGTTGCACCAGAAGGCAACGAGCGCATTCAGCACGCATGGCGCGCGCCGTACCCCGACCGCGGCTACGAGGCCGCGCTGCGCGCGCTGGGGCCCATCGCATCGTCATCGGGCCCGACGCAGGCGCAGGCCCAGGTGTTCGCCCTTGAAGTGCGCAACGCAATGGGATACTCGAGCGCGTGACCAAACACATCTACATCTATTCCCCCTCCAGTGCCATTCGCGACAAGGCGGCCTTTCGGCGCGGCGTGAAGCGGCTGAAGGCACTGGGCCATGAAGTCGAAGTCGACGACGCGGCACTGTCCGTGCACCAGCGCTTTGCAGGCGACGACGCCACGCGGCTTGCAGCCATCTCGCGCGCGGCTTCCAGTGGTGCCGACGTGGCGCTCATCTCGCGCGGCGGCTACGGGCTCACGCGCATCCTGGATGCGCTGCCGTACAAGGCCATTGCCAAGGCCATCGGCAAGGGCACCGAGTTCGTCGGCTGCAGCGACTTCACCGCCTTGCAGAACGCAGTGCTCACCAAGACCGGCGCGGTCACTTGGTCGGGCCCCTCGGTGGGCGAAGACTTTGGCGCGGAGGCCGGGCCGGACGACATCATGGAAGCCTGCTTCGACGACCTCGTCACGGGGCAGGGCGAAGGCACCGGCTGGCGCATGCCGGCGCGCGATGCCGAGCTGAAGTTCAAGGCCGTGCAAGACGCCGTGCTGTGGGGCGGCAACCTGTGCGTGCTGACCAGCCTGCTCGGCACGCCGTACTTTCCGGCCGTCGACAAGGGCGTGCTGTTCATCGAGGACGCGAACGAGCATCCATACCGCGTCGAGCGCATGCTCGACCAGCTGAAGATGGCTGGCGTGCTGGCACGCCAGCGCGCCATCGTGTTCGGCCAGTTCACCGGAGTGCGCAAGGTGCCGGGCTACGACCGCGGCTTTGGCATGAACACCGTCATCGACCGGTTGCGCGGCTCGCTGAAAGTGCCCGTGCTGGCCGGGCTGCCGTTTGGGCATGTGCCTACCAAGGTGCTGCTTCCTGTCGGCGCGAAGGTGGCGCTGGCGGCCGAGGGGCGCGATGTGTTCCTGGTGTGGGGGCATCGGCACGGGGCCGAGCATGGCGATCACCACGCTCATCACGCTCACCAAGGGCACGATGGTCATGACCACCACGGCCACGATGGTCACGATGGTCATCACCACGCGCATTGAGCCGGCAAGACATCGATCGAACAAACGCCCCAACAAAAACGGCCCCGAAGGGCCGTCGTTGGTGCAAGCCTTTTCAGGCGTCGGGTGTGAAGCGCTGATGGGTGCGCGGGCCCATGGAGCCGGGCAGACCGCCCTTGAACATGCTGTTGATGGTTTTCATCTGGCGGCGTGCGGCGGTTTCGCCGTCAATGGCGCTCAGCGCCAACATCAAATCCTGGCGCAAATACCAGAGGGATTCGACATCGGCTGCAAAGCGCACGCGCTGGCTCACGCGCTGCACGGAATGGCCACCATGGCCCTGAAGCACCGAGAGCATGGCGGTGCGGATGCGCCCCAGTTGGCTCTCCGCGGCTTGGCGAGAACCGAAGCCGGGCACGTTCAGCAGACGAAGGATGCGGCGAAGAAGCATGGGACAAAAAGCGTATTGCCTGAAGCAAGGACGAACGCTACCTTAAGGCGCAGTTCACCATTGCACAAGATCTGGAACGGCGTTTCTTGTTTGTAAACAACACGCTTTACTTAGGGTTTTGAGATGGTTCTCACTTTTGTTTTCTTAAGTACTACATAACACCACATGACTGTGTTGCATCTGTTCTGTTTCAACCTGCGTATACAGGTAACGTCAACAAACATAGCGTGCAAGCCGCTCAACTTTTGCGTCACTGTTCAAGAGCAGCGGGAATTGTTTGCAGGGTAAGGTGAGGGCCTTGCACCATCAACAACAGCGATCTTAGAAATCGAGAATCAGAACAACATGGGTGTCAATTCCACAGTCGTCTTCGCAGACTTGACGGGAAGTACCAGGGTCTTCGAGGCCATGGGGAATGCGCGAGCCACGGAGACCGTCACACGGCTGACGCAATGGATCGGCGGCGTGTGCCAGGCCCACGGCGGCCGTGTCGTGAAGTCGCTGGGCGATGGCGTCTTTGCCATCTTCACGAGCGGTGCCGCGGCCACGCATGCCGTGATCGAAATGCAGCGCTATCACCAGAAGCGCCTGCTGAGCTGGCCGGCGCCGTTGCGCATGGCGCTGCAGATCGGCGTGGCCAGTGGTGAGGTGGTCGAGGTGGAGGGCGACTGCTACGGCGACGCCGTCAATCTTGCATCTCGGCTCAGCGATCTGGCGGGGCCGGGACAGATCTGGGTGACCGAAGCGGTCGTCTCGCAACTGCACGAAGGCACGGTGCAGCACCGCGACCTTGGCCTCATCAACATTCGCGGGCGCGTCGAGATGTCGGTGGTGCATCGCATCGACTGGCAGGAGGAGGTGACCTCATTTCTTACTGTGCCGGCCTCGCTGGCGCCCATGCGCATGCCCGACTCGTCGTTCGGCCAGATCGAACTGGCCTGGCTCGACGTGCGCTCGATGTTTCGCACCGAGCAGTTGCCCATTCACCTGGGCCGCGTCGGCGACGCGCAGTTTGTGGTGAACGACCCGCGCGTGTCGCGGCTGCATGCGCGCATTGAACTGCGCCAGGGCAGCTGCGTGTTGATCGACGTCAGCACCTACGGCACCTGGGTGCGTTTTCAGAGTGACGGCGGCCCCAGCACCGAGATTGCGCTGCGGCGCGAAGAGTGCGTGCTGCACGGCCGTGGAGAAATTGGCTTGGGCGCACCACTGAGCGATTTCAGCGCGCCGACCATCGCCTTCAACACCACCAGCGGCGACGTGATGTTGTCGCGCCGCGAGATCGCGCGCTGACCTTGGCGCACGCGGCCCGGCTGTTCACGTTTGGCAACCAGCGTGCGGCGTGCCGGGTGCACCGCGCGGCATGCTGCGGCGTTGCTTACACACCCGGACAACGTCCGCCCTTGGCTCTGGAGCCTGCGTGAACCTCAAACATCAATCTTCTGTTTTCAAATGGATGGCCATCGGTGCCGTCGCCGCCGGTGCGCTGCTGGCCGCCGGTGCCGCCAGTGCGCGCGGCAGCTGGTCGGTGCAGATCGGCACACCGGGCCTGGCGGTCGGCGGCTACCCGCAGCCGTACTACGCGCCGCAGCCGGTCTACCCATACCCCGCGCCCATCTATTACGAAGCGCCGCCACCGGTCTACTACCGTCCGCCGCCCCCTGTGTACTACCGTCCGGCCCCGCCCGTGTACTACCGGCCGGCGCCTGTGTACGCACCGCCACCGGGCCGTGTGTATTACGGCCCGGGCTATCCGTACCGTGCACCGAACGCCTGGGACGACGAACGCGATTGAGCACCTTTGTATTCCCCGGCCGCTTCATCGGCTGAGCGGATTCTGAACATGGCATGCCGCTTGGCATGCCATTTTTGTTTCAGGAGGTGACGAAAAAGTCACACATGTTCACATTTATGTGGCCTTGCTGTCGCTTGGGCATTCTGAAAGCCCCGTTTCCAGCAGGTTGGCAGGGGGCACGCCGCTTGCCTTGCATCGTTCAACCGGCGTTGGAGCGCCGAAGGAGCGAGAGCACATGGTGGAACATCTGGAGGCCGGCGAAGACCAGGCCGTGGACGTGGCGCATTCCGCGGATGCAGCACGGCCGTTGAAGGCGGCGGCGGGCTTTTCGATGGCCGCGGCGTTGGCCGCGTGCGGTGGTCCCGGCATGACCTACCTTCGCAACATGGGGTTCATGAAATGACCACGATGAGCTTGAGCGGCCTCAACGGCATGGACGGCGGCACCAGCGTCACCTTTGGCCCGGAGCCGGCGGCGCGCACGCTGCCGCGCAGCAGATCGGTGACGCATGTGCGGCCGTTCACCACGGTGGAGGCCGCCATCGTGGCGGTCGAGGCGCTGGACCGCGACCTGCGCAAGTTCGAGCTGGCGGTGGCCGACAGCCTGCAGGACTACCTGGGCGTGCAGATGGCGCAGATCACCGACTGCGCCCTGGCGCGCGGCTGGGAGCCGCTGAGCTTCACGCAGAAAGACGGCTTCAGGCTTTACCGCTACGAGGCCATGCGGGGCTCTTCGGGGCGCCGCAGGCCGCGCTGAGGCGCGGCGCGTTCACATCGCCGGTGCCTGCTGCCCAGGTTCAGGCCAAGGGGCCTGCGCCGCACGCACGCCTTCGTAGAACGCGGCCATCTGCAGCACGCCAAGGTCGTCGAACCGACGCCCCGCAATCTGCAGGCCGATCGGCAAGCCGCTCTTGGCGTAGCCACAGTTGATCGACGCCGCGGGCTGCTCCGACTGGTTGAACACCGAGGTGAAGTGCGAGTCTTTCATGGGCGTGTCCGCGCCGCTGTTGGTGGCCTGCGCCGCGAAAGGCAGCACGGGCGATACCGGTGAGAGCACGTAGTCGTATGGCTGGGTGGCAGCCACCGTGGCGGCGCGCATGTGCTGCAGGCGCGTGAAGGCGCGGAACGTTTCCTCTGGCGTGAGCGAGCCCGCGAACTCGGCCGCGGCATGGATGTACGGCGCCGCCAGCGCGGCGCGTTCCGGCGGCATGGCGGCCAGGTCCACGCGGCAGCGCATGGTGAAGAAGTGGGCCATGCCCAGGCGCATCTCCTGCGTGGTCCAGTCGGCGAGTGGCTCCACGATGGCGCCGGCTTGCTCGAACAACCGCGCCGCTGCGAGCACCGCGTCTTTCACTTCCGGGTCGATGGGCCATTTGCCCGCGGTTTCTGTCCACAGCCCGATGCGCACCCCTTTGAGGTTGCGCGCAAGCTGCCGCCAGGCGATGTCCTGCGCGGGCAGGCTCACGAAGTCGCGCGGGTCGGGGCGGGAAACGACCTGCATCAGCAACGCGGCGTCGGCCACCGTGCGCGTCATCGGGCCGATCACGCGGGCCGCCGCTGGCGGATCGACCGGAACGCGGCCCTGGCTGGGCTTGAGCCCGAACACGCCGCAGAAGTTGGCCGGAATGCGCACCGAGCCGCCTATGTCCGAGCCCAGGTGCAGCGGCCCGTACCCGGCCGCCGCGGCCGCGCCGGCACCCGAACTCGAGCCGCCGGTGTTCTTGCTCAGGTCCCACGGATTGCGCGTGAGCGGGTGAAAGCTCGACGGCGCCGCGCCCAGAAAGCCGAAGTCGGGCATGGTGGTTTTGGTGACGATCACTGCGCCCGCCTCGCGCAGCCGCGCTGCCGCGGGTGCGTCGGCCGCGGCCGGCACGAGCACCGTGGCCGCGCTGCCCAGCGGTGTCGGCGTGCCGCGCGTGGCGATGTTTTCTTTCAGCGTCACGGGTACGCCGTCGAGGTCCCCCTGCGGCGCGCCCTGGGCCCAGCGTGCCTCAGAGGCCTTGGCCGCGGCAAGGGCTGCTTGGGCATCCAGCCCATAGCTCGCATGGATGCTCGGCTCCCAGCGTTCGATGCGGTCCAGCACGGCTTGCATCACGTCGACGGGCGACAGCACGCGGTCGCGGTACTGTTCAAGCAGTTGCACCGCGCTGAGTTCGTAGAGGGGAGTGGTCATGTGCGTTGTCTTCTTTGGTGGTTGAGGTGTGAAGAAAAAAGAGTGGCCGGTCGGCGAGGTTCAGCCCTGCCCAAAGGCGTAGCCCTGGCCCGGCGCGGCGGCCAGCAGCGAGCGCGTGTACGCCTCGCGCGGCGACAGCAGCACGTCGCGCGCAGTGCCTTCCTCGACGATGCGGCCCTTGTGCATGACGATCAGCCGGTCGCAGATCTGGCTGGCCACGCGCAGGTCGTGCGTGATGAACAGGATGCCGATGGACAGCCGCTGCTGGATCTCCGCCAGCAGCTTCAGGATCTGGTCCTGCACCGACACGTCCAGCGCGGACACGGCCTCGTCGGCAATCAGCACCTGGGGTTCGCAGGCCAGCGCGCGCGCAATGCACAGCCGCTGGCGCTGGCCACCGGAAAACTCGCTCGGGTAGCGGTGCAGCACATCGGGCTTCAGCCGCACGAGCGCCATCAGCTCTTCGGCGCGCTTCCATGCGGCCGCGGGCGACATGCCGAAATTCACCGGCCCCTCCACGATCGACTGGCCGACCGTGCGGCGCGGGTTCAGCGACCGGTTCGGGTCCTGGAACACCACCTGCACGGTGCGCCGGAAGGCCGAGAGCCGCTCGCGCGCGGAGTGCTGCTCAGGCATGCGCGGCATGCGCACGTCGCCCTCGGTCGGCTCGATGAGCCGCGCGATGCAGCGCGCCACCGTCGACTTGCCCGAGCCAGACTCGCCCACGATGCCCACCGTTTCACCCGCATGCAGCTTCAGCGACACGTCGATGGCCGCGTGCACCGTGCGTCGCTTGCCGGGCCAGGCGCCGGCGGTGTAGGTCTTGCTGATGCCGCGCGCGTCGAGCAGCGGCGGCACGGCGGCCAGGGCAGGGCGCTGCGCTGGCTCAGGGCGCGGCACGGCGTCAAGCAGCATGCGCGTGTAGGCCTCTTTCGGTCGGCGCAACACTTCATCTTTCGGGCCGCTCTCGACTTGACGGCCGAGTTGCAAAACCACCACCTGGTCGGCAATGTCCGCCACCACGCCGAAGTCGTGCGTGATGAACAGCACCGCGGTGCCGTTCTCCTGCTGCATCTCGCGGATGAGCGACAGGATCTCGGCCTGCGTGGTCACGTCCAGCGCTGTGGTCGGCTCGTCGCAGATCAGCAGCGCGGGCCGCAGGATGAGCGCCATGGCAATCACGATGCGCTGGCGCTGCCCGCCAGACAGCTGGTGCGGGTAGGCGTCGTAGATGCGCTCGGGCTCGGGCAGCTTCACCCGCGCGAAGATGGCCAGCACCTTCTGCCGGCGCTCGGCCGTGCCCAGCGCGGTGTGCTCGGCCAGCACCTCGTCGACCTGCGCGCCGCAGCGCATCACCGGGTTGAGTGCCGTCATCGGCTCCTGAAACACCATGGCCATGCGAACGCCACGCAGCGCGCGCAGCCGCGCGTGGTCGGCGTCGAGCACGTTCTCGCCCTGGACCTCGATGCGTCCGCCCGAGGGCACGAGCGACGTGGGCAGCAGGCCCATTACCGCCTGCGCGATCACCGATTTGCCGGAGCCCGATTCGCCCAGCAGGCACACGACCTGGCCAGGCATCACATCGAAAGAAACGCCGTGCACCGCATGCGCACGATCGGCACCGGTTGGCAGGTCGATGCGCAGGTCGCGCACCGAGAGGCTGGGCACCTGGCCCGTGTGTTGACTGGAAGAGGTGGGTGTCATGTCAGGCTCCGCGCGGGTTGAACTTGGGGTCGAGCGCGTCGCGCAGGCCGTCGCCGAGCATGTTCACCGCCAGCACCGTCACTGCCAGGAACGCACCGGGCAGCAGCACCGTCGAGGGGTGCGAGCTGAAGTGCGCGCGGCCTTCGGCCATGATGTTTCCCCAGGTCGGCACATCGGTCGGCAGCCCGATGCCCAGGAACGACATCACCGCTTCCACCAGCATGGCCGCGGCGCACACGAAGGTGCCCTGCACGATCAGCGGCGCAATGGTGTTGGGCAGAATGTGGCGCACCATGAGCCGCCAGGTGGGTGTGTCCAGCGCAATGGCGGCTTCCACATAGGGCTCCTCGCGCACCGACAGCACCACCGATCGCACCAGCCGCGCCACGCGCGGTGTCTCGGGCACCACGATGGCCAAAATTACCGTCCACAGGCTGGGCCGCCACACGGCCACCAGCACGATGGCGAACAGGATGCCGGGGATGGCCATCATCCCGTCCATCACCCGCATGACGATGCCGTCGAGCCGGCGAAAGTAGCCCGCCACCATGCCCACCAGCAGGCCCATTGCAATGGAGCCCAGCGCCACGGTCACCCCCACCGACAGCGAAACGCGCGCCCCGTACGCGGTGCGGCTCCAGATGTCGCGGCCCATGCTGTCCGTGCCCAGGGGAAAGACATGCTCGAACGCGTCGCCCGCCAGGGTGACGAACTCGGCCCGCGTGCCGGGCGACAGGTGCGAGCTGGCCGGGTCCATGGCGTTGGGGTCGATGGTGTAGAGCCAGGGCGCCGCCACCGCGATCAACACCATGAGGCACAGCAGTGCGCTGCCGGTGCGCACGGCACCGTTGGAAAAGATGCGGCGCAGCAAAGACGGCTTGCGCTGGCGTGGCACGCTCGTCGGGTCCGCCGGGTCCGCCGGGTCTGCTGGGTCTGCCGGGTCCGCTGGAATGGAAATCGAAGTCATGAGAAGTGTCCCGATGAAAGCCGTGGCGTGTCAGTACCGGATGCGCGGATCGAGCAGCAGGTAGCTCAGGTCCACCAGCAGGTTGACCACCACGTAGACGAGGGAAAAGAACAGGGTGATGCCCTGAATGAGCGGGTAGTCGCGCGACAGCACCGCGTCGACCGTGAGCTGGCCCAGCCCCGGAATCGCGTAGATGGTTTCGGTGACCACCACGCCGCCAATGAGCCCCGCCACGCTCAGCCCGATGATGGTGGCGATGGGCACGGCCGCATTGGCCAGCGCGTGGCGCATCAGCATGCGCCACTCCGAAATGCCCTTGGCACGCGCGGTGCGCACGTAGTCTTCGGTGAGCGCCTCGGACACCGCGGCGCGGGTCACGCGTGCAATCAGCGCCGCATACATCACGGCCAGCGTGATGCACGGCAGCACCAGGTTGCGCAGCCACGGGCCCACGCCATCGGCCATTCGGCTGTAGCCCTGCGAGGGCAGCCAACCCAGCTTCATGGAGAACAGCCAGATCATCAGATAGCCCGCCACGAACACCGGCACCGAGAAGCCCAGCACCGACGCCCCCATGATGAAGCGGTCGAGTCGACCGCCGCGCCTGGACGCCGCCAGCACGCCCAGCGGCACGGCGATCAGCACGGTGAGCACCACCGTCACCGCGGCCACCGACAGCGTGGGCTCCAGGCGCTGGCCGATGAGCTGGGTCACGCTCAGCTTGTAGAAAAACGAATAGCCCAGGTCGCCGCGCACCACGTGCCCGAGCCAGGTGACGAACTGCACAAGAATCGAATCGTTCAGGCCAAGCTGCGCGCGAATGCGCTCGATGTCCAGCGCGCTGGCCGCATCGCCCGCAATGGCCGCGGCCGGATCGCCGGGCGTCATGCGCAGCAGCAGGAAGACGATGACGGCGACGATCAGCAGCACCGGCACGGTGGCCAGGCCACGCCGCAACAGAAAGTTGAGCATGAGGAAATCTCCTGCAAAGGGAGTGCGCGAAAAGCGCGGGCAACGGCAGTCCCCAACCGGTTGCCGCAAGGGCAACCGGCCAAGCACTCCGATCGAAGAGGGGGCTACTTCTTCTGCACGTTCCAGTACAGCACCGCGGGCGACTTCAGCAGCCCGCTCACCACGCCGCGGCGCACGGCCGTCGGCGCCTTGCCTTCACCCAGCGGCGCAATCACGCCGCCTTCGAGCACGCGCAGCTGGATCTGCGTGGCAATGTCCTTGCGCTGCGCGACGTCGGCTGTTTCGATGAAGCGCGACTTGAGCTTTTCGAGCTCGGGGTCGACCGGCCAACCGAAGTAGCCCTGGTCGCCGTTGCCGGTCAGGGGGCTGTAGGTCAGCGGGCTGCTGGCGTCCACGCCGCCCCAGAAGGTGATGAAGGCGTTCCAGCCGCCGTTTTCCACCGGGTCTTTCTTTGTGCGGCGGGTGACCAGCGTGGCCCAGTCGGTGGTCTGCACGTCCACGTTGAAACCCACCTGCTTGAGCAACTGGCCGTACACCGCGGGCAGCTTGTTCAGCGCGGGCGAGTCCCCCGGCAGCATGATCACCACGGGCTTGCCGTCGTAGCCTGATTCCTTCAGCAGCTTGCGTGCTTCCTCGAACTGCGGCTTGCCGGTAAAGAAGCCCGTCTTGTCGCTGGCGTAGGTGGAGCCGCACAGGTAGATCGACGCGCAGGGCTTGTAGAAGTCGCGGAAGGTGGCCTGGGCGCGCAGCATCGCCTCCTGGTTGATGGCCAGCATGGCGGCCCGCAGTGCCTTCGGGTTGTTGAAGGGCGCGATCTTGTGGTTGTAGATCACGGTGAACGGCCCGGCGGGCATCACGTCCACCAGGTCGATCTTGTCGTTGGTGCGCATGTCGGCGTAGCCGGAGGACGGCACTGTTTCCAGCATGTCGACCTCGCCGTTGAGCAGCGCGTTGGCCTGCGTCTGCGGGTCGCGCAGCAGCACCCATTCAACGCGGTCCACATGCACCACCTTGCCACCCGCAAGGCCCGATGCGGGCTCCTTGCGCGGCACGTAGGCGGTGTTCTTGCGGTAGACGATGCGGTCGCCGGGGCGGAAGTCTTCCTTGGCCAGCGTGAATGGGCCGGAGCCGGTCATGTCCTCGATCTGCCTGTCGGCGGGCGTGTCGGCCACGCGCTTGGGCATGATGAAGGGCACCAGCGGGTTGGGCTTGCCCAGCGCCTCCAGCACCACGCCAAACGGTTGCCTGAACGTCATGCGAAAGCCGTTGGGGCCGTCCGCGGCAATGCTGTCCATGGCCTCGTACATCTTCTGGCCCAGCGTGTCGCGCTTGGCCCAGCGCGCGAGCGAGGCGATCACGTCCTGCGAGGTGACGGGCGCGCCGTCATGAAACTTCAGGCCCGGGCGCAGCGTGAAGGCCCATACCTTGTTGTCGGGGCTGACGGTGTATTTGTCGACCATCTGCGGCTTGATGACCCCCTTCTCGTCCATGCCGAACAAGGTGTCGTAGATCATGAAGCCGTGGTTGCGCGTGATGTTGGCGGTGGTCCAGATCGGGTCGAGGATCTTCAGGTCCGACGAGGGCACCGTGCGCAGCACGGTCTGTGCCGACGCGGCGGCTGAAAACGCCATTGCCAGTGCGCATAAGGAGACCGCGAACGCGCGGCGTAGCGAGAGGGGAGTTGCCATGGGGCCTTACTTCTTTCGGGGGCGGGCGGAGGGAGACGAGGGGGCGGATTCGGCGGCCTTGCTTTCGCGCAGCTGCACGAGCAAGAACTCGAAGATGTCGCGCGAGCGCGCTTCGGCATCGATGATCTTTGCGAGGGTGCGGCGCAGCGTGTCGGCTTCCGCAACGCTCAGGCAATCTAGAAAGCGCGCTTCCATCTCATGGCCGATGGGCTCGGCGCGCATCACCAGGTCAACGCCGGCTTTGCTGAGGTACAGATGGATCTGGCGTGCATCTTCATTGCCGATCTGGCGCTTCAGCAGATCGCGCTGCACCAGCGCGCTCACCAGCTTGGACACCAGCGTCTTCTCGATGGCACATACCTGCACCAGCTGCCCCATGGTGATGCCGGGGGAGCCGCCCACGGCACGCAGCAGGCGGATGTCGCGCAGCGAAATGCCCAGTTCGATCTCGTACACGCGCGAGCCGCGATCGCGCGTGCGCTCGGTGGCCTGATCGAGCAGGACGTTGATGTAGTCGGTCTTGAGTTGAAGCGGTTCGTGCATGGCTCTATGGTAGAAATCTTCAATAGTTGAAAGTTTCAACTATATGAACGAGCTACGCAAGCTTCGGGCCAGGCGGCAAGGGAAATCCCCTAGCAGGGCGCACGGCCCTGGGGGAAATGGTGTGCGGGATGTGGAAAGGCCGCGCAATGAGCAGCGGCTGACTGCTTGCCGGCAGCACGCCGCTCACCGAACCGGTGCAGCGCGTGCACCAGCTCACCCCACTAGACAAACACGATTGAAGCGCCTTCGCTCAGAGGCCATGCGCCAGGATCCGCTCGAGCTTTTCAATGTCGATCGGCTTTTGCAGGTGGTGGTCGAACAGCCCCGCGGCCGCATGCCCGCCGGTGTCGTGCACGGAAAAGCCCGAGATGGCGACCAGCAGTTTGGGCGTGCCTTCGGCGGTGCTGGCACGCAGGCGCCGCGCCACCTCAGTGCCCGGAAAGTCGGGCAGGGTCAGGTCGATCAGCGCGGCGTCGAAATGCTCGACGGCCGCCGCGTCCATGGCTTGCTGCGCGGTGTAAGTACAGCGGGCCGTGTGGTCCTGCAGGGACAGCAGCTCCTGCAGGAGATCGGCTGCCGCTTCGTTGTCGTCGACGATCAGCACGTTCACTGAAAGCTTCCTATCAAGTAAGTCGAATGGAGCAGTATCGGGGTCCGCCGTGTGCTTTGCCGTAGGAGCATGCCTACGGTTGTGCGTGGGCACCGGCCGCGTCGCTCGGGCCTGTGTCGCCACCCGTGTCGCTCGCATGCATCGGCAGGTCGACCACGAAGCGCGAGCCTTCGCCCGGCGCGCTTTCCACGCCGATGCGCCCGCCATGCAGGCTCACGATCTTGCGCGTGATGTACAGCCCCAGGCCCAGCCCCGCCGCATGCTTGTGGCTGTCCGCGGTGCGCTCGAACTGCTCGAAGATGCGCGCCTGGTCCTGCGGCGCAATGCCGATGCCCTGGTCGCGCACCGCCACCTGTGCCGTGTCGCCGATCTGCTGCACCACCATCTGCACCGGCTTGCCGCCGCCGTAGCGCAGCGCGTTGGTCAGCAGGTTGGTCAGCACCTGCTCGATGCGGAACTCGTCCCACACGCCGTGCAACGCGGCCGGCGCCTCCAGCGTGATCACCGTGCCCGCGGCCTCGGCCTGCTGGCGCAGGCTCTCGACCACGGCGCGCGCAAGCACGGCCAGGTCGACCGGCTTGGTCTGGATGGAGAGCGCGTCGCGGCGCATGCGCGTCACGTCGAGCATGTCGTCGATGAGGCGCACCATGTTGCGAATCTGCCGCTGGTCGCGCTCGATCATGGCCGGCAGCCGCTCGGGCGAAAAGTTGGCCAGGTTGCCCTTGGACAGGTGCAGCTGGCGCAGTTGCGCCTCCAGGTACAGCGTGTTCAGCGGCGTGCGCAGCTCGTGCGACACCATCGACATGAAGTCGTCGCGCATGCGCACCGCGCGCTCCAGCTCCTGCTGGGTGTGCTGCAGTTGTTGCACCAGTTCTTCCTGCTTGCGGTGCGCCGCTGCCAGCGATTCCATCTCGTGGCGCAGCGCCTTGCGGTGCTGGTAGAGGTCGACGAACACGTTCACCTTGCTGACCACCGCGTGCGGGTCCAGCGGCTTGTGCAGAAAGTCGACCGCGCCGCTCTCGTAACCCTGAAAGGCGTAGTTCAGCTCGCGCCCGGCGGCGCTCACGAAGATGATGGGAATGTGCCGAGTGCGCTCGGTGCCGCGCATCAGCTCGGCCAGCTCGAAGCCGTTCATGCCCGGCATCTGCACGTCGACGATGGCCAGCGCAAATTCATGCTCCAGCAGCAGCGCCAGCGCCGCCTCGGCCGAGGCGGCGCGGTACACCACCCGGCCCGGCGCGCGAATGAGCGCCTCCAGCGCCAGCAGGTTCTCGGGCAGGTCGTCGACGATCAGCAGCTTGCTTTCGACCTCAAAGTTCATGAGCGGCCTCCAGTTGAAGCAGCAGTTCGCGCAGTTCGCGCAAGGGGAGCACGTAGTCGGGGTCGTGGCGCGCAATGGCGGCTTGGGGCATGGTGGAAATCTGAGCTTCTTTCGGTTCCTGCACGGCGGTAAGGCCGCCGGCCAGGTGAATGCGGTGGAGACCCTGCGCGCCGTCGTAGTTGGCGCCGGTCAGCAGAAAACCCGCCAGCGCGGGGCCATAGGCGTCGGCGGCCGAGCCCATCATCACGTCGATCGACGGGCGCGAGAACAGCACGGGCGGCTCGCAGCTCAAAGAGAACGTGCGCTCGCGCTCTATCGACAGGTGGTAGCCCGGCGGGGCAAAGTAAAGGCTGCCACCCGCCAGCGGCATCTTGTCGGTGGCCTCGCGCACGGGAATGGGCAGGCGCTGCGCAAAAATTTCGGCCAAGTGGCTCTCGTGTTCTTCGGGCAGGTGCAGCACCACCGCCATCGGCAGGCACCAGGTGGCGGGCAGGTCGTGCAGCAGCGTGTACAGCGCCTCGATGCCGCCGGCAGAGGCACCGAGCACCACGGCGTCCACGCGCTTGTGAACCGACGAACGCAGGCTTTTTCTCATGCGAGCTTGCGGTAGATGCGCTCGGCGCGCGCATGCGTTTCGAAGCTGTTGGCATAGCCCGAAAAGTCGATGCTCTCCTTCGAGCCCAGCCCCAGAAAGCCGCGGTGCGACAGCGACTCGTGGAACAGCCCGAGCGCCCGGTCCTGCAACTGCCGGTTGAAATAAATCAGCACGTTGCGGCACGACACCAGTTGCGTTTCCGCGAACACGCTGTCGGTGGCCAGGCTGTGGTCGGCAAAGATCACGTCGGCGCACAGCGAGGGGTCGAAGCGCGCGGCGTCGTAGGCGGCGGTGTAGTAGTCGGAGAACGAGCTGCGCCCCCCCGCGCGCTGGTAGTTGGTGGTGTAGCCGCGAATCGCGTCCATCGGAAAGATGCCCTGGCGCGCCTTCTCCAGCGAGTTCGGGTTGATGTCGGTCGCATAGATCTGCGTGCGTGCCAGCAGGCCTTCTTCCCGCAGCAGGATGGCGAGCGAGAACACCTCTTCGCCGGTGCTGCAGCCGGCCACCCACACCTTCACGGAAGGGTAGGTATGCAGGATGGGAACCACGTGCTGGCGCAGCGCCAGAAAGTACGGCGGGTCGCGGAACATCTCGCTCACCGGAATGGTCAGGAACTGCAGCAGCCGGGCGAACAGGGCCGGGTCGCGCAGCACCTTGTCTTGCAGCGCGGAAATGCTGGGCAGGCCGAACTGGTCGAGCGCATGCAGCACGCGGCGCTTCTGCGAGGCCACGGTGTAGTTGCGAAAGTCGTAGCTGTACTTGAGGTAGATGGCCTCGGTCAGCAGGCGCAGCTCGATCTCGGTGTCGCTGAGCGGGTGCGGTGGCGTGGCGGCAGGGGAGGAGGGCGAGGAGGAGGAAGGCTTCAGGGTCACAGGCGCTCCATTTTCGGCATCCACACGCGCAGCATCGAGAACAGCCGCTCCAGGTCGACCGGCTTGGCCAGGTAGTCGTTGGCGCCGGCGGCCAGGCACTGTTCGCGGTCGTCCTTGGTGGCCTTGGCGGTGATGGCAATCACCGGCATCTTCTCGAAGCGCGGGTTGGCGCGCAGCCGGCGCGTGGCCTCCAGGCCGTCCATCTCCGGCATCATCACGTCCATCAGCACCAGGTCGATGTCGCTCACCTGGTCGAGCTTTTCGAGCGCCTCGCGCCCGTTGCGGCCAATCTCCACCATGGCGCCGCGTGCTTCCAGCGCGCTGGTCAGCGCGAAGATGTTGCGCACGTCGTCGTCCACCAGCAGGATGGTGCGGCCTTCGAAGATGCGGTCGCGCCCGCGCACCGTTTTCAGCATGCCCTGGCGCTCGGTGGAAAGCTCGGCCTCCACCTTGTGCAGGAACAGCGTCACCTCGTCGAGCAGGCGCTCTGGCGAGCGCGCGCCCTTGATGATGATGGAGCGCGAATAGCGCTGCAGCTCGGTCTCTTCGTCGCGCGTGAGGTTGCGCCCGGTGTACACGATGACCGGCGGGAACGACACGATCTCTTCCGCCGCCATGGCCTTGAGCAGCTCGCTGCCCTGCATGTCGGGCAGCTTCAGGTCGGTGATCATGCAGTCGAACACGCGCGTGCGCAGCAGCTCCAGCGCTTCTTCGCCCGAGCCCACGGCCACGATCTCGATGTCGTCGTCGCCAATCAGGCGGATTACGCTGTCGCGCTGCAGCGCGTCGTCTTCCACCAGCAGCACGACCTTCACCTTTTGCGTGAGCTTTTCCTCCAGCCGGCCGAACACCTTCATGAGCTCGCCGCGCGTGGCGGGCTTCAGCGCATAGCCGACCGCACCCATCTGCAGCGCGGCGCTCTGCGCGTTCTCCGCGGCCGACACCACGTGAATGGGAATGTGGCGTGTGTGCGGCGAGTCTTTCAGGCGCTGCAGCACGTCCAGCCCGGTGCTGTCGGGCAGGCGCATGTCCAGCAGGATGGCGTCGGGCAGAAACTGCGTGGCCAGCTCAAAGCCGTCGGCCGCGCCGTGCGCCACCAGGCAGCGGTAACCCAGCTCGTGCGCCAGGTCGTACAGGATGTGCGCGAACTGCGGCTCGTCCTCGATCACCAGCACGCGGCGCACCTGGTCGCGCGGAATGGCGCGGTCGTCGGCGAACTGCGGCGCGGGCACAGGCGCTGGCGGTTGCGGCGCCAGCGGCGCCATCGGGGCCATCGCAGAGGTGGCCGTGGCCTTGCCCCTGGGCGAGTAAATCGCCGAATGCGGCGCGCTGGAGAACGCCGTGAAAGCCGACGGCGCGTTGGCCGCCGCGCTCGCCTGCGGCGCCTTGGCCGGCAGTTGCAGGATGAAGGTGCTGCCCTGGCCCGGCGTGCTCTGCACCGTGAGCGTGCCGCCCAGCAGCAGCGTGAGGTCGCGCGAAATCGACAGGCCCAGGCCGGTGCCGCCGTAGCGCCGGCTGGTGGTGCCGTCGGCCTGGCGGAAGGCCTCGAAGATCAGCTCGTGCTGCTGCGGGTCGATGCCGATGCCCGAGTCGGACACCGCAAAGGCCGCGCCGCCGTCGGCCGTGGGCGACACCACCACGGCCACTTCGCCGCGGTCGGTGAACTTCAGCGCGTTCGACAGCAGGTTCTTCAGAATCTGCTCTACGCGCTGGCGGTCGGTCACCAGAAAGGCCGGCGCGGCGGGCTGTATCTCCAGCCTGAACCTCAGGTTCTTCTGCATGGCCAGCGGGCTGAAGGTGCTTTCCAGGCTCTGCGCGAGCTTGGCGAGCGACATGTCTTCGGTCACCACCTCGAGCTTGCCGGCCTCGACCTTGGCAATGTCCAGAATGTCGTTGATCAGCACCAGCAGGTCGTTGCCCGACGAGTAGATGGAGTCGGCAAACTTCACCTGCTCGGCCGTCAGATTGCCCTGCGGGTTGTCGCCCAGCAGCTTGGCCAGAATGAGAGCGCTGTTCAGCGGCGTGCGCAGCTCGTGCGACATGTTCGCCAGAAACTCCGACTTGTAGCGGCTTGCGCGCTGCAGCTCGTCGGCGCGGTCTTCCAGGTCGCTCTGCACGCGGCGCAGGGCGGTGTTGCGCTGGTCGAGTGCCTCGGTGCGCTCCGAGAGCTGGCTGTTGGTCTGCTCCAGCTCGGCCTGCTGGTTCTCCAGCATGGCCTGCGAGGCGCGAAGCGCGCGCGACTGTTCTTCGAGCTCTTCGTTGGCGGTGCGCAGCTCTTCCTGCTGCACCTGCAGTTCTTCGTTGAGCTGTTGTGTTTCGGCCAGCACGTCCTGCAGCTGCTCGCGGTAGCGCGCCGCGGCCAGCGAGGTGCCGATGTCGTCGGCCACCAGGTCGAGCAGCTCGCCGGAGCGCGCGTCCAGCGGGCCGGCCAGGCCCAGTTCGATCACGCCGTTGACCATGCCGGCACTGGCCACCGGCAGCAGCAGCACCGCCTTGGGCGCCATGTGGCCCAGGCCGGAATTGACCTGGAGGTAGCTCGCGTCGATCGGGTCGATCACCATGCGGCGGCGCTCGGCCGCGGCCTGGCCGACCAGGCTTTCGGTGGGCGAAAACACCTGCTGCGTGGCCTCCGCCGCGCTGGAGAAACCGTAGCTGGCGGCGCGGCGCAGCGGCCCGTGCCGCTCGCGCACATACACAGCGCCCACGGCGGTGCCCATGTGGCGCGAGAAGAAGGCCAGCACCTTGCGGCCCATGTCCGGCGCGCTCAGCTCGCCGACCAGGTCGCCCACCAGCTCGTTCTGCGCGCCGCGCAGCCAGGCCTCGTGCGAGAGCCGGTCGGAATGCGCCGTTTGCTCGTTCAGCACCACGTCGTAGCTGTTGGACAGCCGCATCAGCTGGCGCCTGCCGAAGTACGCCACCAGCCCGGTGAAGCCCACCGTGAACAGCAGGAACAGGCCCACCGTCCACCAGGCGGTGCGGTTGGCGTCGTTGTTGCGCTGAAAGCGCAGCGTCTGCTCGGTGTCCATGAACGCGGTGAACTCGGTGCGCATGTCGTCGGTCAGCCGCTTGCCGCGGCCCAGGCGCACCTGGGCCTGCGCGTCTTCGCCGGCGCGCCGCGCGGCAATCAGGCTGCGCGCAAACTCCAGCCAGGTGGCCTGGATGGCGGCGATGCGGTCGATGCGCTCCACCTGCTGGCGGTTGTCCGACACCAGCTCGCGCAGCGCGGCGGTGTCGCCCCTGATGCGCGGCACGGCGCTTTGGTAGGGCTCCAGAAAGCTCTCGTCCCCGGTGATCAGAAAGCCGCGCATGCCGGTTTCCATGTCGATGCTCTGGCGCTGCAGCTCGCTGGCGGCGCGGGTGACGCGGTCGGTGTGCTCGACCCAGCCGATGCTGTTGAGCAAAAACAGGATCAGCCCGACGAACACCACGGCACCAAAGACGCCGCCGATCAGCGGCAGCTTGATGTTGCGGCCCAGCAGGCGTTCAAAGTCTTCGGGGTCGATCGCGGTGGGAGTGTTCATCGGTCGCGTGTTCATCGGTCGCATTTGTAAGCAAAACTCCTCAAGTCTTGCCGATAAATTCAGCTCGCCCTGTCGGAGAAGGCCTCGACAGGCGCGCGAGGAGGGGGGTCGAGTTTGAGGCACGCATGGCTATACTGTATTTTCATCCAGTAAAAACCCGATGGGCATTCAACCCTCCAAGCCGCCCCCCGTTGCAGCGCACGTCGTTTCCGTCAAGGCCCTTTGTGCCTTCGGCGCGAAGGCGGGCGACCTCGACCTGCGCTTCGTGCCCGCGCCCAGCGCGCTCGAAGGCATGGCCGGGCATGCGCTGGTGCAGCACCGACGCGGCGAGGGGTACGAAAGCGAGGTCAGCCTCGACACCATCTGCGGCACGCTGCGGGTGCGCGGCCGGGCCGACGGCTACGAGCCGCGCCGGGGCCAAGGCAAATTGGCCCGCGTGGAAGAAATAAAGACCTTCCGCGGCGACTTCGATGCCATTCGCGGCAACCACCGCGCCCTGCACTGGGCACAGGCCCGCAGCTACGGCTGGATGCTGTGCGAGTTGAACGGCCATGACCAGATGACCGTGGCGCTGTGCTATCTCGACCTGGCCAGCGGCGACGAAACCGTGCTGGAAGAGCACCACACCCGCGACACGCTGCGCGAACACTTCGAGCAGCTGTGCGCGCGCTACAGCGCCTGGGCCGCCAGCGAGGCTGCGCACCGTGCGGCGCTCGACGACAGCCTGGCGCGGCTCAAATTTCCGTACGGCAGCTTTCGCGCCGGCCAACGCGAGCTGGCGCAGGCCGTGTACCGCGCCGGCGTGGGCGGGCGCTGCCTCATGACGCAGGCGCCCACCGGCATCGGCAAGACGCTGGCCACCATCTTTCCGCTGCTCAAGGCGCGGGCCGCGAAAAGTGCGAAGCGCATCGACAAGGTCTTCTTTCTCACCGCCAAGACCTCGGGCCGCCCGGTGGCGCTCGACGCCTTGCGCGTGCTCGACCAGGGGCAGGGCGACGGCCGGTTGCGCGTGCTGGAGCTCGCGGCCCGCGAAAAAGTCTGCGAATACCCCGACCGCGCCTGCCACGGCGACGCCTGCCCGCTGGCCAAGGGCTTCTACGACCGCCTGCCCGCCGCGCGCGCGCAGGCCGCGCAGGCGGCCTGGCTCGACAGGCCGGCGCTGCGCGACATTGCGCTGGCGCACACCGTGTGCCCGTATTTTTTGGCGCAGGAAATGACCCGCTGGGCCGACGCCATCGTGGGCGACTACAACTACTACTTCGACAGCAGCGCCTTTCTCTACGCCACCATGCGCGACGCCGACTGGCGCGTGGCCGTGCTGGTCGACGAGGCGCACAACCTGCTGGAGCGCGCGCGCGGCATGTACACCGCGGCGCTGGAAGGCGCGGCGCTCGAAGAAGCGCACCGCGTGGCGCCCGCCGCCCTGCGCGGCCCGCTGGCCCGGCTGTTCCGCGAGTGGGACACGGTGCAGCAGTCGCAGCAGGCGGCCTATGAAACCGGCGACGAAATTCCGGAGCGTTTCTTGCGCACGCTGCAGGCCGCCAACACCGCCATGGCCGAGTACTTCGCGGCCACGCCCGACGCCGCGCAAGGCCCGCTGCAGCGCTTTTTCTTCGACGCGCTGCACTTCGCCCGGCTGGCCGAAGCCTTCGGCGACCACTCGGTGTTCGAGCGCACGCTGGGCGCCACGCAGCAAGAACGCTCGCTGGCCATCCGCAATATCGTGCCCGCGCCGTTCCTGGCGGCGCGCTTTGCCGATGCCGTCTCGGTCACCTGTTTTTCTGGCACGTTGTCACCGTTCGAGTTCTACCGCGACGCGCTCGGCCTGCCCGAGAACACCGCCTTGCTCGACGTGGCCTCGCCCTTCAGCAGCCAGCAGTTGCGCGTGGAGGTGGCCATGCATGTGTCGACGCGCTTTCGCGACCGTGCGGGCTCGCTGCGCAATGTGGCGGACATCATCGGCGCCCAGTTCGAGCGCATGCCGGGCAACTATCTGGCCTTTTTCAGCAGCTTCGACTACTTGGAAAAAGCCTGCGCCGCGTTCTCGCTGCGGCACCCCGGTGTGCCGGTGTGGACGCAGACGCGCGGCATGCGCGAGGCCGATCGCCACAGCTTCATCGCCCGCTTTGCCGAAGGCGGGCAGGGCATCGGCTTTGCGGTGCTGGGCGGCGCGTTCGGCGAGGGCATCGACCTGCCGGGCAGCCGGCTAATCGGCGCCTTCGTGGCCAGCCTGGGGCTGCCGCAATACAACGAGCTCAACGAGATCACGCGCGAGCGCATGCAAACGCGCTTCGGCAAGGGCTATGAGTACACCTACCTCTACCCGGGCCTGCAGAAGGTGGTTCAAGCGGCCGGCCGCGTGATTCGCACCGAGCAGGACAGGGGCGTGCTGCACCTGCTGGACGACCGCTTCGCGCGACCCGACATCCGCGAGCTGCTGCCGCGCTGGTGGCATGTGCAACTGGCCGGCGGGCGAGTGGCCGGGAGTGAAGACGGTGCGCGCCGCTAGACGCCTGCAGCACGCTGGCCAGCCCGACCTGTTCGGGGAAGTCGCAGGCACCGGTGAAGGCCCCGTGGCCGCCATCGAAGGCCTGCGCTACGACAACGACTTTCTGTCGCGCGACGAAGAGGCCGAGCTGCTGCGCATCGTGCAGGGCCTGCCGCTGAAGGAGATGCGCTACAAGGAATACACCGCGCGCCGGCGCGGCATCGGCTTTGGTGGCAGCTACGACTTCGACACCCACCGACTGAAACCCGGCGCGCCGCTGCCCGACATGCTGCATCCGCTGCGGGACAAGGCCGCCGCCTGGGCCGGCATTGCGCCCGGCGACCTCACGCATGCGCTGATTGCGGAGTACCGGCCCGGCACGCCGCTGGGCTGGCACCGCGACGTGCCGGACTTCGAGGACATCGTCGGCGTCTCGCTGCAGGGCGACGCGGTGATGCAGTTCAGGCCCTATGTGCCGGGCGCCTCGGCGTCTAGGCCGAGCGCGCTCGAATTTCTGGTCGAGCCGCGCTCCATCTATGTGCTGCGCGGGCCGGCGCGGTGGGACTGGCAGCACGCCATTGCGCCGACCGAGACGCTGCGCTACTCGATCACCTTGCGAACGCGCCGACACCGAACGCCTTGATTCGCAGCGATGCGAGGCGCACGGCATAAGGCCAGGCGCGCGGGCCAGCATTCCTACAGGGGGGAGGGCGTCTTGCCGACTGTTCGGCGCACAGGGCTTGCCTACCTTCGGTACATGCCCGATTCATCCCCCGGTCTCGCATCTGTCGATGGCCTCCATACCCTTGCGCAACGGTACGGCGACGCTCTGACCCTCGGCCACCTGGTTGAAGCCGGTGTCGACCGACTTCCTCTGCCCGGCGCCGGCCATACCCTGGCGCGCTGGCGTGTGCTGGCCTCGGTGGCCGCGCACGATCTCTCGCTGGTAAAGCTGTTCGAAGGCCACACCGACGCGCTCGCCATCCTGGCCGAACTGGGCGGCGCACCTGCCACGGAGCCGCACGCCCTGTGGGGCACATGGTGCGCGGAGCCGCCGGACGCGCGGGTCACGCTCGATGCCGATGAAGCCGGCCGCATCAGTCTGAGCGGCACAAAGGCTTGGTGCTCCGGCGCGGCAACGGTGACGCATGCAGTTGTCAGTTGCTGGAACGCGGCAGGCGAGCCCTGTCTTGCGGCCGTTGCCATTCGCCAGCCCGGCGTGCGCGTCACCGACGAAGGCTGGCACGCGGTCGGCATGGCCGGCAGCGCCAGCGTCGACGTGCATTTCGACAACGCCCAGGCCGTGCAGATCGGCCAGCCCGGCGACTACGTGCGCCGGCCCGGTTTCTGGCAGGGCGGCGCCGGCATCGCGGCCTGCTGGTTCGGCGGGGCGCTCGGCATCGCGCAGCGGGTGCGCCGCCCCGGTGGCGCCAAGCCCGACGCGCACCGGCTGGCCCACCTTGGCGCGATCGACGTGGCACTGACCCCGGCGGCCGCGATGCTGCGCGAGGCAGCCGCATGGATCGACCGCCATCCGCGCGACAACGCCCAGCGCGTCGCCATGCGCGTGCGCCTGGCGGTCGAGCAGGCCGCCACCCAGGTCATGCACCACGCCGGCCGTGCGGTCGGCGCAGGCCCGCTGTGCCGAGAGCCGCACTTCGCGCGCGCCATGGCCGACCTGCCGGTCTTCCTTCGCCAGAGCCATGCGGAGCGCGACCTGGCGGGGCTGGGCCAACTGGCCCTCGACGATGCCGCAGCCGCCACGCAAGACAACGAGCAAGACAACAAGCAAAAGGGGCCCCCGTCATGGACGCTGTAGCAAGCCGCGCCATCCGAGGCGATGGCACCACCGAGGCGGAATGGCACAGCTGGCCCGGCTTGTCCGCGCTGCCCACCATCGATTTGCATGCGCTTGTGCCCGAAGGCGCCCGCGCGGTGGTCGTCGCGCCGCACCCCGACGACGAGGTCCTCTCGGTGGGCGGCCTGCTGGCCCAGCTGGCCGACATCGGCACGCCAGTGGCGGTGATCGCCGTCACCGATGGCACCGCCAGCCACCAGGGCTCCACCGAATGGCCCGCCGACCGACTGGCGCAGACCCGACCGAGCGAGACCCTTCAAGCCTTGCGGTGCCTGGGCCTGCACATCGAGCCGATACGCCTGGGCCTGCCCGACGGTGGCCTGCAGGTGTCTCGCGCCTTGCTGGCCGCGCGGCTCGTGCAGCTGCTGCGCCCGCGCGACGTGGTGTTCACCACTTGGCGCCAGGACGGCCACCCCGACCACGAAGCGACAGGCGAAGCCTGCGCGCTGGCCGTGGCCAGCACCGGCGCGCGGCTGGTCGAAGTGCCCGTGTGGGGCTGGCACTGGGCCGGCCCCGGCGACGCCCGCGTGCCGTGGCAGCGCGCCTTTCGCGTGGTGCTGAGCGATGACGCGGTGCGGCGCAAGCGCGCGGCCGTGCAAGCCTTCACCAGCCAGTTGCTGCACGACGCATCCACCGGCGCCGGCCCCGTGCTGCGCGACACCACCGTGCAGCGCGCGGCGCGCCCGTACGAGGTGGTGTTTCTGTGAGCGCGAGCAAGCGACCCTATTTCGACGCGATGTATGCCGGCGGCAGCGACCCCTACGGCGTGCGCGATCGCTGGTACGAGGCCCGCAAGCGCGCCGTGCTGCTGGCGGCGCTGCCGCGGGCGCGCTACGGCAAGGCCTACGAGCCTGGCTGCGGCATCGGTGAACTCACGCTGGCGCTGGCGCCGCGCTGCGACGACCTGCTGGCCGCCGACTTCTCTGCCGATGCGGTCGAACACGCGCGGCAACGCACCGCCGCGCTCCCTAACGTGCGCGTCGCCCAACACACCCTGCCGGGCGACTGGCCGCACGAGGCCGGCCCGTTCGACCTGATCGTGCTCAGCGAGGTGGGCTACTTTTTGCAGCGCAACGACATGGAGCGCGTGGCTGACTGCTGCCGCCAATCGCTGGCTGCCGACGGCACGCTGGTCGCCTGCGACTGGTGGCCGGACTTTGCGCAGCGCAGCCTGTCCACCCACGCGGTGCACGCGACGCTGGCCGCCATTGGCCTGGCGCGGCTGGTGCTGCACGAGGAAGACGACTTCGTGCTGCAGGTGTGGTGTCGGGATGCGCGATCGGTGGCGCAGCGCGAGGGCATTCGCTGATCTGCGCGGCAATGCCGGGTCGCTGAAACCCGTCAATGCGCATGTCTGAAAAGCGTTCAGCGCAATGCTCGGCCTCGCAAACAGGACATTCGTGACCTGTTTCTGATGGCAGCCGGACAACTTGCGTTTTCAAGCCACGGCGCGGTGACGCCACTGAGCCGGCTTGTTCGGCGAGCGTGCCTTGAACATGATTGCTACGCCGGCAAACGTCGTGCAAACGGCCGTCTTCTCGCGCTCGATTTCAGCGTTTGCAGTGCCGCGAACGCGTCGTTACGATCCCGCGCCTTGCCCTGAAAAAAGGAACGCACGGGTGCTTTCGACGACTGCTTTTCCCCCTGATTCCAATGCCGCTGACAGCGCCAACGCCGCCTTGCAGCAACGCAGCCGGCGCCACGTGTGGCACCCCTGCACCCAGAGCATCCGCCTGGACGCGGTGCCCCCTCTGCCCATTGCGCGCGGCCAGGACGTGTGGCTGTTCGACGCCGAAGGCCGGCGCTACATGGACGCCACCAGCTCCTGGTGGGTCAACCTCTTCGGCCATGCGCACCCCGCGCTCAATGCCGCGCTGAAAGACCAGCTCGACAAGTTCTCCCACGTGATGCTTGCGGGCTGCACCCATGCCCCGGCGGTGGAACTGGCCGAGCGACTGTCCGCGCTCACGGGCCATGCGCTGGGCCATTGCTTCTATGCGTCGGACGGCGCGTCGGCGGTGGAGATTGCGTTGAAGATGAGCTTTCACGCCTGGCGCAACGCGGGCCACGCCGGCAAACAGCGCTTCGTGGCGTTGAAGCAGGGCTACCACGGCGAAACCCTCGGCGCGCTGCACGTGACCGACGTGCCCGTGTTCCGCGACGCCTATGCGCCGCTGCTCGCCAACGCGAACCGAGTGGCCTCGCCGGACGCGCGACAGGCAAGGCCGGGCGAAGACGCCGCCGCCGTGGCGCACCGCGCGGCCGATGAACTCGACGCACTGCTGGCCGCGCAGCACCACACCATTGCCGCCGTCATCGTCGAGCCGCTGGTGCAGTGCGCCACCGGCATGGCCATGTACAGCCCGGAGTACCTGCGCCGCGTGCGGGCAGCGTGCGACCGCCATGGGGTGCACCTCATCGCCGACGAAATTGCGGTGGGCTGCGGGCGCACTGGCACTTTCTTTGCCTGCGAGCAGGCCGGCATCTGGCCGGACTTTCTGTGCCTGTCGAAGGGCATCAGCGGCGGCTATCTGCCGCTGGCGCTGGTGATGACCAGTGACGCCATCTACCAGGGCTTTGTCGACGACGATGTGGCACGCAGCTTTCTGCATTCGCACTCGTACACCGGCAACGCGCTGGCCTGTCGCGCGGCGGTGGCCACGCTCGACCTGTTCGCGCAAGAAGACGCCTTGCGACGCAACCAGCGCCGCGCCGCGCGGCTGCTGCAGCGCTTGCGCGCGGGGCTCGACCCGCAGGCGGCCAACCACCTGCACCTGCGCCAGTGCGGAATGATCACCGCTTTCGATGTGCGCGACCCCGGCCCGCGCTTTGCGGAGCGCTTCCACCTGGCGGCGCGCGCCAACGGCCTGCTGATGCGCCCGATAGGCGCCACGGCGTATCTGATGCCGCCCTATGTGATCGATGACGACGAGATCGACCAATTGGTAGACGCCACCCTGGCCACGCTGAAGACCGTCACTGCCACCCACCCGAACGAAGGCGCCCGAGATGTCGCGCTTGCTTGACCGCCTGCAGAGCGAGATGGCCGCGCTCGATGCACAACAGTTGCGCCGTAGCCGCCACATCGCGGAAACCGCCTGCGCGCCCGAACAAGCGCTGACGCTGGCCGGCACATCCCAGCCGCGCACCATGCTCGGCTTCAGCAGCAACGACTACCTGGGCCTGGCCGCGCACCCGGCGCTGGCCGCGGCATGGGCCGAAGGCGCGGCGCTGTACGGCACGGGCAGCGGCGGCTCGCACCTGATTCAGGGCCACTCGCGCGCGCATTCGCAGCTCGAAGAGCGCCTGGCCGCTTGGATGTCGCCGTTCATTCCCGAGGCACGCAGCCTGTTCTTCTGCACTGGCTACATGGCCAACCTGGCGGTGCTGTCGGCGCTGGGCGGGGCCGACGCGGTGATCTTCTCGGAGGCGCTGAACCACGCCTCGCTGATCGACGGTGCGCGGCTGGCCAAGGCGCGGGTCGTGCGCTATGCGCACTGCGACATGGCCGCGCTCGACGCGCAACTGGCCGCGTGCGATGCGCCCGTGAAGCTCATCGTGAGCGACGCGGTGTTCAGCATGGACGGCCACATCGCGCCGGTGGCCGATCTGCTGGCGCTGGCCGAGCGGCACGACGCCTGGCTGGTCATCGACGACGCCCACGGCTTCGGCGTGCTGGGCGCCACCGGGCGCGGCGTGCTGCAGGCGCTGGGTCTGCGCTCGCAGCGGCTGGTGCTGGTGGGCACGCTGGGCAAGGCGGCGGGCGTGGCGGGCGCTTTTGTGGCGGCGCACCGCACCGTGGTCGACTACCTGGTGCAGCGCGCGCGGCCTTACATCTTCACCACGGCCGCGCCGCCCGCGGTGGCGCATGCCCTGCTCGCGAGCCTAACGCTCATCGAAGGCGAGGAGGGCGCGCAACGTCGGCTGCGCCTGCAGGCGCGTATTGCGCAACTGCGCCTGGGCCTGCAGGCGGTGCTGCCCGCGGACGGCAGCGCATGGCTGGCACCGTCGCCCACCGCCATTCAGCCGCTGATGCTGGGCGACAACGCGCGGGCGATGCGGGTGACGGCGCAGCTCGATGCGCTGGGCATCCGCGTCGGCGCGATCCGTCCGCCGACCGTGCCTGCGGGCACCGCGCGGCTGCGCATCGCGCTGTCGGCCAGCCACAGCGAGGCCGATGTGGCGCGGCTGGTGGACGCCGTGGGGCAAGCCCTGGCACAACCCCTGATGAAACCCGCGAAGGAGCCCGCATGACACGCCGCCAATGGTTCGTGACGGGCACCGACACCGGCATCGGCAAGACGCTGGTCAGCAGCGCGATGCTGCACCTGCTGGTCGGCTCGGGCGTGCGCGCGGTCGGCATGAAGCCGGTGGCCGCGGGGCTGGAAGAGGTGGGCGGCGCGGGCGGTCAGTGGCACAACGAAGACGTCGAGCGGCTGCATGCCGCCGGCAACGTCGACGCGCCGCTTGCGCTGCGCTGTCCCTACCTGCTGCGCGCGCCGATGTCGCCGCACCTCGCTGCAAAGGAAGAGGGCGTGCGCATCGTGCTGCAGCCCATCCTCTCGGCCTTCACGCAGTTGCAGACACTGGCCGATGCGGTGGTGGTCGAAGGCGTGGGCGGCTTCTGCGTGCCCTTCTGCGACGACCTGGACAGCGCCGACCTGGCGGTGGCGCTGGGGCTGCCCGTGGTGCTGGTCGTCGGCCTGCGGCTGGGCTGCCTCAGCCATGCCTTGCTGACAGCGGAGGCCATTCGCGCGCGAGGCCTGGTGCTGGCGGGGTGGGTGGCGAGCAGGGTCGATCCGTCGATGCTCGCGCCGCAAGCCAACTTGCAGACGCTGCGCGCCCGCCTTGGCGCGCCGCTGCTGGGCGTGGTACCGCACCTGGCCCAGCCCGATGCGGCGCAGGCCGCCCGCCACCTCGACCTGCGGGCCCTGCGCGCCACGGCGGCTCATGCGGCCCGTTTCGCGTGCCGCGCACAGCCTCTGGCTTCAGCCGCGCTGGCCTGACTCCGTCAGCCGCTTGGCGCGCGCGCCGCCCTGGCGCTCCAGCATCCAGCCGGGGTACTCCGCGGGCAGGGCGCTCACCTTGTCGAGCGTGGCCAGCTCGTCGGCCGTCAGCTTGATGGCGGTGGCCGCGATGTTGTCGTCCAGTTGCTCGGCGCGCTTGGCGCCGATGATCACGCTGGTCACCACCGGCTGGTGCAGCAGCCAGGCCAGCGCAATCTGCGCGACCGACACCTTGCGCGCGTCGGCCAGCTGGCGCATCACGTCGATGCAGTCGTAGGCGCGCTCCACGTTCACCGGCGGAAAGTCGAAGCTGGCGCGGCGGCTGCCTTTTTCGGCTTCGATGTCACGCCCATATTTGCCGCTCAGCAGCCCACCCGCCAGCGGGCTCCACACCATCAGGCCGACGTTCTCGCTGCGCAGCATGGGGGCCAGCTCGCGTTCCAGATCGCGCCCTGCAATCGTGTAGTACGCCTGCAGCGACTCGAAGCGCGCCAGCCGGTCGCGCTCGGCAATGCCCAGCGCCTTTGCAATCTGCCAGGCCGCCCAGTTCGACACGCCCACGTATCGCACATGGCCATGGCGCACCAGCGTGTCCAGCGCGTGCACGGTTTCCTCGATGGGGGTGAGCGGGTCGAAACCGTGAATCTGGTACAGGTCGATGTGGTCGAGCTGCAGGCGCTTCAGGCTGGCTTTCACGCCGTCCATGATGTGAAAGCGCGAGGCGCCGGCCGAGTTCACGCCCTTGCTGCCGGTTTCGCCCAGCACCTTGGTGGCCAGCACGAAGCTGTCGCGCGGCGCCTTCAGGTTCTTCAGCGCCTGCCCGGTGATTACCTCCGACAGGCCGTCGGAGTACACGTCGGCCGTGTCGATGAAGTTGATGCCGGCGTCCATCGCCTTGCCGATCAGCCCTTCGGCCTCCGACTGCTGCAGGTTGCCGATCTGGCCCCAGATGCCGGTGGAGCCGCCGAAGGTCATGGTGCCCAGGCACAGTTCGGAAACCAGGAGGCCGGTGCGGCCGAATTTGCGGTACTGCATGAAAGTGGTCCTTTGCGTGGCGGCGCCTGAACGGGCCGAAAAGCCCCGGCGGCTGCAAAAAGTATCCCGCCGCCACCCCCCGCGTGGCGAGCGCGTTCCTGCAAAGGTCTTGCCTATTTCTCCAGACCTCCCGCCGGGCGCGTGCAGATTCGCGGGTGCGGCGCTAAGCTGCAAACCGCTCATTCCTCCAGGGTGGCCGTTGCGTGGCTGCCCCCCTTCATCGTGACAAGGCCCTGAACATGTCCGACTCCCCACCCGAAATTGGCGCTGCCACTTCCGCTGCCCTTGCCCAGCCGATGCCGCTGGAGCCCGAGCTCGACGAAGCCAGAAAAGAACTGGTGCAGCTCATCAACCGCATCACACGCGGGCAGGACGGCACCGTGGACACGCCCGTGGCGGGCCTGCAGGTGTTCTGCATCAGCAAGCCCGACGGCCCCAAGCACGCCTTTGCCACGCCTGCGCTGGGCCTCATCGCCCAGGGGTCCAAGCGCATCATCGTGGGCGACGACATCTACGTGTACGACCCGATGCACTACCTGGTGACCTCGGTCGACCTGCCTGTGTGCGGCCAGGTGCGCGTGACCAGCGAGCACGAGCCCTATCTGGGCCTGCGGCTGGAGCTGGCGCTGGACGAAATCGGCGAGCTCATCGGCGACGAAAAGCTGCCCGCCAAGGCCAACGCGCCCGCGTCGCGCGGCATGTACGTCAACCGCATTGCCATGCCGGTGCTCGACCCGGTGCTGCGGCTGCTGCGGCTGCTGGAAACGCCGGAAGACGTGCCCATCATGGCGCCGATGATCAAGCGCGAGATCATGTACCGCCTGCTGGTGAACGGCGAGGGCGCGCGCCTGCGCCAGATTGCGCTGCAGGACAGCCACACCCAGCGCATTACCAAGGCCATCAGCGCGCTGCGCGTCAACTATGCGCAGTCGCTGCGGGTGGAGGACATGGCGCGCGCGGTGCACATGAGCGTGTCGTCGTTCCATCACCATTTCAAGGCGGTCACGGCCATGAGCCCGCTGCAGTACCAGAAGCAGTTGCGCCTGCAGGAGGCGCGCCGCCAGATGCTGGTGACCGGCACCGACGTGGCGAGCGCGGCGCACAGCGTGGGCTACGAAAGCCCTTCGCAGTTCGCGCGCGAGTACGGCCGCATGTTCGGCGCGCCGCCGCTGCGCGACAAGCAGCGCTGGCTCAGCGAGGCGGGGAACGACGCGCTGGGCGCGGCCTCCATGGCGGCTGCGTAGCCGCGGCGTTTCTTCAACGCTGACTACGCGGCTTGTGCGTGCGCGCGCGTCCTGCCGTCCTGCAAGGGCTTGCGCGGGCGTCCGGCGGCGCAACGGCAGGGCGTAGCCACACTGCTTGCTTTCTCACAGCAAAGCCCATGGCCGAATCCAAAGTCGCCATCTACGGCGCAATTGCCGCCAACGTTGCCATTGCCGTCACCAAGTTCGTCGTGGCCGGCGTCACGGGCAGTTCCGCGATGTTGTCCGAAGGCATTCATTCGGCGGTCGACACCTTCAACGGCGTGCTGCTGCTGGTGGGCATTCGCCTGAGCAAGCGACCGCCCAGCGCGGAGCATCCGTTCGGGCACGGCAAGGAGCTGTACTTCTGGAGCCTGATCGTCGCGGTGCTGATCTTCGGGCTGGGCGGCGGCGTGTCGTTCTTCGAGGGCGTGCAGCACATTCGCCACCCCGAGCCGATGCGCGACCCGACCTGGAACTACGTCGTGCTTGCCGCTGCCGCCGTGTTCGAAGGCGCGAGCTTTGTCATTGCGCTGCGGGAGTTCCTGAAGCAGGCCGGCGACACGCCGTTCTGGGAGGCGCTGGACCGCAGCAAGGACCCGACCACCTACACCGTGCTTGCCGAAGATTCGGCGGCGCTGGCGGGCCTGTTGGTGGCGGGGCTGGGCATCTATTTCAGCCACAGCCTGAACATGCCTGAGCTCGACGGCGTGGCCTCCGTGGTCATCGGCCTGTTGCTGGCCGGCGTGGCCGTGTTCCTGATCCGCCAGGCGCGCGGCCTGCTGATTGGGGAGGGCATTCGCCCCGAGACGGCCCGCGCGATCCGCGAGATGGCCATGGCCCAGCCCAGCGTGGAGGAGGTCGGCCATGTGCTGTCGATGTACGTCGGGCCCAACGACGTGCTGGTGGTGGTCGACGTCAACTTCCACGACGACACCGACACCGGCGAAGCGGCCGATGCCATTGCCGCCATCGAGAAGCAGGTGCGTGCGCGCTTTCCGATGATCAAACGCTTGTTCATCGAGGCCAGCGACGCGCCGGCCGCCGAGGGTGCGGTGCTGGGTGCTGCGCACTGAGCCCACCGCTCGCCCGCTCGCCGCTCGCCGCCCGCCCGCTCGCCCGCTCGGAGAGCTTGAGCCCGGGACAAGGGCTGGCGCCCCCCGCTAGCATCGCCCGCTCATGACGCCCACTGCACCCACGACCCCCACAACCAACCGTCCGTTGGTCATCGCCTCGATCATGGCCTCCATGGCCATGGTGGCCATCGAAGCGACCATCGTCTCCACCGTGATGCCGCAGATCGCCTCCGAGCTGGGCGGGCTGCACCTGTACAGCTGGGTGTTCGCGTCTTTCCTGCTGGCGCAGACCGCCATGACGGTGGTGTTCGGCAAGCTCAGCGACCTGTACGGGCGCAAGCCGGTCATGTTCGTGGGCATCGCGATCTTTCTGGTCGGCTCAGTGCTGGCGGGCTTTGCGTGGTCGATGCCGGCCATGATCTGCTTTCGCTTGATCCAGGGCATTGGCGCGGGCGCCATTCAGCCGGTGGCGCTCACCATCGTGGGCGACCTGTACCCGGCGCGCGAGCGCGGCAAGGTGCAGGGCTACCTGGCCAGCGTGTGGGCCGTGTCGGCCGTGGTGGGGCCGATGATCGGCGCGCTCATCGTGCAGAAGCTCCAGTGGGGCTGGATCTTCTGGATCAACGTGCCCATCGGCCTGGCCGCCGCGTTCGGCTTCTGGCGCTACCTGCACGAGGCGCCCACCGTTCGGCGTTCGTCCATCGACATCGCGGGCGCGGTGCTGTTCACGGTGGGCATTGCCGCGCTGATGATTGCGCTGACCGACTTCGGCATCGGCGACATGGGAAGCGCGGCGCTGTGGACGGCGGTGTTCGTCGTCACGCTGGTGCTGTTCGTGATGCAGGAGCGCCGCGCCGCCGACCCGATGGTGTCGCTGCAGCTGTGGGGCGCGCGCATCATCGCCACCGTGAACGGCGCGGCCATGCTGGGCGGCATGGTGCTGATCGGCATCACCACCTTCTTGCCGATGTACGTGCAGGTGGTGCTGCAGCGCTCGTCGGTCACTGCCGGACTGACGCTCACCATGGTGATGCTGGGCTGGCCCATTGGCGCCACGCTGACTTCGCGCACCTTCCACCGCATCGGCCTGTGGCGCATGGTGCTGATTGGCGCGGTGCTCATTCCCATGGGCACGGCGGCTTTTGCGCTGCTGTCTTCGAACAGCACGCCGGCGCTGGCGGCGGTGGGCTCTTTCATCATGGGCCTGGGCATGGGCGTGATGAGCCTGGCCTCGCTGATCCTTATTCAGGAGGCGGTCGATGTCGCGCAGCGCGGCGTGGCCACCGCGTCGAACGTGTTCTCGCGCAACCTGGGCAGCGCCCTGGGCGCGACCTTTTTCGGCGCGGTCTTCAACTTCGGGCTGACCCGTGGCGACGGCGCCATGGCCTTCACCGACGATCAACTTCGCTTGCTGCTGCAGGGCTCACACGGCTCGGCCGCGACCGACGCGGGCATCCGGCTGGCGTTGGGCGGCTCGCTGCATCTGACCTTCATGACGATGCTGGTCGTGAGCATCGGTGTGGTCGCGCTGGCGTTGCTGCTGCCCAAGGAGGGGCTGGAGAGCCACGCGGTGGGGGCGAGCAAGCCTGCAGCGAAGTAGGGTGCCGGGCACTTAAGACCGAAAAGGCTTCTTCATGTACGCCAGATAGAAGCCAGGCGTGTAGTCGTCGATGCGGGCGTATTCCTCGTAGCCGTGCTTGATGTAGAACGCACGCGCCTGCCATTCAAAGGTGTCGAGCTTGGCGTTCTTCGCGCCCAGCGCGATGGCTTGGCGCTCGGCTTCGGCGAGCAGGCGGCTGCCCAGGCCGGTGCCGCGCACATCCTCTTCGACGAACAACACCTCGATGCAGAGCCAGTAGAGAAACACGAAACCGCGCAGGCCGCCGAGCACGCGGCCGCTGTCGTCCCGCGCGTTCAAGCGGATGTATTGCTGCTCGGGGTACTCGCCGACGAAGCCGTGGTTGTAGTGACGCAGCTTGCGGCCGAGTTCACCGGAGCGCAGTTCTTCGGGCGTGGCGGCGGTGATGGTGATGTTGTTCATTCAGGTCAAGGCCAGGGTGATGAGCTTGGGTGTGAGGAAGCCTGCGACCAGTGCCACCGACACGAACACCAAGTCGCTCACATAAACGGGCTTTCGGGTCAGCGCGCCGGCGGCGGGGCCGAGAACAAGCGGTACGGCGACAAGCAGCAGCCCCGCGATCAGCGCAGAGCCGGTGAGGTAGTGCGACACGCTGCCCCATGCCGCCCCCATCACCGCGATCCCGAGGAATGCGATGGGTCTGGCGACGGGTTTCTCTTCGGGCGGTCTGGTGCCGGCTGGCGATACGGGCGAGGTCGCAGCCGCGTGCCAGACCGTGCACGCGGCGAACGACAGCAATGTGACCAGCGCCACCAGTCCGCCGCTGAACGCGGGGATGACCCAGGCCAGCAGCAAGGCAACTGACAGGCCTGTGACGGTGGCGAGCACCACGCGCCAGAAGAGCAATGCGGCGAGCAATCCGATGAGGTCGTCCATGGTTTCCTTGTTCTCCTCGAAGCGTGCCACTTTACCGGCCTGCATTGGCTGCAGCACGCAGTTCAGGGCGCGTGCAAAGGCCGCCGGGTACTCCCCTCCGCGAATGTCCCCCGGGGCTTCGCCCCTCCTCCTTTATTTCGCTGCGGGGAGCACCCGACGCCCTGTGCACCAGGGCACGCTCTGGGTGATCGCACGATCAACGACCGCTCTGAAAACGCTCACGTCGATGGGGTGCCTTGCGCAGCGAAATAAAGGAGGAGGCCGCAGGCCGGGGGACATTCGCGGAGCAAGGTACCCCGTCGGCGTGAGCGCCGCCCTGAACAACGCACCCCGAACGGCCTCAGGCAGGCACCGCATATCCTTCAACGCTTTCGTTCCTTGCGAACCGCGCCATGAGTTGATAGCGTCACCCTCTTCGTTGAAGCACACGCGCGCCGAGTGGGCTTGCTTGCAGCAGCGCGCCTGCGCGTGCATTCTCGACAGCGTGCCGCTCGCCTTCAAGCGCGGCCCTTCTCATCCACACCGCCCACCGTCAAGACAAGACACCCCCATGACCTACCACGCCGACTCCAAGCGTTACGAAGCCATTCCCTACCGCCGCGTGGGCCGCAGCGGCCTCGTGCTGCCCGCCATCTCGCTCGGGCTTTGGCACAACTTCGGCGACACCACCCCCATCGCCACACAACGTCAGCTGCTGCGCACCGCCTTCGACCTGGGCATCAACCACTTCGACCTGGCCAACAACTACGGCCCGCCCTACGGCAGCGCCGAAACCAACTTCGGCCGCCTGCTGCGCGAAGACTTCAAGCCCTACCGCGACGAGCTCATCATTTCGAGCAAGGCCGGCTGGGACATGTGGCCCGGCCCGTACGGCAAGGGCGGCGGCTCGCGCAAGTACGTGCTGGCCAGCCTCGACCAGAGCCTGCAGCGCCTGGGCCTGGACTACGTCGACATCTTCTATTCGCACCGCTTCGACCCCGAAACGCCGCTCGAAGAAACCGCCTCCGCACTGGCCCAGGCCGTGCAGCAGGGCAAGGCGCTGTACATCGGCATCTCTTCGTACTCGGCCGGCAAGACGCGTGAAATGGCCGCGCTGCTGCGCGAGTGGAAAGTGCCGCTGTTGATTCACCAACCGGCCTACAACCTGTTCAACCGCTGGGTCGAAAAAGACCTGCTGAACGCCACCGACGAACTGGGCGCGGGCGTGATCGCCTTCACGCCGTTGGCGCAAGGGCTGCTGACCAACAAGTACCTGAAGGGCATTCCGGACGATGCACGCATCCACCGGCCCGGCGGCGGTTCGCTCAAGCAGGAGCACCTGTCCGAGGACAATATCGAGCGCGCCCGCGCACTCGACAAGATCGCGCAGCGCCGCGGCCAGACGCTGGCGCAGCTTGCGCTCACGTGGACGCTGCGCGATGCACGCGTGACCTCCGCGCTCATCGGTGCCAGCCGGCCGGAGCAGATCGTCGACAACGTGGCGGCGCTGTCGCACGCGCCGCTGAGCGCCGAAGAACTGGCCGAGATCGAAAAGTACGCGGTGGAAGGCGGCGTCAATCTCTGGGAAAAGCCGTCGACCGATTTCGCGTGAAAGCACCGGCTCGCTAAGCGCATCAGGAAACTTGGAATTCGTCTTTGTCAAAGGCGCCGGGGCTTTGCAGAATCGGGTGAAGCATTCATTCGATTCATTGCCATGCCATTGCGCACCCATTACCTTTCCCCGGCCGCCCAGGCGCGCCATGTGCTCGACCTGACGGTCAAGGCCTGGCGCATTGCGCCAAGTTCGCCCCGCGCGATGGCGCGGCGCGCAGCGCATGGCTATGTGCCGACCCGCGCCTTGCGCAGGCTGCACGCCACCGCGGTGCTGGCCTTGTTGCCGCATTCGTGGTGAACTCGTCCCCAGGCGGCTGACCGCCCAACCTGGAGACCCGGATGCTGATCGTTCTGGGTGGCTTGCCCGGCACGGGCAAGACCACCATTGCGCGCGAAATGCTCGCGCTTTTTCCTGCGACTTACCTGCGCATCGATACCATCGAGCAGGCCCTGCGCTCGGCCGACGTTCTGGCTGGTGACGTGGGGCCCTCGGGCTATGTGGTGGCCTTTGCACTGGCCCGCTCCAATCTTGCGGTGGGGCAGTCGGTGCTGGCGGATTGCGTCAACCCCTTGCCAGTGACGCGGGAGGCCTGGCGTGCGGTGGCTGCAGAGGGGCTGTCACGCATCGTCGAGGTCGAGATCGTTTGTTCCGACGTCGCCGAACACAGGCGCCGAGTCGAGCAGCGAACCGTGGATGTTCCGGGCCTCGTGCCGCCCACATGGGCCTCGGTGCAGCAGCATGACTACTTGCCGTGGACCACGCAGCGCCTTGTGATCGACACCGCCACCACCAGCGCGCGCGACGCGGCGCAGCGCAGCGCATCGTCGCCCAGGCCGGCTCGGTCATTCATGCGCAACAGGTGCAACCAAGCGATGGTTCGAACTTCGTGTAGTCGGATCTTTTAAACAATGCCACCAGCGCTTACGAGCAGGATGAACGGAGCCGGCTGCCTTTGCTTTTCAATTCCTCGACCATTCCGGCGGATAGGGGAGCTTTGGAGATACGTAGCGTCGGCAGTTTCAGACCCTGCCGATGAATAAAAGATATGTCGGCAAATACCATGCATTCGGCCAATTCGCGGTTGCGCTTTTGTCCGTAGATAAATCAGAAACCAATCGTCCGCATGGAAAAAATAATTCCCTTGTCCTCAGAGAACATCGCCCAGTTTGTGCCCTTGTATCGGTCCGTCTTCAATTCGCCTCCATGGAATGACGGCTGGTCTGACACAGCTGTCGCAGAGCGGTTGGCGGCCTTTGCCGCATGCCCGAACTTCCATGGATTCGGCTTGACTCACGCAGGTGAATCCATGGGTCTGGTCTTCGGACAAGGTGAGCGTTGGGTCAATGGGTGGACTTTTCACATCAAGGAGTTGTGCGTTCACGCGGCAGTGCAGCGCCAGGGTCAAGGCAAGAAACTGATGCTCGCTTTCGAGGCACATCTTCAACAGCTCGGATTTCTCGGCGCCGACCTGCAGACTGCAGATGCCGCACCGGCCCGGCTCTTCTACGAAGGCCTCGGCTACAAATCGAGCGGCTTGGTCAGCCTGTACAGAAAGTTCGCATGAGAGAGCTGTTGCTCTACGGCAGTGCCGGCTCCGGCCATTCGTACAAGGTACGGTCCTTCCTGCTGCTGGCGGGGATTGCGCACGCCTGCGAGTGGGTCGATCTCGGGCTTGCCAGAACGGCGCGCCCCTCAGCATTCATTGCAGCAAGCAAATTTGGCGAGGTGCCAGTTCTCGTCGACAGCGGCACGGCGTACTGTCAGTCGAACGCGATCCTGATGCATCTCGCGCTGCGAGATAACGCGTTTGCGGGAGAAAAATCGGAGTGGCCCACGGTCGTCGAGTGGCTTTCGTGGGAGGCGAATCGCGTGGGCTTCAGCATCCCCAATTTGCGCCATTCAATGCTGTGGGCACGTCAGCCGTCCGAAGTCGTTGCGTATCTGCGTGAACGCGCAATTGCCGACCTGAGCACGCTGGACGGTGCACTCCGCAGCACGGAGTTTCTCCTGCCCTCAGGGCCGACCATTGCAGACCTTTCATGTTCTGCGTATCTCTTCTGGCTTTCTCAGGCTGGCATTGCAGAGGACGAATTTCCTCATGTCGCACGCTGGCTGCGTTCACTTCGGTCCGTGCAAGGGTGGGTCCATCCAGACGATGCCTTGAGGGCATAGGCAAACAGCACATATCGATAGAGGAATTCAGCGCAAACGATGCGCGCGATGCCCAAGAGAATTCGCAGCAATTCTTTCAAGAGCGTGTCCCGCCGCACACCGTGTCCTATTCGCTGTCTTTGCTCGACAAGAGCCTGATCCCTGAAGGCGCTGACGCCGCACAGGCGTTCCAGCACACCATTGCGCTCGCGCAAAGCGCGGAGCGGCTGGGCTACCGGCGCTACTGGTTGGCCGAACACCACGGCAACAAGAACTACGCAGGCTCCGCGCCCGAAGTGCTGGCCTCGCATGTGCTGGCCAAGACATCGCGCATCCGCGTGGGCACGGGCGGCGTCATGCTGCAGCACTACAGCCCGTTCAAGGTGGCCGAGACTTTCCGTGTGCTCGCATCGCTGGCACCAGGGCGGGTGGACCTGGGCATCGGCAAGGCGCCGGGTGGCCTGCCGCTGACCAGCAAGGCGCTGCAGTGGCTGCACGCGCCCGACAAAACCCGCAGCGCAGACTTCGCCTTGCGCCTGGCAGAGCTCGATGCCTTTCTGCACGACGGCGTGGCCGCAGGCCACGCACTGGCCGGCGCGGTGGCCACGCCCAACCCGCCGCAATTGCCGCAACGCTTGCTGCTCGGCGGCAGCCCTGAAAGCGCCGTGCTGGCGGCGCGCCTGGGCTGGCAGTTTGTGTATGCGGGGCACTTCAATGGCGACCCGGTCAACCTCGAACAATCTGTCGAGGCCTACCGCGCCCGAGCCGGCCGCGCGCCGCTGCTCGCGCTGTTCGCGTTCGCGGCGCACACCCACGCGCAGGCGGCCGAACTCGTCGGCGCGCTGCGCAGTTTTCGGGTGCACCTGCCCACCGGGCAGAGCGTGAACCTGCCAAGCCTGCAAGCCGCGGCCGAGTTCGCGCGGCAGGCCGGCGTGAGCGACTACCGCACCGAAGAGCGCCGCCCGCATGTCATTGCAGGCACCGGCGATGAGGTGCGCGACGCACTCGATGCGCTGAGCGCGCGCTACGGCATCGAGGAGTTCGTCATCGACATCCCGGTGGCCGACTTTGCGGCGCGCCACGCATCGGTCGAGCTGCTGGCGCAGGCGTGCGAGGCGGCTGCAGCCTGAGTCCGATTTTCCTTTTCCTCACACAAGAACGATCGTCATGAGCAACATCAAGTTCGGCGTCATGCTGCAAGGTGCCGGCAGCCACATGAATTCCTGGAAGCATCCGGGCGGGCCGGCCGATGCCAGCGTCAACCTGGCGTTCTTCGTGCGCACCGCGCAGAAGGCCGAGGCGGCGGGCATTGCCTTCGCGTTCGTGGCGGACGGGCTCTACATCAACGAGAAGTCGATTCCGCACTTTCTCAACCGCTTCGAGCCCATCTCTATTCTGTCGGCGCTCGCCGCCGTCACCTCGAAGATCGGGCTGGCGGGCACCGTGTCCAGCTCCTACAGCGACCCCTTCACGGTGGCGCGCCAGTTTGCCTCGCTCGACCTGCTCAGCGGCGGGCGTGCGGGCTGGAACGTGGTGACCACGCCGCTCGAAGGCAGCGCCAGGAACTACAGCCGCACGCACCCCGAGCATGCGCAGCGCTACGAGATTGCCGACGAGTACCTGGCCGTCACGCAGGGCCTGTGGGACAGCTGGGACGACGACGCCTTCGTGCGCAACCGCAAGACTGGTCAGTTCTTCGACCGCGACAAGCTGCACACGCTGGACCACAAGGGCCGCTTCTTCGAGGTGGCGGGGCCGCTGAACATTCAGCGCTCAGCGCAGGGGCAGCCGGTGATCTTCCAGGCGGGGTCGTCCGACGCGGGCATCGGGCTGGCGGGCAAATATGCCGACGCGGTGTTCACCCATTCGCCCTCGCTCGAAGACACACGCGGCTTTCTGCGCCAGGTGAAAGCCAGCGCGGTGGCGCAGGGCCGCCAGGCCGACGACGTGAAGATCTTTCCGGGCATCGGCCCCGTGGTCGCGGCCACCGAGCAAGAGGCCGAGGCCAAGTACAACCTGATTCGTGAACTGCTGACGGTGGACGAAGCACTGGCCTACCTGGGCCGCTTCTTCGACCACCACGACTTTGGCCAGTACGCGCTGGACGAACCCTTTCCCGAGCTGGGCGAGATCGGCCGCAACAGCTTTCGTTCGACCACCGATCGCATCAAGGCCAACGCGAAGGCCAAGGGCCTGAGCCTGCGCGAAGTGGCGCTGGAGGTGGCCACGCCGCGCACACAGTTCGTGGGCACCGGTGAGCGCATTGCCGACGAAATCATCCGCTGGGTGGACGAGGGTGCGGCCGACGGCTTCATCCTGGGCTTTCCGGTGCTGGGGCAGGGGCTGGACGACTTCATCGAGTTCGTCATTCCGGTGCTGGAGGCGCGCGGGCGCTACAGCCGCGAGCTGCCGGGGCACACGCTGCGCGACCACCTCGGCCTGCCGCGCAAGGCCAGCCGCCATGTGGCACAAGGCAATGAAGCCTTGGTGCGGAGGGCTGCCTGATGCGCGAAGAGTTTGTGTACACCACGCCGCTCGATCCGCGCGCGAAGCCGTTGCTGGACGGCCTGGCCTTCGAGTACGACACGCGCTACGGCGACGTGTTGCGCGAGCCCGGCGAGCCGCGAGAAATCGACCGCTATCCAGCGCACCTGTTCGCGCCGCCGAACGGCAACTTCGTGCTGCTGCTGCGCGACGGGGTGGCAGTGGGCGGGGGCGCGTTCATGCGGCGCGACGCGCGCACCGCGGAGCTCAAGCGCGTGTGGACGCAGAGCGACCTGCGCCGACAGGGGCTGGCGCGCAAGGTGCTGCGGGAGCTGGAGGCGCAGGTACAGCGCCAGGGCTATGAGCGCATTTGCCTGACCACCGGTTTTCGGCAACCCGAGGCGGTGGGGCTGTACCTGGGCCACGGTTACACGGCGCTGTTCGAGCCCGCCGCCGACCCCGAGACGCCGCGCAAGCTGCCGTTCGAAAAGCAATTGAGGGTGGGGCGCCAGCAAGACCGCGCGGCGCATGTTCAGCCGCACGAGGCGGTGACGCGATGAACACCACCGTTCTAGACGCCGGCGCCGAACCGCGCGAGCCCGCGCCGGTTCGTTTGCCGCCCGCGCAGCCACACAAACAACCGGAACGCGCCACGCCGGCCAAGGGCGACTACTCGCACTTTCGCATCGTGCCGGCCCGCTACCCGGCGCGCACCGCGGGCACCGTCTTCGCGGTGCTGGTGATTGCCGTCGTGCTGTATTCCACGCTGACCAACCCGCGCTGGGGTTGGGGCGTGTTCGCCGAATGGTTCTTCGCGGAGCCGGTGCTCGAAGGCCTGGGCCGCACGCTGCTGCTGACGGCGCTGGGCGCGGTGCTGGGCTTTTTCTTCGGCACGGGGCTGGCCTTGGCGCGGGTGTCGCGCTCGCCGCTGCTGGCGCGGCTGTCGTGGGTGTTCACCTGGCTGTTTCGCTCGATTCCGGTGATCGTGCTGCTGCTGATCATCAACAACCTGGGCTACCTGTACGAGACGGTGACGCTGGGCATTCCGGGCACCGATGTCACCTTCTTCTCGTACCCGACCACGCAGCTGATCAGCCCCTTCGTGGCGGCCCTGCTGGGCCTCACGCTGAACCAGGCGGCCTTTGCGTCGGAGATCGTGCGCGGCGGCATTCTGTCGGTGGAGCAGGGGCAGCTGGAGGCCGCGGCGGCGCTGGGCCTGTCGCGCGGCAGGCAGTCGTTTCGCATCGTGCTGCCGCAGGCGATGCGCACCATCTTGCCGACCGCCTTCAACGACATCATCGGGCTGGCCAAGGGCACGTCGAACCTGTACATCCTGGCGCTGCCCGAGCTGTTCTACACGATCCAGATCATCTACCGGCGCAACCTGGAAGTGATTCCGCTGCTGATGGTGGCCACCGTGTGGTATCTGGTCATTCTGACGGTGCTGTCGGTGGTGCAGCACTATGTGGAGCGGCACTTTTCGCGCGGTGCGCTGCGCAATCCGCCGAGCGCGTGGCTCGGCAAGGTCGTGAGTGGCTGGTGGCCCGCGAAGGCTCCTGCGATCACACCCGCGGCGCAAGCACCCGCTCCCGATGCCCCCGCGCAGGTGCCACGCTGGACCGACCCGCTCACGCTCGGCGGCGAGGTCACCATCCACGGCGTGTCTAAGAGCTTTGGCGCGCTGAAGGTGCTCGACGACGTGACGCTCACCGTGGGCCAGGGCAGCGTGACGGTGATCCTGGGGCAGTCGGGCTCGGGCAAGTCGACGCTGCTGCGCACCATCAACCACCTGGAGCGGGTGGATGACGGCTTCATTGCCATCGACGGCGAGCTCATCGGGTACCGGCGCGACGCCGACACGCTCTACGAGCTGCACGAAAAAGACATTCTCAAGCGCCGCGTCGACGTGGGCATGGTGTTCCAGAACTTCAACCTGTTCCCGCACCTCACGGTGCTGGAGAACATCGTGGAGGCGCCGGTCTCTGTGCGGGGCCTCTCGCGGGCCGATGCCGAGGCGCTGGCACTCGAGCTGCTGGTGCGCGTGGGCCTGGCCGACAAAACGCACGCCTACCCGCGACAGCTCTCCGGTGGCCAGCAGCAGCGCGTGGCCATTGCGCGTGCGCTGGCGCTCAAGCCCAAGGTGCTGCTGTTCGACGAGCCCACCTCCGCGCTCGACCCCGAGCTGGTGGGCGAGGTGCTGGCCGTCATCAAGCAGCTGGCGCGCTCGGGCACCACGCTGGTCATCGTGACGCACGAGATCGGCTTTGCGCGCGAGGTGGCAGACACCATCGTCTTCATGGAGCGTGGCCGCATTCTGGAAACCGGCACGCCGGAGAAGGTGTTCAACGCGCCGGCGCATCCACGCACGGCCGAGTTCTTGGCCAAGGTTCTTTGATTTCTTTTCTTTCGCTTTTTTCACTGCATCGCACTTCATGAACCATCGACGAAACATCCTGTCCGTTCTGCTTGCCGCATGGCTGGTGCCGCTGGCGGCCTTGGCCCAACCCGCGCCGGACCTGAGCCCCGAGCAGGCCACCCGCCCGCGCGCACAGAAGATCGACGAGGCCATCCGCCTCGCCAAGGACTTCAAGTTTCAGAAGGAGGGCGTGCTCGTTGTCGGCACGACCACCGGCCGCCTGCCGTTCGCGGCCTATGCCACCGACACCAAGACGCCCGTGGGCAACGCGCCCGACATCGCCCAACTGGTGGCCGACAGCCTGGGGCGCAAGCTGGAGCTGGTGTCCACCGCCTGGGCCGACTGGCCTCTGGGCCTGCAGTCGGGCAAGTTCGACGTGGTGGTGTCCAACGTCACGGTGACGGAAGAGCGCAAGGAGAAGTTCGACTTTTCCACCTACCGCAACGACCAGATCGGCATCTATGTGAAGTCGGGCAGCAAGCTCGGCGCCATCAAGGAGCCGAAGGACATCGCGGGCCTGAAGGTGATCGTGGCGGCCAGCACCAACCAGGAGCAGATTCTGTTGCGCTGGAACAAGCTGAACCTGGCGGCCGGCCTGAAGCCGGTGGAAATTCAGTACTACGACGACGACGTGGTGCAGCGCCTGGCCATTCGGTCGGGTCGTGCCGATGCCTACGTGGGCCCGAACGCCATTGCCGCCTACGAGGCGCGCGACGGCAAGACGAAGCTCGCGGGCGTGTTCTCGGGCGGTTGGCCGCTCGACGCGGAAATTGCCGTCACCTCGCGCAAGGGCTCGGGCATTGCAGACGCTGTGACGCTGGCGCTGAACGCGCAGATCAAGAACGGCAACTACGCCAAGGCGCTGTCGCGCTGGAACTTGGAGTCCGAAGCCATTCAAACCGCGCGCACCAATCCGCCCGGCCTGCCGAAGAACTGATGACCATGGCTTTCTTCAAATACGCACCGCTCGTCGGGTCCGCCTGGTTCATTCGAGGCTTTGTCGCGTTCGCGCTGCTGGCCGGCACGGCGCATGCGGCAGACAAGTTCGACCTGACGCCCGAGCAGCAGGGCCGCCCGCGCACCGGCAAGGACGCCGAGGCCGTCAATGCCATTGCGCCCAACTTCAAGTTTGCGAAGGCAGGCGTGCTGACCATCGGCATCGCGCCGTTCGCGCCGCCCATCTCCACCTACGCCACCGACGCCAAGACCGTGGTCGGCTTCGACCCCGACTTTGCATTGCTCGTTGCCGACGCGCTGGGCCTGAAGCTGGAGCTGCAGCCCATCGCCTGGGCCGACTGGCCGCTGGGCCTGAGCTCGGGCAAGTACGACGCGGTGATCTCCAACGTGGGCGTGACCGAGCAACGCAAGGAGAAGTTCGACTTTTCCACCTACCGGCTGGGCCTGCACGGCTTCTATGTGAAGGCCGACAGCGCCATCAAGTCGATCAAGGAGCCCAAGGACATTGCGGGCCTGAAGCTCACGACCGGCGCGGGCACCAACCAGGAGCGCATCCTGCTCGAATGGAACCGGCAGAACGTTGCGGCCGGGCTCAAGCCCGCCACCTTGCAGTACTACGACGACGATGTGACGCGCACGCTGGCGGTGGTCACCAAACGGGTCGACGCCAACTTCAACCCCAACGCGCCGCAGGCCTACGAGGCTGCCAAGAACGGGCAGATTCGCCTGGTCGGCACGGTGAACGCGGGTTGGCCATTGAAGTCCGACGTGGCCATTGCCACGCGCAAGGGCAGCGGCCTGGCCGCGGCGCTGACCACTGCGGCCAACAACCTGATTCGCAACGGCACCTATGCCAAGGCGCTGGGGCGCTGGAGCCTCGCGGAAGAGGCGCTGCCCAGGTCGGAAACCAACCCGCCCGGCCTGCCGAAGTTTGCGCCGTGAGCATCCGCCATCTCGCGTTTCTCACGCCCGGCAATTACACCGAAGAAGACCCGCTCGCAGGGCTGGAGGCGGCGCTGAAGCTCTTCGAATTCGGCGAGACGCTGGGCTTCAACGGCGCCTGGGTGCGCCAGCGCCATCTGGAGCGCGGCGTGTCGTCGGCGGCCACCTTCCTGGCCGCCGCAACGCAGCGCACGCGCGGCATCGAGCTGGGTGCGGCCGTGATTCAGATGGGCTACGAAAACCCGTTCCGGCTCGCCGAAGACCTGGCCACGGTCGACGTGCTGTCGCGCGGTCGGCTGCAGGTGGGACTGAGCGCGGGCGCGCCGCTGCACGGTGCGCTGCTGGGCAACCGCTTCCACGACGCGGCGCCGAACATGATCGACTTCACGCATCAGCGCGTGGGGCGGCTCAAGGCCAACCTGGAGGGCACGCTGCTGGGCGACAGCGAGACCTTCATCGAGTCTGCTGGTGGGCGCGTGCGCCCGCAGGTGCAGCCGCATGCGCCGGGCCTGACCGAGCGGCTGTGGTACGGCGGCGGCTCGTTGCGCTCGGCCGAATGGGCGGGGCGCAACGGGTTCAACCTGTTGCAGGGCAACGTGCTGTCGGGCGAGACCATGCCTGATTTCTTGAACGCGCAACTGGGGCTGATCGAGCGCTACAGGCTGAGCGAGACCGACGCGCGCCGTGGCCGCATTGCGCTGGGCCGCGTGATCGTGCCGCTCGACAGCGCCGACGCCGCCACCCGCAAGCGCTACCGCGCCTTCGCGGCGGGCCGGGTGGAGCGCACGCTGGCGCCGCAGGGCGAGCGGCGCACGCTGTTCGCGAACGACCTGGTGGGCACGTCGGACGAAATTCTGGAGCGGCTGCGGCGCGACCCGGTGCTGCCGCATGTGGAGGAGCTGCGCGTGGAGCTGCCCTACAACTTCAGCGGCGAGGCGTACGAGCAGATATTGACCGACCTGGCTGGGCGCATTGCGCCGGAGCTGGGGTGGCGTGCACCCTGACATGGCCGAAAACATGGCCGAGAGCATTGAGAACGAACAGGGAACCTGGAGGTTGAGTTCGAGGTGAGTCGGAATCGGATGGCGCTTGCGCCATCCGAGGGACGACCTTCAGCGGGCCCTCGGGCCCGCTTTTTTTTAACTGCCTGCCAAGGACGCACCCAGCAGAAAGTCCGTCACGTCATCGGAGAACAAGCTGCCGCGCTCACCGATGCGCACGCCATCAGGGTTATCCGGGTCCGGCCGCACGCTGGGCATGCCGTGGGCGAGCAGGGCCTGCGCGCAACCGACCCAGTCGCCGCCCGCGACAGGCTCGTTGAGCGAAGCCCATGACAGCGTGCCGATCACGTTGTCGCCGTAAGCGTGTATCGCCCGCCAGTCGGCGCCGTGCTCCAGCAGAAAACGGGTGAGCGCGGCATCGCCGTTGAATACCGCCTGGTTCAGCGCCGAGGCGTCCAGGTCGCCACCGCGCGCTTCGATGGGCCAGCCGAGCGCGACCATGGTTTTCACTGCATCGGCACAGCCCTGGGCGGCGAGTTCGGGCAGCAGGCGCAGCTGTGTTTGGCTGAGGGTGTCGATGAGGCCAGGGTGTTGCGCCAGCAGTTGCCGGCCTGCGGCTTCGTCGCCGCGCGCGCAGGCGGCAATGAAGGCTTCGTCTGCGGGAAGCGGTGCGTGGTTGCCAACCGCCGCCTGCAGCAGCCGCGCCACCTCGGTCAGCCCGAAGCGCAAGGCGACGGTGAGCGCGGGCGTGCCGTCGCGCGTGGTCGCTTGCGGGTCGGCGCCCGCGGCCAGCAGGGCCGTGATGTGCGCGGGCGAGCGGCGGCGGCGAATGGCCCACAGCAAGGGTGAACCCCACTCGGCCGAGGGCTCGCCCAGCGGTTTTTCGTTCGCGTCGCCGCCGTGCGCGAGCAGCAGCCGCAGCGTGTCGACGTGGTCGAGGTCGAGCACGCGGTACAGCGCGTTCGAACCGGTGACGCGCGCGCCGGCCTGCAGCAGCAGTCGCGTGCATTCCGGGTTGTCCAGCGCGTGATAGAGCGACTCGCCGTCGTTGGGGTCAGCGCCCGCGTCCAACAGCAGCTTGGTCAGCAGCGGGTCGTGGTTCTGGCCGGCAGCGCCGTAGAGCGCGGAGAGGCGTTCGGTTTCGCTCGGCGCATCGAGCGAGGCGGGCGGCAAGCGGCTGCCGGCCGATTGGCCGGGCGATGCGCCGGCGTTCAGCAGCAGCTTGGCGCAGGCGCGCAGGCCTTCGCGAAAGGCCGGCAACTGCATCAGCCCGGAATGCGTGACGGCCACGAGCGGCGGGAGGTTCAGCGGCCCTCCGGCGCGGTGCACCCAAGCCGGGTCTTGCACGGTGGCCCGGTGCAACGCGGCCTCATCGCCGATGGCGCAGGCCAGCCAGGGGTCTTCGCCGATCAGGCCCGGGTCGTCTTCGAGCAGGCGGGCCGCAACAGAGGGCCGCGCGCGGTTCGGGCCACCGGCGATGTCGTTCGCATACACCAGCCGAAGCCAGTGAAGCAGGGCCTTTGCGGGGTCGTCCACCTGCGCTCTGCGCGCGAGTACAAAGCCCTGCAGGTCGGCCCACGACGCGAAGCCGTATTCGCGCGCCACACAAGACTGTGCGTCGTGCAAGCGCAGACCCAGGACTGCGAGCGCCTCGTCGGGCTTGCCCGCGGCCACCGGCAGGGCGTCGCGCAGTCGTTGAAAGGCGGTGGGGTCGTTGCCGCGGTAAAGAGCAAGCAGCTCCTTGGCTTGCTTTTTCAGATGGCCGATGTCGGGCCGGGCGGGAATGCGCTTCATGAATACCTCCGTGCATCAGACGCCGAGGACCCGCAACCACGGCTGCACAAAAGGCTGTTTGACCAGCAACAGATGAAGGCAAGTGGGTTCAACCCTTCCCGCGGGCCCGGGCGCGGCTTGCAACCGCGGGCCGCATGTTAGCCGATGCGGGCCAGCATGCCGACTGGCCGACCTTCACCGCGCCGGCGCTGCCTGCGCACCCAGCTGCTCGCGCAGGATGCGCCTGATCTCCAGAATGGCCAGCGGGTTCTCCTGCACGCTGTGCGGCGACGCAATCACCAGCTCCGAGGCCGCGCCGTCGAGGTGCGCGCTTTCGTACGGCACGATGCCGTCGCTCGACAGCGCCTGCGCCAGGCCCGGCGTGTCGTTGCCGATGATCGAATGAAAGCGCACGCGCGGGTTCATCGGCAGCCCTGAAGACAGCCGCACGAATGGGTCGCGGTCGCTCAGGTTGTCGATGCTGTTGGGAATGCGCAGCGGCCCGTTCTCCTGCTTGCCGGGCGCAATGCGGATCAGCTCGCGCGAGATGTCGCTGAGCTGCCCCAGCATGGTCACCGGCAGGGTGATGAGGTTGGCCACCCAGCGCGAGACGCGGTTGTTGGCAAACGGCGTGCCGCGGTGCGGCGCGGCAATGAAGATAGCGTCGCTCACCTGCGGCAAGGGCTCGAAGCGCAGGTAGGGCGACAGCTTGGCTTCGATGCGCTGCTGTTGCGCGCCCTGCATGGGGTAGTTGTCGAGCAGGGCCTCCCAGAGCCGGTCTTCCGACGACGACACCATCAGCCGCGACAGCACGCCACCCATGCTGTGGCCAATCAGCGTGATGTGGTTGGAGGCCGCGGCCTTGCCCGTGGGGTCGAAGTGCGCGAGCGTCTGTTCCAGCGCCTGGCGAATGGCCAGGTTGTTCAGCGGCAGCGGCGCGTTGGTCGGGTAGTACACCTGCCACACCTGGTAGTGGCGGCGCAGCGTTTCGTCGCCCAGCACCTCGTTGGCCACGTTGATCCACGCCTCGGGGCTGCTGGCCAGGCCGTGCAGCATGACGATGGTGCGGCGGTCGGGGTCGTAGGGCTGCATCAGGTAGATGCGCGGTTGCGTGAGGCCGTCGGCGCTGCCCAGCAGGCTGCGCAGCGCCTGCAGCGCGAAGTCGGAGCGGGCCAGCCACAGGCCGTAGCCGGAGGTGAAGTTGGCGGCCAGCGGCACCTCTTGCCCGGCCAGCTGCACGGTGGCGGTGCGGTACGGGTCGTAGGCGGCGATGCGCACGGAGCGCGTGTGCAGAATTTCGTCGAGCGTGTGGCCGTCGAACAGCAGCAGCGCGGTGAGCGCGGGGAAGGGCGTTTCGCGGTAGGGCGGCGGAGGTGGGCGCTTGTTGCCTGCGTCTGAAAGCGAAGAGTCCGGGGTCAGGGCCGGGGCAGTCGGTTCTTCGTACGTGCGCTTGCTGGCTGCGGCCACCAGCTCGGCGCCGAAGCCGTCGCGCCGGTAGGTGTTGCGCAGGCCGGAGAAGGTGAGCGAGGCGGCGGGAATCAGTTCGTCGGGCAGCGCGGCGTTGACGGGCAGGCGCAGCGCCGTCACGTCGGAGCCGATGTGCCAGCCGCCGACCTGCGGCACTTCAGGCTGTTGCGGTCGTGCTTGCTCGGACGGGCCGCTGCGCTGGTAGGTGCGGTACAGGCCGGTGATGGCCTGCTGCACCGCGTAGTTGTAGTAGTCGCGCACCTGCGTCTGGCGGTCTTCGAAAGCGCGGTCGCGCGGCTTGCGGGTGGTGAAGAACAGGTAGGCGTAGGCGTGGCGGGCGGTTTCGAGCCAGGCCTCGATGGCGGTGGTGGCAGCGGTGGACGACAAAGGTTCTGCCGTGTTGCCGCCTTTGTCCGCCGCCAACGCCACCTGCAGCCAGACCTCCGACAGGGCTGACAGGCGCTGCTCGTCGTCGAGGCCTGGCGACTCGGCCAGTGCTTGGCGGCAGGCAGGGCCGTTCTTGCCGCACAGCTCCGCGTCGGAGCCGATCACGCGCAGCACCTCTTGCGCCGACGTGCTGAGCTTGCCGGTGGTGAGCACGTCGCCCCGGCGCTGCGCGAGGTAGTCCGCCGGCGAGATGGAGCCGACCTTCACGCCCGCGCAGCCGGTCAACAGCATGGCGGCGCACAGCAGCGCGGGCAGTGAGAAGGTGCGCGCCTGGTTCATTGCGCGGCCTTGGCATCAACGCCGGGCAGGCCCTGGCGAATCGCCTGAGAAAAGTCGGCGCCGGGCGTCTTGTCGGTGGCAATCGCGCGCTCGGTGATGCGGCCCGCCGCGCGCAAGGCCTCCATGCTGTAGCCCGGCGTGAGTCCGCCCACGTCGTAGAGGTAGTCGGGCAGGTAGCCGGAGGCCAGCAGGCGGTAGTCCATCGGCAGGCCCGGCACGATGCGCTTGGCCAGCGCGTACACGATGGTGGTGCAGTTGGCGGTGAGCGTGTTGTAGAAGCTCGGCGCGCGCGCCAGGGCCGCGCCTTCGTCCAGGTAGGCCAGGAACAGCGAACGCATCTCGGGCTGCGGCAGGTGCACGCGGTACAGATAGACGTCTTCGCCACGCACGTTGGTGCGCACGCGAAGAATGTCGTGCTCGTCGGCGGCGATGAGGCTGGTCTCGAACTGCTTGAAAAATCCGCCGATGGACGAGAAGCTCTCGCCGCGCTCCTTGCGGATCTCGATGGAAAAGGTGAGGAACTGGCCGTCGTCGAAGCCGAAGGACACCAGCGTGTGCGCGATGGCCGGTCCGGTCCAGTAGGAGAGCGCCACGTCGACCGACTTCAGGCGGTCGAGGTCGTAGCGGCGCGTTTCCCAGCGCGCGGTGTGGTCGGTGTCGCTGCGCCAGTCGAAGTTGCGCACGTTGTTCATGGTGACCACGCTGCCTTCGACCTTGCCGGTGACCTGACGCGCCACGTCGTCGGCCCACACGCGGTCTTGCGACGGCAGGATGGTGCCCCACCAGCCGAGCAGCATCGCAAAGCCGACTGCGTAAGACAGCAGGGCGCGCGCCGCACGGCCGCGCCACAGCAGCGCGATGGCCGCCAGGCCAAAGGCGGCCCACAGCACGGGGGCGCCAATCTTCACGGGTGCGGGGCCGGGCAGCTGATACCAGAGCGCAAGGCAGGCCCAGAGGGATGTCAGCAGAACAGCGAGCGAGACCGCAAGGCGGCCGGTGACACGCAGGAGCGTTCGGATCATGGCAAGGTCGGCAGGCGCTGGCGTCTGTGAAGTCGGGTAACCGGCGAGCTTACGACGCACCACGGAACCCGTCCGCCTGACGGGGTCACAGCATGTAGGTCACGAGCTTGAAGTCCGGGTCTTCAGGAAAGGCCTTCACCGTGAACCCCAGCCGGCGCACCAGCTTCAGCATGTCAGGGTTGGTGGCCAGCACCAGCCCGTCGATTTCGGCCAGGCCCTTGTCGCGCGCCACGTCGATGATGCTTTCCATCAGCCGCGAGCCGATGCCCTTGCCGCTGAACTCGTCGGCCACCACCAGCGAGAACTCGCAGCTGGTCTGGTCGGGGTTGGTGATGTAGCGCGACACGCCCACGATGCGTTCGCTTTCCAGCACCGTGCCATCGGGCGACACGCTGCGCTCCAGCACCACGGCCACCAGCGCCATTTCGCGGTCGTAGTCGATCAGCGTGAAGCGCGACAGCATCGACGGCGGCAGCTCGTGAAAGCGCGAAACGAAGCGAAACCACCGGCTCTCGGGCGACAGGCCCTGCACCAGCGCCTGCAGCATCTGCGCGTCGTTCGGATGCACCGGCCGCACGATGTATGTTCCGCCACCCGACATCGGCCACTCGCGCCGGTAGCGCGCGGGGTACGGCATGATGGCCAGGTGCTGGTAGCCGTTGCCGGCGCCCCCGTAGCCTGTGTGGCCCGTGTTGCTTGCCACGGCGTGCGTGCTGCTGGCCACCACGATGCGCGCATCGACCGAGATGGCGCCGGACTCGTCCACGATGATGGGGTTGATGTCCATCTCGCGCAGCTCGGGCAGCTCGCACACCATTTCCGACACGCGCAGCAACACGTCTTCCAGCGCCTCCATGTCCACCGCGCTGGCGCCGCGCCATTCGCCCAGCGTTTCGGCCACACGCGATCGCTCGATGAGCCGACGCGCCAGAAACTGGTTGAGCGGCGGCAGCTCCATGGCGCGGTCGTTCAGCAGCTCGATCATGGTGCCGCCCGCGCCGAACACGATGACCGGGCCAAAGGGCTCGTCGGTCACCATGCCCACGTAGATTTCGCGGCCGCGCCGCGCGCGCACCATCTTCTGCACCGTCACGCCGTTGATGCGCGCCTCGGGCGCAAGGCGCGCCACGCGCTCCATCATTTCGATGTAGGTGTCGCGCGCGCCGGTGCCGTTCATCACGTTGAGCGCCACGCCTTCCACGTCGGACTTGTGCGAGATGTCGGGCGAGTCGATCTTCAGCGCCACCGGAAACCCAAGCTGCGTGGCGATCATCATGGCCTCGTTGGCGCTGCGCGCGAGCAGCGTGCGCGTGATGGGAATGTGGAACGACGACAGCAGCGTCTTCGACTCCATTTCCGTGAGCACCTTGCGCCGCTCGGCCAGCACGCTTTCGATCAGCAGACGCGCGCCTTCGATGTCGGGCTTGGCCAGTGCCGACAGCGGCGGTGGTGTCTGCTGCAGCAACTGCTGGTTCTGATAGAACGCCGCGATGTTGCCGAAGGCACCCACCGCGGCCTCCGGCGTGCGAAAGCTTGGAATGGTGGCGTCGGCCAGCACCAGGCGCGCCTTGCCCACCGACGAATCGCCCATCCAGCAGGCCAGCAGTGGCTTGTTCATGGGCCGCGGAATGTCGGCCAGCGCCTTGGCCACGGCGGCGGCATCGGCACCGGGCTTGGGCGAGAAGATGGCCAGCACGCCGTCGACCTGGCTGTCGGCCGAGGCGGCGTCGATGGCGGCGCGGTAGTGCGCGGGCAGCGCGTCTTCCGACAGGTCCATCAGGTCGGTCAGCGAGGCCAGCGGGGGCAGGGCGGGCAGCAGCAGTTTTTGCGCGGGTGCGGAGAGCTTGCCCAGGTGAAGACCGATCTCGTTGATCCAGTCGGCCGCCAGCACGCCGGGGCCGCCGCCATTGGTGACCACCGCCAGCCGCTTGCCCACCGGGCGGTAGCGCGAGGCCAGGCACTTGGCGGCGGAGAACAGCTCGACGAAGGAGCGCACCCGCACCGCGCCCGCGCGGCGCAGGGCCGAGTCGAACACGTCGTCGCTGCCCACAATGGCCGCGCTGTGCGTTTGCGCGGCCTCGTTGCCCGCCGGTTTGCGACCGGCCTTGAGCACCACCACCGGCTTGGCATGCGAGGCCGAGCGCAGCGCGCTCATGAAGCGGCGCGCGTCGTCGATGCCTTCGAGGTACACGATGATGCTGTGCGTGGCCTGATCGTTGGCCAGAAAGTCGAGCACCTGCGCAATGTCGACCGAGGTGTGCGGGCCGAGCGACACCACGCTCGAAAAGCCCACGCCGTTCTGGCGCGCCCAGTCGAGCATCGACGACGTGAGCGCACCCGACTGCGACACCAGCGCCAGCGGCCCGGTCTTGGCCAGCGGGCCTGCAACGCTCGCGTTCAGGTGCAGCAGCGGACGCTGAAAGCCCAATGAATTGGGCCCCAGCAGGTGCACGCCTTCGCGCTTGGCAATCTTGCGCCACTGCGCGGCCTGCTCGGCGCCGATGCCGCTGGAGATGACCACCGCGGCGGTGCAGCCGATGCGCCCCGCAATCTCCAGCGCGGCGCCCACGTCGCGCGGCGCCAGCGCAATCAGCGCCAGGTCGGCATGGGTCTGCGACAGTTCTTCCAGCGTGCCTTTGGTGCGCACGTCCAGAAAGCGCAGGGTGCCGTCGAAGCGGTCGGCGCGAAAGGCCTCGCGCAGGGTTCGGCCCGCGGGTGTCTGGCCACCTGGGTCGTCGGCGTTGCCGACGAAGGCCACCACGGAAGACGGTGCGAAAAGCGGATTCAGAAAATGCTTGTCCATGCCCCCAAGTCTGCACCGTTCGGCGCGGGCTGTGCAGCCTGTGCCCGTTGCCGCATGCGACAGCGGCGTCATGACTAATTCACCTTGCGTGGCTATAGTGAAGGTTCCATGCAAAAACGAATTGGCGTGATCTTCGTCTCCAGGCGAAATTCATTGCGCAGCATCCTTGCCGAAGCGTGCCTCGCGCACCTCGACCCCCAGCGGTTTTCGGCGTCTTCCTGCGGCCAACCCGGCCATGTGGCGCGCGAGTTTCATCCCGCTGCCATCGGCGCCTTGCACAGTGCGAGCATGCCGGTGCCGCAGCACGCGCCGCGCGGCTGGGACGACCTGGCACGCTCGGGCAGCCCGCAGGCCGACTTCATCATCACGCTCGACGGCACCACCGAGTCGCGCCAGCCCTCGTGGCCCGGCCAGCCGGATGGCGCGCTGTGGGCCTACCCCGACGTGGCCGATGGCAGCGACCCGGAGAAGGTGGCGCACGACGCCATTCAGTTGCTGTTTTCGCTGCGCCGGCGGCTGGAGCTGCTGGTGAGCCTGCCGCTGCACGGCGGTGACCGCGCTGCGGTGCGCTCGGATGTGCGGGACCTGGGGTACATGCGGTAGCTGCGCCACAAGCTGTGCTGCGCCGGGTTGCCTTGACGCCGCACGCAGGGCCTTGCGGTCAGCGGGTCGGCAGGGGGGCGCGCAGCCAGCTTTGCTCCGCCTCGCCGATGGGCGCTTCGATCGTCCGCTCGGGCACTTCCCACACAACGACGCGCGGCGGATTCTTCGCAAAGTCCTCGCCCGCGAAATAGCGGCGCGCGGCGCCCGAGAAGTCCCCGCCATCCATCGAGAAATCGGCCACCAGTGCGCGGCTTGCCAGTTGCAGAAAGGGCTGGAAGTTGCCGCGCCGCGAGAACGAGGTGCCGATCAGCACGGTCGACGGCATGGGCGCCGCGCCGAACAGGTCGGTTCTGTCGCTGCGTGTTTCCACCACCGAGCGGGTGTCGTTGTCGGGCGCTGGCTTCAGTGCGGCGGGCAGCCCCTCGATGCCGGCCAGGCGCACCAGGTCGCCCCATGCCACCTGGGGCTGGCGCGACACCACGACCGAGGCCACGGGCTCGCCCGATAGCGCATGCATGTCCTGCAGGCGCTGTGCGACGGCGTGCGCGGCCAGCCAGCTGCCTTGCTCGTTCCAGTGGGTGTCGGTGCGCAAGAAAGCAGAAGGTGTGGCGCCCGCGAGCACGGGCGACAGGTCGAGCACGGGCACGCCGTCGGCGGCCAGCTTGGCGGTCCAGTCGCGCACGCGGGCATCGAGCGCGGGCGGGCGTAGCAGCGTGCCGAGGTGCGCGCTTTCGATGCGGCTCTTGTCGGGCACGACGACCACGAGCAGCGCGGTGTTTTTTTCTGCGAGCGCGCGTGCGATGCGCGACACGGCCGCGGCACGCGCAGCCGCATGGGCGGTGCGGTCGCGGTGAAGCTGCAGTTCCTCATCGAGGAAGAGCCAGTTGTCTTCGCCCCGTTTCGCCTCCGGGCCCAGGTCGCGCAGCACCAGCCAATTGGCCTGCCGCTGCCAACGAGCAAGGGCTTCTGTGAACGGTGTGGTCACAAGCGCCTTGGTGAGTTCGCGGCGTGCGGATGCGTCGTGCCACAACGCGGCATCGGCGCGGGCCCAGGCGGCGCCCATGTTGGGCAGCGTCGAGACGAAGGCCGCGCCGATGGTGGCGAGCAGCACCGCCGTGGCGCTCCAGCGCAGCATCGTTCGAAGGCGTCGGCTGGGGCGTGCCATCGTCAGAACTGGAAGTAGAGAAACGGCACCGTGCCGCGGCTCGCCACCAGCGCAAACGCCAGCAGGAAGCCGCACACCGGCGCGAGCGTGCCCGCGACGGTGAAGGCGACGGCGAAGGCGCTGCTCGCGCGACGGCGGCGTGCCAGCACCGCGGGCGCCACGACCCAGGCCATGCCCAGCAGGTAGGCCAGCACCACCGGCATGCGCAAGGCGTTCGACAGTGCCGGGCCCAGCCCCATGCCGTGCAGGCCGAACTGCCCGCCCAGCATGCGGCCCGCCGTGGCCAGGTCGGGCGAGCGGAACAGCGTCCAGCCCAGCATCACGAACAGCAGCGTGGCCGCATGCGCCAACGGCGCGGGCAAGCGGGGCCCACGCCCGCGCCACAGGTGCACCACGCTCAGCGCGGCGCCGTGCGCCAGCCCCCAGTACAGAAAGTTCCAGCTGTCCGCGCCGTGCCAGAGGCCGCCGATGCTCATGGTGATCAGCAGGTTGGCCACCGTGCGGCCGTTGCCGCGCCGGCTGCCGCCCAGCGGCACATAGAGGTAGTCACGCAGCCACGACGACAGCGAGATGTGCCAGCGGCGCCAGAAGTCGGCCACGTTGCGCGCGAGGTACGGCGCATGAAAGTTCTCGGGAAATCGAAAGCCCAGCATCGCGCCGATGCCGATGGCCATCGCGCTGTAGCCCGCAAAGTCGAAGAACAACTGCAGCGTGTAGGCCAGGCAACCGAGCCATGCATCCACAAAGCTCGGGTCGGCCGATGCGAACACCTGGTCGACCACCGGGGCCAGCGTGTCGGCCACTAGCACCTTCATGGCCATGCCGATCATGAAGCGCCGTGCGCCCCGAGCAAAGCCCGCCCAGTGCATGGCGCGGTGCGCGAGCCGCTGGCGGATCCAGTCGTAGCGAATGATCGGCCCCGCCACCAGGTGGCCGAACATGGCGAGGTAGGTCGCGAAATCGACAGGGCGGCGCTCGGCCGGAAACTTGCCGCGGTGGATGTCCACGAAATACGAAATGGCCTGCAGCACCGTGAACGAAAGCCCGATGGGCAGGGCGATGCGCTGCCATTCGATCGGCATGGCGCCGGCATGCACCAGGGCCGCGCTGAAGGTTTCGACCACGATGTTGGCGTACTTGAACCATGCGAGCACGCCCAGGTTGACGGCGATCAGCACGGCCATCACGGCGGTGCGATGTCGCCCGGCCCGCTCGACCAGCAGCCCCCCGGCCCAGGCCAGCGCCGTGAGCGCAATGAACAGCAGCAGAAAAAGCGGGCTCCACCAGCCGTAGAAGAACCAGCTGGACACCAGCAGCAGCGCATTCTTCGCGCGCGCGGGAGTTACCGCGTACAGCAGCAGGAACGCCGGCAGAAAAACCGCCAGGAACTCGAGCGACGCGAAGACCACGGCCGGTCAGCGCGCCAGGCGGTCTTGCAGGCCGATCAGTCGGCTGCCCTTGCCGGCAGGAACAAGAAAGACGCTGTAGCGCTGGCCGGCCTGCAGCGAGCCCAGGTCCACCGTGCCCTCGACCGGGCGGCCGTTGCAGGTGGCCTGCACCACCAGCTTGACCGGGTTGACGGCACGGCGCGCAGTGGCCAGCGCGGCCTGGTTCTCGAAGATGGCGGCGTTGACCGGGCTCGCCGCCAGCAGGCCGGCGGTGCACCGGGCGTCGGCGTTGTAGAACGCGAGCGAGGCGCGCACCGGGTCGAACTGCGGGGGCGCTTCGGTGAAGCTTGTGCCCGCGAGCTTGCCGTCCGCGTCGGCCCACGCCACCGCGGAGCCCGATCCGCCAGCCTTCACAAGCAACGAGATGGGCAGCGTTTGCGCAGCCAGCTGCCATTGGCCGGTGACGGGGGCGTCGGAGCGCGCGGGCAGGTAGTCGGTGACGGGCGCGGTCGGTGGCACCGCGAGGCTGGCCGCCTGGCCCGCGCCGCCGCTGTGCACCGTGAGCGGCTGCGTGCCCGCGTTGACGAAGCGCACCAGCGCCAGGTCTTGCGCGGGGCCTGTGTCGTACAGGCGGGGTGCGGCGCCGCACAGGGCGGGCAGGCAGGCACACAGGGCCGCGAGCAGCGGCAGGCGTTGCGCGCGCTTCATTGGCGCGCGGCGCCCGTGGTGCCCGTGGTGCTGGCAGCGCCCGTCGGCAAGGGCAACTTCATCACCGCCTTGGCGATGCCATTCCCCCAACTGCGGTAGCCGTTGGAGCCGAAGTGCTGGCCATCGACGGTCGACCATTGGCCGCGCGTCGACATCTCCAGCGAGTCGATGTAGATGCAAGGTTCTACGTTGGTGGACAGAAAGCGGCTCACCAGCTCGGCGCGCGCATAGGTCTTGCCGTATGAGCCGCCTTCCTGCCCCCACGGCGGGCCGACCCACGCGCAGCGCGTGCCGGTCGCGGCAATGGCGCCGGTGAGCGTGCTCACCTGCTGCCACACCCAGTTCATTGGAAAGTCGGGCTGCTTGTAGGCCGCCATGGTGTCACCGAGCACCACCAGCACCAGGTCGGGGTGCTCCGCGCGAATGAGCTGCGCCACGGCGGTGGTGCTGCCGGTGCTGCTGCGGGTGGCCGGCTGGTCGCCGATGCGTTCCGCGCCGCCGCAGTTGCCGACCTTGGACACCGTCCAGTCGTACGGCAGCGCGCCGCACATGCCGATCGAATGCACCTTGGCGCCCTGGCGCTGCAGGCCGTCGTGCAGAGACGACATCAGATAGCTGGGTTGCGCGAGGTGGCTGTCCCCGATGATGAGGATGGAAAGACCGGCCAAGGCCGCTGCGAGTGACACCGATGCCCCTTTGATTCCTGTGGGCGGGAAATGTACCAGCCTCGGGGGCGCAGGGCCGTGGCGGTCGTACGCCTGACACGCCCGCGTCGCGCTCACTCCAGCGTGAACCCGATCTTCAGCGACACCTGCCAGTGCGCCACCTTGCCTTCGACCACGTGCCCGCGCGTTTCGGTCACGGTGAACCACTGGATGTTGCGCACCGTCTCGTGCGCCTTGGCTATGGCGGTCTGCACGGCGTCTTCGATGCTGGTCGGCGAGGAGCCGGTGAGTTCTAGCGATTTGTAGACGTGGTTGGACATGGTGGGGTCTCCTTCAGGTTGATGGGCCAGCGGCCCGGAAAACATCGTAGCCCTGGGGGTACGCATGGCTCAATGCACGAAACCGCCCTTGACGAAACGCACGGGCTCGGCGTCCATGCGGGCGATGAGCGCGCTCAAGCCGTCGGGTGGCAGGGGTTTCGCATTCGTCGCATTCGCCGCATCGGTCACATTGACTCGCGCGGGCGTTTCGGTGCGGCACAGCAGGTCGTCGTCGCTCCACGCGCCCTTGCCGGGCTCGCCGCGCGCCCGTAGCCAGCCGTCGCGGTCGACGATCAGTTGCGTGCCCGCGAGCTTGTCGGTTGCTGCGACGAGCGAGAAGGCCGCCCACGCGGCGGGCGAGTCGGCGATGCAGTCGCCTGTGCCCGCAGCGGCCGTGCCGGCCTGTACGGCCTGCACAGGCTGCAGATACACCGTGACCATGCGCGGATCTTCGAGCAAGCCGTCACCGCCCGCCGCCACGATGCGCATGCGCTGCCCGCGCCAACTGCTCAGCATGCGCGGCGCCTTGCCCTTGCATTGCACCGCCACGTCGGGCGGCGCGATGGGTTGGGTCCAAAGCCCGGCCGCGCGCAGGCTTTCGCCGGCGCCTTGCGCTTTCATGAAATCGATCAGCGCCCAGGCGTCGCCGTCGCGCAGCACGTGGCCGAAGGCCGGCATGGTTTCCGTCTCGCGTCCGTTGCGGCGGTCCCGCATGCCGTTCAGCACGTGCCAGAGCACGTCGCCATCGGCGCGGCGCCACAGCAGCGGGCCGGCAAGGTCGGGCGGCCACACGGGTTGTGACGCGGCCAGCGGCCCTTGGCCGCGCCCGTCGGTGCCGTGGCAGGCCACGCACTGCGCCGCATAGAGCGTGCGGCCGCGCTCGATGCTGTCGGCCGTGAACCCGGTGGGCGACTTCTGAAAGCTCGTGGGGTAGGCGGGCACCAGCACCACGCTGGCTTCAGGCCAGGGCGCCGCGACCACCAGCAGCGTGGCCAGCGCCACCAGCCACAGGCTGCGCCGGCGCCACAGCAGCGCCAGCAGCAGCACCAGCAAGGCCGCGCCCAGCACCACCACCGTGAGGCCGAGCCGGCGCGCCTGGCCCAGGTCGATCAGCAGGTTCTCACCCGACAGCCGAAGTGCCCGCGGCCATGCCGGCTGGCCGTGCGCATGCTGCACAAGGCCCAGCGCGTCCAGCGCGCGCAGCAGTTGCAGTTGCGCGCCCTGCAGCAGGCCGATCAGCAGGTTGAGCCAACCGGCCTCGGGAACGCTGCTCATGTCATTGCGAGGGTCACCCAGCGCGTCACCACGTGGCGTCCAGCCCCAGGTGCTTCAGCGCCTCGTGCCGCAACTGCGCCAGGCGCGGGTCGCCACGGTGGCGCGGGTAGGGCAGGTCGACCTCGATCTGCGCCGCAATGCGCGCCGGCCGGTCACTCAGCACGATCACGCGGTTGGCCAGAAACAGCGCCTCTTCCACGTCGTGCGTCACCAGCAGCGCAGAGAAGCCCGCGCGCTGCCACAGGTTGACCAGCTCGCTTTGCATGGCAATGCGCGTGAGCGAGTCGAGCTTGCCCAGCGGTTCGTCGAGCACCAGCAGCTGCGGGTCGTTGACCAGCGCGCGCGCCAGCGCCACGCGCTGCGCCATGCCGCCCGACAGGTGGTGCGGAAAGGCCTTGGCAAAGTCCGTGAGGCCCACCAGCTTGAGCGCCTCGTCGACCCGCGCGCGTTGCTCCTTCAACACGCCGCGCGCCTGCAGGCCCAGCGCCACGTTGTCCCACACGCTGCGCCAGGGGTAGAGCGTCGGGTCCTGGAACACGACGATGCGCGAGGGGTCGGGCCGCGTGATGGGCTTGCCGTTCTGCGTGAGGGTGCCGGTGGTGGCGGGCTCCAGCCCGGCGACCAGGCGCAGCAGCGTCGACTTGCCGCAACCGCTGGGCCCCAGCAGCGCCACAAATTCGCCGGGGCGCACCTGCAGGTCGATGTCGTCGAGCACCTGCAGCACGCCACCCGACACCTCGAACCAGTGGCTCACGCCCTGAATGTCGATTTGCGCACCGCGGGTGGTGGCGGCTGCAGGCGTGGAAGAAAGCACGGCGTTCACCATTTGACGGTTCCTTTCTGCCACGACAGCACGCGGTCGCGCACCTTGAACAGCAGCGTGATGAGGCTGGAGCACAGCGCGGCCATGACGAACAGGGCCGCGTACATGTTGGCGTAGGCGGCCCAGCCCTGGGCCCACTGCAGGTACCAGCCCAGGCCGGCCTTCACGCCCATCATCTCGGCCGTGATGAGCACCGAGAACGACGCGCCCAGGCCCATGAACAGGCCCACGAACACCTGCGGCAGCGCGGCGGGAATGGCCACGCGCAGCACCAGAAAGCGCTCCGACGCGCCCAGCGTGCGCGCCACGTCGTAGTAGCTCTTGTGGACCGATGCCACGCCCGACCAGGTGAGCACCGCCACCGGAAAGAAGGTGGCCAGCCCGACCAGGAACACCGCGGCCACGTAGCTCGACGGCGCAAAGAAGAAGGCCAGCGGCAGCAACGCCGACGCAGGCACCGGCCCCAGAAAGCGCAGCACCGGATGCACCCAGTACCCCGCAATGCGCGACCAGCCGATCGCCACGCCCGTGACAAAGCCCACCAGCGCGCCCAGCACGAAGCCGTTGGCCAGCAGGCGCAGCGAGTGCGCGGTCGACAGGCCCAGGCGTTGCCAGTCTTCATTGACCACGTCAATCAGCGCTTGCGGCGGCGCGAAGAAGGGCGAGGGCAGCACGCCCAGCTTGGCCGTGGCCACTTCCCACACCGCGAACACCACGGCCAATGCCACCAGCCATTGGCCGGCGGGCCGCAGCGTGCGCGCCACCTTGCCGGCGCGCGCGCCAAGCAGTGCCACCGCCGCCAACAGCGCGGCGACCACGAGCGCGGCAATGCCGAATTCTTCGGTGAACGCCCAGTCGCTGAAGCCGACCGCTTTGTTCGGCCAGAGCAGCGTGAGCAGTCCCAACGCTGTCCATGCGGCGGAGGCGAGCAGGCCGGTCGTCCAGATGCCAACGGGCGGTGCGGGGCGCAGCACGACGGCATCGGCCTGTTGCGCAGCGGCGGCCTGTGCGCGCGGGCGGGGTGCGGGCGGTGAGAAGGACGTGAGCGGCGCGTCCAGCACTTGCTCGGCGGTCGTCATGCGCGCACGTCCAGCGGCACGTGGTTGGCGGCGCCTGCCACGGCGGCCGTGGCACCGGTCTGCAGCACGCCACGGCGCGAGAGCGACAGGCGATCGAGAGGAACGTTCATCGGGGCTTCTCCACCGGAATATGCGAAGCCCGCAGTGTTGGCGCGCGCCTTCGCGCCGACAACGAATGAATGCGGCTATCGATATGCGATGTGCGCGCAGCTACTTTCGCGCGGCGCCAAAGCTCTCCACCAGGAAGCCGACGATGGCCTGCACGCGCGCCGTGCGGCCCTTGCGGTTGGGCACCAGCAGCGTGACCGGCGCGCTGTCGAACTGCCAGTCGGCCAGCACGCGCACCAGCGTGCCGCGCGCCACGGCCTCGGCCGCGTCCCATTCGGAGCGCAGCACCAGGCCCATGCCTTGTTCGGCCCACTGGCGGGCCACGGCGCCGTCGTTGGTCACGTAGGCGGGCGAGATGCGCAGGGTTTCGCGGGCGGCGGCGCGCTTGCCTGCGGCTCGCTTGCCTTCGGCAGCCTTGGCGGGGCGCAGGTGCCACAGCGTCACGTCTTCGTCGTTCTCGCGGATGCAGATGCAGTCGTGCGCCATCACCTCGCGCGGCGTGCGCGGCGTGCCGTGCAGGCGCAGGTAGTCGGGGCTGGCGCACAGCCAGCGCTCGTTGGCGCTCAGCGTGCGCGCCACCCAGGAGGAGTCGCGTACCGCGCCGATGTGGATCACCGCGTCGGCGTCGTGCCGGTCGGGCCAGGGCGTTTCGCGCAGGTCGAGCTGCAGGTGCAGGCCGGGGTGCAGCCGGGCGAAGCGCACCAGCATCGGCGCCAGGTACTGGCGGCCGTAGCCGAAGGGCGCGGCAATGCGCAGGGTGCCGGTGAGCCGCTGGTCGTCGCGCTGCATCGAGTCGCGCAGGCCTTCTATCTGCCCGAGCAGCGCGGCGGCTTCACGCGCAAAGCGTTCGCCCTCGGGCGTGAGGCTCAGGCGCCGTGCGGTGCGGGAGGCCAGCGAGAGGCCCAGCATGGCCTCCAGCTTGCGCAGCCGCATCGACAGCGCGGGCGGCGTGACGTCCAGCGCGCGGGCCGCGGCGCTCAGCGAGGGCTCGCGCAGCAGGGCGGCCGCGAGCTGCATGTCTTCGATCTGGATCATTAACTTCTGCTTAACGATTGATGAGCGCGCATTGAAGCACAGCCATGGTCTTGAAACGTACAGTTCACGGCCATGCACACCCCTATTTCCACTCCCGCGTCAGCGCTCCAGCCGCCGCGCTATCCCCGCGCCGTGCTGTTCGACCTGCTCACCGCGCTGCTCGATTCCTGGACCGTCTGGAACGCCGCGGCGGGCTCCGAGGAACAGGGCCGCGCCTGGCGCGCCGAGTACCTGCGCCTGACCTACGGCTGCGGCGCCTACGTGCCCTACGAGCAGTTGGTGCAGGACGCCGCGCGCAACACCGGCATGGCGGCATCAGCGCCCGACGCGCTCGAAGCGCATTGGCACACGCTGCCCGTGTGGGACGGCGCCCGCGAGCTGCTGCTGGCGCTGCAGCCGCACTGCAAGCTGGCCGTGGTCACCAACTGCTCGAAGCGGCTGGGCCATTTGGCCGCGGCGCGGCTGGGCATCGACTGGGACGTGGTCGTCACCTCGGAGGAGGCCGGCTTCTACAAGCCCGACCCGCGGCCGTACCAGCTGGCACTCGACCGGCTGGGCGTGAAGGCGCAAGACGCCGCCTTTGTGGCGGGCTCGGGCTACGACATGTTCGGCACGTCGGCGGTGGGGCTGCGCACGTATTGGCACAACCGGGTGGGCCTGCTGTTGCCGCAGGGCGCGCCGTCGCCGGAACTGCAGAGCGACACGCTCGCGCCGGCGTTGCCGTGGCTGCAGGCTTTTGGGAGCGGGGCATGACGCGGGCCGTGGTCCTTCGCGGCCTGCTCGCCGTGACGGCGGCGTTCGCCATGCATGCGCCGGCACAAGCCCAGGCCCAGGCAATCGCCTTTCCGCAACGCCCCGTGACGCTGATCGTTCCGTTCCCGCCGGGCGGCCCCAGCGATGCCTTGGCGCGCGGCTTTGCGCTGCACATGGGCAAGCAGCTGGGCCAGCCAGTCATCATCGAGAACGTGGCGGGGGCGGGCGGCACCATCGGCCTGACCAAGGTCGCGAAGGCCACGCCGGACGGCTACACGCTCGGCTTCGGCACCATCGGCACGCACGTGGCCAACGTGGCGCTGTACAAGAAGCTGCCCTACGACCCCGAGAAAGACTTTCTGCCCGTCGGCCTCGCGGGCTCCGCGCCCATGCTGCTGCTGGCGCGCGCAGACCTGCCGGCCAACGACCTCAAGGAATTCGTCACGTGGTTGGGCACGCACAAGGGCAAGGCCTCGTTCGGCAGCGCGGGCGTGGGGTCGATCTCGCACTACGGCTGCGTGCTGTTGCTTTCCGCGCTGAAGCAGAACGTGGCGCACATCCCCTACAAGGGCGTGGCACCGGCCATGAACGACCTGATGGGCGGGCAGACCGACTTCATGTGCGACCAGACCACCACCGCGCTGCCCCAGGTGGCGGGTGGCAAGGTGAAGGCGCTGGCCGTGCTGTCCGCAACGCGGCTGCCGCAGTTGCCCAAGACAGGCACGGCCGCCGATGCCGGCTTCGCACTCGACGTGCGGGCCTGGAACGCCATCTTCGCGCCGCGCGGCACACCCGAGCCCGCCATGGCCCGCTTGCGCGCCGCGCTGGCCGACACCGCGGCCGACCCTGAGTTTCGCAAACAGATGCTGGCCGTGGGCGTGGACCTGCCCAGCGCCGAAGCCCTTCAACCTGCCGCCGTGTCCGCGCTCATTGCACGCGGCCTGCGCGACGACGTGCCCGCGCTCAAGGCCAAGGGCGACTACCTCGACTGATGAACCCTTTCATGACCGACACCCTGCAGACACTCGACACCCCCGCGGCTCTCATTGAGCGCACGCGCATGCAGCGCAACATCGAACGCATGCAACAGCGCATGAACACGCTGGGCGTGCGCTTCAGACCGCATGTGAAAACCACCAAGTGCATCGACGTGGCCAAGGCGCAGCGCGACGCGGGCGCGCGGGGCATCACGGTGTCCACGCTGAAGGAGGCCGAGCAGTTCTTTGCCGCCGGCTTCACCGACATCCTCTACGCGGTGGGCATGGCGCCGCACCGGCTGGCGCAGGCGCTGGCACTGCGGCGTCGCGGCTGCGCGCTGAGCATCATCACGGACGGTGTCGAGTCGGCCCGCGCCATTGCCGCGTTCGGCCGCGAGAACGGGGAGGCGTTCGACGTTCTCATAGAGGTCGACACCGACGGGCATCGTTCCGGCATTCGGCCCGAAGAAGACGCGCTGCTGGCCGTGGCCCGCGTGCTGCATGAAGGCGGCATGCGCCTGGCCGGCGTGCTGACGCATGCCGGCTCCAGCTACGAGCTCGATACGCCCGAGGCCTTGCGCGCCATGGCCGAGCAGGAGCGCGCGGGCTGCGTGCACGCCGCGCAGCGCCTGCGCGAGGCGGGCCTGCCGTGCGCCGTGGTCAGCGTCGGCTCCACGCCCACGGCCTTGATGGCGCAGGCGCTCGACGGCGTGACCGAGGTGCGGGCGGGCGTGTACGTGTTCTTCGACCTCGTGATGCGCAACGTGGGCGTGTGCACCGAGCAGGATGTGGCGCTGAGCGTGCTCACCACCGTCATCGGCCACCAGGCCGAGAAGGGCTGGGCCATCGTCGATGCCGGCTGGATGGCGATGAGCCGCGACCGTGGCACGCAGAAGCAGAAGCGCGACTTCGGCTACGGGCAGGTGTGCGACGTGGACGGCGCGGTGCTCGAAGGCTATGTGCTCAGCGGTGCGAACCAGGAGCACGGCATCCTGTCGCATGAAGGCACAGCGGACGCAGACATTGCGGCGCGCTTTCCGATCGGCACGCGGCTGCGCATCTTGCCCAACCATGCGTGCGCGACGGGCGCGCAGTTCGAGCAGTACCACGCGGTGTCGCCGGACGGTGGCGTGGAAACCTGGGGGCGGTTTCACGGCTGGTGACACCCCACCGCGTGGTGAGGTGCCCCCGCCGCATGCAAGCTCAGCGTGGCGCGGGGACTGGCGTCAGCTTCAGCACCAGGTTGGTCGAGGCATCGGCCACATACAGGTTGCCCGTGGCGTCGATCGTCAAACCGACCGGTTGCGTGAAGGTCGCGTTGGAGCCCACGCCAATCGCGCTGCCTGCGACGTTGACCCGGCCAGCCAGCGTGCTGACGACGCCCGTCCTGGAAATGCGGCGCACCAGGAAGTTGCCGATGTCGGTCACGTACAGGTTGCCGTCGGCATCGATGGTGATGCCTGCGGGCAGCTTGAAGGTGGCCGTGGCCAGGTCGCCGTCGGTGTTGCCGGGGGTGCCGGTGCCGGCGTAGGTGGTGACGATGCCGCCGGGCGTGATCTTGCGGATGCGGCTGTTGCCGGTGTCGGCCACGTACAGGTTGCCTGCCGGGTCGGCCACGACGCCCAAGGGGGAGTTGAACCGTGCCGCGGTGCCCGCGCCGTCGGCATAACCGCTGGTGCCGGCGCCGGCCAGGGTGGTGACCACGCCCGCGGGGTTGATCTTGCGAACGACCGCGGCGATGTAGTCGGTCACGTACAGATTGCCCAGGGCGTCCGTGGTGAGGCCGCGCGGCGTGGAGAAGGTGGCGGCGGTGCCGGTGCCGTCGGTCGAGCCGGTGGTGCCGCTGCCCGCGAAGGTGGTGACGTCACCGGTCGGTGTGAACTTGCGAATCTTGCGGCCCTGGGCTTCCGCCACGTAGCCATTGCCCACTGGGTCGAAGCCGATGGCATCCAGACTCAGAAAGCCCGCGGCCGCGCCGTTGCCGTTGACCGAACCGGCGGGCAGCACGCCGCCCGCGAAGGTGCTGACCAGGCCGGCCGGCGAAATCTTGCGCAGCAGGCCGGGCGTGCTGTCGCCCACAAAAAGCGAGCCGCCGCTGTCGAACGCAATGCCCGACGGCATGTTGAAGGTGGCGAGGCCGGCTGCACCGTCGGCCGAGCCGCGCGTGCCGGGGATGCCTGCGTAGGTCGTCACTTCGGCCAATGCGGTGGCGCAGGTGACGGCCACGTCGGCCACATCGGCCGAGGCGGTGCCGCTGGGCTTGGCCACTGTGCAGAACTGCCACAGCGGTTGGGTGCGCACCGTGACGGCGTAGGCGGCGCCTTCTTTCACGGCGGTGGGAAAGACGAACCTGCCGTCGGCGGAAAGCTTTAGGTCGTCGCCCGCGTTGTTCTGCAGCACCACGCCGCCGGTGAGGCCGACGACCGAACCACCGACCGTGTGGGTCGCGGAAGGGTTGGGGCCCGGCGTGGAGACGATGGGCAGCACGCCCGCATCGCCACCACCGCCGCCGCCGCAAGAGGCCAGCAGCAACACTGCACCCGCCACCGCACTCGCCACCGTGCTTGCGCGCGCAATCGCACGCCATTCATGAGTCGACATCGTCCCTCTTTCATTGTTCAAGCCACGAGCCCGCCTGGACGAGCGCGGTGCGCTCAGGGCTTCCAGGGCAGGCTTGCCTCGCTGCGGATCGTCGGCTCCGGGGGAGCGCCGTGGGTCCGGGAGGTGCAGCCAGTGAGGTCGGAATGTTACTAAAAGTTGACTACTGCTTTTTCGCCTGGCGTCTGACCATCGCCAGCGCCATGGCGACGGCCACCGCGGCAATGCCCGCAGCCGCAAAGCCGAGACTCGGCAGCCCCAGGTGCCGTATCGCCAGGCCGCCCACCACCGCCCCCAGGCCGATGCCGGCATTGGCGGCCGACACGTTCATGGTCCCGGCAAAAGCCTGCGCCTGGGGTGCGGCCTGCATCACGCGCACCTGGTTGACCGGAAACAAGGCCGTGTAGGCAATGCCCCATGCCGCCAGCGCCACCACCAGCCAATGCAGCGTGCCCGGCACCAGCGCGGCGCCCGCCATGCCCAGGCCCAGCAGCGCGGTGAAGAAAACGGTCGCACGCAGCGGCGAGCGGTCCATCATCTTTCCGGCCAGCGCATTGCCCAACAGGCCGACCGCGCCGAACGCCATCAGCCACCAGCCCACATGGGCCGGCGCCACGCCCGCGAGCTTCTGCAGCGTTTCGGCCAGGTAGGTATAGGCCGTGAACATGGCCGTGAACACCACCACCGACAGCGCCACATGCCACTGGAACGCGCCGTCTCGCAGGATGCGAATCTGCTGGCCGATGCGCATGCGCTGCGGCTTGGCCTGCGCCGGCATGCACACGGCCAGCAGCACCGCCGTCAGCAACGACAGCAACGCGAAACCCCAGAACGCTCCGCGCCAGCCGATCGTGCCCGCAGCCAGCGTGCCGATCGGAATGCCGAACAGCAGCGCCGCCGTGATGCCCAGGTACACCCGGGCCACCGCCGTGCCGGCCTGGGCCGGCGCGACCAGCCGCGTGGCGGTCTCGCTCGCCGTGCCCCAGAACACCGGCAGCAGCAGCGCGGGAATGAAGCGCGCGACGCCCAGCACCCACAGGTTCGGTGCCAGGGCCGCCAGCGCGTTGGCCAGGGCGAAGACCCCCATGATCGCCACGAACAAAGCCTTGCGGTTCAGGTGCGACAGCAGCAGGGTGAGCGGCGGGCCGAACAGCATCACGGTGAATGCGAACAGCGTCACCAATTGGCCCGCCAGCGGCACCGACACACCCAAATCGACCGCCATCGCAGGCAGCAGGCCGACGATGAGAAATTCGGTCGAGACGATCACGAAGGCCGCGATCGCCAGGATCACGATGGACAGCATGCCGCCCGTGGTTCGGGTGGTGGCGTCGATGCGCTGAGGCGATGAAGCAAGGGGAGGGGATGAAGACGGCATCGGCATGGCACTGCTGGTAAACCCTGAGCTTATTCAGGCCTAAATATCACGATGGCGATAAGATTTCTCGCCATTGATGCCCTAATTTCTTGAATAGAGCCGCATGAACCCCACCGAACGCCTCAAGGGCATCGAAGCATTCGTCTGCGCCGCCGACGCAGGCAGCTTTGTCAACGCCGCACAGCGCCTGCACCTGACCGCCTCTGCCGTCAGCAAAAGCGTGGCGCGGCTGGAGCAGCGCCTGGGCGCGCGGCTGTTCGAGCGCACCACGCGCAGCCTGGCGCTCACGGACGCGGGCAAGGCCTATTACCAGACCTGCGCCATGGTGCTGGGCGAGCTGGAGGCGGCAGAGATCGTGCTGGCCACCGAGCGCCAGAGCGAGCCCGCCGGCAAGGTGCGGCTGGACCTGCCGGTGTCGTTCGGGCGCCTGCGGGTGCTGCCCTTGCTGCGCCCGATGCTGGAGCGCCATGCCCGGTTGCGCCCGCAGCTGTCTTTTTCCGACCGGTTCGTGGACCTGGCGGAAGAAAACGTCGACGTGGCCGTGCGCATTGGCGGCCCGGTGCCCGCGGCGGCGACGCTGGGCCATCGGCAGCTGGGCATGGAGCGGCTGATCTTCTGTGCCGCGCCTTCTTATCTGGCGGCACGGGCAAGACCCGAGAGCCTCGACGATCTGGCCGGCCACGACCTGGTGGTGTACGGCAGAAGCGACGGCCGCATCAGCCCCTGGCTGTTCGCCGCCGAAGGCCGGCCCACCGAACAGCGCGCGGTCGATGCGCGACTGGTGGTGGGCCATGGGGAGGCGTTGGCGTCCGCGGTGGCCGCGGGCTGGGGCATCGGGCAGTTGGCCACCTGGCTGATCACGGACGAATTGGCCAGCGGCGCCTTGGTCGAGTTGCTGCCCGAGGCGTCGACCGACGGCCTGCCGCTCAGCCTGGTCTGGCTTCGCAGCCGGCAGTCGCTGGCGAAGGTGAGCGTGCTGGTCGAGGGGTTGAGCGCGGTGTTGAAGATCCGATGAAGGTTGGTTGAAGGAGGTTTTCAACGTATCGAATACGAGAAGTAATTAATAAAGTATCGAATACGCAACTTGCACGGATGTTGCGAATGCGGTAAGTTATAAAAAATAGCACCGAATTCGCAACGCCATGAGCACCCCTTTGGAACTCGCCCAACGCCTTGAAGCCGCCCGGCTCGCCCTCGGCTTGACGCGCCAGCAACTGACCGAGCAAGCCGGCGTCAGTCGCCAGGCCGTTTACCGCTTGCTCAAGGGCAACGATGTGCAGGTGTCGACGCTGCTGGCCGTCATGGAGGTGCTGCAACTCGACCTGGCCACCGTGCCCAGGGCGCTGCAGCGGGCACTGCCGGAGCTCAGCCTTTCGGAGCCGGGCTCGGGCCAGGGCAACGCAGGTGCAGCGCCGGCGCCCGTGGCCTCGGCCCATGTGCTGTCCGCCGTGCAGCAACGGCTGGCCGGCCTCACGGCGGGCGCCGGCGCCCCGGTCAAGCGCAGGGGCCGCCCATGAACGTGCCCGTTCTCGTCATCAAGCTGTACGGCCGGCGCATCGGCTGCCTGTTCAAGTACGAACAGCCCGCGTCGCCGCCGGTGATGCGCTTCGTCGCCGACGAGGCCTACGCGCGGCTCCCCTGGGACGATGCCGACGTGCTCTCGGAGTCGATGCGCGCGGCCGACCCGGCCCAGCAGCAGTCGTTCTGGCTCGACGTCACCCGGCCTGAATTCAACACCGTGCTGGGCGGCAAGGGCGACCACCAGCTGCCGCCGTTCTTCCAGAACCTGCTGCCCGAAGGCGTGTTCCGCCGCTTCGTGGCCGAAGAGGCCGCCATCGATCCGCTGGACCACATGGGCATGATCGCGGCCTGCGGCAAGAACATGCCGGGCGCGGTCACTGCGGAGTGGCAAGACATTTCGCGCGCCACGCTGCAGCGCCTGGTCACCCAGAACCAGGACGCGCTGGAGGCATCGGTGTGGGCCGAGCCGTTTCAGGACGCGCTGTCCATCTCCGGCGTGCAGCCCAAGATCGGTGTCAACAAGAACGCCGACGGCCGCTTCGTGGGCCGCACGTCGAAGGGCGACGCGTCCATCATCGCCAAGCTGCCGTCGTCGGAGTACGCGCGCATGCCGCAGCTAGAAAACCTCAGCATGACGCTGGCAGGGCTTGCCGGGGTGGCCGTGTGCCAGTTCGAGCTGGTGCCCATGTCGGCGCTGGCCGCGCCTCACCGCTACGACCTGGGCGAAGAGGTGGCCGGCCAGTTTCTGGCCGTGACCCGGTTCGACCGCGACGCGCAACGCAAGAGCGAAAAGATCCACTTCGAAGACTTCGCACAGGTCTTCGGCGTGCCACCGGAGCAGAAGTACACCGAGTCTTACCTTGCCATTGCGGCGGTGTTGCTGAGCCTGCCGCGTTGCGGCGAGCCGGCGGTGCACGAGCTGCTGCGCCGCATCGAGGTGAACGAGCTGCTGGGCAACGCCGACATGCATCTGAAGAACCTGGGCCTGCTCTACCGCGACCGGCACCACGCCGAGCTGGCGCCGGCCTACGACATCACGGCCACCGTGCTCTACAACGGCGCCAGGGGCCACGCGCTGCGGCTGCTGCCAGGGGCGGAGAAGCAGCACGCCGACGCCATCCTGAGCCCGGCGCGGCTGCAGACCTTTTGCAACGAGCTGGGCCTGCAGGTGGCCGGCGCGGCCAAGGTCGTGCGAGACACCGCAGCCGAGGCCGCCCGCGAGTGGCTGGCGCCGATAGTGGCCAGCGGGCTCACGCCCCGGCAGAAGCTGCAGCTGCTCACGCGGGTGGCGAACCATCCGCACATCAGGCAGGCGGCGAAGAGGTTGCGCCGGCCTGAGTTGCTGCAGGAATGGGACGAGGCTGTACGGCTGATGGGGCAGGGTGGCGCCTGAGCTCAGGGCGGCGCACCCGCCGCAGGTTTCTTCACGCATTCCACCTGTCGGGGAACCCCGGTCATCTGGTTGCCCCCGGTGATCTTCTTGACCTCGCCCGTGGGGCAGCGACCATCGTCCACGTAGACCACCTCGCCCTGGCGCACGCTGCCTTTCGGCGGCATGGCCTTGAGGTAGTCGATGGCGCCCCAGGCCGCCTGCATGTTGCCGACGAGCGTGATGCAAAGCAGCACGCCGAACAGTCGCTGCGTCCACGCGGCGCCCCCGGCCATGAGCGCGTTCACGGCCTCAGTGCGCCACCGGCGCATGCAGCACCGCATTCGCGCCCGAGCCCGAAGACGCGGCCGTCACAGAGGACACGGCTGAAGCCACCACCGCCTGCGGCACCGCATCCGCCAACGTATGCCCCGGCCCGCACCGTCCATACGTGTCGTCGAAGCGCACGATGTCGTCTTCGCCCAGATACCCGCCCGTCTGCACCTCGATCACTTCCAGCATCGTCTTGCCCGGGTTCTCCAGCCGATGAATGGCGCCGGAGGGCAGGTAGATCGACTCGTTCTCCCGCACCAGCGTCACCACGCCGTCGCAGGTGGCCTTTGCCGTGCCCTGCACCACGATCCAGTGCTCGGCGCGGTGGTGGTGCATCTGCAATGAAAGCTGCGCGCCGGGCTTGACGGTCAGGCGCTTCACCTGAAAGCGCTCGCCGTTGTCCACGCTGTCGTAAGCGCCCCAGGGCCGCACCACGCGGCGGTGCTCGGTGGCCTCCACGCAGCCGTCCAGCGAGAGCTTGCGCACCACGTCGGCCACCTGCTCGGCGCAGCCGGCGCCGGCCACCAGCACGGCGTCGGGGGTGTCCACGATGATCAGGTCTTCGGTGCCCAAGGCCACCACCTGGCGGTGCGGCGCATGGATGAAGGTGTTGCGCGAATTCAGCGCGCGGGCCTTGCCGCTCAGGCGGTTGCCGTCTTCGTCGGCCGGGTGCAGGGTGGACACGGCGTTCCAGCTGCCCACGTCGCTCCACAGCCCCTCGAACTTCACCACCGCAATGTCCTTGTGCTTTTCGAGCACGGCGTAGTCGATGCTGTCGCTGCGGCAGGCCTGAAAGGCCGCGCTGTCCAGCCGCAGGAAGCTGCCGTCGGTGGTCACGGCGGCGGTGGCGCGCTCGCACGCCAGCAGGATGTCGGGCGCATGGCCGCGCAGCGCGGCAATGAGGGTGCGCGCCTGCACCAGCAGGATGCCCGCGTTCCAGCTGTAGCCGCCGTGCAGCAGCAGCGTTTGCGCCACCGCTGCGTTGGGCTTTTCCACGAAGCGCACCACCGCCTGGCTGTGCCCGTCGCCGGAGGCCTGGCCCGCCTCTATGTAGCCGTAGGCCGTGCTCGGAAAACTCGGCACCACGCCAAAGGTGACGATCTTGCCGGCCAGCGCCGCCGCAACGCCGGTGCGCACGGTGCGCGCGAACAGCGCGGCATCGGGAATGTGGTGGTCAGACGGCGCAAACAGCAGCAGGTCGTCCGGTGCGGCCAGCAGCGCGGCCGAGGCCATGGCGGCGGCCGTGTTGCGTGCCATCGGCTCCAGCACCTGTCGCCCGGTGGTCTGCGCGGCTTCCGCCGCTTCCTTCACCATGAAGCGATGGTCTTCCGCCGCGATGCAGGTGATGTCGCGATTCAGCGCGCTCAGGCGCTCCAGCGCCATGTGCAGCAGGCTCTTGCCGCCGATGAGCGGCGCAAACTGCTTGGGCAGCGCCTTGCGCGACAGGGGCCACAGGCGGGTGCCGCTGCCGCCGCAAAGAACCACGGGATGGATGAGGGTGGTGTTCATGATCGCCTGGGTGTGGGGATGTAGGGATGTGACAGATGGAGTAAGAAGGCCGCGCTCAGATCAGCCCGGAATACGCCGCATAGCTCACGGCCTGCGCGCGCGAGTGAACGTGCAATTTCTTGTAGATGTTCTTGATGTGCGCGTTCACGGTCTGCCCCGAGATGCCCAGCTTGGTGCCGATCTCTTCGGTGACATGGCCGCGCGCCACAAAGCGCAGCACCTCGCATTCGCGCGCGGTGAGCGTGGCCTCGCGCTGAGGGGCTTCCACCGAGGGCGGTGCGCCGGCCGGCCGATGGCTCAGGCGGGCCAGCAGGCGCCGCGCCAGCCGCGGCGTGATGGCCGCGCCGCCGTTCACCACCTGCAGCACGGCCTGCGCAAAGCTCTGCAGCCAGGCGTCTTTCAGCAGGTAGCCGGTGGCGCCCAGCTCGAAGGCCTGCAGCACGTGGGCCTCGTCTTCCAGCGCGGTGATGACGATGACTTCAGCCGCGCTGTTGAGCTTGCGCGCCTCGCGGATCAGGTCGAAGCCGTTGCCGTCGCCCAGCCGCAGGTCGACCATGAGCACGTCGAAGGCATGCGTGGCGATCAGCCGGCGCCCGTCGCGCAGGCTGCCGGCCTGGCCTTCGAGCTGAATGCGCAGGTCCGACAGCAGCTCCTGCGCAATCACGCGGCGCATGAACTCGTCGTCGTCGACCAGCAGCACGCGCACCGGGGCGTCCTGCTGGCCTGTCAGGAAGCCGGGCCACAGCGGCGCGGCCGGCGGCAGGATGCCCGGTGGATACCCCGAGCGGCCATCGTTTTGCTCGGTGAAGGATGGCGGTGCGTTGTCAGACATTGGAGTGCCCCAGGTTGGAGGTGTGCAAGCGCGGCATGTCCGCGGCGAAGACCGGGAGCGCCGCGGCATCGGGCGCCCAGTCGGGCTGTGTCGGCTGCTGCCGCGATGTCGGCGATGTCGGCGGAACGGCATCGTCGAAGCCGTGCGGGTTCAGTGCCTGCCAGCGCCAGCTGTCGGCGCACATCTGGTCGAGGTTGCGCCGGGCGCGCCAGCCGAGCACCTCGCGCGCGCCGCGGGCGTCGGCCCAGTAGGCAGGGGCGTCGCCGGCGCGGCGCGGGCCCAGGCGGGTGGCAATGCGCCGCCCGCTGGCGCGCTCGAAAGCGGCCACCACCTCCAGCACCGAAGCACCGCGGCCGGTGCCCAGGTTGCTCATGAGGATGCCGGGGCGGCGCGTGGCGTGGCGCAGCGCGGCCACATGGCCTTCGGCCACGTCCATCACGTGCACGTAGTCGCGCACGCCGGTGCCGTCCACGGTGTCGTAGTCGGTGCCGTGCACCATCAGATGCTCGCGCTCGCCCACCGCCACCTGCGAGATGTAGGGCATGAGGTTGTTGGGCGTGCCGTGCGGCTGCTCGCCGATCAGGCCGCTCTCGTGCGCGCCCACCGGGTTGAAGTAGCGCAGGCAGGCAATGCCCCAGCGCGGGTCGGCGTGGGCCAGGTCGGTGAGCACGCTTTCCACCATGGCCTTGGTGCGGCCGTATGGGTTGACGGCAGCGCAAGGCGCGCTCTCTGGAATGGGCGAATGCTGCGCGTCGCCGTACACCGTGGCCGACGAAGAAAACACCAGCGTGCGCACGCCCGCGCGCCCCATCGCCTGCACCAGTGCCAGCGTGCCCGCCAGGTTGACGTCGTAGTAGCTCACCGGGTCGGCCACCGAGTCGCCCACCGCCTTCAGCCCCGCCAGGTGCACCACCGCGCGTATGTTCGGGTCGGCCAGCACGCGGTCGAGTGCCGCGGGGTCGCGCACGTCGCCGCGCACCAGCACCGGCGCCACGCCCGTGATGCACGCCACACGCTGCAGCGAGCGCGCGTCGCTGTTGACGAGCGTGTCGAGCACCACCGGCTGGTAGCCGGCCTCGATCAGCGCCACGCAGGTGTGGCTGCCGATGAAGCCGGCGCCACCGGTCACCAGGATCTTGTTGGGCAGGCTCATGGTCGGTGCTCCTGGTGTTGAAACGACGGATCAGCCGGCTGCAACGCAGCGCTGCAGCTCTTGCTCCAGCCGCCGCAGGATGGCGTCCTGGTCGAGCGCGGACTCGGCAAAACGCCGGCCGGCCGCGCCCATTTCTTCGCGCGTCTGGCGCGACATGGCCAGCTGCTCGATGGCGTCTGCCAGCGCCGCCGCGTCGCCCGGCGCCACCACCACGCCGCGGCCCGACACCACGTTGCTCAGCTCGGTGCCGGCATGCGCGGTGACGATCACCGCGCGCCCGCTGGCCAGCATGCCGCCCAGCTTGGAGGGCATGACCAGGTCGGCCGCGTCAGCGCGCTGCGGCAGCACATGGATGTCGGCCATGCCCAGCAGCTCGTTGAGGCGCTCGGCCGGTTGCAGGTCGAGAAAGTGCACGTTCGCCAGGCGCACGCAGGCGTCTTTCAGCGGCTCGCGGCTGGGGCCGTTGCCGCAGAACACGAAGTGGATGTTGTGCGAGCACACCAGCAGGCGCGCCGCATCGGCCAGCAGCTCGATGCCCTGCTTGCTGCCCAGGCTGCCCGCATACAGCACCACCACGGCGTCGTTTGGAATGCCCAGTGCGGCGCGGTAGCCGTCGGGTGAGTTGTTCGCGGCCGTGGGGTGGATCGATTTCACGTCCACCCAGTTGGGGAACAGCACCACGCGGCTGTCGGCCACGCCCTTGCCACGGGCCTTCTCGACCATGGCCGTGGAGATGGTCGACACGCGGCTGAACTTGCCCAGCAGCCACTGCTCGGCCGAGCGCGCAAAGCGCTGCACGCGCTGGCCGCTCAACAGGCCCAGGCCAAAGGCGGCGTCCACCTCGTAGTCCTGAATGTGCAGCCACGACTTGATGCCCAGCATCTTGGAGAAGAACAGCACCGAGGGCGCGCAGAACAGCGGCGGCTCCACCACAAACACCACGTCGGGCTTCCAGCGGATCTGCGCGCACAGCAGCGGAATGCTCGACAGCATGAAAGAGAACAGGTGCGCCATGCGCGCCAGCGTGCGCGGCGTCTTGGGCACCCAGGTGGGCGCGCGCCACACGGTGATGCCGTTCCACTCGCTCTTGCGGTAGCGCCAGGCCGAGTAGCCGTCGAACACCGACCACTGCGGAAAGAACGGCGGTGCCGCAATCACCCGCACGTCGTGCCCGTGCGCATGCAGCCACTGCGCCATTTCCCCCGAGTACTTGCCGATGCCGGCCAGCTCGGGGGTGAAGTTCATCGAATAGAGAAGAATTTTCACGCGGTCGACCTCATGCGCAGCAGGCGTTGCAGGGGAAAGAAACCGAAGACCAGGCGCATGCGCGTCTCGTAGAGCACAAAGTCCGACACGCAGGCGAGCAGAAACACGTAATGCGGCTTGCCGGGGAACAGCACGATCACCACCGCGTAGGAGACAAAGCGCAGCGCCACCTCCAGCAGCGCCCAGCGCCCGAGCGAGCCCATCGAGGTCTTCAAAGACAGCACCATCTCGTGGTGAATCGTGTAGGTGCGCAGCAGAAAGTAAGGCGCCATGCACAGGAAGATGCTGCGGGCCTCTTCGCCCAGCTTGAGCAGCGGCGCGGCCACCGCCATGACGCAGCCCAGGCCCACGAACAGGCCGCACCCCAGCAGGAACGAATGGCGTGCCAGGCCGAGCTGCGCGTCGCCGAAGTGCCTGGGGTCGGCCTCCAGCATCGCCTTGGTCTTGGTGAACAGAAAGGCCTGCACAAACTGCGAAGGCGCCTCCGCCAGTAGAAAGGCCAGCTTGAACGCGCCCACGTAGCTGAGCGGCATGAAGTACGCCACCACCAGCAGGTCGGACTTGCGCAGCAGGAACGTCAGCAGCGAATACACCGTGGCCGTGGCCTGCGACAAAAGCCCGATCGCATGCGGCCCGGCCGGCGGTGCCGCACCGTTGCCCGGCAGGCCGATGGCCACGCACACCACCACCAGCGCGAACAGGTTGATGAGCAGCAGGTGCGCCACGCCCAGGTCGAACTTCAGCGCGGTGCACAGCCCCACACCCAGCACCAGAATGGTCGAGCGGATGCCCGCCTCCAGGTTCAGCAGGCCCGCATGGCCCAGCCCCCGGCTGAACGACAGGCGCAGGCTGTTGAACGAGAAAATCGCCAACGTGGCCACCACCAGCACAAAGGGCGCGTCGCCCACCGGCAGGCGTTGCAGCGCCAGGATGACCGTCACCAGCACCATGGCCAGCGGCAGCCCGATGGATAGCGTGCGCACCACGTCGCCGCGCGTCACGCCCGGCGGCACGCTGGCCGCATTGCGCGAGAACAGCAGCGAGCTGCCCAGCGTGCCCAGCACCAGCGCCACCTCGATGACCGACTGGTACACCGAGTACTCGCCAAAGCGCGCCGGCGAAATGCTCGCGGCCATCAGGAACACGGCCAGAAAGCCCGACAGGTACACGTACATCCGCGACGCCAGCGCGCCCAGGCCGGCAAGCCAGGCCATGCGTGCACCCGGCAGGGCGAGTGAGGGGCTGAAGGGTTTCATGGCGCGGGCCTGGCTTACTTGCCGGTCGATGCCGGGACCACGCTGCGCGTGTCGAACAGCCGGCGCGCGAAGGTCGCAACCCGAAAGGCGTAGTTCTTGCCGCGGCGCGCCATCTGCAGCCCGTAGGTCACGGCCGCCACGGTGTGCATGTGGCCGCGCAGCGCGTAGGGCATGGCCATCTTGGCGCTGCCCTGAAAGTGCAGCGCCACCACGCGGGTCATTTCGCCCGCCTCGTTGGTGAGCCAGGCCTTGCCGTCGGTGTAGGCCACGCGCTTTGCTCCGCCGCGCACCTTGAACTCGCGCGGCAGCAGGTTGTGCATGCCGTTGATGTTGTGGTCGATCACCGTGCCGCCCAGCACGCGGTTGATGGGTGCGTCGTTGCCGGTGGTGCGCGCCCAGAGGTAGAGCAGCGTCATGTCGGACACGCCGCCGCGCACGCCGCGTGCGGCAAAGCGCGCGGCAATCTCGCGCAGCTTGCGCCGCCCCGACGGGGTGGCGTAGCTGTCGAGCACATAGGCCACGAAGCGGCGCAGGCCGTTGGCGCTCCAGTAGCTCACGTGCGGGGAAATCTGGCAGGGGTTCCAGCCGTCGCTGGGCTGCATGGTCGAGCCCGAGAAGTCGGCCTTGTCGACCAGGTGCGCAATGTGCGCGCCGGCGCCCTGGAACAGCAGCACGTCGCTGTCGATGAGCACGAATTCGCGCACCTCGGGGTTGGATTCCAGAAACTGCGCTAAGAGAAAGTAGCGCCTGAAGCAGATCTTCTCGAACTCGGCCGAGTTGCTGGACAGGTGCACATACGACTTGCAGAAGCGCTCGTAGCTGGGGCCGGCGTCGGTCTGCGAGAGCACGAACAACCGTTCTTCGGCCAGCACCGCCGATTCACGGCACAGCGCAAGGGTCTTGTTCTGACGGTCTTCCACGACGATGAAGGGCAGGGAGGGTTTCATGGCGTTGGTTGAAGGGTTGATGAAGGTGTGTGACAGGAGGCGGTGGATTCAGGGCTTGCGGGCGGTCACGCTCTTGATGAGCGCGACGTGCGCCGGCACGAAGCGGCCGGTGGCGTCGATGGGCATGTCCAGCGTGAAGAGGCCGCGCGCGGCGGCCGCTTCGTTGATCCAGTTGCGCAGCTGGTCGGGCGTGAAGCGCGGCGGTGCCTCGCGGCCCCAGGAGGCGGTGAGCGGCGTGAGCACGTGGAACATCAGCTCCGACGGCGGCGCCACCGGGCGGGCCGGCGGCTCCATGTACTCGCCGGCCATCAGGTTCTGGCAGGGCGCAGACTTGGCGGCAAAGCGCTCCGGGCCTTCGCCGGCGTTGAAGGCCAGCAGCCGGTTGGCCGCGCCGCTGCGCGCGGCGTCGCACAGTTGCTCCCAGCCCGCGGCGGTGATGCCCTTGGTGTTGTAGGTGCCGTCGAACCACCAGCCGGCGGCCAGCGGGCCGTAGTGCTCCGACCAGTCGCGGATCACGCTGGACCATGCGGCCACGAACTTGGGCGGTGGCGGCTGCTGCTCGTTCACGTCGCCCAGGCAGTCCATGAGGTAGCGGTCGGACTGCGGCGCGCGAAACGGCAGGTACAGCACCAGCGCAATGCCGCGGCTGCGCAGTGCCTGGCCAATTTCCAGCGGCAGGTCGCGCGGCGAGCGGTTCTTGGCGCTCGCGGGGCACAGCACTTCGAGCGCGGAGTTGGGCGCGATGTACTGGCCGTTGTTCTGCCCCAGCGTCAGGATGAGGTGAGACACCCGCATCTGCGCGAGCTGGTTGGCGAACGCCTCCACGTCGAAGCGCATCACCTCGCCGATGGTCTGCTTGTCGGGCAGGTAATGCACCATCACGCCGAAGCCGGGCATGGCGGTGTCCGATGCAGGCAGTGCCGGCACAACGGCAGCCGCACCCTTGGCAGCCGCCGGTGGCGTCTTCGGCTGGGCCAGCACCGCGACCAGCGCGGCGCCGCACACCAACGCCGCCACCACGCGCAGCCCCACGGCGGCATAGGTGTTCATGGCATGGCCCTCGTGAACGACAAGGCGCTGCGCTTGAGCGTGAGGTAGCGACCGGCCACGGCAGCCGGCGCGCAGGTGGCGGCCAGCGCCCAGGCCGGGCGCGTGCGCTCGTGCCGGGCAAGGTACTTGGCAAGCCGGTAGGGGTCGCTGTTGGCGCTGCCCACGAAGAAGCCGTAGCCCGCGAACAGCTCGCGGTGCACCGGAATGTCGGACAGCAGCAGCGGCACGCCCAGCGTGGCGGCCTCGGCGGCCGACAGGTTGAAGCCCTCGAAGGTCGACAGCGAAATGAACGCGGTGGCGCCCATGTACAGCTGAATGAGCGCCTCGCGCGACACCAGCCCCCGGTGGCGCACGAAGCCGCGCACCTCGGGCGCCAGCGCGGCCACCATGCGCTCGACCTCGGCCGCGCCGTTGCCGGTGATGTCCAGGTAGTCGACCAGGCCGGCGCGCTTCATGCGCTCGAACAGCGCGAGGATGCCGCCGAAGTTCTTGTGCGGGTAGTAGTGGTAGGCCGCAATCAGGTAGCGCTCGCGCGGTGGCGGCGTGCCCGTGTTGGCAGCCTCGCTCGGTGCGGTCTGTGCGGCCGGTGCGGTCGTGCCGCGCGGCGCGTCCACCGGGTTGAAGATCACTGTGGCGTGCTCGCAGCGCCCGAAGTGGCGCTCGAAGTCGTTCTGGCTGCTCTTGCTGATGAACACCACGTCGGCCGCGCTGCGCGCCGCGCGCCACAGGTTCCAGTCCAGAAACAGGCGCTTGGCCCGGCTGAAGTACTGCGGGTAGGCCTTGTACTGCAGGTCGTGCACGATGGCGATCGAGTCCCGGTGGCTGCCCAGCAGCGTGAAGGGCAGAAAGTAGTTGGGGAACACCGAGAACATGCGCTCGCCCGTCAGCAGCATGCGCAGGCGGTGAAAGTTGTAGAGCAGCGTGTCCAGCACGAAGCGGCTGAGCTTCAGGCGCAGCGCCAGGTCGTACACGCGCGGATGCCGCTCGCTGACCGCCTCCACGCGGTCGTCGCGCGACAGCCGCATGTTGCGCAACAGCACCTCGGACACATTGAGCACGCCACCGGCGTCCTTGTTCAGGCGCACGGTGTCGTAGTAAAGGTAGGTGGCCATGGATGCACCTCAGGCGTTGGGGAAGTCGCGTTGCACCATGTGCGCGCGCGCAGGGCGAAGGCGCCGGCTGCGGTGCGCGCGCGAGCTCAGCGCGCCGGCGATCAGCGCGGCAATCAGGCCGGAGGCCGCGAACGGGCCCCAGCCCAGAATGGGCCCGCGCATGAACGGCACATAGGCCGCCAGCAGCACCAGCGCCGCCAGGTAGCTGCCCGAGAGCGGCCGGTTCGGGTCGATGGCCCGGTCCACCAACCTGAAGCCCGCCGAAATCGCCAGCCCCAGCATCGCCGGGCCGGCCAGCCCGAAGTCGAAATACGCGGTGGTGAACGGCGGCAGCGACAGGTTGCTCTGCGAGAAATTGCCCAGAATGGCCGACCAGCCGAGCGGGTCGAAGTCGGGAAACATCTTCAGGTCGCGCGGCAGAAAGAAAGACACCGCCGACAGCAGGTAGCGGCCCCAGCCCAGATCGGGAATGGGCGCGCGCTCCAAGATGCCGGCCACCACGAACTGCGCGTCGAAGTCCTGGCTGAAGGGAAAGGTCTGCAGCGTTTCGCCCCAGAAGCTGCCGCGCGAGAACAGGTTCAGCACCGGGCCCAGGCCCGCAATGGCGCCGAACACAATGCCGGCCAGCACCCAGCGCCGCCCACGCCCGAAGGCGTGAATCAACAGCGGCAGCAGCCCGATCAGCAGCACCTGGCGCGCCGTGTTCACCGGGTTGGCCGCAATCGCCGCCAGGCCCAGGGCCAGGCCCGCCGCGCACCACGACCACAGCGTCTTGCTGCGCGCCGCGTGAATCGCCAGCGCCACGAAGCACAGCAGCACCACCATCTTGGGCAGCGTGGAGAAGAAGATGAAGTCGATCGGCACGCTGTCTTCGTCCCCCGCGATGCCGCGCGCCACAAAGTTGAGGTCGGGCCGGATGAACAGCGTGGCAAAGGCCGCGAGCGAGCAGCTCAGCAGCAGCAGCAGCGGGTGCGCCACGCCCACCAGGTGCGTGTCGTGTCGCCCGGGCAGATGCACCGGGCCGTCGGGCACGCCCAGCCGCGCGGCCTCCACGCCGGCCATGTACAGCAGCAGCAGCACCAGCGCCTGCGTGTGGGCGTCGGCGCTGAGCAGGCCGGTTTCCCAGAAGTCGATGTTGTTGGCGATCTGCATCGCCGGCGCAATCGAGAAGTAGATGAGGATGGTGGCGTAGTGAATCAGCAGGAACACGCTGCCGCCCGAGGCGCCCAGCATCGCCAGTTGAATCAGCGCCAGCACGACCACCGCCGTGTAGCCCCACACCGGGTCGACCAGGCCGCACAGCAGCGCGCAAACGATGCCGGACCAGAAGGAGAGGGTGCGCATGGTGGGCCTGACGGGTTGGGTGGGTGTGAGCGGCGGCGGGGGCTCAGGCCTCGATGCTCTGGGCCGTGTGGTAGCCGTGGCGCTCCAGCAGCGCGCAGCGCTTGGCAAGCTCCAGGTCGCTCGCAACCATCTCGGCAATCATCTGGTCGAGCGTGATCTCCGGCACCCAGCCCAGGTCGTCGGCGGCCTTGGTGGCGTTGCCGCACAGCGTCTCCACTTCCGACGGGCGAAAGTAGCGCGGGTCCACGCGAACCAGTACGTCGCCCACGCAAACCGCAGGCGCGTCGTCGCCCACCACCTGCGTGACCACGGCCACCTCGTCGATGCCGCTGCCTTCGAACGCCAGCGAAATGCCGAGCCGGGCCGCCGCGCGGGTGACGAACTCACGGATGCTGTACTGCACGCCCGTGGCAATCACATAGTCGACGGCCGTGGGCTGCTGCAGCATCAGCCACTGCATGCGCACGTAGTCCTTGGCGTGGCCCCAGTCGCGCAGCGCGTTCATGTTGCCCAGGAACAGGCACTGCTCCAGGCCCTGCGCCACGTTGGCCAGCCCGCGCGTGACCTTGCGGGTCACGAAGGTCTCGCCGCGCCGCGGGCTCTCGTGGTTGAAAAGGATGCCGTTGCACGCGTAGAAGCCGTAGGCCTCGCGGTAGTTCTTGGTGATCCAGTAGGCGTACAGCTTGGCCGCGCCGTAGGGGCTGCGCGGATAGAACGGCGTCAGCTCGCTCTGGCGCGGCTCCTGCACCTGACCATAGAGCTCGCTGGTGCTGGCCTGGTAGAAGCGCGTCTTCGACTGCAGCCCCAGCAACCTGATGGCTTCCAGCAGCCGCAGCGTGCCCAGGGCATTGATGTCCGCGGTGTATTCGGGGCTGTCGAAGCTCACCGCCACATGGCTTTGCGCGCCCAGGTTGTAGACCTCGTCGGGCTGCACCTCCTGCATGATTCGCGTGAGGTTGCTGCCGTCGGCCAGGTCGCCGTGATGCAGGTGCAGGTGCCGCTGCGATTTGGCGTGCACGTCCGAATACAGGTGATCGATGCGCCCCGTGTTGAACTGCGAGGTGCGCCGCTTGATGCCGTGCACCTCGTAGCCTTTTTCGATCAGCAGTTCGGCCAGGTAGGAGCCGTCCTGGCCCGTGATTCCGGTGATGAGTGCGCGCTTAGACATGTTCGGCCTTTTCGGTGTGGCGGAGGGTTGTTCGGTAGGCCGCGTAGGTGCGGCGAAGTCCTTCGGCCAGCGGTACGCTGGCGCGCCAGCCCAGGGCGGTGGCGCGTGATACGTCCAACAACTTGCGCGGCGTGCCGTCGGGCTGTGTCGGGTCGCAGTGGATGTCGCCCGTGTACCCGACCACGTCGCCAACCAGCCGTGCGAGCTCGGCAATCGAGACGTCTTCGCCCGTGCCCAGGTTGATGTGGCCGCGCATCGGGTCGGTCTGCTGCTGGTAGGCCTGGCGCGACAGGTTCATCACGTCGATGCAGCCCAGTGCCATGTCGTCCACGTAGAGAAACTCGCGCCGTGCGCGCCCGGTACCCCAGATGCGCACGCTGGGCAGGTCGGCGGCGCGGGCCTGGTGAAAGCGCTGGATGAGCGCCGGCACCACGTGGCTGTTCTGCGGGTGGTAGTTGTCCCCGGGGCCGTACAGGTTGGTCGGCATCACGCTGCGGTAGTCGATGCCGTGGCTTTCGCCGTACTGACGGTTGTAGCTTTCGCACAGCTTGAGGCCTGCGATCTTGGCGATGGCATAGGGCTCGTTGGTGGGCTCCAGCTGGCCGTCGAGCAGGTACTCCTCGCGGATCGGCTGGTCTGCAAGCCGCGGATAGATGCAGCTTGAGCCCAGGAACAGCAACCGCTTCACGCCCCCCATGAAGGCCTGGTGCGTCACGTTGGCCGAGATCATCAGGTTCTCGTAGATGAACTGGGCCGGGTATGTGGCGTTGGCATGGATGCCGCCCACCTTGGCCGCCGCCAGATAGACCTGATCGATAGCCTCGTTGGCAAAGAAGCGCGCCACTGCGTCCTGGTTGAGCAGGTCGAGCTCGGTGCGCGAGCGGGTGACCACGGCATGGCCCAGTTCGCCCAGGCGCCTTGCAAGCGCCTGGCCGACCATTCCGCCATGACCCGCGACAAAGATACGCATATGTTCTTTCGGTTCGGAAGTTGGAAAAAACGCCTAGCGCGACCCGCGCGCACCCGTCACCACGCCAAAGGTCTTCAGCAGAATCACCAGGTCGCGCCACAGCGACAGCCGCGCGACGTACTCCGCGTCCATGGCGGCGCGGCGGCGGTAGCTGATTTCGTTGCGACCGCTGATCTGCCACAGGCCGGTAATGCCCGGGCGCACCGCGCAGTAGTGGCCCCAGTAGTCGCCGTACAGGTCCTTCTGCGTGAACATGCAGGGGCGCGGGCCGACCATGCTCATGTCGCCCTTCAGCACGTTCCAGAACTGCGGGAACTCGTCGATGCTGTACTTGCGCAAAATGGCGCCGAAGCGCGTGATGCGCGGGTCGTTCTGCAGCTTCTGGTACACGGCCCACTCGCGCCGCGCGGCCTCGTTCTCGCGCAGGTGGCGCGCCAGCACCGCGTCAGACTCCGCCACCATCGAGCGGAACTTGTAGAACTTGAAGACCTTGCCGTCCTTGCCGTAGCGCGGCTGCATGTAGATGGCCGGCCCGCCCGAGCTCACCAGCACGCCCAGCCAGATGAGCGCATAGGCCCAGCCGAAGAACAGGAAGAACGAGCCCGCCATGGCAATGTCCGCGGCGCGCTTGGCGTGGCGCAGCCAGGCGCCGCCGCCGATGCGCCCGTACACCGGCGTGTTGGCCGCATGTGCAGCGGTGGTGGGCGTGGCCGGCCCGCCGGTGCCGTCACCGGCGCGCGCGGAGCTGTTCGATCGCAGGGTGTTCATGATGCGGCGTGCTCCGGCTCGATGCGCTTGGGCATCACGGTGTCGGCGGTGTCGATGGCATACGACGTCTCGCGGCGGGTAGGCGCATAGCTGTAGCCGTAGCTGTAGCTGCGGTAGTGCCGTTGCGTGGTGTCGACCGCGTTGAACACCACTCCGTGGAACACGGCGCCCACATGGGCCAGGCGCTTGGCGCTTTCCACCAGCTCGCCCATTTCGCTGTTGTCGGCGCGCGCCACCAGCAGCAGGGTGCCCATGATGGGTGCCATCTCCGCGGTCTCGGTGGCCACCAGCGTGGGCGGTGCGTCCACGATCACCACGTCGTAGCGCGCCGACAGCATCGTCAGCGTGTGCGCGAAGGCGTCGCTGGCCAGCAGCCCGGCCGGGTCGGAGTGCACGGTGCCGGAGGTCATCACGTCCAGGTGCGGCAGCACCTGGTGGTGAATGGCCTGCTCCAGCGGCACGCCGCCGGCAATGACGTCGGCCAGGCCGTGCTTGCGTTGCAGGCCGAATTCGGTGCTCAGGCTGCCGCGGTGCATGTCGGCGTCGATCAGCAGCACCCGCTTGCCCGATGCCGCGAGCAGCGTGGCGAAGTTGGACGACACAAAGGTCTTGCCCGCGCCCGGGGTGGCGCTGGCAATGAGGATGCGGTTGTTCGGCGCGCCCACCATCACATGCTTCAGCGTCGTCCGCAGCCGGCGCAGGCCTTCCAGCGCCGGGTCTTCCACATGCAGCGCCGCCAGCACCTTCACGCCGGGCTTGCCGCTGCGAATCGCGCGGTCGAGCACGCGCTGCTGGGTGCTCAGCGCAATGGTGCTGTACACGCTGAGCCCGGTCACGGCCTCGATGTCTTCAGGGCTGGCGATGGAATGGCGCAGGTTCTTGCGCGCCATGGCCGCGGCGCCGCCCACGAACAGGCCGCCTGCCAGCGCCAGCGCAATCACGATCAGCGGCTTGGGGCGCACCGGCTTCTCTGCCACCAGCGCCTGGTCGAGCACGCGCACATTGGCCACCTTGCCCTCCTTGGCCAGGCGCATCTGCAGCGAGCTGTTCAACAGCGTGGCGTACAGGTCGGTGTTGACCTTGATGTCGCGCTGCATGCGCAGCGAGTTCTGCTGCAGCATGGGCATGCGGCGAATGCGCCCGTCCACACCGCCAAGCTCCTTCTTCAGCGAGGAAATCTGCGAGTCCAGCGTGAGCACGGCCGGGTGCGCGGCGGTGAAGTTGCCCATCAGGTCCAGGCGCTTCTGCTTGGCGTCGAGCAGCTTGGCCTGCAGGTCCACGCTCTGGGACAGGGCATTGCGGGCCTCGTCGTCCAGGCTGATGGTGCCGTTCTGGTTGCGGTACTGGTTGTAGCTGTCTTCCGACTGCTCAAGCTGCGCCTTGAACTTGGGCAGCTCGGTGCCCAGAAAGGCCAGCGCGCGTTCGGCCTGCACCGTCTTCTGGTCGATGTTCTGGCGCACGTACAGGCGAGAGATTTCGTTGAGCACGTCGGCCAGCTGGCCGCGGTTCTCAGCCTGCAGGCTGATGTCCATCACACCCGACTGCTTGCCTTTTTCGACCACGCGCAGGTCTTTCTGCAGCGCCAGCAGGGTCAGCTGCTTGGACTGGCGCACCAGCTCGAAGGCGGCGCCCGGCTTGGCGTCGAACGAGGCCACCAGCAGGTGCAGCGTGCCGCCGGGCACGGTGGCGTCCAGCGGCGCGCCGATGGTGCCTTTCAGGGGCGTTTCGATGTCGGGGTTGGTCAGTGTGTAGCTGCCGGCGGTGCCCGCGACGAGGGTGAACTTCTTGCCCTCGAAGGCCGCCGGCACATCCATCTGCGCCACGTTGATGCGCTCGGTGCCCGACACGTAGTTGCCCATGCCCAGAATGCCGGGCGTGGAAAGCTGGTTCGAATGGCGCGCCAGAAACTCGCCCACCAGCGGCACATAGTTGGGCCGCGCGGTGATGAACAGCTTGGTGTCTTCCATCGCCTGGCCCAGCACCATGCGCGACTTCAGAATTTCGGTTTCACCCGAGGTCGGCGTCTTCACGCCGATGCCCACGGCCGCGTTGGAGTCGCCCGGAAAGTTGCCGCCCGAGCGGTCCGGGTCTTCCACCTGAATCAGGATGTTGGCCTCGTACACGCGCGGGCCGAACAGGGCGTAGCCCACGCCCAGCAGCAGCGCCAGCGCCGTGATGGAGGCGATCAGCCAGCGGCTGTCGATGAGGATGTCCAGGTACTCCCGGATCCGCGATTCCCTGACCCAACCGGCCTCCATGGCCGCCACGGGTGCGGCGGTCGCGGGTGCGGAGAGCGAAGCTTGCCAGCGCGCATTCATGAGGTTCACCTTTTCGTGTTGCGGTAAGGGGCACTCACCGCCGAGCGGTGTCGCGGCTGAGGTTGGCGACCTGGGCGGCCGGAAGAATCAGGCTGATGACGCGGTTCCACGTGACCAGCGGCACGTGGTCGACATAGACCACGTCGCGCGGCAGCAGCTCGAAGCGGTCGGCCAGCGCCAGCGCCACCGGGTTCTTCGCGTTGAGGTTGAAGATCTGCTGCACGTCGGGGTTGCCGGGCGCGTTGCGCACCACGTAGATCTGGCCGGGGTCGGAGGACAGCAGGTCGGGCCCGCCGGCGTCGCCCAGCGCTTCGTTCAGGCTCAGGCGGCCGTTGATGCGCATCTGCAGCGCCGAAGGCGCCCTGATTTCGCCCATCACGTACACCCGGCTGTCTTCGCGGGTGCCCACGTTCACGATGTCCCCGTTGCGCAGCGCAATGCCGTTGCCGTCAAAGCCCAGCGACTCCAGCGTGGGCAGGTCGACCACCGTGGTCACGCCGCCGCGGGTCAGCGAAATGCGCGAGCGGTCGCCCACCGTGGTGAAGCTGCCAGCCCGGCTGATGGCCTCCGACAGCGTCATCGGAATGTCGGTGAAGATCTGCAGCCCCGGCGTGCGCACCTCGCCCTGCACATAGGCGCGCTGGCTGCGGAACGACTGAATGCGCACCGTGACCTGCGGGTCCTTGATGTAGGTCTTGATGCGCCCGGCAATCAGCTCGGAGGCGCCTGTTTCGGTCAGCCCCTGCAGCTTGACGCGGCCGATGTAGGGAAAGCTGATTTCGCCGTTGGCCCCCACGATGAAGCCGGGCGCCACGCTCACGCCGGTCGGGTCCGACTGCTGCGCAATCACCGCGCCCGCGTTGGGCAGCAGTTCGGGCCGGTTGTAGACGATGACGCCCAGCACATCGCCCGGCCCGATGGTGTACACGGGCGGCGTGGCAAACAGCCGCTTCACGCCTTCGCTCACGGCCTTGGGCTTCTGCGCGATCTGCGCGCGAATCAGGTCGGGCGTGATCGGAATGATCTTGCTGCTCTCGGCCGACGCGGTGCTGTCACCGGTGGTGCTGGTGAAGCCCAACGCGGCCGGCGTGCCGAAGCCCGGCGCGCAGCCCGACAGCGCGAACAGGCCGAGCGACAGCAACAGCGCCATGCCCAGCCATCGCAACCGGTCGTCCGCCTGAGCCCGCACCCGGGCCCGCGCCACGCTGTGCAAGAGGGGGTGCGTGCCGCATGTCTGCTGCGCAGGATCTAGGCGTTTCATGGTGATCTCCTTGACGGCCATTTGTGAGTGGCTTTGTGGGTGGGGCTGTGGGTGAACTCGGGGAATGAACGCAATGGCCGGGCGTGCCTCAGGGCGCCGCCCAGGTGGTGGGCATGGCGCACTCCGCGCCGGCCGTGGTGCGGCTGGTGTTGCGCCGCTCGGTGCTGGCACCGAAGCAGCGGTCGGTCACCCAGTCGCCCACGCTCGCCAGAAACAGCTGCTGGCCCCGCTCGGTGCACACGGTGTGGTCGACCTCGCGCATGAACTCGTACTGCAGCGCTTGCGTGAACGGCGCATGGCGGAACGCGCCCAGCTGGTCGCGGTCGCGGTCGCACACATGCAGCGAGCCCGAATACAGCAACTGCACCGCCACCTTGCGTTCGACCAGGCGCTGCAGCGTGGCGCCGAACCAGGCCTCGTTGCTCTCCATCGGCTTGCTTTCGGTGAAGAAGCCGGGCAGCGGCTTGGTCGAATGGCTCTTGAGCAGGTGGCGCTGCAGCCAGCGCTTGGCCTTGCCCGGAAAGGCAGGGTGCGCGGGCGCGGCCAGCGCACGGCGCAGCGCACGCTCCCAGCGCGAGCGGCGCTGCGGAAACGCAAAGCCGTCGAACAGCGAAAGGGCCACCACGCGCGCATCGTTGGCGGCCACCCCCATGGCCTGCTCCACGCCAGAGCACATGGCCACGATGGCGAATTGGCGCGCGCCCAGCGTGCGCTCGGCCACGTCCATGGCGGCTTCCAGGCTCTGCACCGCGCGGGTCTGCACGTCGGGCGCGCCGTTCAGCGCGTCGCTGTCGCCGATGCCGCCCAGGTCGAAGCGCAGGCTGCTCACGCCGCGCGCGGCCAGCGCATGGGCCAGCTTCACGTTGATGCGGCGCGGGCCCACGCGGTGGTTGGCGCCCATGTTGAACATCAGGCAGGCCACGTCGCCAGGGGCCTGCTGGGTGGGCGTGGTGAGCATGCCCATGAGGGCGTTGCCGGGGCCGAAGCGCACCGGGGTCTGTGTCGTGTCATTCATGAAGCGCTCCCTGCAGGCGGTTGAGCGCATCGGCCGGAACCATCGCGCTGTTGGGGTAGGGGTCGGACGTCCAGTCGAGCTGGTGGCTGAAATACGCCAGTCGAACCGGCATGTGGCGCGACTGCTGGTCGGCGGCCCACTGCGCGGTGTGTTCGTCGTCGGGGCCGGCCAGCACCAGCGTGTCGTGCAGCGCGGTGAGGGGCAGCGACTCGGGCACCAGCGCCGCCAGTTGCGCGCGCAGGGCGGGCGAGAGCAGGGTGCCCAGCGCTTCCTCCGGCAGGTCGTCGGGCGCCTGCGTCAGGCTGCGGCGCCAGGCCAGGTCGGGAATGCAGAAGGTGGTGTCGATGGCCGCCACGTGCTGCTCGCGCAGCAGCCGGCCGTAGCGCCGCCCGTCGATCACCGGCTCCCACAGCACCAGGCGCACCGGGTCGCAGCGCCCGCTGCGCGCGGCCAGCACCGCCAGCGTGGCGCCCAGGCGCGCGCCGATCCACACGATGGAGGCACCCGGCGCGCGCCGGCGCAGCTCTTCGTGCGCCGAGCACAGGTCGCGCCGCCAGCCGTCGAGCTCGCCTTCGCTTTCTTCGCCGGGCGAGTCGCCCGAGCCGTAGAAGTCGAAGCGCAGGGTGGGAATGCCCGTGCGCGCCAGGCGCTCCGCCAGCACCTTGAAAAAGCGGTGCGTGCGCAGCCCTTCCTGACCGAACGGCGGGCAGAAGAGCACGGCGGTGTTCTCGGCGTGGCCTTGGCCTTCTTCGGCCGGGTGGAACACACCGAAGACCTGGCGCGAGGCCGGCCCGAACATCAGGGGCGTGGCGTGCGTCATGCGTGGGCCTCCGACAACCGACCGAATGCGCTTGTGGCGCTTGACGCACCGAGCGCGCCTGATGCACCTGATTCAACCGACGCACCAGACGCACTTGCACGCGCCTCGGTCTGGCGCCACTCGGCCAGCGAGCCCACGCAGTCCATGCGCGCGGGCGCCGGTCGCAGCACCAGCCACAGAATGCGCCCGGCCACCGACAGCTCCACGCTGCGGCAGTCCGGCGTCACGCCCACCTCGAAGCTCTGCGGCGACAGCAGCAGGCCCACGCCCACGGCCTTCAGGCACGCCTCCTTGCGGGTCCAGCAGGTCAGAAAGGCCAGGTCGCGTTCATGCGCCGGCGTGGCGGCCAGCGCCTCCTGCTCGCGCCGCGTGAAGTGCTCGGCGGCCAGCGCCTCGGCATCCGGCATGGGGCGCAGCAGCTCCACGTCGGCGCCCAGCGGGCCGCGCCCGCCCACCGCAATCAGCGCCAGGCCGTGGCTGTGGCTCAGCGAGAACTGGGTGCGCGTGTGGCCCGACAGCGAAGGCTTGCCGAAGGAGCCGGTGCTCAGGCGCAGCGCGGCGCTGTGCAGCCCGGTGTATTCGGCCAATGCCTGGCGCAGCGCGACGTGCGCGGCCACGAAACGCTGCCGGTCTGCCGGAAACCGGAAGCTCGCGGCGCGCGCGCACTCCTCGGCCGACAGGAGCTGCGCGGGCAACAGGTCGGTGAAGCTGTCCAGGTCCACGTACCGGCACAGCGGCGCGTCGATGGAGAGTGCGTGGGCAGAGCTGCTCATGTTCACCCCTTGCGCAGCCAGCTGCCGAACGTGCGGCTGAGCAGCCCACCGCGTTGCGCATTGGCGGCCGTGCCGGCGGCCAGCTCCGCCAGGTCCGAAGGCACGCCCTCCGGCACGCTGCGCGGCGACGAGGCGATCTGCCCGAGGTTCTCGAACAGGTAGCGCCGCGGCTCCACGCGGTGGCCCAGCGCTTGCGCGGCCTGCTGCACCGCGCGCAGCACCAGCAGCGAGTCGCCGCCCAGGTCGAAGAAGTTGTCGCTGGCGCGGATGTCGTCCACGTCGATGCCGATCACGCCGGCCCAGATCTGCGCGAGCGGCGCGTGCTCCGGGTTCAGCAGGGTCTGGCGGGCCTTGCGTGGCGCGCCGGCGGTCTCGGCCTCGGCGGCAACCTGCACGCTCTTGTCGGGCTCCACCGCGGCCAGCTTGCGCAGGTACAGCGCGCTGGTCGAGCCTTCGGTGTCGGCAATTTCGGCCAGCGTGGCGTTCGGGTCTTGTGCCACGCGGCGCAGCACTTCGAGGTAGCGCTCGCGCAGTTGCGCACCGGTCTCGCGCAGGTACACGTCGGCGTTGTAGATCAACGCGCCTTCCAGGCCGAAGGGCTTGTCCATGAGCCACACGCCGATGTCGTCGGTGGCACCGTGCTGCATCACATGCATCTGGCGGGTCTGCAGGCTGCCGATGGAGCGGGCGCGCTCGCGGGCGTCCTGGAACGAGAACATCGCCTGGTACGGGCCGGAGGTCTTGATCTGGCTGGCGTAGCCCGGCTCGGCCATCAGGCGCTCGAACGGCACCTGCTGGTTGTTCATCATCGACAGCAGCTCCTGCTTCACGTAGCGCATGAACGCGGGCAGCGGCTGCGCCAGGTCGACGCTCAGCGACACCGGCAGCACGTTGTTGAAGAAGCCCATCACGTCTTCCGTCTCGGCCTGCTGGCGCCCGCGCACCGGGTTGGCGATGACGATGCTGTCGGTGCCGATGACGCGTGCCATGGTCAGCGCGTAGATACCGAAGGTCAGCATGCTGAGCGTGACGTCCATGTCGCGTGCGATGTCGCGCAGGCGCTGCGTGCTCTGCAGGTCGATGGTGATCCAGTGCGCGCCGCCCTGGCCGCTTTTGCCGGCGCGGCGCGGCATGTCGGTGCGCGGCATGCGCGCGGCCTTGGCGCCTTCGAGCCGGCCGCGCCAGAACTTCAGTTGCTCTTCGCAGGCGGGGCCGTCCATCCACGCGGCCAGCCAGTCGGCATAGTCCCCGTAGGTGGTGGTGAGCGCGGGCAGCGTGTGCGGGCGGCCACGCTCGGCCGCGTCGTACAGCGCGGAGAGCTCGCTCTGCAGCAGGTCGAAAGACCAGCCGTCCCACACCAGGTGGTGCGGCACGAACATGAACACATGCTCGTTGTCGTCCAGCTGGAACAGCGTGGCGTGGGCCATCGGCGCCTGGTGGATGTCGATGGGGCGGTCGGCCAGCTCCTGCATGCGCTCGACCAGCTCGGCCTCGCGCTGGTCGGCGGGCAGGCCGCGCAGGTCGACCATCGGCAGGGCGAATTCCACGGACTGCGAAATCAACTGCACCGGCGCGCCGGTCTGCGCATCGACGCCCATGCGGGTGCGCAGCGACGGCTGGCGGCGAATCATTTCGCGCAGCGCGGCCTCGAAGCGCGTGGCCTCCAGGTGCCCGGTAAGGCGCTGCGCGGAAGGCGCGTTGTAGACCGAGCGGCCGGGGTGCAGCTCTTCCATGAATCGGATGCGCTCCTGCGGCATGGTGAGCGGCGCGCTGCTGCGCACCGGTGCCAGGCCGATGGGTGCCTCCAGTCCCACGCCCGCGCCCTGCAGTCCCTGCACCACCAGCGCGAGCTTTTCGGCCGTGGGGGCTTCGAACAGCGAGCGCAGCGGCAGCGTGACCTGAAACTCGCGGCTCAGCAGCGTGGTGAGCCGCGCGGCCAGCAGCGAATGGCCGCCCATGGTGAAGAAGTCGTCGCGCAGGTCCAGGCCCGGCAGGCTCAGCACCTTTTCCATGGTGGCGAGCACCTTGCGTTCATGCTCGTTGCGCGGGCCGGCGCCGCGGCGCACTTCGTTGCGGGCCACGGCCTGCGGTGGCGGCAGCGCGACGCGGTCGACCTTGCCGTTGGCCAGGCAGGGCAGGGCGGGCAGCGTGACCACGTGCTGCGGCAGCATGAAGGCCGGCAGGTGCTTGCGCAGATGGACCATGAGCGCGTCCAGATCGAAACTCGCGCCCGGTGTGAGGGCGAGGTAGGCCACCAGGCGCACATCGCCCGGATGGTCTTCGCGGGCCACGACCACGCTGCGCGACACGCCCGGCACCTCGCAGCAGCGCACCTCGATCTCGCCGGGCTCGATGCGGTAGCCGCGCACCTTCACCTGGAAGTCGAGCCGCCCGAGGTGGTCGAGCAGCCCGTCGTTGCGCCAGCGGCCACGGTCGCCGGAGCGGTACATCTTCTTCGGCGTGCCCAGCACGCGCACCGTGACAAAACGCTCCGCGGTGAGCTCCGGGCGGTCGAGGTAGCCCAGCGACACGCCTTCGCCCGCAATGCAGATTTCGCCCGGCACGCCCACGGGGCAGGGCTGCAGGTTGGCGTCGAGGATCCAGATTTCGGTGTTGTCCACCGGCTGGCCGATGGCCACGCCGCGGGTGGCAATTTCTTCGGGCCGCACGCGCCAGGCCGTGGAATACACCGTGGTTTCTGTCGGGCCGTAGCCGTTCCACAGGCCTTCCATGCGCTCGCACAGCGCCAGCGCCAGGCTGGGGCGCAGGGCCTCGCCGCCGGTCCAGCCGCGAAAGCCCGGGGCACCGCGCCATTGCGCGTCCAGCAGCACCTGCCACATGCCGGGGGTGGCCTGCAGCAGGGTGATTTTTTCTTCGTCGAGCGTCTTCGACAGGCGGTTGCCGTCCATGGCGACTTCGCGCTGCACCATCACCAGCTCGGCGCCGGCGGCCAGCGGCAGCAGCAGGTCGGGCACGGCCATGTCGAACGACAGCGTGGTGACGGCTGCGATGCGGTCGTCCGGGCCCACGCCCGATTGCCGCTCCATCCACTGCAGCAGGTGCGCCACGCCGCGGTGGTGCGCAATCACGCCCTTGGGCTGGCCGGTGGAGCCGGAGGTGTAGATCACATAGGCCGCGTCGTCCGGGCCGGCGTCGTCGGCGCTGGGTGCCAGCGACTCGGTGCTGCCCTGGCGCCAGGCGGTGTCGCGGTCGATCTCGAAGATGCGCTCGCCGGCGTCGGCGCGCCAGTCGCGCGGTGCGGCGGCAATGTCCGACGACGTGACCAGCAGGCTGAGCTTGGCGTCGGTGGCGTAGTAGTCGAGGCGGGCCTGCGGAAACGCCGTGTCCAGCGGCACGTAAGAAGCGCCGGCCTTCAGGATGCCCAGCATCGCGACGACCATCTCCAGGCTGCGCTCCAGGCACAGGCCCACGTGCTGGCCGCGGCGCACGCCACGTGCCCGCAGTGCATGCGCCAGCCGGTTCGACTGCGCATGCAGCTCCGCGTAGCTGCAGCTGCGCGCGCCGTCGCGCACCGCCGCATGGTGGGGCTGGCGCGGCACGCGCGCCAGAAAACCGGCATGCGCCAGCGGCTCGCCTTGCAGCGGCACGCGCGCGGGTTGCAGCGCCAGCAGCGCACGGGCGCCTTCGGCGGACAGCACTTCGAGCCGGCCGATGGTCTCGCCCGAGTTCTGCACGGCCGACTGCAGCACGCAGGCGTACATGTCCATCCAGCGCTGCACGCTGACCTCGTCGAACAGGTCGGTGTTGTACTGGGCCTCTATCTGCAGGCCGCCGTCGAGCGGGCGCAGGTTCAGAAAGATTTCGAAGTTCTCGTACTGCCGCGCAATGGTGTCCTGCGTCACGTCGATGCCCGGAAAGGCCTGCGCGCTGGCGGCCACGTCGGGGTCGACGTTGAAGGCCACGCTCACCAGCGGCAGCCGGCTCGCGTCGCGCTCCAGCGAGAGCTGGCTCAGCAGTGCGCCATAGGTCAGCGCCTGGTGGTCGAAGGCGTCGAGCACGGCGGTGCTGCATTCGTCCATGAGCGCGTCGAAGCGCAGCTCTGCGCTGGCGGCCAGGCGCAGCGGCAGCAGGTTGACGCAGTGGCCCACCAGCGCGGGCATGTCGCGCGCCAGTTGGCCCGATGCGGGAATGCCCACCACGATGTCGTCTTGCCCCGTGAGGCGGTGCAGCGTGGCCACGAAGCCGCTCAGCAGGCCGGTGAACAGGCTCACGCCGGCCTTGGCGCTGGTGGCGCGCAGGGCGGTGACCAGGCGGCGGTCGAGCAGGCGCTCGGCGCGGCGCGAGTGAAAGGTGCGCGTGGCGGGGCGCGGGCGGTCCAGCGGGAGCTCGAGCACCGGCAGGCTGCTGCCGGAGAAACGCTCCAGCCAGTAGTTGACATGCGCCTGCATGTCGGGGTGCGTGGCCTCGGCGCTTTCCTCGGCCGAGAACGCGGCAAAGAGCGGTGCCGGCTTGAGCTTCAGGCCCACGCCGGTCTGCTCTGCATACAGGTGGCCCAACTGCTCGGCAATGACCGCCCAGGACCAGCCGTCGCACACCACGTGGTGCGCGGACATGACCAGTTCATGCTCCGCGTCGCCCAGCTTGAACAGCACCGCGCGAAACAGCGGACCGTGCTCCAGCGAGAACGGCGTGCACACCGCCGAGGTGTGGGCGTCTTGCAGCGCCAGCGCGCGGGCTTCGATCGACAGGCTGCTCAGGTCTTGCTGCAACAGCGGGTCGCCTTCAGGGTGGCTCACCAGCATGCAGCTGCCGTCCGGCGAGATGGTGGCGCGCAGCGACTGGTGGCGTGCCACCAGCGAGGCCATGGCACGGCCCAGCGCGGCGCTGTCGAGCGGGCCGCGCATGCGCAGCAGCACCGATTCGTTGTAGGCCATCGAGGCCTCGGTGCTCAGCGTTGCGCCAAGCCACACTTCGCGTTGCGACTCGGTCGTCGCGACAATGCTTTCGATGACGCCACCGGCTGCGGTGGGTTTGAGAACGGCGTTCATGCTGCGGCCTTTCCATTGAGCAGGTGGTGTGAGGGGGTGGCGTTGTCCGGCACGTACCAGAAGGGCTGGCCGTCGATGTCGCGGGCCAGCACCGAGCCGTCTTCCACCGGCTTGCGAATGTCGAAGCCCGTGACCACGGCGGCGCGGCGCGGCAGGAAGCCGGACTCCTGCATCTCGCCCACCGATTCCTTGAAGGCGTTCTGCATGAACGCGATGTCCTCGGCGCTGTGCGCGCTGGTGAGGAAGCACGGAAAGTTGTCCAGGATGTGCACGCCGCGGCTGCGCATCATGGCGAACAGCAGGTCTTGCAGCGGGTGGTCTTCGAGCCAGCTCACGCGCCACAGTGAGGAGAAGTGCCTGATCTCGATGGGAGCGCCCACCTCCTTGCACCAGGCCGACAGTTCCCCGGCCATGGTGGCGGTAGAGGTGTTGAGGCCCGCCTGCAACGCCGGGCCGGCCTCCTTGAGGTGCAGGAGCGAGGCCTTGGCCGCGGCCAGCGCCAGCGGGTGGCGCACGAAGGTGCCGGCAAAGTAGGTCACGCCCACGCCGGGAATGGAGTCGTCGCCGTACTGCCAGGGGCCGCCGTCCAGCGCGTCCATGAACTCGCGCTTGCCCGCGATCACGCCCACCGGAAAGCCGCCGCCGATCACCTTGCCGTAGGTGGCCATGTCGGCGCGCAGCCCGAACAGTTCCTGCGCGCCGCCCAGGCCCACACGAAAGCCGGTGATGACCTCGTCGAAGATCAGCGCGCAGCCGTGCTGCTCGGTAATGGCGCGCACCTCGTGCAGAAACTCGCGCGGCTGAAAGTCGGGCCGGCGGCTTTGCACCGGCTCGGCCAGCACGGCGGCCAGGTCGTCGGCGTTGTCGCGAATGAAGGCCAGCGCCTCGGGCGTGCCGTAGTCGAGCACGCGGATGTCGCCGAACATGCCGCTCATGACGCCCGGCGCGGCCGACAGGCCCTTGCCCGCCTTGCCGGCGCGCACCAGCACCTCGTCGAAGGTGCCGTGGTAGGAGCCGGTGAACACCACCACCGTGCTGCGCCCGGTGACGGTGCGCGCAATGCGCAGCGCGGCCATCACGGCCTCGGAGCCGGTGTTGCACAGGCCGGCGCGGTCGTGGCCGGTGAGCTCGCAGACCAGCGCCGTGACCTCGGCCGCCAGCGGGTGCTGCGGGCCAATTTCGTAGCCCAGGTCGAGCTGCTTGCGCACCGCGTCCTGCACAAAGTCGGGCTGCCAGCCGAACATGTTCATGCCGAAGCCGTTGAGCGCGTCGACGTACTCGTTGCCGTCCAGGTCCCACATCTTCGAACCCTTGGAGCGCTCGATGACGATCTGATACGTGATCTCTTTGGTTACCGGGCGAAAGCCGTTGACCACGCGCGGGTCGGCCATGTGCGTGCGGTTGTCTTCGGTGAACTGCTTGCTCTTTGGCGTGCGCTCCACATAGCGGCGCATGAAGGCCGCGAGCCGCGCCTTCTGCCGGCCGCTGGGCTCGCTGGTGCGCTGGGTGTGGATGCGGGCGATGGCGCCGAAGGCCTTGTTGACGTCGTAGCGCACGGCCTCCTGGGTGGCGGGCGTGGACGTGGGTGTCGCTTCCGCTGCGAGGCTTTCTGCAGCAATGGGCAGCGGCGCTTCAGGCTGCGGCGCGGGCTGCATCGGCATGGCCCGCACGGTCATCATCGGCACGGCATGGGCCGCATTCGCCGCGCCCGACAGCAGTGCGAGCTGCTGGCGCATCAATTCCATTTGCTGCGAAATCAGCTGGTTCAGCGGGGCGCCAGCCGAAACGCTGCCTTGCATCGGCATGTACACCGGCATGGCCATGGGTTGTGGCGCAGCGGCCTGCGGCATGGCCACGGCGGAGGGCGCCGCCACATGCGCCGGGGCGGCGGGCGCGGCCACTGCGGGCGCCGCAACTTCTGGCGGCAGGCTGGCCCGCAGGAAGCCCGAGAGCGCATCGAAGCTGCGGTAGTTTTCCATCAGCTGGCGAAAGCTGAGGTTCACCTTGAAGTGCTTCTTGATCTGCGTGGCCGCCTGCGTGAGCGTGAGCGAGTCCAGACCCAGCTCACCGAAGGACGCATGCCCTTCCGCCTGCGCCATGTCGATGCCGGAGATGTCTTCGAACAGGGTGCGCAGGCGCGTGTCCAGGGACGACGTGGGCACGCTGGAAGGAGGAAGTGGCGATGGCGTTGCAGCGGTCACGGTCGGCTCCAATGGAATGGTTGAAACAGAAAAAACGGGGACGGGGGCCGCGGCAACGGCAGGCGCGCTCGCGGTGGAGGAGGGCAAGGGGAAGGGGGCTGCAAGCTCCGCAGCGGGTGCGATGTCGACCCAGAAGCGCTTCCGCTCGAAAGGCGTGGTGGGCAACTGCACGCGCTGGGCGCCGGGCCGCGCGCACAGCCGCGAAAGTTCGACTTCCGCGCCGCAGGCCCACAGGCGGCCCAGCGCCAGTTGCAGCGTGCGGGCTTCGTCGGCCGGCTCGCCTTGCAGCAGTGACACCACCTGGCTTGCGCCGTGCTGACGCACCAGCGTGGCCAGCACGTTGCGCGGGCCGGCTTCCACGAACAGAGGGTTGGCCAGTTGCGCCATCGCGCTGCGCACCGCGGGCGAAAAATGCACCGTGCCGCGCAGGTGCTGCGCCCAGTAGGTCGGGCTGGTGGCCTCGGCGCTTTCGAGCAGGCGACCGGTCATGGTCGAGAAGATGGGCGTGTGCGGCGCCTGCAGCGCCACGCCGTTCACCAGGGCCTCGAAGGGCGCGACGGCCCCGTCCATCATGGCGGAGTGAAAGGCGTGCGAGGTCTGCAGCGCGCGGGTTGCAATGCCCTCGGCTTCCAGGCTGGCCTGCAGCGCGGCAATGGCCTCGAAGGGGCCGGCGGCAACGCAGGCGGTGGGGCCGTTTTCAGCGGCCAGAGACAGTTGCGAGCCGAGGCGCGCCTGCAGCTCGGCCGCGCTCATTCGCACCGACAGCATCGCGCCCGGCGGCTGGGCCTGCATGAGCGCGCCGCGCCTAGCCACGAGCCGGGCAGCGTCTTCCAGGCGCATCACGCCGGCCAGCACCGCCGCGACGAACTCGCCCACGCTGTGGCCGATCAGCGCCTGCGGCCGTGCGCCCAGCGACAGCACCCGGCGGGCCAGCGCGTATTCGAGCGCGAAGAGGGCCGGCTGCGTGGCGGCGGTGGGTGCCAGCGCTTGCGGGTCGGCCGAGAACATGCGCGCGCGCAGGTCGAAATCGACCGCGCCTTCAAAGGCGTTCATGCAGTCGTCGAACGCGGCCGCGAACACCGGGTCGGCGGCATGCAGGTGCTGGCCCATGCCGGCGTACTGCGCGCCCTGACCGGGGAACATCAGCACCAGTTGCGGGGCGCGCGTGGCGGTGCGGCCGCTGGCGCGCCAGGGCGAATCGGCGGTGCGCAGCGCGGCAATGGCGCCGGCCGTGTCGCCGGCCACCACGACGCGGCGGAAGGCGTGGGCCTTGCGCCCGACGGCCAGCGTGTAGGCCACGTCGGCCAGGGGTTGCGCTGCCGTGCCTGTTTCAAGGCTTGCATCGAGCTGCATCGCAAGGTGCACGGCAAGCTGCTCGGTGGCCACGGCCAGCGCGGCCTCCGAGCGGGCCGACAGCGACAGCAGCTGCACGCCGGTGGCCACGGGCGATGGCGCGCGCGGCGGTGCTTCTTCCACGATGACGTGCGCGTTGGTGCCGCCCACGCCGAAAGAGCTCACGCCCGCGCGGCGCGGCAGGTCGGCACGCGGCCAGGGCTGCAGCTGGTTGCTCACGCGAAAGGGCGTGCGCGCGAAGTCGATCACCGGGTTGGGCGTGTTGAAGTGCACGGTCGGCGGAATCACCCCGTGGTGCAACGCCAGCGCCGTCTTGATGAGCCCGGCCGCGCCCGCGGCGGTGACCATGTGGCCCACATTGCTCTTGAGCGAGCCCAGGGTGCAGAAGTCGAGCGCATTGGTGTGCTCGGCGTAGGCCACGGCAAGGGCCTCGACCTCGATCGGGTCGCCCATGGGCGTGGCGGTGCCGTGCGCCTCCACGTAGGAGATGCTGCGCGCGTCGATGTCGGCTGCGGCCAGCGCGGCGCGAATCACCGCGGCCTGGCCGTCCACGCTGGGCGCCGTGAAGCTCGCCTTGGCGCCGCCGTCGTTGTTCACCGCGGCGCTGCGCAGCACGGCGTAGATGGTGTCGCCGTCGGCTTGCGCGTCGGCCAGGCGCTTGAGCAGCACCACGGCCGCGCCGTCGCTGAACACCGTGCCCTGGGCCTGTGCGTCGAAGCTGCGCGTGTGGCCATCGGGCGAGAGCATCGAGCCCTCGTTGTAGAGGTAACCGCTGCGCGGCGGGCAGGTGACCGACGCACCGCCGGCCAGCGCCATGTAGCACTGGCCCGTGCGCAGCGCATGAAAGGCCTGGGCCACGGCCACCAGCGAGGTCGAGCAGGCGGTGTGCACGCTGACGGCCGGGCCGGTCAGGTTGAGCCGGTTGGCCACGCGCGTGGTGATGTAGTCCTTCTCGTTGGCCAGCATCACCTGGAACTCGCCCACCGGCTCTACCAGGTCGGGCCGGGTGCTCACGTGGCGCTGGAAGTAGCTGGCGTTGTACATGCCGGCGTACACGCCCACTGGGCCGGGTGCCGCGTCGGGCACGTAGCCGGCGCGTTCGATGCACTCCCAGCAGATCTCCAGAAACACGCGCTGCTGCGGGTCCATCAGCTGCGCCTCTTTCGGGCTGATGCCGAAGAAGGCGGCGTCGAAGTTCTCTATGCCGTCGATCACGCCGCGTGCGCGCACGTAAGAGGGGTCGCTGCGCAGCGCCTGGCTCACGCCAGCGTCCAGCGTGGCGTCGTCGAAGAAGGTGATGGTGTCGCGCCCGGCCACCAGGTTGGCCCAGAACTGCTCGACGTCGGCCGCGCCGGGAAAGCGCCCGGCGGTGCCGATGAGCGCGACGGCGTCGTTTGGGTTCGCACCCGTCCATGACGGCGCGGTTTCAATGGGGGCCGCCGCGACAGGTCGTGCTTGAAAACCTGCCGCAGCGGCGGTGGCGGGCTGATCGCCCGCCGGCTGCATCCGCGCACCCATTGCTTTTGGCGTGGGATTGCGGAAAAAAAGATTGGTCGACAGCGCAGTGCCACTGCCGTTGCCGCGCTGCAGCTCGCCGAGCACCTGCAGCACCAGCAGCGAGTCGCCGCCCAGGTCGAAGAAGTTGTCGTTGCGCCCGACCTTGTCGATGCGCAGCGCGCGCGCAAAGGCGTCGCACACCTGCTGCTCGGCGGCGTCGCGGGCTTCCTCGAAGGGCTGGGCCAGGTCGGGGCGCTCGCCGGCGGGCTCTGGCAGGGCCTTGCGGTCGAGCTTGCCGTTGGCCGTGACGGGCAATTGCGCCAGCCACACCTGGGCGGTGGGCACCAGCGCGGCCGGCAGCCGGGCTGCAAGGTGTGTGCGCAGGGCGTCCCAGGACACCTTCTGCGAGCGCGCGACCAGATAGGCGACCAGGCGCAGCTGGCCGGCGGCATCGGGCCGCGCGAGCACCGCGCAAGACTGAATGCCGGGGTGCGCCAGCAGGGCGGCCTCGACTTCGCCGGTCTCGATGCGGTGGCCGTGAATCTTCACCTGGCCGTCGCGACGGCCGATGAATTCGAGCGTGCCGTCCTCCAGCCAGCGCACCAGGTCGCCGGTGCGGTAGAGCCGGTCTTGCGGGCCGCCGAAGGGGTCGGGCACAAAGCGCTGCGCGGTGAGTTCTGGCTGGCGCAGGTAGCCGCGCGCCAGACCGTGGCCGCCGATGCACAGCTCGCCCACCAGGCCGGTCGGCAGCAGCGCCATCGACGGGCTGAGCACGCGCAGCACGGTGTCGTTGATCGGGTGGCCGAGCGGCACGGAACGCAGGTCGTCCGGCAGGGGAGAGGGAATGCGGTGCGTGGCCGCGAAGGTGGTGCACTCGGTGGGGCCGTAGCCATTGCTCAGCAGCAGGCCCGGCAGCGCGGCCTGCGCGCGGCGCACATGCGGCACCGAGAGCGCCTCGCCGCCGGTGAACAGGTGGCGCAGGCCGGCCAGGTGGGCCGGACTGTCGTCGACGATGGCGTTGAACAGCGCGGCGGTGAGCCAGGCGGTGTGCACGTCGTGGCGGGCCACGGTGCGCGCCAGGCCGGGGCCGGTGGGCACGCGCTCTTCATGCACCACGCAGCAGCCGCCGTTGAGCAGCGGGCCCCACACCTCGAGCGTGGCGGCATCGAAGCCCAGCGGCGCGGCATGCAGCACCGCGCGGCCCGGGGCGAGCGCCACGTAGTCCACGCCCACCACCAGCCGCAGGATGGCGCGGTGGCAAATCTCGATGCCCTTGGGCGTGCCCGTGGAGCCCGAGGTGTACATCACATAGGCGACCGATTCGCCGTCGATGACCGGCGGATTCCAAGCACTGCGGTCTGCCTTGTCCGCATATTCGTCGAGCAGCAGAACAGCGTGTTCGCCGTGCGCCGCGGGTACCAGGGCGTGGTGCGCCTGCGTGGTTACTACATGGTGCGCGCGCGCCTCGCCCAGCATGTAGGCGATGCGTTCGGGCGGAAAGTCGGTCGGCACGGGCACGTAGGCGGCGCCGGCCTTCAGGATGCCGAGCTGCGCGACGACGGCAGCCATCGAGCGCTCCAGCAGCATGCCCACGGCGTCGCCGCTGCGCACGCCCAGGCGCTGCAGCCGGTGGGCGAGTTCGTCGGAGCGGGCGTCCAGCTCGGCATAGCGCATCAGCGTGTCGCCCTCGGCCAGCGCAACGGCGTCCGGCGTGGCCTTGGCCTGGCGGGCGAACACGCCGGGCACGGTCAGCGCGCGGTCGAGTGGCGACACGGGCGCGTTCCAGTCGGTGAGCTGGTGGCGGCTGTCTGCCAGGGCCAGCGTGCGGATGTCGCTCAGGGCTGCGTCGGGGCGCGCGAAAAGGTCGGCGGCGGTGTCGGCCAGCGCGGCCAGCAGGGCATCGAGCGAGGCCGCGTCCATCAGGCTGGTGGCGGCGTCGATGTGAAGGCAGGCCTGTGCGGCGTCGAAGCGCAGGCGCAGGGGAGTGGCGTCGCCTGTATAGGAAGCACCGATGTCCTCGCGCAGCCAGAGCGACTGCGCCTGGCCGGCACCGCGCGCCGACGCGGGCGCGGCACGGCGGGCCATGTCGAGCTCGCTGAGCCAGTCGCCGGCGGCGCGCGTGGCGTCGTAGGCCACGGTGGTCGACCAGTGCTGGGCGCGGCCGGCTTCGTGCAGCACGGGCCAGAGGGTGCCGAGCCAGCGGGACTGCAGCAGCAGCCAGGCGCCGGCAAAGACGGTGTCGGGGAGAAGGTTGTTGTGCAGAAGGGTGCCGGGCAGCAGCCCTGCGGAAGGCGGGTGCACCAGATACAGCGCGCCCGTATGGCGGGCGGACAAGACAGCCGGGTTGACGCGCGCCACGAAAAGATCACCCAGAACCAGGTCGGGTGCCTCTCGCTGCGCTGCCGAAACAGTTTGAATTTCCATGTAATTACCCGACGAACAAATACGATGGAATTAATCAAGCAAGCGAAAATGACGCTTGTTCAATTGGCCCTGTAGATCTGATCTGCTTCTTTTTGTTGACCCGATCCTAGGAGCTTTGTTTCGTCGAATGTGAGGCCTTTTGGTCTACGTTACATTCAGACAAGGTTATTTCGGAAACGTACTACCCGAACTGTCACGTTCAAGGTAACTGATGCGTGGTTTTAAAGAAGCGAGCGACTACTCAGCTTGCTTCAGGACGGTAAAACAGCCATCCGAGGTGAGGTACTCATGGGGAGATGCGCAGGGCAGCCGGGGGCAAACCCGGTGTACCCCGCGCGCGGCCCGCGGGCCTTGGTTGGTGCACGCGCCTCACTGGGAGTCATGCGTAAAACGCACGGCCGCGGTGCCCGCAAAATGAAACATCGCCCCGATTCCGTGCTGTTATTTAATTGAGCAGTCTGTAACCGGATAAAAAAGAACTGTACAAAACAGGAAATCGGCCAAGACTTCGTGGTGCTTCCGTGCCTGGAAAAATCAATACAACCGAAGGGCCGATATGTTCAGCGACATCCTTTTACCCAACGTAGTTCTTCACCATTTCGATTTCTATTACGAATGGGATATGCCGAACAATTCGGAAGCACTGCTCGCCAATGCCACTTATTTCGGTAATGAAGGCTGGGCGCAGGAATATCTGGACTTTTGTCACCGCGACGAACATTTCCGCAGCCGCTGGCTTGCCGCCGGTGGAGATTGGTCGGGCAAGACAGTGATCGACCTGGGTTGCGGGCCGGGCAACGTGTTTGCCACGCTGGGCGGCAAGCCGGCCCTGCTGGTGGGCGTGGACGTGGCCGCGGGCTCGCTGGCGCTGGCCTCGCGCCTGGGCTACACGGCGGTGCTGGCGGACGCGGCGCACACGCCGTTCCGCTCCGAGGTGGCCGACATCGTGGTCATCAATGCGTCGCTGCACCACTGCGACGACATGGACGCGGTGCTGCGCGAGGGTGCGCGGCTGGTGAAGCCCGGCGGGCTGCTCATCACCGACCACGACCCGCAACTGACCGCCTGGGACTACAAGGGCCTGGCCAAGTTCATGTGGGACGCGCGGCTGTGGGTGTATCGCATGACGCGGCACGGCTTTCACAAGACCGGCACCCAGCAGTCATGGGGGCTGCGCACCGAGGTGCACCACCGGCCCGGCGACGGCGTGACCAGGGAGTTCTTTCAGTCGACGCTGGAGCCGCTGGGGTTTGAGGTGAGCGTGCATGCGCACAACCACCAGATCGGCGCGGCGGCGCTGCGCGGGCAGGTCGGCCCGGCGCAGTGGAAGTACCGCGTGGGCAATGCGCTGTCGGGCCGCGACCCGGGCGCCACCACCAGCGCGCTGTCGCTCATGTGCATTGCCAACAAGCGCGGCGTGGCCGAAAAGCCGCCGATGGTCGCGCGCCCAGCACCGCACACCCACGCCGAAACCGTGACGCACTGACGCCGCGCGACTGCTGGTAGCCTCCCCGGATTCTTCGAACGCGACCCCGGGCAACGGGGGCGCGCTATCCAGGGCTTCCAGGAAGGACTCCAGCAGTGGTTGTGACAGCAGCAGGGATATGCAGTGCAGGCAGTACACGCGATACACGCAGTACAGGCAACACAGACAACTCAGGCCGACGCTGGCGCGCGGGCATCGCACTTGCCGCCGCATTGGCAATTGCAGGGTGCTCCACGTCGCCCAAGGCGCCCGTGGCGGGCCCCGGCGAGTACGTGGTGCAGCCGGGCGACACGCTCTTTCGCATCGCCTCCAAAACCGGCCGCTCGGCCAACGACATCGCCCGCTGGAGCAACCTGCAGGACCCCGACAAGCTCGAGGCCGGTCAGTTGCTGCGCGTGGCACCGCCGGGCGGCGCGGCAAGCGCATCGGCGGGCACCGGGCCCGAGGCTTCGGCACCTGTCCTCAGCTCCCGAAATGCACGCAGCGCCCGCAACGCCGATACCGAGCGCGCCACGCCGTCGCGCCCCCGCGAGCCCGAACCCGTGGCCCCGCCCGCGTCGCGCCGCGGCGACTGGGGCTGGCCCGCGCAAGGGCAGGTCATCGCAAGCTTCAACGGCTCGAGCAACAAGGGCATCGACATTGCCGCCAACCCGGGCGATCCGGTGGTGTCGATGGGCGCGGGCAAGGTGGCCGTGACCGAGATGCTGCGCGGCTACGGCAGCGTGGTGATGGTCGACCACGGCGGGGCGTACATGTCGGTCTACACCAACCTGCGCACGGTGCTGGTCAAGCAGGGGCAGCGGGTGGAGCGGGGCCAGAAGATCGCCGACATCGGGGGTGGCAGTGGCAGTGGCGCAGAGGGTGCCCGCACCAAGCTGCACTTCGAAATTCGCTACCGCGGCAACGCGGTCGCCCCGCGCCAGTACCTGACGGCGCGCTGACCTTTTCGCTCTTGCGCATCGCGTGTGGCATCTGGCAAACGGCCTCCCACGAATTGGTGATATCGCAAGGGCCGCGAACTGCGCAGACTCGCGCCCTCACTCTGTTGGAAGGGGGCCTGCATGGAGCTCACGCACTGGATGTTCGTCGTTGGCGGGGTTGCCGCGGCTTTGGGAACGCAATGGTTTCTGCAGGCGTCGTTCCGCTGCGCATGGCAGGCGCAGATCACCGAGCAGGTGACGCAGTCGGCCGCGCTGGTCGACGAGTGCGCGGCGGGCACCGCGCCGCGCGTCTAGCGCTGCAGGCGCTGCAGGCGCTGTCGGCACTGCCGACACTGTCAGCACTGACGGCACCTCCCGGCAGGTGCAGCCCGCGCGGTGCGTGCGGCACCGCGAGCCCTCTAAGATGCGCGCTGTTCTGAATTCCGGAAGACGCGAGAGGCAAGGGGAGGGCCACGCATGATTTCTTTGCTCCACACAGCGGACTGGCAGATGGGCCGCGTGTTCTCGCAGTTCGAGCCCGACGACGCAGCCGCGTTGTTCGAGGCCCGTTTCAAGGTGGTCGAACGGCTGGCGGCCATTGCCGCCGAACGCCAGGTCGACGCCGTGCTGGTCGCAGGCGACGTGTTCGACCTGCAGACCGTGTCGGACAAGACCATTCGGCGCATGTTCAATGCCATGCAGGCCTTCACCGGCCCATGGCTGCTGATTCCGGGCAACCACGATTCCGCGCTGAGCGAATCGGTCTGGCGCCGCGCCGAGCGGCTGGGCGCCATTCCGCCCAACGTCGTGTGCTGCCTGGAGCCCAGGCCGCACACCGTGGCGGGCAAGTTCGTGCTGCTGCCCGCGCCGCTCACGCAGCGCCACACCTATGGCGACCTCACCGACTGGTTCGCGTCCGCGCCCACCGACAGCGCTTTGCCGCGCATCGGGCTGGCGCACGGGTGCGTGCAGGGCATCCTGTCGGAAGACATCGATTCGGCCAACCCGATTGCGGCGGGCCGGGCAGGCGAGGCCGGCCTCGACTACCTCGCGCTGGGCGACTGGCACGGCACGCGGCAGATCGACGAGCGCACCTGGTACGCAGGCACGCCCGAAACCGATCGCTTCCGGGCCAACGATTCGGGCCAGGCGCTGCTGGTGTCCATTGCGGGTGCCGGCGCCTTGCCGCAGGTTGAGCCGGTGCGCACCGGCCAGTTCTCGTGGCAGCAGCTGGAGCCACGGCTCACGGTGGCTTCGGACATCGACGAGCTGGTGGAAAAGCTGGCGGCTGTCGGCGGGCAGGACGTGCTGCAACTGCGCGCGCTCGGCAGCTGCGACCTGGGTGGCCACGGCAAGCTGAGCGCGGCACTGGATGCCGCGCGCGCCCGCGCCCGTGCGCTGGTGTGGGACGGTGAAGCGCTGCGGCTGGAGCCGACCGAAGAAGACATCCAGGCGCTGCATGCCGACGGTTTCGTCGGCGAGGCGCTGCAGGAGCTGCGCACGCAGCAAGCCGATGCCGACGCGGAACTGGCCCGCGACGCCTTGCTGACGCTGGCCCGCATCCTCGATGCGCAAGGCGCGCAAGGTGCCCAAGGCAAGCAGACGGGAGCCGGCGCATGAAGCTGCAACGCCTGCGCGTGGAGAACTTCAAGCTGTTCCGCGCGCCGATGGAAATCGACGGTTTCACCGACGGGCTGAACCTGTTCGCGGCGCCCAACGAGTCGGGCAAGTCGACCATCGCCGAAGCCATTCGCGCCGCGTTCTTCGAGCGCCATCGCTCCAGCGCGGTCGAGCACCTGAGGCCGTGGGGCGAGAGCACAGCCACGCCCACGGTGGAGCTCGACTTCGAACTCGACGGCAAGCCCTGCAAGCTCACCAAGGCCTTTCTGGGCAAGAAGCGCTGCGAGCTGGTGATCGACGGCAAGGCCATGGACGGCGCGGTGGCGGAAGACCACCTGGCAGCGCTGCTGGGCTTTCGTTTTCCCGGCAAGGGCGCGAGCTCGCCGGAGCACATGGGCATTCCGGGGCTGCTGTGGATCAAGCAGGGCACCCCGCACGACATTTCCAGCGCCGTCGGCCACGCCAGCGACCACCTGCGCAATGCGCTGGGCGAATCGCTGGGCGAGCTGGCCTCCAGCCAGGGCGATGCGGTGCTCAAGACGGTGGAGACCGAGCGCAACGAACTGCTCACGCCCGCGGGCGGTGCGCCGCGCGGCGCCTATGCAGACGCACTGAAACTGCGCGCCGAGCTCGAAGCCGAACTGGCGCGGCTGCACGCGGACATCGAGGCCTATCGCTCCGGGGTCGACCGGCTGGCGGGCCTGCGGCGCGAGCACCAGCGCGACGACGCGGCGCGGCCCTGGGTGGCGCTGCGCGAGCAACTGGGCGTGGCGCAGCAGCGCCTGAGCGACGGCAAGGGGCTGGCCGAGCGCAAGACCGCGCAGGACGCGGCGCTCAAGCAAATTGCCGCGCAGGTCGGCTCATGGCGCACGCAGCTTCAGTCGATGGAGCGCGAAGAAGCCACGGTCGTGCAGCGCGAGAACAACCTGGCCACGGTGAAGGAAGGCCTGGAGAAGGCGCTGGGCGAACTGCAGGCCTGGGAGCCGCGCCATGCGGCCGCGTCGCAGGCCGATGCTGCTGCGCGAAACACCTTGCGGCTGGCCCGCCAGGCCGCCGCGCGCATTGCGCAGGACAAGACCGTGGAGAGCCTGGCAGAGCAGCTTGCCGCGCTGGCGCAGAACCTGGACAAGGCCAAGGGCGAACAAGACAAGGTGACGCGCCTGCAGGCCGACGCGCAGGCGCTGGCCGTGCCAGACGGCGAGCTGAAACGCCTGCAGCGCGCCGCCGACATGCTGCGCACCGCGCAGGCCCGGCTCGATGCGGTGGCGACCGCGCTGGCGTTCGACTTGCAGCCCGGTGCGCGCGTGCGCGTGGGTGGCGTTGCTGTCGATGCCGATGTTGCTGGCGCGGTGCGCCAGACCGTCATTGCGCGCACCGAGATCGACATAGAAGGCGTCGGCCGCATCACCGTGCTGCCGGGCGGCACCGACCTGGAGAGCCTGGGCGTGGAGCGCGACCGGGCCCGCGACGAACTGGCCGCGCTGCTGCAGGCGCTGCGCGCGGACAGCGTGGCGGCCGTGGAAGAACGCGTGCGGCTGCATGCCTTGCGCAAAAGCGAAGCCAACGCGGCGGAAGCCGTGCTGTCGGCACTGGCGCCCAAGGGCCTGGGCGCGCTCGCCGCCGACGTGGCCTTGCGCGAGGCCCGGCTGACCGAGGCCAGGGCGGTGCTGCAAGCCATGGCGCTCGCGCCGGACACGCCCGTGCCCACGACCGCGCAGGCCGAGTCGGAGGAGGGCGCCGCCCGCGCCGCGCTGGAGACGGCCTCCGCGGCGCTCAACGAGGCCAAGGTCAAGGCCGGCAATGCGCGCGAGCAGGTCAAGGCCGCCGATGACGAACTGCGGGCCGTGAAGACGACGCTGGCCGACCCGATGCGCGCCGGCCGCAAGCGCGAAGCCAGCGAAGCCCTGACCGATGCGCTGGCGCAGCAGTCGGCCATTGCGCAGAAGGCTGAGGAACTGGCGCAGCAGTTGCGCACGGTCAACCTGCCGGTGCTGGTGCAGGACGTGGAGCGCCTGGAGCGCAGCACCCGGCAGGCCGAGTCGGCGCACAGCCAGCGGGCCAACGACATCACGCGCCTGGAGGTCGAACTCGAAACCAAGGGCGCGCTGGGGCAGGAAGAAATTGCGTCGGAAAAGCAGCGCGATGTCGACCACGTTGCGCGGCGGTGCACGGAGCTGGAACGCCACGCCAAGGCGCTGGACCATCTGCTGAAGCTGCTGCGCGACAAGCGCTCGGCGCTGGCACGCCGGCTGCGCGCGCCGTTGCAGAAGCATCTGGACCACTACCTGCAGATTCTTTTTCCGGGGGCGCAGGTCGAGGTCGGCGATGACCTGTCACCGGGACGAATCACGCGACAAGGCGTGCGGGGTGCACAAAGCGGCGCGTTCGAGGAGCTCAGCGTGGGCGCGCGCGAACAGATGGGCGTGGTGGCGCGCCTGGCCTATGCCGATCTGCTGAAGGAAGCGCACAAGCCGACGCTGCTGATCCTGGACGATGCGCTGGTGCACACCGACGAAGAGCGCCTGGGGCAGATGAAGCGCGTGCTGTACGACGCGGCTACGCGGCACCAGATCTTGATATTGAGTTGCCATCCGGAAGCCTGGCGCGACCTGGGGGTGGTGGCGCGGAGCATTCCTTAGGGTTTCAGCCTTCCTTGTTGTTCAAGGGAAGGCTGACTTACCTTGCTTCAGGATCCGCAACTATTATTTAACATAACGCACATTGTGTGCGTTACCGATGTAGTGGCTGATTAGTAATGTCGTGTTTTGACTAAATAGAAATGTCGCATCGTTGGCCCGGTCCAGCTTCTGGATCCGAGGTACAGCGATGGCCACATCCACGGCAACTATCACCATGTCGATGCG